>NZ_BAAHZP010000002.1:0-604391 GCF_054600795.1 Photobacterium sp. R1
CTGGTGTATGGCGCAAAAGACTTTGCTGTGGCCATCTGGAATGTGGGGGCTGCGGTGAATCGCGTTGTCCAGATTTTTGGGGGTTGGGAAACCGTCGGGCTGGCCGTTGCGTCTTTACTGGCAGGCAAGCTGGTAGTGGGTCTGGTTGGTTTGGGGCAAACCCTGTTCACAGCGGTCAGGGCATTGGGTGCGATGAAGATCAGCATGGCCGGTCTCAACGCGGTGATGGCTGCCAATCCGATTGGGGCCGTAGTCGCAGCTGTGTCAGCTCTGATTTTTGTTGGGATTGAGCTGTATCAAAACTGGGATGCCGTGACGGCGTGGTTCAGTGAAAAACTGAGCTGGTTTCAAACCGAGTTCCCTGCAGTCTCAAATGCCATTAAGACTGCTTTTGACTGGTCTCCTATCGGTTTAATCATCAATCACTGGGAGCCTATCACTGGGTTCTTCTCTGACCTTTGGGGCGGGGTCACTGGTATTTTCGATGCAGGCATAGCCAGAATCAGTGCCGTCTGGGATACGGTCAGCGGATGGATGGATTCAATCAAGTTTTGGGACAGTGATGCCCCGGAAATGAAAGTGAAGACCTCTCATCAGGTGCAGGCTGAAATGGCACCCAGCAGGGCAATGGCGGCAGTCAATAACTCTTATCCGGCGAGTAAAGGGGCCACTGTTCACCAAAGTGTAGGTGAAATCAAGGTCTATGCGGCGCCGGGACAGAGTTCGGAAGACATTGGCCGGGCTGTTCATGCCAAGCTGGGCGGATACCAGAACAGCGCGCTGTATGATTTACCGGAGGCAGGATAATGGCTCACGTGATGCTGTCTTATGGCGGATTTAAGTTCAACATCGATGCTGCAGCATATAACGAGCTGGTCAGAACCTGGCAGTGGCGTTGGCAGTCTCAGTCCCGGATTGGTCAGTCAGATTTGCTGCAGTTCACCGGGAAAGCGGCCAATAAAATCTCCCTGAACGGCCAGATTGCGACGTTGTTTAGGGAGGTCGGTACCCGGCAGATAGACAAGCTGGCCAGGTTGGGGGATGAGCAGAAGCCTCATCTGCTGGTGAGTGGTCTGGGGGATATTCTGGGCTACTGGGTCATGACTGATCTCAGCGAGTCAAATACCAAGTTCGTGAGTGGCGGACTGCCCCGCGCTCAGTCGTTTACAGTGGAGCTGGCGTTTTATGGCAACAACCTACAGAACCCGTGACGGGGACATGCTGGATGATATCTGCTGGCGTCATTATGGCCGGGAGAATGCGGTTGAAGCCGTGCTGGCCATGAACCCCGGCCTTGCTGATTTTGGACCGCTGTTACCCAGCGGAATAGAAATTAAGCTGCCTGACCTGGCTGTGCCAGTCAGCGAAGAGGCGGTCAGTTTATGGGATTAGATTTTCGTCCGGATTTTTCCCTGTCTGCAGACGGGCATGATATTACGGCTGTGATTCAGCGGAATCTGATCAGCCTGACGCTGACCGATAATGCAGGCAATGAATCAGACCGGCTGGCGTTAGACCTCAGCTGGCCCAGTTCGGCGCCGACCCCGACAAAGGGAGCTGTGCTTCAGTTAGGGTTGGGGTTCAATGGTGAGCTGGTGAATAAAGGGCGATTCGTGGTGGATGAGGTTACAACCAGTGGCCCGCCTCGGCGGGTTCAGATTGTGGCGAATGCCGCCCCGATGGATAACCGAAAGCAACCGGGCTCATTGCAGACTCAGAAAACCCGTAGCTGGGATGATGTCAGGCTGGGTGATGTTCTGAAAACCGTTGCTGGAGAGCACGGCTTGATCCCGAGAGTCAGCGCCTCTCTGGAAAGCATCCGAATTACTCATATTGATCAAGTGGCCGAAAGTGACATGAACCTGGTGACCCGGCTGGCCAAACGCTATGGCGCAGTCAGTAAGCCTGCCAACGGTTACTGGCTGTTTTTGAACGAAGGTGAAGGGAAATCTGCATCCGGAAAGAAAATGACTGATATCACGATTGAGCCTCACGAGGTGACAACCTGGCAATGCCGGTTCAGCAGTCGTAATGATGTTCGCCGGGTGGTTGCGACTTACCATGATGTTGAAACCGGGGACACGGAAGAGGTTTCTACCGGGACCGGCGATCCAGAGTTCAAGATCGTTTTCAAATACCCCAATTATGAAGAGGCCAAGGCAGCCGTCATGGCCAGAGCAAAGCAGGTGCGTTCGGGGAGTGATGTGCTGGATATTACGATGCCAGCGCGCAGTTCACTGATGAACCTGGTTGCTGAAGGCCATTTGACGTTGAAGGGGTTCGGCGATGTGGAAGACGGAACCTGGCGAAATAAGATGGTGGAATGGTCACTCAGTGAGTCAGGGTTGCAGCTGCGTATTTCTGCTGATCAAAAGGGGAAATAGCAGCTTTGGTAACACTTTCCCTACGGACACCAAGCATGTTGGCGATAAGTTCCTGAGTCATGGGCAATTGATAGTTCGGTAGTCAATCAAGTGAAAACAGTAGCCATCCACAAACTTGCTAATGAATAAGTGATGGTGATTAAAACAGATGTCTGGGCCATTTGGGTAATCAGAGAATGATTATAAAGTTTATTAAATGCTAATCGGAAAGACAAAGTTAAATATCAATTATTATTCGTCTGTTCATTTTTACGAGCCTCTTTGTAAGAGACCATTCTTTGTTTTTCTTCGTCCCATAAAGCTGAACGGAAACAATTAATGATGTCGGAAGGAGACAGAGTTGTTGTAACAGGTGCTTGTAACTCAGGAACTTTATCCATAACTTCAGGCAATCTATAAAATGGAATCCGAACATTGAGGTGATGAATGTGATGGTAGCCAATGTTTCCTGTAAACCACTGCATGATTCGATTCATTCGCATATAACTTGATGATTCTAAAGCTGCACGATAGTAGTTCCAAGATTCAGGTGAAACTATTTGCATTCGCCGAAAACTGTGTTGGGCAAAAAACAAATAGCATCCAAGCGTAGAAGCAATTGTCATTGGAAGTAAAATGACGAAAAAAGCCAGATCGAATCCACCAGATAACCATAGCAGTGTGATCAATCCAAAGTGAACAATGAGCGCGATAAGGGAGTCGAAGTGTTGTATCGGATTTTTCAGAAGAGGAATGAGTGTAATATTTATCAGAAATACAATAGGGTAGCTAAACAGTACAACCAACGGATGTCGTTGTATTCTATAGACTAGACGCTGCCATCGCGATGATTCCATCCACATTTTCGTGGATATAACTGGAAATGTCCCTGCCACGATTGTTGAGATCTGTCCGACATGTCCATGATGATAGTTATGGCTTTGAAGCCAAGAACGAGGTGGTGTTAAAACTAAAGCACCGAATGTATAAAACAGCCAGAAGGCGACTCGTGAATGACGAAGAATTGCTCCATGTAAATAATCATGAAATGTAATGAAGGAGCGAACAATCAATAATGCACCTAAGACAGAAAAAATCAAACGAATCGGCCAAAATTCCACTATCCCTGCGATTGTTAAAGTCGCGATCATGAACAAAAAAGTAGAAATGACATAGTACCAACTTGTCGCCGGCGATTCTTCAGTAAAAATTTTGGTTGCTTCAAGTAAATCTTTGCCTACTCGGATACCTGCGCTGTGTTCAGGCTCTCCACTGTCAATCGGCGGAACATTTTCATGAATCATTTTCACACCTCCATACTGTAAATTTTAGAGCTGTTAAAATGATTTTCCAAACGCATTTAGAAGATTTGAGTGGTAAGTTGATTCGTCATTAAAGATACTCAATAAGATGCTTATTGTTGAGTTGTTTATTTTTAATGGGTGAGAATTATTGCATATTTTTTGACATATTTATAAGTTGGGCATCTCGATATAATAGCCATGATAGAAATAAAATTCCATTAAATGCTGAAAACAAAGAGGCAGAAAAAATAGCAGCTTTTGCAACACTTATTAATGTTGAATCTAAGGCTAAATGAGAAATAAACAACGACATAGTAAAACCTATTCCAGCAAGAAGACTTCCCCCGATAAGATAATGCCAGGATAGGTCTGGTGGTCGGACAGCTATTTTGAATAGTGTTGCTAACCAGATGAATAATATAATACCGATAGGTTTCCCAACAACGAGTCCAATAAAGATTGCAAAATATAATGAACTAGAAAATTCTGAAAATGAAATTGATACTCCGGCATTAGCAAATGCAAACAAAGGCATGACAACAAAACCTATCCATGGGTGGAGAATTGTTTCCAAACGTTCTAGTGGTGAAAGTGCTTCTCGTGCAGCAGCTTCAGCGGTTTTTAAAGCTTGGCGATCTATATTAAATGAACCATGTTGGCTTGATGAAGGTGAGGGAACGACACATTCCATTATTGTTAACAATCTTTCTTCATTAACCCATCGACTAGTAGGTGTTATTAGACCCAAGATAACACCGGTTACTGTTGGATGAATTCCCGACATGTCAATTAAAAACCAAATTAAACTACCAACGATTAAATATACGATGAGACTTCTTATGCCAAGAATTGCCATAGATTTCACAAATAAAAAGCCGAGCATTGCTAGTAAAATGTAATAAAAATTAATGTTATCCCCATATCCAAAAGCAACAACAAGAATTGCACCTATATCATCAATGATGGCTAAAGAAAGCATGAATATCCGCAAACTTTTTGGAAGACGAGGACCGAGAATTGTAAGAGAGGCGATGACAAATGCGGTGTCTGTTGCCATCACGATTCCCCAACCATGTTGTCCAGGTTGACCATGCTGAAAAGCCATATAGATTAATGCAGGAACCAGCATCCCACCAATAGCACCCGCTATAGAAAGCATGGCTAAGCGTGGTTTTTTTAATTCACCTAAGACAATTTCACGTTTTAGCTCAAGTGAGACTAGAAAGAAGAAAAATGTCATCAAAGCATCGTTGATCCACGCCTGAATTGAGCGTGTAAATTCAACCGTGCCGAACGATATCCCGACTGGTATTTGCCAAAAAAATAAAAATTTATCTGCCCAAGGAGAGTTAGCAAGAGCTAATGCGGCAATGGTAAAGAATAGCAAAAATGCGCCAGCTGCGGCTTCAATTCTAATAAATCGTGTAATTGGTTGGGTTATCCAGTCAAGATATTCCTTTGGTAACTGGGTAGGATGGCCACGCTGATGTGACTTGAAATCACTTTTGTTCATGGACTTAGCGTCATACTTTGATCATCAGGTAATGGGCTTATCTCCTTGAGGAATTTAAATAAGTCACTTTCTGTAGATAATATTAATGTAGTATTTTCAGTGAGTATTGATTGGTAGGCTTGTAAAGTTCGAGTGAATTCATAAAGACTTACAGCCTCAAGGCTTTGATTATATGCTCTGGCATATATTTCTGCTGCTTTGGCATCAGCTAAACCTCGAATCTCTTCAACCTGTCGATAAGCTTCGGATTGGATTTTATTTAAATCACGTACCCGATTACCTCGGATTCTGGCAGCTTCACCGTGTCCTTCTGATAAAAAACGTTCAGCAATCTGCCGACGTTCACTGATCATGCGTTCATAAATTTTTGGTCTGACACTTTCGTTATAATTAATGCGTTTAAATCGTATATCTAATAATTCAATTCCAAACACGCGAACTTTGTCAGCAGCGGCAGTAAATATTTCATCTTCTACGATTTGACGCCCTTTTTGAATGGGAACAAGATTACCCATAGTTGAGCCATCTACAGTTTCGTTCAATAATGAGTCTCGCAAAGGTTGGCGATCTTTTGTCGTACGAATAATTTCGATTAGCTCATGCTTCGCTACTGCGTTACGGGTTTCACTGCCGAGTATATCATCTAAACGAGATTGAGCGCTGCGCTCGTCACGGAGACGAAGGAAATATTGTAAAGGTTCTGTAATTCTCCAACGTGCAAACAAGTCGACCGAAATGTAAAGTTTATCTTTGGTTGGCATATCGGAAGGATTACCATCCCATTCTAATACTCGCTTATCTATCTTATTGACCTGCTGGATAAATGGTATTTTAATGTTAAGTCCTGCATCTGTAATCGGTTGGCCGACAGGTTTACCGAACTGAGTAATGATCACTTGTTCGACTTCGTTTACAACGTAGAGCGTAGAATTTATAAAAAATACTATTATCATCAGTATGATAGTTACAGAGATGGTTTTTTTCATGGATTCACGCCTTGCTGTGGTGCCTCAGCTTTAAGATCCAAAAAAGGAAGAATATTGTGAGTTTTTTCATCAATGATGATCTTTGAACGAATCTTGGGCATAACAACTTGTATTGTTTCAAGATATATCCGCCAACGAGTGACTTCTTGGGCAGTTATATATTGAGTCAATAGAGCATTAAATCGAGCTGAATCGCCTTCGGCTTCATTAATTCTTTTAATTCGGTATCCATCAGCCTCACGAATCCTTTGATCTTTCTCGCCTTCTGCCAACGGAATAACTCTGTTGTAATCGCGATGCGCTTCATTGATAAGTTTTTCTTTTTCTTGCTGTGCCTGATTTACTTCATTAAATGATTCCTGAACAGGTTTAGGAGGGTTTATATTTTTCAGTTGAACCTGGTCTATGTTGATTCCCATAGCATATTTAGTAGCAAGCTCCTGCATTTTAACGAGCGCTTCAGATTCGATTTCTTGCCGACCAATCGTGATAACTTCATCAACAGTTCGATCGCCAACAACCTCGCGCATGACAGATTCTGAGACATCACGCAAGGTATCAGCAGGCGCACGGACTTCGAATAAAAATTTAACTGGATTGTCTATGCGGTACTGAATCACCCACTCGACTAATGCTGTATTTAAATCTCCAGTTACCATCTGAGTTTCTAACTCACGGTCATGCTCAGATGGAGTCTGGTAAGGATCGTTTGCTCCAAGTGTAATAAAACCAAACTCTTGTTTTAGTTGACGTTTAACGGGAACAATTGTTGCTACATCAATACCGTACGGTAGTTTGAAATGTAATCCAGGCTGTATTTGTAAATGCAATTTTCCGAAGCGCTGTACAATAGCCACTGAATCACTAGGAACCGTGTAAAATGCTTGATAGAGGCTTACTATTAAGACAATGATCAATAGAAGTGAAATACTCCATGACATCTCGGTTAACTTAAAAAGCCTTTTAAATTCAATGACATAGTTTTTCATGCTTATCTTAAGTCAAAAAGTAATGAAATTTTATTAAGAACAAAATTATTCGTAATCTTTTGTTTTTATTCTTAATATTTTTCAGGTGGTTTTATATTCAAAGTCTGGTATGTATTTGATGAATTTTCAAGAGAGGAGGTAAATTTTATTTTATTATGAAACAGGTTTGTTTGCTACCTGATAATATGAATTATTTAATGGATTTCCTCACTTGTCTATTGTTAAAAGCCTATACTATTAAGGCGTATGATTGAATCACCCGTGCTAATCATAAATGTTTTTCAATCAGAAGGTGTTGTTATGTTTGACTGGATTAAGAATATTTTCTCACACAAATACGATAATGTTGATGTGGATTCTGATAAGAATAATTCAGATCACAAAAAAGTTGTCGATATGAAAAAGGAAGAGGTGGTTGTTGAGCCCTTATCAGAAAGCAAAGAAAAAGAAGATAATCAGTGACTTAGTATGGCATTGCTTTTTAAGCGATTATATAAGAGTCTGATTTTGACCATTTCAAATCAGACTCTTTTATATTTAATTAACTTTTTAACATGCCTAAAAATGTCAATGTGTGTTATTTATTTATCTCAAGTGATTTTTGAATTAAATCTGTAAAATGTGATAATTTTTCTATAAAATATTCCAAGTTCGATATCTCAGAATTTGCTACCTCACTTTTTATGAGTTCCAACACACATGCAACAGCAATTGCTCGTTTTACTTCTTCATCTTTAGTTTCATGATAAATAGATCGAGCAGTAGCGTCTCTATTATCTACTTGGATTTGAAGTAACTGTGAGAAGAGAGAATGATTTTTGAGAGGCATGTCGAATTCCTTTGGAATTTTGGTGTCAGACATTACTGTTAATTATATATCAATTAACCCCCTCTATATTATTTATCGTCTCAGATATTCAACTGGTTTTATATCATACTCGTACTGTTAAGATACTTTTCGTTTTTTGAATAAATTTAAATTAGAAAAATTGATGTAATACAGCTTCTTAAACTCTATTCATAGCCATACTCGAACTAATATGTACATTTTTCAATTATCCAGAGTGAGTAGTTAACAAAGTAAAAATAGGATCTATGCTTTAATATCATCATAGTAAGGAAATTGTTGCTGTCAGTCAGACGAGCTGGGATATTACTTTTTGAATGTGAATTTCTTCATAATATTGGAAACATTTCTAGTGCAAGTCATTGAATGATAATGGGAGATAATAGAGTTAATATTCTCATATCATTATGATTCAAAAAACTTTCCACCGGATTTTAAATCCCTTGATGTTCGTGTTGTACAGGTTCAAGTTCGGTCTGGGAGACCATCTATACCAGGTGGTGAAAACTTGAATGGGTGAAGCCTTTTGAAGGTTGGGAAGTTACAGACAAGACTAGAAGTATTTTAGGGAAGAAATGTGCTCATTATGTTGGGCCATTTATGGGGCAATTTTGGGGCAAAACAGGGGGTGAACTGGGTATTTTTGGGGTATAAAGAAGTTTTGTTTTTCATTTAAAGTTATGAAAATAAAGGTTTTTGTTATTTTTGTTTTCACATCATCAAGGTGCTGTATCGCACGTGAAGGTTAGAGTCTGCGCAGTCATTTTCATCTGACTGAAGCATGCCTTAAACTGTACATCTGTCCTGATTCAAACATGATCTAACATCATGGTAAGCATAATTTGAGCTGCCATGATTACTCATTTATGCCCCCCAAACTTATAAACCATAATTTGACTCATTTTCTCTAATCCATGTATTGTACTTACTAAAGGCGAGCAAAAGGCAAGACCTGCCCCCTTATATGATGGTTTAAGGTGCTAGATAGCGCCTAGTCGTAAATACTTCTAGGGAGAGACACTTATATGACGAGCAGAGAAGATAATAAACAGCCTAAATTCAAAAATAGGCTTAGTGAGTATCAAATAGCAGAGATATCGAGAGTTACTGGATTAGTTGGAAGCAACCTTGAACATTTTGTCACCAACATCGAATACCAGCTTGACGATGAAGGAGTCTTGCCAACTGATGATTATGGACAAATAGACTTTAAGCTAAAAGACAAAAGCAGTAACAACTATAGAGAGTGCAGGGACAAGATTAAAGATATTCGCAAGGATATTGAGAAGCTAAAAACAAAGATACAGCGTTTAAACAGCATTTCCTATCGGCATTTAAATGTCAGTTCGCATAAGCTTGGGTTCAAAGAGTCTAATGAACCTGCACATGATGGATATTTTGTTTATGACGACATTAATGCTGTAGATTACTTATCAGAATTAGATGCCGATTTAGAAGGGATGTTGGAACACTATGAGCCAAGTGTCTCGGCTACGTCTGGAAGGGTAACTGAAAGTTTACATAAATCTTGGTGTTTTGGGGTTATCGGTGGTTTACCTAATAAAAAAGACATGGCAGTGAAGCTTAGTGAGGGTAATGCATTTCTTGAGGTTGTAGCTGTAGTGACATCATGGAATTTTGAAACCGCTAAGAAAAATGTAAGCAATGCTACTTGGTATAAGAATCGAAAGGCTGCATTTGAGAAAGGATACCTGAAGACGATGTGATACGAGGGAAAAGTAGAGTTTTTTTTTCTGCATTGCTTTCCCTGAATAGCCATCTCAAGTTGGGTAAATTTGACGTCATGTTGAATTGAATGACATTGAGAGGATTTATGACATTAGGATTAGTAAAGGTGTTGGCTAAATTGTCAGTACTAAAACTTTGTTTAATTTTAAGTATTCTGTTAGCTATCATTGTACTAGAGTTTGGGGCTTTTACTGACTTTTTTATCTAGCACAGTTGTCGGCAAACAATAAAAATTGATCGTTCACAATAGATTGATCACTTTTAAGGAAAGGCAAACTTCCATTAGCTCATATTTGCCCTATTATCATTCAGAGTAAAGCTCTTTCATATTCTGTTATTGTTAGTTTGCCTTATCTCAAATTATCCTAAGCCGCGTATGCATGGAATGGGAAACTTACAGTTACCTAAGCTCTCAAAGTTAGAGCTAATATATTGATTTAACATTGAATCACATTAGTAAAGGCGACATCATAGTGGTAATAAATCGACATTTAGTCGTCTGATTAGCGTTATATGCTCAATAGAGGATAATTATGTACGTATATAGATATCGGTCTCCGGGGCTTTTATCTCAAAAGGGACTCATTTATGACGAGTGGTACTTCGCATCCCGTGAAGAATTAAATGATCCTATTGATATGCAGTCAAAATTTGAGTTCCCCGCGAACAATAAAATTACATGGCTACGTGTAATTAATTCACTTTGGCAGAATAAGTCATGGGCAGATGTGGCAGCAAATTACTTTGATAGTATATGCCCTATATCTTACGAAAAGCTAATTGAGGAATATGAGTCCCACTCAGTTAAAGTGGTTGAAGGTATCTTCAAAAGTAGCAAGGTTAGTCTTTCTGATTTACAGCGAATTAATGAATCGCAAAAGCAATTCAAAGCCATGCTATCTCTTTATGCCCCTAGTGCTGGGTACTCCGTATCATTGTCTACCTGTAATGATGAGATGTTGATGTGGTCTCATTATGCTGCAAGTCACTCAGGTTATTGCCTGATTTATCGACCAATCAATGGCTACCTATATCAATGTCCCAAAAGGCTAAAAGATAGTTTATCTGTGAGCCAAGGTCATACAAATTTGATTGGTAACAAGTTTAGA
Source organism: Photobacterium sp. R1 (assembly GCF_054600795.1). NCBI lineage: Bacteria > Pseudomonadati > Pseudomonadota > Gammaproteobacteria > Vibrionales > Vibrionaceae > Photobacterium > Photobacterium sp. R1. The sequence goes on from NZ_BAAHZP010000002.1 coordinate 10,861, forward strand.
GTGGAAGATATCGAGTACGAAAATGAGATTGAGGCTATTGATGCTTTTAGTTTACTGCCTGCTTATCACACTGGGTATAAATTCGAAACAGAAGAAGAGCGCATGGGTTTTTATGCAAAAACTCAAAATCAGTTGTTAACAAAAAGTGAATGTTGGGCGTATGAAAAAGAAGCTCGTTTGCTATTACCTCAACCAAGTAATCATATATCTGGCGAATCTACGTACAGTAATTATCAGCGTCTATTTCATTATGATTTCAATCAAGTAGTCGGCATAATTTTTGGTGCTCGAATGAAAGAACATGAAAAACTTTCTATCAAAGAAATTATTAATGAAAAGATCCAAAAAAGAGTTAGAGATTTAGGAGAAAGCAACACTAAAACTCATGTCTTTGATTTCTTATACCAACAAGCAGAGATCTGTTCTTCTTCCAGAGTAGTGAAAATCATAGATCAAGAACTGGTATCAATGGGTACACCTTTAAAAGTTGGTAGTGAATACTACGAAATAAAATTGAAGGAATGGAAGGAGTTCAAAGGAATAACCGTTGAGTCAGGGCGTTATAGCTATGATGCGATCCCTTAATACGCGTGTAACATTTAAGGTTTGAAGATACTTTTACTCATCCTACTAGGGCGTGTTTGTGTAGATTCTCCGTCACAGTTACTACATGAGATGCTGTGAGAGTGCATTGCAATGAACAAGTTACTAAGATGCTGTATCCCACGAGAGGATTAGAGTCTGCACCGACACTGTAATCGGGTCATGTGTGTCCCAGAGATTATGGGCCCTGACCAGCAGACAATGACCCATAAAGATTCCGATAAAATGGCAGGTACGATGCGGTTATAGTTTTCCAGGATCTTCCACTGTATCCCTCTTTTCTCTTCCAGAACTTGCTGCACCAAGGACAAAATCAACAAAGGTGCGGTTTTTCAGAGACAGGTGTTTTGAACGGTACAGCAGATGTATCGGTTTGGCTTTAGGGACCGCATTTTTGAGAATTTCTACCAACAGTCCGGATTCGATTTCTGGCTCGACCAAAATCTTTGGTTGAAGCAGTACGCCGGTGCCTTGAATTGCTGCGAACTTCAATACGTCGCCATTGTTTGAAGCGAGTCGGGTGCTGCTGTGAGCAAACGTATTGGATGGCAGATCCAGTACCTGCTGGCTTTCACCTTGATGGTATTGAAAACCCAGGCAGCTGTGATGGCTGAGATCATCTAACGAATGAATCCGTCCATGCTTTTCAAGATAAGCAGGGGCGGCACAATAGGTCATCTGGTAGTCGCCTAATGTTCTTGCAACCAGCGAAGAGTCTACCAGTTCACCGATTCGGATAATCACGTCGGCATCGGATCGATATGGATCAATCAGGTTATTGTCGAGCATCAATTCCACATTGATATCAGGATATTGAGCGAGAAAATCGGCTACGATCGGGGCAAGTACCTTTTTTCCATACGTGACCGGACAGTTCACTTTCACTGTACCTCGGGGTCTATTCACCAGTGTATGGATCAGGTTTTCTGCATTGGTAATGTCTTCAATAATGCGATGGCACTCTTGGTAGTAGAGCTTGCCCGCTTCGGTAAGGGACTGTTTTCGGGTGGTGCGATGAATTAGTTGTGTCCCCAGGCTTTGTTCTAAGAAGCTGATATGTTTGCCGATCATGGTTGGGGAAAGATCGAAGTGATGTGCTGCGGTGCGAAAGTTTCCGTGTTCAACAACATACGCGAACACCTTCATGCTGGTCAGTTTGTCCATTGCACACTATAGGTTGATAAAGAATTCACTGCAGGCAAGTTTATCAATCTGATAGGTTTAATTAAAGTTGGCGTTGAACATCAAGAATAAATCACGAAGAGCGTACTCATGAGCCAAACGATTTTTGTCACCGCTGAATTGAGAATGAATGCCGAGAAGCCCAGACCGGCGGTCATCCAAGCAATCGAGCAGTTTTGCCTAGATATGCAGAGTGAAACGGGCTGTTTGCAAGCGATCGCAACGTACGATGAGAACATGCCACAACGTGTGATCCTGTGGGAGCGTTACGAGAATCGTGATGCCATTGAAGCACATTTCAGCATGCCCCATACCCGCGCATTTATTGCATCGGAAATGACCGAGTTGGTTCAGGCTTTTGAAACACAGAAAAACGGAGAGCAGGCATTATGAAGTGGGGGATTCTTGGAACGAGTTTTATCTCTGGCGTGATGGCGGAAGCGATCAAAAGTGACAGCGAAAGTGAATTATATGCAGTGGCCGGTCGCTCTGCGGTTAACTTAGAGGCCTTTGCCAAACAGCATTCAGTAGAGAAAACATTTTCAGATTATGATTTGCTATTGAGTGATGAGCAGGTTGATATTATTTACATTGCTTTGCCGAATCATCTTCATCATGACTTTATCATTAAAGCCGCTCAGCAAGGTAAAGCCGTGTTATGTGAGAAGTCGCTTTCTATTGATATGGAGAAAACTGAACTGGCGCTGCAAGCAGTTCGAGAACATCAGGTGTTTTTCGCAGAAGGACTGATGTACCTGCATCATCCGTTGATTCGTGAGCTGGTTGCGGTACTCGAATCCGGAGAGATTGGTGAACTGCGCTCGATTCACACTTCGTACATCGCATCGATTGCTCAGTTCGTCAATCCTGAGAGCAAAGGGGCGTTGTATAACCTGGGTTGTTACCCGGTATCATTACTGTATCTGGTTGTGAAAACCATGTTGGGCGAACAAGCTTTCGAGAATCGTACCCTCAAGGCAATGAGCAGAAGGGGCGCGGACAATAACATCTGCGAATCGAGTTTACTGATGAGTTTCGGCGAACAAAACACGGCCTACGTCCATACCGCCGAAGATCATGGCTTGAAGCACCAGTTTACGGTTCTCGGCAGTAAAGGCTGTATCACCATGGAATCGAATCCATGGCTTCCGGCTTCAGAGAACCACTTCAGTGTAGAAATCTACGAAACCTCAAAACGTGACATTGCAGTCACCGCGCAAGGCGATGCGTTCTTTTATCAGGTCCGTCAAGTGCGTAAAGCGGTAGAAGCCGGGCAAAAGGAATTGGTGAGCCCCTGTGCAACCTGGCAAGATTCTTACAATATTATGCGGTTATTAACAGAATGGGAAAGTCTCGGTGCGTTTTAACATGATTTAAAAAAGTGCTGAGAAAGTGCATTGCGGTTAACCTGTTGCGAAGGTGCTTTAAAGGACTTAAAGCGTGTCGTATTTCAGTTCCTTGTTTCTCTTAATATGTTTGAAAAGCGGGCAAACATTCAAGTTTGCCCGCTGAACAAATCTAGGGGCTAATTATTCAATGATAAATGAATAGGCTGCACCCACAGTGTCACGGAAGTTGCCTGGGTTGTATTGAACAATATAGCTGCCTGGTTGCAATACAATGTCGTCGACTGGAATATTCAGAACACCGGCAGGTGAGGAACCAACTTTGACGTACTTCAAGTAATTTGCATTGTTCATGATTGGCTGATCACCTTTAAGCAGGTAGATCCAGTCAATTCGAGAGCTTGGAGAAATATTTTCAGGGATTTGATATCTCACGCTAATGACTTGAGTTGTCGCATTTTGAACAAAAACAGACGTAGACTGATAATTCAGTGGATTGGACTGATTCAAAACAGCAGAAGCAACCAGTGAAGTGATGTCGTTTTTGCGCATGAATAAACCAATGGTATAAACGCCATCAAGTAAATTTATACCCGGCTTATTGGTTTCAATCGTTTTATTTGAAAATTGTCCCTGAGATTTACCGTATAAATCTGTTTTGCCGATGATGTCACTCATGGATCTTGGAGCACTCAGACCTTCCCAAATACCAAGAAAAGCGCCTAAACCACCCAGGTCACTATTTAATACTGTTTTCTCATCAATCATGACAGTATTTGAAGAGTTCACAACAGCCTTATTAAGGCTACTTGTCCAAAGATTCACTGAGCTGCTGAGGTTCAGAAGGGTTTCTGGCATTGTATGGACTGTGTTTGTCATCATATTTTCCTTTAAATGCAATATGTTAAGTTGATGTTTATGTTGATAAAACATCTGCTTCTACCTTGACCACAGGAAAACGACTGGATATCCAACAGGGTTACATGGAAGTTAGTTCATTGCTGGATGATATCCAAAACTTAATGTGTGAGATTGGTCGTATAAATGGTGGATAATTAAGGTTGTCTTGTAAAATTAAGAATCTTCATCTTTCTACAGTTGATTTGGTGAGATTTGGTCTTGATATATCTTTAAATCTATCATTTTTAATGATGAAACAAATTTTTCAAGTAATAGCGCTGATCGCTGGATCGAAATAAATTAATTGTTTTGTTAGTTGTGAATTTAAATTTTATTTCTTATGAAATGATTGAAATAGTGTGTTCTGTTCTGTTCTGTTCTGTTCTGTTCTGTTTGTTGCTGGCTACTTTCATGTCGGTTTGAATCCATCTGACAGGGCTATTTAAAAAGGACAGGTATGCATTTTTAAAGATGAACTGATGACATGTGATGGAAACACCTGATTAAAGTCTGATGAATAGAGTGACAAATACTTTCCCTCTATGTGAACGACATCTAAGCGAACATGAACAACATGAACAAAGGCAGGATGATCACCCCGATACGCTGAAGCATTGTCAGGGGGATTCAGGTCGGATTTCAGCTCAGGACAGTCCGTTTAATTCAATATGCTGATGTGCTAACTGGATAAATGCCTGAGTGGCTGCAGATTGATAGGCCCCTTTGCGCTGCAGCAGGACGGCTGTGCGCTGAAAGAGTGAGGGCGTGATAGCGATCGCCTTTAATTCCTCATTATTTTTGGCAATGTTGGCAGGGAGCAGGGTTGAGAGCTGTGTATGGCGGACGATCTCGATCACCGCACTCAGCGAGTTGGCTTCCATCTGCACCCGGGGGTGTACTTTGTGCTGGCTGAAATACCGGTCTATCTGGAGACGGGTTGCAAAGTCACGATTCAGAAGCACAAGTGGCTGATCATTCAACGATTTCAGCTTGATTTCTTGTGCACTGGCTAGCGGGTGATCCTGAGTTGTCACAAATGCCAGGGTTTCCACCAGCAATGGCTGGAAGTCGAGTTCTGCAGATTGTACGGTTTCAAAAGCGATTCCGACATCAAACTGATCTGCAAGCAATTTTTCTTCCATTTGCTCCTGTGGCATTTCATTTACGCTGAGCGTGATGTGTGGGTATCGTTCGTGAAAGGCTTTGATCAACGGCCCGATGAGGTACGTTGAGAAGGTGGGGGTCATGGCAAGCCGCAGAGAACCGCGGGTCAGATCGCCAACGTCATGAATCGCCCGAAGTCCTTCCTCAAGATCCTGTAGTGAACGACGTGCATAACGTGCATACACTTCACCTGCATCTGTCAGTTTTATTTTGCGGCCAGAACGGTCGAACAGCGTTACCCCTAAAGTCTCTTCCAGCTGCTTGATTTGTTGTGATAAAGCCGGTTGGGATACATACATTGATGCAGCAGCCTGGGTGAAGCTACAGTGTTCCGCAACGGCAAGGAAATATTTGATGTGTCTCAGGAGCATGGCTTTCTCATAAGTTTTCATTATGGATATGATAATAAACTAGTCTTTCCACTTATCTCAATGAGAACTTAGTATTCAGGCATCAACACGACAGAGGTGCTTGCAATGAAAGATATTATTGAAGGCTTTTTAAAGTTCCGGCGTGAAGCGTTCCCTCAGCGCGCAGAACTGTTTAAGAACCTGGCTGAGAAGCAAAATCCGCGAACATTATTTATTTCCTGTTCTGACAGCCGGTTTGTGCCGGAACTGGTGACTCAGTGTGAGCCCGGTGGACTGTTTGTTATCCGCAATGCGGGGAACATCGTACCGTCTTACGGGAGAGAACCCGGCGGCGTGTCTGCATCGATCGAGTACGCGGTGACTGCTCTTGAAGTCTCGGATGTAGTGATCTGCGGTCATTCAGATTGCGGTGCTATGACTGCGATTGCGACCTGTCAGTGTATGGATCATATGCCGGCAGTCAGCGACTGGCTGCGAAACGCAGATTCAGCACGAATTGTTCATCAGGCGGCTGAGTACCGTAATGCGCGTGCCAGTACAGAAGCCATGGTTCGGGAAAACGTGCTGGCTCAGCTTGAAAATATCAAAACCCATCCCTCGGTTCGTCTGGCTTTAAGAGAAGGGCGCCTGGCTTTGCACGGCTGGGTCTACGATATCGAATCAGGACAGATTGATGCCCTGAACGGTGCGACCAGCACCTTCGTTTCTTTGAAAGACAATACCGACGTTTGTGCAACCCCTGCATCGCTGTCCATGGCGGTGTAACTGATTCATCTACATGAGGAAAAATAGAATGATCCAATCACAAATTGTGAATACTGCCCGACGTGAACTCACCGATCGCATTATTGAAGCCAAAGCGAAGAAAAATCTCTCTTTTGAGCAAATCGCGGAAGGTACAGGCCTCAGTGATGTTTTCGTCACGGCGGCATTGCTCGGACAGCAGCCATTGCCGGCAGAGAGTGCGCAAATGGTTGGTGCCAGACTCGGCCTGGATGAGCAGGCGATAGAACTGCTGCAAGCGATTCCGATGCGAGGCAGTGTCGAAAACAATATGCCGTCGGACCCGACGATCTATCGCTTTTACGAGATGATGCAGGTCTATGGCACCACGCTCAAAGCATTGGTCCACGAGAAGTTTGGTGATGGCATCATCAGTGCAATCAACTTCCGGATGGATATCAAGAAGGTTGAAGACCCGGAAGGCGGCTCACGAGCAGTCATTACGCTTGATGGCAAATTTTTACCATACAAACCTTTCTGATCGGGTTTTCATCGTGAAGTCGGCGCTGTGCGTCGGCTTTTTTCTTTCAAATTTAAGCGTGTTTTTCTATTCATCATGGCTGAACTGAACAAACGTTTTTTCGCGGTCAGAGCTTTCTGGCCAATGCTGGTCATCATTGGGTTAGCGGTCAATTTACGTCCGCCGATCACTGCGATTGGTCCTTTGCTGGATGACATTCGTATGGGCACCGGACTGGGTGTACAGGCTGCTTCGATGTTGACGGTTTTACCGATGCTGTGCATGGGACTGTTTCCGTTACTGTTACCTTTTGTAGAACGTCGGCTGAGTGAAAGTGTCTGGATATCGACAGGACTGTTTACCATCGCCACAGCGAGTTTCAGTCGGTTCTGGATGACGGATGGTTTCGGACTGATCGTCACCGCAATGCTGGCGGGGATTGGGATCGCAATAGTACAGACGCTCACTCCCGGGGTGGTCAAACGCTGGTATCCGCAATCAGTGCCGTTGGCGATGGGCGGCTATTCCGCCTCGCTGATGGCTGGTGGGGGCCTTGTGGCCATATTGAGTCCTCAAGTTGCACATTATTCTGAGAACTGGCAAACAGGGTTGGGGGTTTGGATTGTCCCTGCCTTGATTGCAGCACTGTTATGGTGGTTAAAACCCAGGGAAGTCCTGGAGACCCATGATAAAAGTGTTCCGGTCAATTTTTGGGGAAATCGTCGGGCCTGGTTACTTGCCAGTTACTTTGGGCTGGCGAATGGCGTCTATGCATCCATGATTACCTGGTTACCGACTTTCGCTCAGTCTCTGGGCTGGAATGCAGAAAACAGTGGCAAACTGATTGGTATCATGACGGTGTTTCAGGTGATTGCTGCAGTGGTGGCACCGGCATTGTCTTCCGGACGACTGGACAGACGACTCTGGTTGTTCTTTGCTGTCGGAATTCAGCTTGCGGGGCTGAGTGGCATGATGTTGATGCCTGAAGCGATGCTGGTTGTATGGGTGGCAATGATTGGCTGCGGATTGGGCGCTTGTTTTGCACTGACTTTGACGGTCGCGCTTGATCACCTGTCTGCGCCGAGACTTGCTGGCGCACTGACCGCTTTTGTACAGGGGATTGGCTTTATCATCACGGCCATGACACCTTATCTCGTCAGTTTATTGTTTGAATGGACCGGCACCTTTCAGACGTCATGGTTCATGTTGAGCCTGACGCTTGTCATGATGCTTCTTGCCACTTTCCAATTTTCACCTTCGAGTTATGCCAGAGCGATGAATATATCCTGAGGTCGCGTCGTCACATGTATTGTTGCTACATGTATTTTCTGTGGCTCTGAGGGAATGACCTTGGAACCACAGAAGAATCATACTGTTAAAGCGATGAAGGGGGGGATATTAAGGGTGATTTATTCAGGCGTCTCCCGGATTCTGCCGCTGAATATTCCATCCCATAAAGTTATAAAAGTCGTATCTGAGATGACCAATGTATTCATGCAATGCAAAATCGGTCATGACGAAGTTATACCAGTTGGGAATCCATGTTGGTCTGGCGGCCATATAATCAGCTCTCACCGGCGTGACCAGAACACCAAAATGTTTGAAATACAGCTCGCTGCGTCTCATGTGTAAACCTGATGAAACCAGAACGACATGGTCAAAGTGATTCATCCGGATAATCTGGCTGGTAAATTCAGCATTTTTCCAGGTATTCATGCTGTCGGGTTCCACCACAATGTCAGCAGCCGGTACACCCAGTTTCAAAAGCGCATCCTGATACACCGCTGCTTCAGAGCGGCCGTTTTTCTGTGCATCACCACCACTGATAATCACGTTACAGATTTGCTGGCTTGCTTCACAGCTTTTATATTGACTGGCAGTTTCACTGATCCGGCTGTATGCAAAAAAGGTGGGTTCAATAGACGTCAGAGTTTCGATCTTTTCTGTGCCTGCACCTAATAACACAATCGCATTTTTAGATGCCCAGTGTACCTGCGGTTTTTCCTGATATTTCACCTGTAAATTTTCTAATAAGAACTTAGGGATGATACCTGTGCCAATCAATAAAGTGATTGCGGCTAAAAGAAAAGATAAAACAGATGCTGTTTTTTTCCATTTTCTGAAAGACAAGAAAATGGTGAGCAGAAGTAAAACTGAAAGTAATAAAAAGCTCATGATTATCCTTTTATATTTTATTGTTTATCATTGATTGTATTTTTTTAAAATTATTGAATGCGGTATGCTTTCAATATCCCTTGACCGATTTCGGCAATCACTTGATTCCGTTCTGACATTTCCAGCGATGATTGTGTCAGATAAATGCTGATGATAACGGGCTCACGTGTCGGGTTCCACACAATTGCGGTAATACCGCGAGAGCCATGGCCACCCGCGCCGGAGCGGTCGGCAATGAACCAGCCTTTGGGCAGTACAGAACGGAGCAGCGGATCTGAAACCTGATTGTTTTGCATCCAGCGTTGAAGTTGTGCTGTTGAATGTTCAGACAGTACAGTCCCAAACAAAAGCGTGTTTAAAGTCTTAACCATCGCATTGGGCGTGGTTGTATCACGCAAATCACCGGCTTCAGCCTGATTTAACAGCGGTTCAATTCGATCCAGCTGAGTAGTGTTATCGCCAATTTCACGTAAAAACTTTGTCACGCCCTGAGGGCCGCCGATCTGCTGTAAAACCAGATTAGCCGCTGTGTTATCGCTTGTCAGCATGGTGGCTTCACAGGCTTTTTCGATGGTGATTGTGCTGCCAGCCAGCTTTTCCGTGACGGGGGACCAGGTGATGAGCTGATCTGTATCGACCGCTACGGATGTGCTCTTATCGAGATGACCCTGTTCAGCATCGTAGAGCATTTTTGCACAGGCCAGAGTTTTGAACGTACTCATCATTGGAAAGCGTTCATTGCCCTTATAGTCCCAGGTTTGTTTATTTTGGGTATCTAAAACAGAGACACCAATTTGACCGGACGTCCGTTGTTCAATTGATGAAATGGTTTCTTCCAGGGTCGAAGAAAAGGTGAGTGGCGCGAAAAGCATTAATCCGATAAAAAGGCATGTATTTTTCATTTGAATGTCTGTCTGTTGAATGTTTTCTCTGTTTTTTACAGAGGTTTTCTGATTTTGGCCGGATTGTAATATAAGCCAGTGACTAAATATAGAATGATGGTTTGTTGTCAATCGTGAATTCGTACTGGTCAGTCCTCATTCTGAAAGTGAATTGGTTTTATTTTTGTTAATAAATAGGGTGAAATTTTGAATTCAATGATGATCAGTCAGAGTTCAAAGAAAAGAAGATTCTCTATCTAAACATTATGCTTTCCGGATATCGTCTGAGGTTATTGATGCCGCCTCTTTTTATTGAACGGGTTTTAAAAAACAGTCTATATTTTGGGGGATAACACAAAGAATGGTGACTTCGAGTTTGATTGTCCGGGACATGTTTTCTCAATCTTATTGTTTTTAAAGGACTATTCAGCATCAAATCTAAGGAGAGCTCTGATGAGTAACCCATATGTTCGATTGGATAAAGACAATGTGGCAGTGCTTCTGGTGGACCATCAAACCGGACTCTTATCCCTGGTCAGAGATATAGACCCGGATAAGTTTAAAAACAACGTCCTGGCTTTAGCCGATATGGCGCTTTATTTTAAATTACCTACAATTTTAACAACGAGTTTTGAGCAAGGTCCGAACGGCCCTTTAGTGCCTGAACTGAAAGAAATGTTTCCTGATGCCCCATATATAGCAAGACCAGGGCAGATCAATGCATGGGATAATGACGATTTTGTTGCGGCCGTGAAAGCGACCGGGAAAAAGCAGCTGATTGTGGCGGGTGTGGTGACGGAAGTCTGCGTCGCGTTTCCGGTGCTGTCTGCGATTGAAGCCGGATATGAAGTTTTCGTGATTGCCGATGCTTCCGGCACCTTTAACGCGATGACTCGTGATGCCGCGTGGGATCGGATGTCGGCGGCGGGGGCTCAGATGATGACCTGGTTTGGCGCGGCCTGTGAATTACACCGTGACTGGCGAAATGACATTGAAGGACTGGGAACGCTGTTTTCCAATCATATTCCTGATTACAGGAACTTAATGAACAGTTACTTTACGCTTCAGCAAGGAAAATGACACCGGTAGTGATGATGTGCTGGAAAGCCATCATCACTCTCGGGAATCACTTTTTGGTACTTCCATATTGGGTAATTCCATAGAAACGGTTTCGCATCGGCATATGCCGAAGAGCCTTTACAGGGGGAGTCCGATTGATCCATTTCCTCTTCTCATTTCAGTTTGACCACCTCAGGACAGTGTGATGCTTGCGCAGATGACAGGGATGCGGTATTGATACGCCTCTGTTTTCAACCTTGTCGTATAAGGATTTCGTATGGCGCTCTCTCTTTGGTTCACCTTTTTTGCTGCTTGTGTTGTGTTTAGTCTGGCGCCCGGGGCTGGGACAGTGGCATCGATCAGTAACTCTCTGAATGCCGGGTTTAAAACTGCAATCAAAGGGATTGTCGGGTTGCAACTGGCGCTGATATCTCATTTGCTGATTGTATCTTTTGGATTGGGAGCTTTGCTGGCGTCCTCTGCGACGGCATTTACGGTCATTAAATATGTGGGTGCTGCGTATCTGATCTATATCGGTGTCACAAAAATTCTGCTGGCGAAGCGAGAGACGGTCAGTGAAACAGAAACTGTTGTCAACACGAAAGCGCTGATCCGCCAGTGTTATATCGTCAATATGATGAATCCGAAGTCGATCATTTTCCTGGCGGCATTTCTGCCTCAGTTTATTGACCCGCAACAGGCAATGGCGATGCAATATCTGGTTCTGGGTGTGACGGTCGTGTTGGTTGATACCTGCGTCATGCTGGGTTACGCCTTCATGGCGAGTGTCGCAAAACCTTATCTGACCAGCCCGGCAACCATGAAATCGCTGAATCGTATTTTTGGTTCTTTGTTTGTTTCTATGGGCGTCCTGCTGGCACGTGCAGAACAATAGTGATTGATTTATCAGGAAAAGCTTAGCCTTTTTATCTCTCTTTTCTGACCGATAAACTGGCAAAAGTAACACTCTCTGCAAATACTGGTATCACAGTCGCGCGGAGAGATCCTCCGTGGTCGTCATGACAACAGGAGGTTCCCATGGCTCATCTGATTTATTCTTTGAATATGTCTTTAAATGGTTACTGCCATCCCGAGGATCGGGTGGCAGACCAGTCGCGTTATGAGTATGCATTGGAAGTTCTTCTCTCTGCTGACGCGTTTTTACTGGAGCGGGCAACGTATGATTTGCTGACGCCTTATTGGCCGGAAGCAGTCACAAAGTCAGATTTACCCAAGTATATGCAGTACCTGGCTCTGGAGTTACAGTCGATTCCGAAGTATGTCGTTTCTTCTCAGCCGTTAACTTATGCCTGGCACAATACAGAAGTGATCTGTGGTGAGGGCATAGACCAGGTGAGTCAGTTCCTGAATGGGGTGTCCGGGACTGTCGTGTTATTCGACAGTCCAGCTTTAGGTGCAGCTTTAGTGGAAGCCGCTTTGATTAACGAATACCACCTGCTGGTCATGCCTTTTATCGGCACGCAGGAAAAGCGTGCTTTTGAAGGCGTCAAAACCAAACAAAAATTGGCACTACAGGACGCACAAAAGCTGAGTAAGGATATGGCACTTCTGAAATATACCCCTGAGTATGAATGTTGAATCCTGATCTTGTGATGCGCGTGAAGATCAGGCACTGTTGATCCTTTCATTCAAGATATAAAAATTCAGGGTTGAGCAGTGTCTGGCAAGAATCATTTTACCTTAGCCGGTTGTGGCGCGATTTTTCTCTTCAGCAGTGTTGTTGCGCTGATACGCAGTGTGACCGAACAACTCGGTCCTGTGGGCGGCGCAGCTATGATTTACACGGTCAGTACAGTCATCCTGATATTCACTGTTGGTTTACCAAAGTTGTCCTCGTTCTCATCCCGTTATTTGTTGATTGGCGGAGCATTGTTTGTCAGCTATGAAATGTGCCTGGCACTGGCTTTAGGGATGGCAAATGACAGATTACAAGCGGTCGAAATGGGACTCATCAATTACCTTTGGCCTTGTCTGACCGTTTTGTTCGCTGTGCTGTTGTCCCGTCGGCGGGTCAGCTGGCTGCTGTATCCATCACTGATGTTGTCTTTTTTCGGGGTGGCCTGGACAGTGTCCGGCGATAGTGGCTTATCAGTCAGCCAGCTGACGGCGAATGTTCAGAGTAATCCGGTGAGTTATTCGTTGGCGCTCTGCGGGGCCTTTATCTGGGCGATTTACTGCAATATTACCCGCGGGATGTCGAACGGCAAAAATGCAATCACCTGGTTTTTTGCTGCAACTGCGGTGGCATTGTGGGTCAAATATCTGTTCACTCAGGAGCCCGTAATGCAATGGACCTTGCCCGTCATCTGGGATCTGCTGTTGGCAGGCCTGGCGATGGGAGGCGGATATGCATTATGGAACATCGGGATTATTGGCGGAAACATGGTGCTGCTGGCGACGCTGTCTTATTTTGTACCGGTGTTTTCGACTTTTCTGTCGGCCTATTTACTGGGTTTAGAATTGACGGCCACGTTCTGGCAGGGCGTAGTCATGGTCACCCTCGCTTCTTTACTGTGCTGGTGGCTGACCCGGGAAAAGCCTGCCGGGGAACTGCTACAGGAAGAACAAGCCTGAGCTTTATTCTGAAAATCCGCACTGAAGTGCGGATTTTTTTATACGCATGAGTGTTCACATTTTCCTTTTTACGCTGATGTTTAATTTGTTCTGGCTTGTTAGAATCCTGCACTGATTGAAATGATAAAAAGGAAAGTGAATCAATGGGATACCAGATGGTTGAGCAAGTTGTCGCTCCGGAAGATTTTCTGCGTTTACGCGAAATTTCTGGTTTGTCTCCCCGTTCCTATGAGGCGGCCGAGAAGGGGCTGCCGAACAGTTTGTACGGCATCCATATCCTTTATGAAGGTCAAGCAATTGCGATGGGCCGTGTGATTGGTGACGGTGCCATTAATTTTGAGATCGTTGATGTTGCAGTCGACCCTGAACATCAGGGCAAAGGACTGGGTCGGCAGATCATGGAATACATCATGGCCTATCTCGACCGGGAAGCATTTCCCCGTTCTTATGTGTCTTTGATGGCAGATGTCCCTGCACTGTATGAAAAATTTGGTTTTCAGCTGTCACGGCCGAAATCTGAAGGCATGTATTGGGTGAAAAAGTAACGGACCGGGAGAATCGACTTTCGATTCTGTGAGCGGTGCCCGGAAGGAGAAGTGTGCATGATTTCCTGCCAGCAATATGATTACATTGAAATTGCCTGTTTGTACAAGTTGCCGGTGAAACTCATTCTGCAAAATGGTGGTGTGGTGATTGGTGAGGCTGAAGACACGCTTCGCAATGCAGCAAGGCAGGAATGTATGTCGGTCAAAACAGCCAATGGTTTACACATTGTGATCCTGGATGAGCTGGTCAGTATGGCAGCGACCCGGCCAAATGCTCACTTTGATGTTGTCGTCTTTCAATAAATTTTTGATTTTAACTTATTGAAATAAAAAGAGTGTCAGGTTCATGTCGGGCGAATGTCGTCACCTGTCAGGTCGTAAAAACGATACAGTGACAACGAAACAGCAAAAGGAATTTGAAAAATGATTATCAGAAAGCTCAGATTACAGCGAGGTTGGTCTCAGGAACAGTTAGCCCAACTGAGTGGTGTCAGTGTCCGGACTATCCAGCGGATTGAGCGAGGTGGAAATGCCGGTTTAGAAACCCTGAAGTCATTCGCGGCTGTTTTCGAAGTTGATATTAATGAACTGAAACAGGAGCCTGACATGAACAACGACAACGCTGTGACCGAAGAAGAAAAACGTGCATTGTCTTATGTGCGCGATATCAAAGCTTTTTATTCCCACCTAATCACCTACTGCCTGGTGATTGGTGTTTTATTTGTCATTAATTTTGTCACAAACCCTGACTATATCTGGGCCTGGTGGCCGGCAATGGGCTGGGGGATTGGGGTGGCGATTCAGGCAGCGAATACTTTCGAGGTATTTAGTTTCTTCAGCACAGACTGGGAAAAGAAACAGGTCGAAAAACGCTTGGGACGTAAGTTGTAATCCTATGGTGTGCATTCGCCTGAGTGAAAAGGCCGGTATCTGTTGCCGGCCTTTTTTATTGCTGTTGGAAAATGGCTGAGGTGGTGACAATTTGTTCTCGCGCAGCCATAGTTAACTGAAGAAGACATAAAGTTAGAGGTGTTGCATATGGCGGGCAAGTTCGGTGAGCAGGAAGCAAAAGTAAAACTGGAAAATTCGTCCAGGAAAGTCACCGATAAAGACATTGAGCGAGTACTGGAGAAAGAGCAGGACATCGAAGCGAAAGTGCAGAAAAATGGTTCGCTGCGTCAGTACTTCAATGTGGTGAAGTCGATGTATCGGCTGGTCAAGGCATACTGGCGAGGGGAGTATCGGGAAATCCCATGGTTCACCATTGCTGCTATCGTCACGGCTTTGCTGTACGTCTTTAATCCGCTGGACGTGCTGCCGGATGTTATTCCTTTTCTGGGATTCACTGATGATGCACTGATTCTGGCTGTCTGTCTCAAACTGGTACAGCAGGATCTGGATGATTTTGAAGCCTGGCAGGCAAAGCAAGATCAGGGTGCTATGCCTGATAGCTGAATGTAGAACTCATTTGAGGAAAAGGTATAAATTGCCAGTCTTTATATCCCTATGAGTAAAGCTGGGCTTGTATATCCAATCTGTCTGGTGATAAAGGGTATAAGACACCCTTTATCAAAAGGAATTTTAAAGGTTTGCTTCGTTCAAAACTTTTCTGATCAAGTTTTCTTCCGCTTTTTTACGGAGTTCATCTTTGGTTAAGTCTTCTGGGTTTGAGCGCAGAGCGTTAAACCATGTGGAAGTGGTATATAATGTGAATTTTTTTGAAATATTTACATTATCTGATGGGGAGTTATAAGTAATAATGTAATCATCACTGTGATAGTATGGGATGATACCTAAAGAAAATAAGCAAAGTGTGAGGGATGTTCCATTGATAAAGGCGCTCGATTTATCTTTTTCAATGGTTATTTCTGGATCAGATAAGTTTTTCGATTTTTGGATTAAATATCCATTTTCCGCAAAAAGTTTTACAAGTGATTCGAGGCGTTCTTTATTGGAACAATAAGTATGGATATAGTTACCGGAAGTGTATGAGCTACACTCTGTTGCAGCAGAGACCTTTATAGGCAGGGGCTTTAGCTCAGATGGCATATTCTTATGACCATTTGTATCAAGTAAGCTTAAATCTGATATTCCTGTGTGTGAGCAACCAGTCAGAGCGAGTAAAGCTAAAATCAAAGTTAATTTTTTCATTGATTTTCCTTAAATCAATATTGTGATAGAAATGTTAATTTGATTTAGGCGACACATTAGCTGCAATGAATAATTTTTTATCTAATTTATATGGAATCTGATGTTTTCATTGTTAACGAATGAAATTCTGAGAATAAGCCAATAATATTTGAAATGTTCATTTCTGGATGTATGCACTTTGATTATATTCATGATCTTTCTTATGGAAATATGAACAAAGTTTTTCGGTTAATTATTGAAAAATCACCTGAAACTATTCTGAATCAGTTCAGCATAATAGCTTGAACTGACTCAGCTGTACCTCTTGCAGCAGTTTGCTTTGGGCAGGCGTTTTTTAATGATCTCTTCATTCATTTAAGCCACTCACAAATTGTACAAAATAAAAACTTGTACAACCTGGTGTGTTTGACTACCATTCTTGTACAAGAAATATTTTTGTACAGGTGCGAGATGACTCGGTTTGAGACGGCTGACAGTGAAAGAAGGATTCCGGTTGGAATCAGTGCTTGTGTGCTGGGTGAACAGGTTCGCTTTGATGGCGGCCACAAACGAAACCGTTTTGTCACTGATGAGCTGGCAAAATATGTCCGTTTTCGTCCGGTCTGTCCTGAAATGGCAATTGGTTTACCTGTCCCGCGTCCCACGGTTCGCTTGGTGCTGACAGAAAACGAACCCCGTCTGGTTGACAGTAAGCTTGGGCAGCAGGATTACACCCGTCAGATGCAGGCATTTGCTGAAAAGCACGTTTCAGGGCTCAACGAACTGTGTGGCTTTGTTGTTTGTGCAAAATCCCCGACCTGCGGGATGGAACGGGTGAAATTGTATATCCCGAATGGCAATACGGTTCCGGGAGGAACTATCGGTGTCTTTACTCAAAAACTGATGACCGCAATGCCCTGGCTGCCGGTGGAAGAAGACGGAAGGCTGCAGGATCCTGTGCTCCGGGAAAACTTCGTATTCCGCATTTATGCGCTGCATGATTTCTATCAAAGTGTGGCACAACGGCTTTCGCTGGATGCATTCATCAAATTCCATTCACGCTATAAATTCGTTTTGATGGCACATTGCCCGGCGGCCTACAAAGCCATGGGGCAGCTGGTGGCAGGCATCAAAAACTGGGATCTGGATGAATTCTTTACCGAATATCGTCAGCAGTTAATGGATGCACTGCGTCAACGCGCCAACCGTCGCAACAATACCAATGTGCTGATGCATCTCCAGGGCTATTTCAAACGCAGTCTGACCAGCCGTCAAAAGCAGGAGCTTCATGACCTGATTCAGAGCTATCGACTGGGTCATCAGCCAATTCTTGTCCCTTTGGCACTGATTAAACATTACCTGAAAGAATATCCGGATCCGTATCTGCAATTGCAGACCTTTCTCAATCCGTATCCGGAGGAGTTGAAATTACGTTATGGCCTCTGAAATTCAATTGTTTGCAATACGGGAAGTTTCTGAACTGACGGGAGTGAATCCGGTCACCTTGCGTGCATGGCAGCGACGCTATGGTTTGATCAAGCCACAGCGCACTGAAAAAGGTCACCGGTTATACACCCGGGAAGATATTGAAAGAATCCAGCTGATTCTGTCCTGGCTGGAGAAAGGTGTTGCGATCAGTAAAGTGCGTCCCTTACTGGAAGGGGGCATGGAAGCGCCGCTCAGTCAGAGTGAGCAGAATGAATGGGTTGAACCTGTGTTGACGGCGCTGTCGGAATGTCGCCGGGGGAAACTGGAGCAGCTGTTAACTCAGCTGATGAAAGAGTATCCGCTGTCCATGTTTATTGAAAACGTGGTTGAGCCTGTCGATAAGCAGGTCAAGGATCCGGCAAATCCACTCAGTGCGATACAGAAAGCGTTGTGGCAGTCGGCGCTGATCGAACGGTGCGCCGGTCTGATTTCCAAAAATCGCAAACGCAACGGTAAAAAAGCTCTGCTTTTAAGTTTTGAGCCTGCGCAGGATGGTATGACGCACACGATCTGGTTGGCTGCCCTGGCGATGAGTAGTGAAGGTGACAGCGTCACAATTCTGGAGAACTTACCGTTCAACGGAAAGTTGCATGGGCTGGAGGCCGCGGTTGCTCAGCAGCAATTCGAAAAAGTGGTTGTCATGGGTGAAAGTAAATTGCCTCAGGCGATTTTGAAACAACTGTCTCGATTGCATGATGAATTCCATTGTCCCGTTCAGCTGAACGGCAGTATCGCTGTGATTCATGCAGGCTGGCAGAAACCACCGACAGGAGTTCAGAACGATGGCGAGCAGTAAGACACAGACCAGTCTGATGTGGTTCCGGGCCGATTTGAGAACCGTGGATAACACCGCATTGATTCAGGCCTGTCGGCAGAACAAACCGGTGCTTGCGGTGTTTTATGCAACGCCTGAACAATGGGCAAGGCATGATACCGCGCCGATTCAGATCGATTTCATTCGTCGTCGTTTAATCGAACTGCAATCCCAGCTGGCCGATTGCAATATCCCTCTGCGGGTCGAAACCGTTGCTGATTTTGCAGCGATCCCGGAATCCATTACCGCTCTGGCGAATGCATGGCAGGTAACCCATGTGTTCTGTAATAAACAGTACGAGTGGAATGAAAAACAGCGCGATCTGGCTGTGGGGCGGGCTTTAAAAAGCGCCGGGATCAAATTCAGTGTGTTTGAAGATACCTGTGTCATTCCGGCCGGGCAGGTGCTCAACCGGCAGGGCGACCCTTTTAAAGTTTATACCCCTTTTCGGAGGACCTGGATTGAACAGTTTCTCCTCAGCCCGGCATGGGCCCAGCCTGTTCCAGAGGCTGTTGCGCATCCAGACAATATGAGTGCGTTCGGCACTGATCTGGATGAAAGTCTCAGCCGTGATTGTCTGGCTTACCCGGAAGCAGACAGCAGCCAGTGGCCGGTTGATGAATCCTCAGTCCGGCAGCGTCTGATGCGCTTTTGCATTGAAAAAATTCAGGATTACGGCGAGCAGCGGGATATTCCGGCTGTCGATGGTACCAGCGGTTTGTCGCCGTATCTGGCTGTTGGCGCCATTTCAGCGCGTCAGTGTGTCACTGCTGTATTGCATGAGTATCCGAATACGCTGGAGAAACAGGAAGAAGGGCCCTTTATCTGGCTCAATGAAATTATCTGGCGGGAGTTTTACCGGCATCTGATTGAGGCTTATCCACAAGTCAGCCGGGATCAGCCATTTGTTAACTGGACAAGAAAAGTCCGGTGGCATGCGAATCAAACTGCTCTGGAACAATGGCAGCACGGGCAGACCGGATTTCCGATAGTGGATGCCGCGATGCGACAGCTGAAAGCAACCGGGTGGATGCATAACCGGCTGCGGATGATTACGGCCAGCTTTCTGACCAAGGATTTGCTGATTCACTGGCAGGAAGGCGAGAAATGGTTCATGTCGCATCTGATCGATGGCGATCTGGCATCCAACAATGGCGGCTGGCAATGGGCGGCCTCGACCGGGACTGATGCGCAGCCTTACTTCCGGGTCTTTAATCCGACCGCACAGGGCAAAAAGTTTGACCCGGGCGGTGCGTTTATCCGGACCTGGGTGAAAGAGCTGGCCCATGTCCCGGATAAATATATTCATAACCCTTATGACTGGCCTGATGTGAAAAACCTCGATTATCCGCCCCCGATGGTGGATCACAAATCGGCAAGGCTGCACGCGATTGAAGTATTTAAACAGGCAAAAGCTGCAGCAGAAGCGAACTGAAGCCAGCGAAGGATTTCGCAATCACTGAAGGGAGCAAACCCATGAGCGATCTGAACAGCACCCATGTTGTCCGGGGAGAGGATGTCCCGGAAACGGAAACCGTCATGGACACTTTTGTCCGGCTCTACACTAATCTGGATAAACACAACCTGGCCAGTCTGGCGGATCTCTATCATCCGGATGTGGTGTTTGAAGATCCGGCTCACCGGGTGATGGGCAGGCAAGCGCTTGATGATTACTTCCTTCAGTTATACAAACATGTGACACATTGCCGGTTTGATATTCATCAGACCCTGGTTCAGAACCAGGCCGATCAACAGCAGGGCTGCGTGGTCTGGACCATGAATTTCGCCCATCCCCGGATTGATCAGGGCCAGCTTCGTCAGGTACAAGGCTGTTCTGTGCTCCGGTTTCAGGAGAACCGGGTGATTTACCATCGTGACTATTTCGATCTGGGAGAAATGGTGTACGAAGGTATCCCTATACTGGGCCGGGTCATCAAAACCATTAAGGCAGGCTTGTCATGATGTCGACTGTGCTGATCACTGGCGCCAGCTCCGGCATCGGCGCTCAGCTGGCGAAAGATTATGCCGTTGAAGGCTGGCAGGTGATTGCCTGCGGACGATCACTGGAAAAGTTGCAGCAGGTTGCAAATGTCAGTGAACGGATCACGCCATTGGCCTTTGATATTTCTGATTATCAGGCAACGCATGATGCCTTGGGCGATCCGACCGTCAGGCCAAATCTGATCATTTTGAACGCGGGCACCTGTGAGTATATCGAGCACGGTGAAGTGGATGTGGCTTTGTTTCATCGTGTGTTTGATGTCAATTTCTTCGGCCTGCTGAACTGTATTGAGGCCATGCAGCCTCATTTTACGGAAACGACCCATTTGGTGATGGTCAGTTCATCGGCAACCTTTGTTCCACTCCCGCGGACCGAGGCTTATGGGGCATCAAAAGCCGCAGTCGATTATCTGACCAACAGTCTGAAACTGGACCTGGCAAGACGAGGGATCACAATCACGCTGGTCTCCCCGGGATTCGTTGAAACCCCGCTGACGGATAAAAACGATTTTGAAATGCCGATGCGGGTGAGCACTGAATATGCTTCGCACAAAATTCGTCAGGGAATTGAAAAACGGAAGTCCCAAATTCATTTCCCGCCACTGTTCAGCGGGTATCTGAAATTTCTGTCGCTGCTCCCTATGCCGTTGCAGCTGGCGATCGTGAAACGAATGACAGGAACAAAATAATGAAGATAGCCATTATCGGAACCGGCATTGCGGGACTGACCTGTGCCTGGAAACTGCGCGAACGCCATGACATCACTGTTTTTGAGGCGAATGACTATATTGGCGGACATACCGCGACCGTCGATGTTGAGGTGGAAAGCGGATGCTATGCAATCGACACCGGTTTTATTGTATTTAATGACAGGACTTATCCGAATTTTGAAGACTTGCTGCGGGAAATCGGTATTGGCCGTCAGCCGACTGAAATGAGCTTCAGTGTTCAGAATGAAGCCATCGGACTGGAATATAACGGTCATGATGCGCTGTCTATGTTTGCTCAGTGGAGGAATTTTTTCAGTCCCCGGTATTACCGGTTTATCGGCGAGATCCTGCGGTTTAATCAGCTCGCCAGAGAAGCCAGTCTGGACGAAATGAATCATATCACGCTGGGTGAGTTCCTGAGCCTGCATGAATTCAGTCCGTTTTTCTGCCAGAACTACATCTTGCCCATGGGAGCGGCGATCTGGTCCTCAACTCTGTCGGACATGCGGGCGTTTCCGTTCCCGTTTTTCGCGCGTTTCTTTCGTCATCATGGGTTACTGGAAGTGACCAACCGACCGCAGTGGTTTGTCGTTCCGGGCGGTTCCCGGGAATATGTCCGCAGTCTGGTCCGGGATTTTGAGGATCGGATCCACCTGAACCAACCGGTTCGCCGTGTTGAGCGTTGCGGGCCAGCCATTGCGGTGTCAACGTCACAGGGCACTCACTTGTTCGATCAGGTGATATTTGCCTGTCACAGCAATCAGGCTCTGGCGATGCTTGCCGATCCAACGGTGCAGGAATCACGTGTACTGGGGGCCATTCCTTATCAGGACAATGAGGTTGTTCTGCATACCGATACGAACCTGTTACCGAATACCAGACGTGCCTGGGCGGCATGGAATTACCACCTCCCGCATGCAGCTGACCACGAACACCGGCTTGCGAGCGTGACCTACAACATGAACATTCTGCAGGGGCTGTCAGCACCGGAAACCTTCTGTGTGACCCTGAACCGGACTCAGGATATTGATCCTGAAAAGATCCTGCGTCGGTTTACTTATGCGCATCCGGTTTTCAATGTCGCATCCATTGCAGCACAACAGCAGCGTGAACTGATCAACGGTAAGCAAGGATACTGGTTTTGCGGGGCGTACTGGTATAACGGTTTTCACGAAGATGGGGTCCGGAGTGCACTGGACGTGGTCAGAGAGATTGAAATCCTGAAGAGAGATACAGCCCGTGATCGTTCGGAGTTCGTCTCATGAATCTGAGCAGCTTACAGAGCGGTCTGTATGTCGGGCAAGTCCGTCACCGTCGTTTTACTCCGGCAAAGCATGCGTTCAGCTATCCCATGTTCATGCCCTTGATCGATCTCGATGAGCTGGATCTGCTGTGTACTCAGGTGCGCGGGTTCGGACACCGCTGGTATCACCCGGCAAGGTGGCGGCGGGAAGATTACCTGCGCGGTGAAGGGACGGGCCCCCTGAAAGACAAGGTTTTGGACAAAGTCTTCAAGCTGACGGGGGAGCAACTGACCGGCGGCAGAGTAAAGCAACTTTGTCAGTTACGTTATTTCGGAATCTATTTTAGTCCGATCAACCTTTATTACTGTTTCAACGAACAGGGCGAATGGCGCTGGCTGCTGGCTGAAGTCAGCAACACCCCGTGGAATCAGCGTCATTTTTATGCTGTGCCTGCTGTGTCGGACTGGCATGAAAAGCAATGGTTTCAGAACAAGGCTTTTCATGTGTCGCCCTTCAATCCAATGGCTCAGCATTATTTTTGGCGTTTGAAAGTTTCAGAAAATCAACTGCTTGTTCATTTGGATATTCATGATACTGACGCTGGTGATGTGGTGATGGACGCCACCATGGCTTTGCGCAGACAGGATTTTCGCACGAACGTGCTGTGGCGTTTGCTGCGTCAGACGCCGGTTCAAACCCTGAAAGTGGTTGCCGGAATTTACTGGCAGGCAATGAAACTGTGGTGGAAAGGGGTTCCGTTTCACGGCCATCCGCGCACGGCAGCACATGCATCGCCAAAAGACGGCGATTCAAAACACGATTCAGTACCGGATGTGATATCCGGTTCTCTTCAGGGGAATGTGCAACCCCCTTTTCAAAGTTCCGGGAACGACCCGATACAAAAGTCCGTGTATAAGCCAGGGCAGGATGCCGGGCAACATCATTCAACACATCGCTGAGGTCAGACAATGTCGAATACAGAAACGAAAAGCAGATACAGTACGAAACCGGAAGCCGGCTCAGTCGCCCGGACACTGGTTTTTACGCTGCTGAAGCAACTTCGCTATGCCGGACTGACTTTGGTTGATAGCCGGGGAGATACGCACAGGTTCGGGGATGAGACAGCCGACTGTCAGGCATATGTCTTGGTCAAAGATCCTGCGCTCTACCGCAGACTGCTGCAAGGCGGCAGTATTGCTGCCGGTGAGGCCTATATGGATGGCTGGTGGGATTCGCCGGATATCACTGCTGTCGTGCAGGTACTGGCCCGTAATCTGACCATGCTGGATACACTGGAGGCGAAGACCAGCTGGCTGACCCGAATCCGTGAACACTGGCTGCATCTGAACCGACGGAACGATAAAGCCGGTTCGAAGAAAAACATTCTGGCTCATTATGATTTGGGCAATGATTTTTACCGCACATTTCTGGACCCGCAAATGCTGTATTCCTGTGCAATTTACGATTCAGAGAGCGCATCTCTGACGCAGGCCCAGTTCAATAAAATGGACCGGTTATGCCGGCAACTGGAATTAAAGTCCTCGGATCATCTGCTTGAGATCGGAACCGGCTGGGGCGCGATGGCGATCCATGCGGCCAAACATTACGGGTGTCGGGTAACGACCACGACCATTTCAGATGCGCAGTATGAATATGCCAAAGTCCGGGTGGAACAAGAGGGGCTGGCAGATCGGATTACCTTGCTGCGTCTGGATTACCGGGAGCTGACCGGACAATACGACAAACTGGTCTCGGTGGAAATGATTGAAGCGGTGGGGAAAGCCTATCTCGCGACTTATATCCGGAAGTGTCAGTCTTTGCTCAAAGCCGGCGGCCTTTTCGCGATTCAGGCGATCACCATAGCGGATCAGCGTTTTGAAAGTTACAGCAAAGGGGTTGATTTTATTCAGAAACATATCTTTCCCGGCGGTTTCTTACCTTCAGTCACACATCTGGCGCAGAGCCTGACGCAGTACAGCGATTTTGTACTGAGAGATCTGAAAGATATCGGTCTGGATTACGCGCGTACTCTGGCGGACTGGCATCAGTTGTTTAACGCCAGTAGTGACCAGTTAATCAAACAGGGATTTGACCAACGTTTCATCCGGATGTGGCGTTATTACCTGTGTTACTGCGAAGGCGGGTTCAGAGAGCAGACGATCAGTACGGTTCAGGTGCTTGCCAGCAGGCCGAGATGGGGAGCATGAACACACTTCAGTTGCGGGAAAACACAGCGCGTTCGACAAAAGCGCTGATTGTCTCAGGGCTGGTATTCAACCTGTTCTGGGGCGTGGCCGTCGTGGGCCAGAATGATTGGCTGTGGCTGCTTGGGTTGTCATTGCTGACTTGCTGGGGACGTTATCCGCAGTCGCTGTTCTTTGTTTTGCCTGTAGCCATGCTGGGTTGTGCAATGGACAGCCTCCTGCTCTGGTTGGGAATTTATCAGTTTGAGGGCGGCTTGATCCCGCTCTGGCTGGCAGCCTTGTGGTTGGGGTTTACCAGTTTCCTCTGGTTCATTCATCGCAACTTAAGACGCTATTCAGTTGTGATCTTGTTATTCGCCGGGAGCCTGGGCGGCGCAAGCAGCTATCTGGCAGGCCTGAAACTGGGTGCTATTGTTTGGCCGCTGGGGACAAAAATTACTTTTCTGATTGTCAGCGGTTGCTGGCTGGCTTTCACTGCGCTGGTTCTGGTATGGATTTGGCGACTTCGATAGAGGAGAAGTGTCATGCGTCTGTTGAAACGTTCCGGGCTGGGTTTACTCATGCTTCTGACCCCGTTGTCAGCGCTGGCGACGGGCCCCTGGCAGATGTGGCCGACCGTTGGTGAAGCCACTTTAAAATGGGGACCCTGGGTCATATACGATTCTCAGCTCCGCTCACCTTCCGGGCAATATAAACCGGACCAGGTGTCATCTTTAGCGCTGGTGATCAAGTATCGGCGGAATATACCCAAAGACGACTTGCTGGAAGCAACGGATGAGCAATGGCAAAAGTTGGGTTTCCCTGCAATGAAGCGGCAGCGTTGGCTGAGGGTTCTGGCTGATATCTGGCCGGATGTGCGTCAGGGGGATCGGTTGATTTTCGTGGTCCATCCTGCCGGCGGCACTTTTTATCAGGACAATCGGGTGATTGGAGAGGTCCGTGATCAGGAAATGGCGAAAGCATTCCTGAATATCTGGCTCTCACCCGATACAGAATACCCTGAACTCAGAAAGCAGCTGATTGGTCAGGCATAGCGAAGCATCGTTCAGCTTTCACCCATTGTCAGGAGAATCAGTATGCAACGTATGATCAGATTACCGGCTTTGTTCATTTTGATATGGCTTGGGATATCGGTACTCAGTGGTTGTTCGACGTCAGTGGAAGAACATCAGTATCAACGTCCGAAACTGGATCTGTTCCATTATTTTGAGGGCAATGTGAAGGCTTGGGGAATGCTCCAGGATCGCTCGGGGAAGCAAACCAGCCGGTTTTCGGTGGATATTACCGGAACGATTCAGGGCAATGTGCTGACGCTGAAAGAACATTTTGTCTTCGATGATGGTGAAAATCAGCAACGGATCTGGACGATTACCCGTCACGCTAATGGGCGGCTGACCGGTACAGCCGGTGATGTTGTCGGGGAAGCAACCGGGGAAGTACAGGGAAATGCTCTGAACTGGCAGTATACGCTGCGGGTCCCGGTTGATGACACCACGTACGATATCGCTTTTGATGACTGGATGTTTCTGCAGGATGATTTCCGGATGTTCAATGTGGCCCGGATGAGTAAATGGGGATTTCATGTCGGCACTGTCACCCTGTTTTTTGAAAAGGGGTGACAGCGTCACTGGTGGTGCTTCGTGTTACGACGTTGCGGCCCGGGCCAGGGCAACCATACGTTTCAGCAGCCATCTGAGCAGGGTCGGTATATGGTCGATTTCACTGCTGTCTGTAAATTCAACCATGGCCAGCGCGACATCCGGCTTCGCATGATGTTTCAGGGCTTTCTGAATAATTTTCTTCGGTGGTGCCGGATAATCGGCAGAGACACGGGCCAGTCTCCGGAACAAGGGCTCGTAACCGTGGTTAAACAGATAATGCTCAATATCCAGATCAGGGAGCATGGTCAGCCGGTGTTTGTCAGATTCACTGCCCAGCATATGGCGGACCGTTTCTGCATATTTTTTCCCGGCGGCATCTCCGTCGGTAATTACATGCCATTCGATGCCCATCAGTTTGGCAATCTTGATGATAGGCCTTAAACCGCTTTGGGCGAATTCGATAACCTGCACCCCTTCAGAAGCAAAGTTATAACCGCAACGATAAGCGAATTCATTCAACAGCCAGACTTCCGTTTCACCTTCGACCAACAGCCAGGCGCGGGCATAGAGCGCCGCAGGACGGTGTAACCGGACATGAAAACCAACCCGGCGCAGCTCATCACGGCTCAGGCTGTGTTTGTCCAGGCTGTAGACCCGGGTTCTGTCCGGTTCCCGGTTGAGTTTTTTAATACTGTGAAGCGGTACGACAGAAGCCAGCTCCGGACTGTTGGTCGTCAGTATTTTCTGCATGGGCATGTTTGCGACAAATGCCCAGGCCTGGTGCAGAATAATCGGATGAAGACGACCTTCCGGATCTTCCAGTACCATAATGGGACGGGAGATCCGTTTCAGTTCAACCGGACCACGGGCACGGATATAGGCATTTATCAGCCCCATCAGAACCAGTTTGTTTTGCTTGGTCATTTCAGGACGGGCAAGCATTTCCAATGGGTTGGGGGAGTACTGGTTATGTTCGGGCAAGTGAATATGCTCGGAACGGGAAACCTTGTGGTGCGGTGTGAATGCAAAGTAATGTTCTACCAGCGTCCGTAATGCCCGGATGCTGCTTTTGATTTCATCCCCGCTGACATAACCGGGCCGGGTCAACAAGCGACGACAGGTATTATCCAGCCGTCGTTCAACGCGCATATTAATATCGTTTTTCAGCTCCTGATTGTTTTCATCCGGCTTCTCATTCCAGTCCATCCGCATCTGTCTTGCGTCTCTCATACGTACAATCGGATGGAGTACCATGAGCTGTTTGACGAGCTTTTGCGTTTCTTTACACGGGATAATGTCACCGCTTGTATTCAGGAAGTTGCGCTCTGTAGTGACTTTGTCTTCTTCACGCTCACTGCTGATTTGGTAGTAAAGCTGTTTGTTTTCTTTCCCGAGGTTAACCCAGACGGGCTCAAAGGCTTTGTATCTTCTGGCTTTATGCTCACCCGGATAATCTTCCACCCAATTGAGAATGATCTGAAGTTGAGAGACTTTGGTGTGGCCCAGAGAATAGTCTGCGTGAAAATCTGAGAAATTGAAGTTATGGAATTTGCCGTCAGGAGACAGCGCAATACTGAGCGCATCCAGCAGCGACGATTTACCCCAGGTGTTTTCACCAATGAGCACGGTCAGTTCATTCAGCGTCAGAGACAAGCGTCTGATGCCTCTGAAACCCGAAATTTCAATTCTGCTTAAATGCATAATTCACCAGCCATTTTCTTCTTCTCTTCTAAGCCTATAGCATTCGCGGCCAATGTGTGCATGGAGATGGTCACAAAATTGTCTGAACCCGTTGATTTTTATAACGAATGATAAAAGTATGATGCAACTTGTGATGTCTTGCCCGGATTGTTATAGTCCGCCAGATATGAAAGCACGGGCAATGGCTTTGTATTTACAAGACTTAAACACGGGCACAAGTGCCGGATAATCAGGAGTTGGCTGATGGCAAAAATTATTCACACCATGGTGCGTGTACACGACCTGGAGAAATCGCTGGCTTTTTATAAGCAGGCACTGGATTTAGACATTTCTTCTCGTCTGGACTTTGATGACTTCAGTCTGGTCTACCTGAGAAATGATGAAAACGATATGGAACTGGAACTGACGTGGAATAAAGGGGCAGAGTCTTACACCCATGGCAGTGGTTATGGTCATATTGCAGTCGCTGTCGATGATCTGGATGCAGAGCATGAAAAATTCAAAGCACTGGGGTATGCACCATTAGATATCAAAGAGTTCTCCCGGGACGGACAGTTAATTGCACGTTTCTTTTTTGTCCTGGATCCGGACGGTTATAAGATTGAAGTGCTTCAGCGCCACGGACATTATCAATAATTGTGCCGGGATTCAAAAGGCAGCATATCCGCTGCCTTTTGTGTATTCTGCCAGAGTAAATGATGATATTTTCATGACAGATGAGATATTCATCCCCTTCTTCGTAACCTTTGCTGTATGATTCTAAGGATTATGTGATAACAATCATATCCGACTGCAACATTCATGGAGAACACCAAGCCTGTATGACCCAAAACAATAAAGCTCAAATTACCATTGCTCATATCAACGATACACATTCCCACTTTGAACCTTCTGCGGTGCTGCTGACATTACCTGAGCATGTCATTCATCCTCATTCTCTGACAGAAAGTGCCAGCCACGGGAAGACAACGGTGTACGCCAGCTGCGGTGGTTTTGCGCGGGTATCTACGGCGGTAAAAGAAGCCAGAAAATATGCTTACCTGAACGGGCGTGAATTTATGTTTGTTCACGCCGGTGATTGTTTCCAGGGAACCTTGTACTTTTCTTTGTTTAAAGGACAGGCGAATGCCCGGTTACTGAATGCTGTTGGGGTTGAAGCCATGGCTCTGGGGAATCATGAGCTGGATATGGGCAATTCGCTGGTGGCAGATTTTCTGGATCAGGTGAACTTTCCGATGATGGCCGGTAACTGGGATCTCAGTCAGGAAGATCAGACAAAGCGGAACCCGTTGCGCGACAAGTCCAATCTGTATGCATACGATAACATCACTGGCTGTGCACGATATATCGTCAAAGAGGTGCAGGGTGAGCCGGTTGCGCTTTTTGGTCTGACGATCGAAAACATGGATAAAATCGCCAATCCGGATCCGGATACCTCTTTCCGTTCAGTGGTACAAGTGGCAGAAAATACGATTGCTGCTTTGCGTGAGAAAGGAATCAATAAAATTGTTCTGCTCAGCCACCTGGGATACGAACGGGATTTGGAGTTGGCAGCGCAGATTGATGGTCTGGGCGTCATTATCGGCGGTCATACCCATACCATGCAGGGTGATTTCACCAATATCGGTTACGGCGAAACGGATCAGTACGCAATTCAGGTGAATGGTACTTGTGTTGTTCAGGCAGGGTGCCACGCACTCGCGCTGGGTCAGATACATATAGATTTTGCTGCTGATGGTACCGTTGAGCAGGTCAGTGGCGGTAATCAGCTGTTGCTGGGACGCCAGTTCACGCTGGATGCAACCCGGAATGAGCATTTGGACCCGGACTGTCATGAAGCGGTCAAAAACTATCTGAAAGAACAAACCAACATCAGTATGTGCGCCAAAGATCCGGTGATCGAAAATATTCTGAATCTGGATTACCGGCCAGCTGTTCGCGAGCGTCAGACGAATCATGTCGCGGATATCACTGAAACGCTGCGTCATGTTCGTGTACCGGACAGTCACGGCGGCAGCGCGATTGCCCCTTTGGTGGTAGAAAGCTTTGTTCGCCAGGGACGTCTTGCGGGATATGATGTTGATTTTGGGATTCACAATGCTGGTGGGGTGAGAACGTCACTCAATCCGGGGCCGATCTCATCTGCTGATATTGCAGGCCGGTTACTTCCTTTTGCGATTGGTCTGATGGTTTATCAGGTGAAAGGGGTCAAGGTACGGGAAGCGCTGGAAGGTGCCATTGATAATGCCGTGGATAATGGCGTAGAAGGTACCGGAACCGGCAGTTTCCCGTATACCGCATTTTTACGTTTCACGTATCGCTGTTGTCAGCTGAAAGGACAGCGAATTGAAGCGCTGGAGTTCTTCAAAAATGGCCAGTGGCAACCGCTTCGGGATGATGAAGTGTATACCTCAGTTTCTTCCGGTTACACCGCGACAGGAAAAGAAGGTTATCAAGCGTTGCTGGATTGTGAAATGGCGCCGGTTTCACTGGACTGCACGATGGCAGAAGCCTTTGAAAGTTATGCGCGGGAACAACAGGTTCTCTCTGCACCTCAGAACGATCTCATCACTTATATTCCTTGCGAGTGTGAAGCTCATGAACAGGAACAAGGCGCGGCTTAATTCATTCGTGCGTCATTCATTCAGCCTGGCGATTGAGTCAGGCTTTTTTATGGCAGAAGGTGAAATCCTAATCAATTTTTAATGCCTCCGGCTATTCCGTCGACTTCTTCTTGATAAGTCAGTTAGTCAGGGGGTAGTGATGAATCGTGATTGGATGGATGCGTTTTTGATTGGGGTTTGGGTGGTGGCCTGGAGCGCACTGATGTACTGGATGCCAGTCAGCGGGATATAAACAGAGACCGTAGGTCACGGTCTCTGTTTTGTTGATTCAGTGATCAGGCGCAAGTAGTCTCAGAACTCACTTCTTCAATTTCGTGATACTCCGCCAGTTGTGCCAGCCTGTAAGCGGCCAAGTCTTCGATAGTTAACACCGGCATTTGATGCTTCTGCCCAAAGGTAATGACCTCGGGTAAACGGGCCATCGTACCGTCTGGATTGGTCAGCTCGCAAAGTACGCCAAATGGCTGACGTCCGGCCAGACGCATCAGGTCAATGGTTGCTTCTGTATGGCCCCGGCGTCCCAGTACGCCTTCGGAATTGGCTTTCAGGGGAAACACATGGCCGGGTCTGTTCAAGTCTCCCGGTTTTGCATTTTCTGCGATAGCGGCTTTGATCGTGGTGACGCGATCTGCTGCGGAGACTCCGGTGGTGACGCCTTCTGCAGCTTCAATAGTGACGGTAAAACCAGTCTGGTTTGCACTGGTGTTATTTTTAACCATCATCGGTAATTCAAGCTGATCAACCCGTTCCTGGGTCAGGCAGAGACAAATGATACCGGAACATTCGCGAATCATCAGTGCCATTTGCTCAGCGGTGAGTGTGTCGGCAGCAAAGATAATATCACCTTCGTTTTCACGATCTTCATCGTCGACGACCAGGACACCACGGCCTTCCCGAATGGCCTGAATACCGGCTTCAACCCGCTCAAAAGCGGAACCGAAAGGGGAAAGTAAAGACTGATTCATGGTATTAACTCCAACATGATTTTTCGTTACCAGAATCAGGGCGCAACAAGACAGCGTTTCAGCCAAGGCTGAAATAGCTTTACAGAAAAGCACGATCAGGCAAGTCACAGACTCGCTGATCTGTTGTAAAAGCAAGAGAAAATCCCCGCTGATCCTCTTCCATCCGGACTATAACCGTCGGCTCTGGACTCACCATACGTTCAGGATGCATGGTTACACCAGATCTGCTGACCTTCATCCACACCAAAGTGTGACAGCGATGAAGCGCTCGCGGGCTTCCGTGAAAACAGTGTGTTATGAGTTGCTGTTTTCAACAGTTACCGCCGGTGGGGAATTTCACCCCGCCCTGAGAATACCTGCTGATAATAATGAAGTTTCTCACCATAGAGCAAGACAAGTCTCACATTCTGAGCGATTCATGATCTTAACGACATGATTTATGGATGATTTGCTTGAAAAGCGAACGGTTTTTCGTCGGGGAAATAAGCAGACATGATAATTCAGATCTATGACCGGATCTGACATTGGCAGGTTCTTGAGTGATTATCGGAGCGAATACATTGCCAGTTCAAGATTCATTGTCGTGTTGCTGAAAGGGTTTTAGAGGCTTTCAGGCCGTGCTGATGATACACAGCCTGTTAGAGAACATGATGATTATGCAGCGGATGACTGGCTCCATGATCCGGAGAATAAACTGTTCCCCAGCCATTTCACGACTAACGGCATGGTATAGATAGGCAATTGCAGAGCGCCAATGAGAGGCAGATAATCGGGTCCAAGGGCTGATCCGGCTACGGTAAATGTTAAAAGCACATTTCGGTTTGCAGAAGTAATCCCTGCTAACAGGCCGTCTTGCAGGCTTCGTCGCATAAATAAAAGAAAGCCTGTCACAAAAAATACAACGCAAATGGCCATCCCGTAACCAAAGTAAATCAACCCCTGTTGCCATGAGTGATCAAAAAGATCACGGAAATCTGCAACCAGCCCCAGCGGGAATGCAGGGACCAGCAGAATTGTCACCTGAGCTATTTTGCTGTGGGCACGTTTCAGAATCTGGTTCGGGATATAGCGATGACTCAGGGCCGATAACAGCATCGGACCAAAGATAAAGATCATCAGACGCTGAAAGTAACTGAGTAAATCCAGTTGAAAGCTATCTTGCTGGAACAGGACCAGGTTCATGTACAGAACCACTGGCATCAACAGGGTGGTGGCAATTGTCATGGCCATGGCTGCCATGACATCTAATCCGACTGAACGGGCAATGGCTGGTGTGGCAAACAAAGAACCTGTCGCTGCAACTGCAGTGATCGCAAGAATCAAGGTGTCTGAAGCACCCAGCATGTACGCTGTGGCGGCAGTGAAGATTGAGAGTAAAGCTGCATGATAAAACGCGTATAACCAAGTCCTGATTTGAAATAATAATCTGATGAGAGCGCCTTGTTTTATTCCAATTAACGTAAATAGCATCAGAAAGAAAAGAATATAAGGAAGGAAGGGGAATATGGCAGAAGAAATATCCGGAAAGATAAATCCTGTGAAGGCTGCAAGGATTAATAAGATTGATGAGTGTCTCGCAAGCAGGGCTAACATGTTCAAACCTTTTTATTGTTAATGTAATGTGATTTTGGCTTTGGTGAATCACGTGCAATACGCTAAATAGGCATAAATAGATACCATTTTGCGACAGATTATTCACTCCCTGAGCGTATTTATTTTTTACCATTTCAGAGCTTGAAACCTTTTGTTAACAGATTAGTTTTTCTTATCCATTGTGGGAAGAAATGTCATTTTCAGTTCAAAAATCAAGCGGTTAGTATTTGCCCTGTAGAACAACAACTAACCAAATTTTTGAGAGGCAATCATGGCACAGGCAATGCACTACAATACCATCGCAACTCAGGACGCAATGGATAAAAAAGCCTATTCGCTGAATATCAAAGGATTGATTGCACACGCGCTGGA
The DNA here is from genome assembly GCF_054600795.1 of Photobacterium sp. R1. NCBI lineage: Bacteria > Pseudomonadati > Pseudomonadota > Gammaproteobacteria > Vibrionales > Vibrionaceae > Photobacterium > Photobacterium sp. R1. The sequence goes on from NZ_BAAHZP010000002.1 coordinate 44,372, forward strand.
CGTTTTATTCCCTCGTCAGGACTCTGTGAAGACCTATCAGGTTTCTCAGCTTCCGGTTCACTTACAAAAAGACATTGGTCTGATTCGTTAAGTTAGAATGTCCTGAAGAGAACATCTGAAGCGCCGACCTAGGGTCGGCGTTTTTTTATGCTGAATTTTTCTTATCTGAAAACTTACGTAAAACCGCATCTATCTCTCTGAGTTAGAACATTTTCATCATTGTTATCAGATTTTCATCTGGTTGGGTTTATTTTACAGAAGCATATGGCATGATAGTGTCATGCATTCAATCGAAGAGGAGTATCTTCGTGGGTTTTTGGTCAAAACTCTTTGGAAAGCAACCCATTCAGTCGCAGCCCGTTGAAGACACACCGGAAGAATACAAGGGATATTTGATTTATCCTGAGCCAAGTGCTGAAGGTGGTCAGTTTCGTATTGCGGGTCGGATTTGCAAAGAATGTGATGGTGAATTGAAGACGCATTCTTTTATTCGTTCGGATTTACTCGCGAGTAAAGAAGATGCAAAGTCTTTGATGTTGAATAAAGCCAAAATGTTCATCGATCAGACTGGTGAGGCCATGTTCCGGTAAGCAATCGTGTTGTCAAAAAGGAGTGATGGCAACACGTGACAACCAGCTTTAGAGGCCGGCACTTTTTCAGGGGTTGCCGGGCCACAGTTTCAGCCATTAAGGTGAAACCAGTGGTTAGCCCCGGGTATTTGTTGGGAGAAAACGGTAGATAGTGGTGATGCTGATCAATGAAGCTTCGGTCATTTTGTCGGAATCTGAAGATCAGCTCAGAACTGTAGTTCTGCCCGTGAGTCATTGATGTCATTCACTTCAACGGAAGCGAATCACATCCGTTTTTTAGTCTCAAATTAAAGAGTGTTGTATTTGTTCCTTTCGCTTCAGGCAGTGTTGTGAAGCACTGGAAACGAAATGTGTACAATTTTGCTACTGTTCAGGGAATAACGATGCAGATAGGTGTGCCTAAAGAAAGCCTCGCGAATGAAACGCGAGTTGCTGCGACGCCGAAAACGGTTGAGCAGCTGTTGAAAATGGGATTCAGTGTCGCAGTAGAACACGATGCTGGTATACATGCGAGTTTTGATGATGCCGCATTTGAGGCCGCTGGTGCCAGTGTTGTCTCTGCGGATGAGGTCTGGCAATCAGATCTGATTTTCAAAGTGAATGCCCCAACTTTTGATGAAATTGATCGCCTCAAAGACGGAGCCAGTCTGGTCAGCTTTATCTGGCCGGCCCAGAATCCTGAATTGATGGAGAAACTCTCCAGTAAAAATATCAATGTCATGGCAATGGATTCAGTGCCGCGTATCTCACGTGCTCAGGCGCTCGACGCACTGAGTTCTATGGCCAATATTGCTGGTTATCGTGCTGTCGTTGAAGCTGCCCATGAATTTGGTCGCTTCTTTACCGGCCAGATTACTGCTGCAGGTAAAGTTCCGCCGGCAAAAGTTCTGGTGGCAGGCGCTGGTGTTGCTGGCCTGGCAGCCATTGGTGCAGCCGGTAGCCTGGGTGCTATTGTTCGTGCGTTCGATGTTCGTCCTGAAGTAAAAGAGCAGGTTGAATCGATGGGCGCTGAGTTCCTTGAAGTCGATTTTAAGGAAGATACCAGCACCGGCGATGGTTATGCCAAAGAAATGTCTGACGAATTTAACCGTGCTGCAGAACGTTTATATGCTGAGCAGGCGAGAGATGTAGATATTATCATCACAACGGCACTGATTCCGGGCCGTCCCGCCCCGCGTTTGATCACTCAGGAAATGGTTGACTCCATGAAACCGGGCAGTGTGATCGTTGACCTTGCTGCTGCAAATGGTGGTAACTGTGCTTATACCGAGGCTGATAAAGTTGTTACAACGCCAAATGGTGTGAAAATTATCGGTTACACAGATATGGTCAGCCGTTTACCCAACCAGTCCTCCCAACTTTACGCAACAAACTTAGTGAATCTGATGAAGTTGCTGTGTAAAGAGAAGGACGGAAACATCAATATCGATTTTGATGATGAAGTGCTTCGGGGCCTGACTGTTGTGAAAGCCGGTGAAGTGACCTGGCCAGCGCCACCGATTAAAGTCTCCGCTGTACCGCAGCAAGAAACGAAAGCCGTTCAGCCAGTTGTCAAAGCTGAAAAAGCGCCCATGGCGCCAGCGAAGAAGTATGGCTTGATGGCTGTAGGGATTTTACTGTTCGGCTGGGTCGCGAACGCTGCTCCGGCTGAATTCCTTTCTCACTTTACGGTCTTTGTTCTGGCGTGCGTGGTTGGATACTACGTGGTCTGGAATGTCACGCATGCGCTGCATACGCCATTGATGTCGGTCACGAATGCTATTTCCGGCATCATCATTGTCGGTGCGCTGTTGCAAATTGGTCAGGGAATTGGCGCCGTGTCTTTCCTTGCCTTTATTGCTGTTCTCATTGCAAGTATCAATATCTTTGGTGGTTTTACAGTCACCAAGCGGATGCTTGAAATGTTCCGTAAAGATAAGTAAGGGAGTTGTCACCAATGTCTGCAGGAATTGTACAAGCGGCCTACATTGTTGCTGCTGTCCTTTTTATTTTGTCGTTGGCGGGCTTATCCAAGCAGGAATCCGCTAGGTCTGGTAACTATTTTGGGATGGTCGGGATGGCCATCGCACTGATTGCGACCATTTTCGGTCCGGAATCTGCCGGTACAGGCTGGATTATTCTGGCGATGATTATCGGTGGTGCGATTGGTATTCATTATGCCAAGAAAGTTGAAATGACACAGATGCCTGAGCTGGTCGCGATTCTTCACAGTTTCGTGGGGATGGCTGCGGTCTTAGTTGGCTTTAATACTTTTCTCGATCACGGCGAGCCATTATCGGGCGCCATGCAAAACATTCATCTGGTTGAAATCTTCCTGGGTGTGTTTATCGGTGCCGTAACCTTTACCGGCTCTGTCGTCGCATTCGGTAAGTTGCGTGGCACCATGTCATCCAAACCGCTGATGTTGCCGCACCGGCATAAACTGAATCTGGCTGCTGTTCTGGTCTCTGTCTTTTTACTGATTGTTTTTGTTGACCCGGATCCATCCATTTTTCCACTGATTCTGGTGACGCTGATCGCGTTTGCTTTTGGTTACCACCTGGTGGCATCCATTGGTGGGGCTGATATGCCAGTTGTTGTTTCCATGCTGAACTCATATTCCGGATGGGCAGCTGCGGCAGCGGGTTTCATGCTGGCAAATGATCTGTTGATCGTGACGGGTGCGCTGGTTGGTTCTTCTGGTGCGATTCTGTCATACATCATGTGTAAGGCAATGAACCGCTCGTTTATCAGTGTGATTGCAGGTGGATTTGGTACTGATGGTGCTGTGTCTTCAGGTGATGAAGAGGTCGGTGAACATCACGAAGCGTCTGCCGAAGAAGTGGCTGAAATGCTGAAAGATGCCCGCTCTGTAATTATCACGCCGGGGTATGGTATGGCTGTAGCGCAGGCGCAGTATCCTGTCCACGAGATTACAGAAAAGCTCCGTGCGAAAGGTGTCAATGTTCGCTTTGGTATTCACCCGGTCGCAGGTCGTCTGCCTGGCCACATGAATGTTTTACTTGCTGAAGCCAAAGTACCTTACGACATCGTCCTGGAAATGGATGAAATTAATGACGATTTCCCGGAAACAGATGTGGTATTGGTTATTGGTGCAAATGACACGGTGAACCCGGCGGCGATGGAAGATCCAGGCAGTCCAATCGCAGGGATGCCCGTGCTGGAAGTATGGAATTCCAAGCATGTGATTGTATTCAAGCGTTCAATGAATACCGGTTATGCAGGTGTTCAGAACCCGCTGTTCTTTAAAGACAATACACAGATGTTGTTTGGGGATGCCAAAGAAAGTGTAGAAAATATTGCGCGCTTTCTTTAATAACTGATGTTCGTTTATGACAAACGCCGCTCTCTGAGCGGCGTTTTTATGTCTGCGGCAAAGAGGCTCTCTGGTCACCGGGGGGCCAACCTAACTTTTCGAAATGGTCATAAACGAAATTCATGACGATTTTTGTCCAAGCCCTTATAGTTAGCTGATCTCATGACAATTTTCTGACAAACCGGGTGAAGTGAGTGTTACACTGTCGCGCTATGAAAAAGTATGTCTTGATTATTTCTTTATTGTTTACTGGCTGTCTTCGTGCAGAGACGGAAAGCTTGCCTGATCGTATGGCAGCGGCCCGTGCTGAGCTGCTATCCAGTAAACCCTTAGCGACATACGATTTTCGACAGTTACAAAGCCGTTATCCGACACCTTTATTGCTGCCATCCAGTCTTTTACCCCAATCGGCTAAGTATCCGCTGGCTGCACTGCGCCACCTTTACCAGAGTATGGAAACCTGTAAAGGACCATGGCCGGTCAGCCCCTTGGTGACTCACCCGGTGGTGTTCACACGCGCGATGTGTAACAACACGGTTTTACCCAGAGGCTGGTTTGTGCGGGCGGGGTATATTCATCCCGGTGGCGGGAGTTATGCTGCCCGCTATCTGGAGAAATTTCCGAACCGGCAAAAAGAACTGGAGCCGTACCTTCATATTCAGGAAAGGGAACTGGCTGCAACAGATACTGTGCTTGGGCGCTTGCAGCGCATGAGCAGTGAAGAAATTCGGGTGTTTATTGCCGGCGCGGAAGCTTTTGTTTCCAATGGAGAGCTGTGGATTCGCAATGGCAACGAATACTTTATTTACGATCAACCAACCTGGGCTCATGCACTAGCTCAGCATGATTTGCACTTTACCCGCCTGATCGCGACTGATTTTTGTCTGGTCAAGAGCGGTAATATCTGCTGGCAGGAAGAAGATAAATCTCATTTGACTACCTATCTTCTAGCAGGCCTTTTGGTTGTGAATATCGGCTTGCTGATGGGGTGGGTCATGTACCGCTGGCGAATCCGTCGTCGGGCATTGCAGGAGCGCATGCTGGTTCTGCAAATTCTGACTCACGAGCTTCGAACACCCATCGCAAGTCTGAGCATGACGGTGGAAGGATTCCGTCGTCACTTTGATGCTTTGCCTGAAACCCTATATGATGAGTTCAGGCGATTAACTGAAGACTCACGGCGTTTGCGGCAACTGGCTGAGGCCAGTAAGGATTACTTGCAGGCGAATCATCAGGAGTTGAGTGTTCAGCATCTCGAGTCTTTTAATGAATGGATTGACTTTATTGCTGAACCTTATGATGTGACGCTGTCACTTACTGATGACCGTGCGGTAAACATCAATATGTACTGGCTTGGAACCTGCATTGATAACTTGCTGTCCAATGCTCAAAAATACGGAAAAGCACCGATTGAATTAACGTCATCGTTCAAAGATGGAAAGCTGATTGTCATCGTCAAAGACCAGGGAAGTTTAGGTAGCAAGGATTGGGCCCGGCTGAGAAAGCCGTTCGTGAGTGAAAAGGGCCTTGGATTAGGACTGACAATCGTTGAATCGATGATCCGTCGAATGGGCGGGCGGATGAAACTGATAGGTCCGCCAACCACTTTTATTTTGGAGATACCGTGTGAATCAAACTCTGCTACTGGTTGAAGATGACCGCAACCTTGCTGATGGTTTGCTCGAATGTTTGAAAGAAGCAGGCTATGAATGCCTGTACGCTGACTGTGCAACCAACGTGGCACCGCTATGGCCAAATGCTGATCTGGTTGTTCTGGATCGCCAGTTACCGGAAGGTGACTCTCTGTCTTACCTCGAAGACTGGTTAAAGCTGAAGTCTGTACCGGTTATTTTGTTAACGGCGATGGTTTCTGTGAATGATAAAGTCATCGGCCTGGATTCTGGTGCTAAAGACTACCTGACCAAGCCTTTTGCAGAAGAAGAACTGTTAGCCCGGATTCGAGTGCATCTGCGTAATGGCGACTCAGAGCCACAAAACGCGAATATTATTTCGATTGGTGAAACCCTGATCAACCTTGAAAGCCGGGAAGTGAAGCAGAAAGGTGAGTCAGTCACGCTGACCCGAACGGAGTTTGAACTGCTGGTTTTCCTTGCGAAACATTCCGGCCGAGTGTTCACCCGCGATGAATTATTGGATCAGGTCTGGGGATACAACCATTACCCGACAACGCGAACTGTCGACACCCACATTCTGCAGCTCCGTCAAAAGCTGCCAGGCATCGAAATCGAGACGCTGCGCGGGGTCGGCTACCGGATGAAAGCGCCGCAAGAATGAAGTCGTTGTGGGTTTCTCCTGTCTTAGGGGTGGTCGCCTGGATGTTGATCGCCCCTCAGGCTTCTGCAAAGTGGTTTGTGGGAAAGGACCTGTATACCGTTGCCCATCAGCGATTGCTGGAGGGAAATACGGCGGCCAGTTTCGACACCATGGTCCAGGCATGGCAGCAAAACCCGACGGATGAACAGCAGGCGAATTTGAATGACTTACTGGAGCTTGCCATCACAGAAGATTGTGGTTTCAGTTTGAAACAAAGGAGTTTGCCGGAGTGGTTGTCGAAAGTTGCGATTCGCCGTGAAGTCATACAGAACCTGAATCAGGTTTTGCTGAGACTGTCGATTACCGGTATTACCCGGGAAAAGCAACTGAGCGTTACCTTTTCCCGCTGGCCGAACAGCGACTTTCAGCTCCCGAATCCGACAATTTCGGAAAGCGGACTGTTTGTATCTGAATCACGTCGTTTAGATGAACCGCTATCCGCGGGGTTGTATCAACTGACAATCTCAGCAGACAACGACAGGCGCTGGAGTTCCTGGGTCATATTGACCAAGCCTGATCCCAAACAAAAGATTGGCTGGAAAGACAGTAAAAACTGGCGAATCGAGCGGGAAGTGCTGCCGAATACAACTTGTCCGTCCCCGGTATTGTCTATGAGTCTGTTTGATTTAAATGATACAAACTGGACTCCTATCTGGACTCAGGATGTGGATGGGAAATTGCCGACCAGCTTGCCGGCGATTGATGTACCTGATGGTCGATATTGGCTGAGTGTTGGTCTGGTCGAGAGCCGCTGGCAGGGCGATATTTCAATCCTGGATATTCAGCGAATCACCCGACCTGTCGATTATCCGGATTTTTGAACATTGAAAGCCAGGACGAATGAGTCCTGGTTTTTTGTGCTGAATCAAACCTGAATTTGGCGCACATGATACGATTGACGTTTTGCTGTCACCCGAGATGATGTATGCAGATCGTTGATAAAGCCTCAGCACTTCGCATCCCCCCGTTTTTTCGTCTGGCCTTCCGGCCGTTCTTTCTGTCAGCCAGCCTGTTTTCAGTCGTTGCAATGTTACTGTGGGCGCTGTTTTGGTTTGGTAACGCGTTACTCCCGATGTATGGTCATCCTATTTGGTGGCATGCTCATGAGATGTTGATCGGTTTTACGGGCGCCATGATTGTCGGATTTCTTTTGACGGCCGTTCAAAACTGGACAGGGGTGCCCGGAGTAAATGGATGGAAGCTGGCATCCATCTTTTTTGCCTGGCTTGCGGCACGTTTTCTTTTGTTACTTGCTTCACCGCATTTCGCATGGATGATCATCGATCAGGCATGGCTCATCCTTGCCCTTTGCTATCTTTCAATTCCTATCATGGTCAGAAGACAGTGGCGAAACCTGTTTTTTGTGCCGCTTCTGTGTATGCTGCTATTTTTGAATATTCGCATGCATGGTGTCACCCTGGGCTGGGGAACGGTTGGGCTAAGAGGCATTGCATTGCAAATCGTTCTGTTAATTGCGGTACTGATGTCTGTGATGGGAGGGAGAGTGATTCCGTTTTTCACGGCTAGAGGAACGCAAACAGAGCCGATTACACGTATTCCATGGTGTGAACATCTTGCACTTTGGCCTATGTGGCTGGTTTTTCTTGCGGCTGTGGTGATAAACCCTGAGTTGCCTTCATCTTGGTTCGGCTGGCTGTGTGTGGTTTCAGCATTGGCGCAAATTCCGCGTATTTTGCGGTGGCGCAGTCTGAAAACTGTCAGAATTCCTTTGCTCTGGATGTTACATCTGGCTTTTTACGCCACAATACTGGGCGTATTGCTGATAGGCTTGTCGCAATTGATGCCGCAATCAGTCAGTTACAGTATCGCAGTACATGTACTGACGGTGGGTGGTATTGGTTGTATGGTGCTGGCGATGATAGCGCGTGTCTCCTTAGGGCATACAGGTCGAATCTTGCAGACTGGAAAATGGATACAGCTGGCATTTGTTGCTTTGGTGTTTGCACTGTGTGTCAGAACTTTACTGATTGCGTTCTTTCCATCGCTCACTATGCAGGCTTATGTTTTATCAGCATTATTGTGGGCGCTTTCTTTCGGGATTTTTGCCGTGGTCTTCTGGCCGATTTTAACGCGCGCGCGTCCGGATGGGCACCCAGGGTAGGCATGAATGAATTGAAAGTGACACACTTCGGAAGAGTCGTTAGAATGGCCTCCCTTTCAGATTGATGTACAGGACCCGTTATGTTTGGTGACTCGTCTGTTTCTCTGTCTCATGCAGAGCAGCAAAAAGCAGCAGAGAAAATTCATGAGCTGATGGCAACAGGTATGAGCAGCGGCGAAGCGATTAGATTAGTTGCTGAGCAGATCCGCCAGGAAAAAAGCGAAAGCAAAGAAAGTTAATCTGCCTGGAACTGTGTTTATAGAAAAGGGGCTTTGCATGATCGCAAAGCCCCTTTTTGAATGTTTGAGAGTTGCCGTTATTCTGCGTCGTCGTAGATCGTCGGAATGGGCTGTCGCTTATGCTGGGTTGCGCGATAAATACCGGTTAATTTTTCTTTGACCGAATCGCTGACTGCTTTTCCTTCGAGGAAATCATCAATTTCGTCATAGCTCAGCTGGAGTGCATCTTCGTCGGCTTTCTGCGGCGTCAGACATTCTAAATCTGCCGTCGGAACTTTGTGCACGAGTTCGTGTGGTGCGCCCAGATAATCTGCAATCTGGCGAACCTGACGTTTACTTAAGCCAAAGAGGGGGGCAAGGTCACATGCACCATCACCCCATTTGGTGTAAAACCCCGTAATGTTTTCAGCAGAATGGTCGGTTCCCAGCACCAGACCGCCAACAAGGCCGGCAATTTCATACTGCGCAATCATGCGGGTACGTGCTTTGACATTCCCTTTGACGAAGTCGACTTTGCCTTCATCCTGAGGGATCAGATCTGTATGGGCCAGAGCATCCAGCGTAGCGGCATGTGTGCCATCAACGCCGTTTTTGATATTGACTGAGACTGAATGCGAGGGCTGGATAAACTGTAGTGCCAGCTGCGCTTCATCTTCATCATGTTGTTCACCATAAGGCAGGCGTACGGCAATAAACTGATAATCTGAAGACTGCGCTTCTTGATTCAGTCCGTTTACCGCAAGTTGCGCAAGACGCCCACAAGTTGTGGAGTCAACACCGCCGCTGATTCCCAGTACCAGGGATTTGCAGTTTGCTTGCTTCAGTTTCTTCTGGATGAAGGCAACGCGGCGCTGAACTTCAAACTCCGCATTAATGATTGGGAGAACCTGCATTTCTGCGCGGATCAGTTGTTCCATGACTTGAATCCTCTTCACTTTGGCCATTTTCTGGGCATTTGACACCGAATCGTGGCTTTAGCGTAAAATTGTATTAAACCTTTTATAAAATCATGCGATAACTCTGTAGTTGGATCAATGCTGAATGATAAAGAAAATGGTATTTTTCATATTATTCTGCGCGGTAGTGAGGCGATAGATGCATGACAAATAAAATCGCTGTGTTTGGCAGCGCGTTTAATCCACCAAGTCTGGGACACAAATCTGTTCTGGAACGATTATCGCATTTTGATTTGGTTTTATTATTACCCAGTTATTCTCATGCCTGGGGAAAAGTCATGCTAAAATATGAATCCCGTTGCAAACTCATTGATGCTTTTATTGCTGACTTAAAGCTGCCTAATTTGTCTCTTTGTCGTATTGAAGAAGAAATTGCAAAAAATGATCAGGTCGTAACGACTTACGATGTGCTTGAATCATTACAGGTAAAATATCCGGATTCAGAACTGACCTTTGTCGTTGGTCCTGATAATTTCCTCAATTTTTCAAAGTTTTACAGGGCGAATGATATTCTGATGAAATGGCAGATATTGGCTTGCCCGGAAACGGTTCCAATCAGAAGTACGACTATTCGTGATAATATTGTCAAAAATGGGTCAATTTCACATTTAACGACGCCCGGTGTCGTTAGAATAATCGCACAAGAGCAATATTATGCTCAGAATTCTGGCTGAAAATAAAACAATCGCAGTGTTTAGGTCGCCTCTGGTTCATGGGTATGGCAACTATCATTAAGGGTCATTTGTGAGTGCTTATATTCGAAAATTTCACTTCGCTCTTTTGCATATTGGGTTGTGGTCATTTTCGTTTTCAGCAAATGCTTTGCCTTGTCATTTTTATAGTCAAAATCAGCTGAAGTCGATGTCAGAAGACGAGCGAGGCGCCTATTTGTCGACCTGTGTACAACCACTGGATGCAGGACAAGGCGCTGCGACGTCAACGCAACAGTTTGAGACAGGTGAAAGCAGTGTTCACTGGAACGCAGAACATGATGTAAAAGAAAGCTCTTTCTGGGATAACTGGCAATCGCAATCAGGCGAGCCGCTGATCAAAGAAAATACATCTTCAACTTTTTACGGGGTGGGTTTGTGGCTGCCAAAAAAGTATGAGGATCTGGATATCCTGACCTTTGAAGACGCGAAAGAATGGGTCAGGAAACATGGTGTATTGATGAGCGTAGGGCTGGGTTCAAATGACAGTCAGTCCACCAAATATCGTCTGGACTACATGTGGCATGAAGACGAAAAGGATGGTGTGATGCTTCAGATCGAGATTCCTATTCAGTAAAACTGACAGAGAATAAAGACCCGGTTGTCTGAAACAGGCAACTGGGTCTTTTTTTAGCGCGGTATTGAGCAAAAATTTCAGAATTCCCGGCCTGTCAGGGTTTGGGCTAGCGTCTGAAGATGGTCTAATTGGCACTTCAGATCTTGAGCGATCTGTTCGGCTTTTCTGCCTGAGCGAGAAAGTTTCTGTGCTTCCCGAATAAGTAAGCAAGCTGTCAGTTCACTGGTACTGATGCCAAGTATCGTTTCGACGGAAGCTAATTGCTCTGAGGACGTTGTGGTTTGTCCCTCAAGCAGCTCGCTGAGGACAGATTGCAGTTTTGCTGGCAAAGCCGGGCACAGTCGCTCGGTGGTCGGCTTGAACAGAGCAGCCTGATCAGCAACAACCGCTAATAAACGATTTTCAGGGCTATCATTGCTCTGAGGAGAAACATGTGCGCGGCGGAGTTCATCCAGCAACGCCAGCAGAAGCGGACTGAGACGGATAAAGCCGGCTTGTCCGCAGAGTGGCTGGTGCAATCTGGCAGAGAATTGAACTTTGTCATAGTGACATCCAGGCAAAACCGTGAGTGCGTGCAGGCATTCAAACGGAACCCAAAAGCCTGTCCCTGCGGTCAATGTGTACTCATGTTGACCAAGACGGACAAGAGCAATGCCCTGACGGACGACAATAAGGTATGCGGTGATGTTTTTCCTGCGGGAACCGACATGGAGAAATGCCTGTTCAACCTGAGAGTATTCAATAGCCTGGTTCATGGTGTTCCTCTGAATTAAAGCCCGCACATAGTGTTCGGTTTTATCCGAAGGGTCAAGATCAGATAACTTTGCCGGAAAAGAAAATGATTGATTGGTCAGACCTCCAACCATTAGAGTGTTTGTGGCCGATCATTGGGTAAATCAACAAATCTGCGTAGAATAGCGCGGTTTTAAACTAGACGAAGCAAAATAGTGCAAACAGAGAACGATATTTATCAAGACATCCGTCCTTACAATGATGAAGAAGTCAGTGGGGCGATTCAGCGTTTAATCAATGACGATGAATTCATCAATGCTATCCTGAATTACCGTTTCCGGCAGCTTTCCGGTGTGTTCGGCTGGCTGTTACGTCCGTTGATCAAGCGTTTTCTTGTTCGTAAGTGGTCCAGCGTGAAGTCTGTTGAAGACGTGCAGTTGCAAGTGGCGAAGTATATGGCTGCGACCATTGAACATTCCTGTGACGGTGTCACACATTCTGGTCTGGATAAGCTTGACCCGAATAAAGCCTATCTTTTTATTTCTAACCATCGAGACATTGCGATGGACCCGGCCATGGTGAACTGGTGCCTGTACCATAACGGGATGAATACGGTTCGTATTGCCATTGGTGATAATCTGCTGAAAAAGCCTTGTGCAACTGAGCTGATGCGTCTGAATAAAAGTTTCATTGTCAAACGCTCCGCAAAAGCGCCGCGTGAGATGATGAGAGCTCTGGGATTGTTGTCAGACTACATTACCCACTCGATTGAAACGGGTCACTCCATCTGGATTGCTCAAAAAGAAGGGCGTGCAAAGGATGGCAATGATAAGACAGATCCTGCGTTGCTGAAGATGTTCTATATGGAAGGCCGCAAGCGTAAGCAGTCGTTTGCGGAATTTATGTCTCAGCTGCACATTGTGCCTGTTGCGATTTCTTATGAAAACGACCCGTGTGACCTAGCCAAAGCGGTAGAGCTGGATGCGAAGCGTACCACCGGTACTTATGAGAAAGGTGAGTTCGAAGACATCGAAAGCATTGTGCAGGGGATTGTTGGTGAAAAGCGTCGGGTACATGTCAGCTTTGGTGATGTTATTACGGAACCTTTTGAATCACCGGAAGCATTGGCGGATGAAATTGACCGTCAGATCACCAACATCTATCATCTTTTCCCTGCAAATCTGATTGCAGCTGATATGGATGATGCATCAGTCACTGAAGATGAAAAAGCGAAATTTGCAGCAAAGCTGGCCGCACAACCCGACAGTGTTGCCGAGATTATGAAGCAAATGTATGCCTTTCCGGCGCGCAAGAAAAATCAGTGCTCATCTGACTGATATATATCACAGGAGTGTGGTTCAGAACTCTTTGTCATCTGTGGATGTTTCTAAAGTTCTGACCACAGTTTCTGGTGAGATCAATTCGACCCGGCTGTTCGAACCAGAAGTGACCGGGTCACCTTGTCCTTGTGCAACCACCTGGATTCGTTCTTCTTCAATGCCATACACTGAAGCAATATAGATTGCGACACTGAAGGCCCGTTCGTAAGACAGGGCCATATTATCTTCTTCATTATCGCTTTCAGAACTGTGTCCAATCACAATCACATTGCTGTCCGGGTGTCGTCTGAGACGAACAGCAATCGGGTCAATTTTCAACTGTTCCTGTTGTGATAATTCAAAACTGCCAGGGTCAAAGTAGACTGTTTCCCGAACTTCCGGGATTTCCGTCAGAATGACTTTTGGGGCCGGCGGTGGTTCTGTCGTTTGAACTTCTGCTGAGGGGGCTGAAGTGGTGACAGCAGGCGTCTTTTCTTCCTGTGTTGCGCAACCAGAAAAAAAGAGGACTGCGGACAACATCATGAAATATGGAGAGTTTCCTGAAATGTGTCTGAAGTTAAGTAACATGACCGGGCACCTGTCTGAACTTCTTATAGGTGTAGAACAGTCCGCCCGGTTCCTCAACTGCAGTTCTAAGACGAAATTTTTCGGTGTCAGTCTGGCTGAAATGGATGGGTGTTCATCCACTCAGCCATAAAGTCAATAAATGCACGCACCTTAGGTGCAAGATACTTATGTCTGGGGTAAACCGCATACATGGGTAATGCCAACTCGGGTTTCCATTCAGGTAACAGCTGAACCAGCTGCTGTGTTTTCAGTTCATCATGAATGAGGTAAGTGGCCAGATAAGCAATGCCGGCGCCGGCTTTGGTTGCTTCCAAAACAGCGGGCGCATTGTTGATTCGGTAACTGCCGGTAACGCGAACTGACTCTTTCACGCCTTCTCTGGCGAACTCCCACTGAACATATTTTCGCTCACGGCTTTCATAGGTAATACAGTTATGTTTCCTGAGATCAGCCGGTGAGGTGGGTTGACCGTACCGGGCAATATAGTCAGGAGAGGCGACAACCATAAATTCACAGTCAACCAGCTTTTTCGCAACCATGCCTTCAGGAGGATGTTCGTGTATTGCCAGCCAGCAATCAAAACCTTCCTCGAGCAGGTTGGGGCGGTGATCGAAGAGACTGATCTCCAGTTCAAGCTCCGGATTTTCACGCTGGAAAGCCACCATCGCAGGGGTGATATTGGTGTTTCCGAATGACTGCGCGACACCGATACGCAACACACCTTTTATTTCATTCCGGTATCCTGCCACCATGGCTTCGGCTTCTTTGACTGTATCCAGAAGTTGTTGCCCAAATTCAGCATATTGTAGGCCGATGTCAGTCAGTGCCACGGTGCGTGTGCTGCGTTGAACCAGCTGACAACCTAATCTTTCTTCCAGAAAGCGAATCTGTTTACTGACCTGGGATTTGGAAATACCCAGGTGTTCTGCGGCCCGGGTAAAGTTCTGCTCATGACTGACTGAAGCCAGGATCACCATTTGTTGCAAATTTTCCAGCATGAAGGAATTACCTGAAATATTTCATACATACATCAGACATAGAATTGTCATTTTTACGGTAAAGGGCGTGTATCGCGCTTTACATTGTTTTCTAGTGTAATCAATCAAGGTGTATTTCGGTAGCTATGATCAGAGATTCAGTGATTAAAAAGTGCTATTCATCACTAGAACCCGTTTTGCAGGTGTTTTGGTCTTTCCTGGTTTTAGGCCTGGGTAGTTTTGGCGGGCCTGCAGCCCATATGGGTTACTTTCAACGAACATTTGTTCAGCAGAAACAGTGGCTGAATGATAGTGACTTTTCTCAGGCGATGGCTTTATGCCAATTTTTACCCGGACCAGCGAGCAGTCAGCTTGGCATGTTGATCGGGTTCAGAAAGGCCGGCTACTGGGGTGCTGTTGCGGCATTCATGGGGTTTACATTGCCATCAGCCATTTTGCTGACCGTTCTTGCAATTCTTGACAGTCAAAACACGCAGGCGGCATGGGTATATCACGTCATTCAGGCAGCAAAACTCCTGGCCGTGATTGTGGTTGCAGATGCTTTGCTGGGGATGGTCAGGAAAAATCTGACGAATGTACTGATGTTTGTCATTACTGTCTGCACTGCAGTCAGTGTCTTTTTTTCTTCAGGATTAAGTGGTCAATTATTGCCGATTCTGATTGCTGCGTGTCTGGGTTATGTACTTTCGTTCAAAACGCCCGTGAAGCGGATGGTTCAGCATGCAGGAAATGAAATGATGAGGCTGAACTGGCTCCCGCTGATGATGTTTGTTGTGATGCTCATCGGGTTACCATTGCTGAGTGGGTATGCCAAAGCCTGGGATATCTTCAACAGCTTTTATCAGGCGGGGAGTTTTGTCTTTGGTGGCGGGCATGTAGTACTGCCGTTACTCGAACCTTTGGTTCAGCATTGGATTGATGCAGATACCTTTATCAGCGCTTATGCTTCGGCACAGCTCGTGCCCGGACCCATGTTTACCATGGCTAGTTTTCTTGGTGCTGCGTCAATGCCTGAAACGCCATTATGGGGAAGTGTGCTGGCCACAATTGCCATTTTTTTGCCGGGTAGCCTGTTATTGTTTGCATTTCTTCCGGCCTGGCAACGGCTTTTACAGTATCAGCGGTTACAGCTCTCCATCAAAACGATTACTGCTGCTGTTGTCGGGCTCTTAATTGGTGCCTGGATTGACCCTGTGCTCTCAACATCAATCAACAGTCTCTGGGATGTGATTGTAGTTTGCAGCGGCTTTTATTTACTGAAGTTTCGTAATATGCCGGTTTGGCTATTGGCTTTATTACTGATTGGGTCTGTGTTTGTCAGTGCAATGTCGTAGAATATCAGCAGCGCACGGTGCGTTGCTTTTCGCCTTAACGCACTATAACTTTATATGATAAGAGAAAAAAGAAAGAAGTCCTGAGAACAGAATTGTTTCAGAGACCTCTTTCAGCTAAGTCTACTCAGATCTGAATGATTAAAGCGTGATTTTTGATTTTCAGCTCCGGACGAGCGGTCTTCAGAAGTGATTGTTTAAAATCTTCTTCCTGAAGCTTATAAACTGGGATTTTAAGCAGATATTGCCCAACAATCTCAATCAATGGTGAAAGCACCTGACTGCTGGCAAACGGCCCTAAAGTATTTGGTGAGATATCCAGCGATTCAACCTTCAGATTGTTCAGATAGACTGCGCCTTCGCTTTTGTCGTAGTAGGGGATTGCACTAAAGTTAACATTGATTGCGACTTTTTGCTGAGGCTGACCTTTGATACTGATATCTGCTTTAGATTTGGCTTCAAGATTGATGCGATCCGATGCGGCACGGCCAATCCCCACTTTGATATCGTTGAAAAGGACATGTGCCTGGACAAAGCTGCCCACATTAACTTTTTGCTCTACTTTTGCTTGCTTATCCAGATAGCCCTGAACATCTTGTTCCGTAATGCTGTAACTGGCGCATGACGTCAAAAAGATGACAGATGTGATAAAACACAGTTTTCTAAAAATCATGATCTCAATACTGCTTCGCTGTGAAAGGGATAACCCCAATTATGGTGAAGATACTAAAGCCTGCCAAGCAGTTAGCATGTCAGCATCGTGTTAAAAATGACCAATTAAAAAAGCCTGACAGATGGTCAGGCTTTTACTTCAGACAGATACAATCTTAAGCGGTTTCAGAAAACAACACTTCAAGGCTGTAATTTTCGCGCTGAAGTGCATTCTTCAGCTTGTTCAGAGAACTGACTTGCAGCTGACGAATTCGTTCTCGTGTGAGCCCGACTTCTTCAGCGACCTCCTGAAGGGTTTGTGCTTCATAACCAAGTAACCCAAAACGGCGACACAGAATCTCTCTGTCTCTTTCATTCAGCGTTTTCAGCATGGTAACTGCCAGTGCATGAATATCAGATTGATCAAGAGAGGTATCTGGCGATGTAATGTTGGTGTCAGCTATAAAAGATGCGATCGAATTGGAATTGCTGTCGTCCGATAAAGATTGATCGATAGAAACGACAGGGGTGTCGTAAGACAGCACTTCCGAAATTTCTTCAACAGTTTTTTGCATTTTTTCAGCAACCTGTTCGTGTGTCGGCTCTTGATTGCTGTTTTTCATCAACTGCTTGTGCGTTCGCAATATGGTGTTAATTTCTTTTGAAACATGCACAGGCAGGCGAATTGTTCTGGCTTGATTGTGAATTGCTCGTTCAATTGTCTGTTTAATCCACCACGTCGCATAAGTTGAGAAACGGAACCCTCTTTCCGGATCAAACTTTTCTACTGCGGTAATCAAACCGATATTTCCTTCATCAATTAAATCGCTCAATTGCATGGTGCTGCCACGATATTTTTTTGCAATGCTGACAACCAAACGCAGGTTACTTTCAATCATGACTGATTTGGCCTGTGGGTCACCCGCTAAACTCTTTCGGCTGTAATGAATTTCCTCTTCTTTAGATAATAAAGATTTGTGAGAAATCTCCTGCAAATACAAATGAATCACATCGGTATCAAAGCTACTTAATTCCTGTGTATTGACATCCATATCTGGTCCCCTCTACAAGGTTAGAGCAAGCTTACTAATTTTGGTGTTTTTATTGCAGTACCATAAAACACTAACACACAGACGGTTCACAAGCTATTCACAGGAAGCACAAAGTTGCCTGAAAGGTATATTTATTTGTTATTAGGGGGGCAGAAAAGTCACACCTTTGTTCTTATATGGAATATTTTTTGAGGTTCGAATTTTTTATGTATCATCCAACATTCGGCATGAGCTACTTTGAGGTTGATTTTTTATAGCAAATGATGCTTTATAGTTCAGATATTTAAAAGAATTTGACCATTTAATTTTGAGGTCATGCACCATTACAAATGAAACACTTGTTTATCAAACAATAGTCTGAACAGTTGTGAGGGACAAATGGAATTGCAAACATTGTTATTATTTTCATTTGCATCAATAAGCCTTAACTTAGTGCCGGGGCCTGATGTTATTTATATTGTATCCAATACAATGCGCGGAAAAATGCGATCTGGCATTCAGGCAGCACTGGGTTTAGGTGTCGGCTATTTAGGACATACGATGGCGGCAGTCCTGGGTTTGTCCGCGCTGATACTGAATTCAGCTCTTTTATTCAGTATCGTGAAATATTTAGGTGCCGCTTATCTTCTTTACTTGGGTATTTCATCAATCAGAAACTGCATCAAGGGAAAAAGTCAGCTCATTGACTCATCAACATTAGAAAACACATCAAACGTTTTCAAGCAGGGTGTCATCGTCAGTGTTCTAAACCCAAAAGTCGCGCTGTTTTTTCTCTCTTTCTTGCCGCAGTTCGTTGATGTCGCAGCGGGTGATGTCACTACACAGTTGCTGGTTTTGGGTGTTGTATTCAGTGTATTAGCCACAGTCATTAATCTGATGTATGCCATGCTGGGTAATTTTGTATTTGGTAACCCGAAAATGACAGGTTATGCGAAAGCCATCGAAGGTGTTTCCGGCGGATTACTGGTCGCCCTGAGTGCCAAGATCGCGATGACTCAACGATAAATGGAGAGTACCGGTGTCAAATGAAACGTTTTGTGTCGTTATGACCACATTCTCAGATGAAAGCGTGGGTGAGAAGCTCATCCACTCTCTGCTGAACCAAAAGCTGGCTGCTTGTGTGCAGGTTCAGTCTATTGATAGTTACTACCACTGGAAGGGACAAATCCAGTCGGATCAAGAAAAACTGGTGATCATTAAAACGACAACCGATCTTTATCAGGCAGTAGAAGCGGATATTCTGGCGAATCATAATTATGAGACGCCAGAAATTATCTGTTTACCTATAAGAGACGGATATCGTACATATCTGAACTGGATTCGGGAAGAAACCCAGTCCTTATCTCGTTAATCACATAGAACGATAGTTTGGACCGCTGCCTCCCTCAGGCGGCGTCCACTGAATATTTTGCGATGGGTCTTTAATATCGCAGGTTTTACAGTGGATACAATTTCCGGCATTAATCTGGAAGACTGGCTTACCCGCTTTCTCAACAACTTCATAGACTCCAGCCGGGCAGTAACGCTGACTCGGCTCATCATAGAGCGATAAATGCGTTTCAATCGGAATGTTCTGATCAGCCAGCCGTAAATGACACGGCTGGTTCTCTTCGTGTTTGATGGTCGATAAAAAAACTGAAGAAGAGCGATCAAAACTCAGTTTACCGTCAGGTTTAGGGTAGATCAGCGGCTTCACCTGTTGGATTGTTTTCAGCGTTTCATGATCGGGTTTATTGTCCTGAACTGACCACAGCGGCTTTTTCATCACATTAAACTCAAGCGCCGCCAGTGCACCGCCAAGTAACGGACCGAAACGATGAATACCGGCACTGAAATTCTTCGCCTGATAAAGCTCTTCTTTCAGCCAGGAAGCTTCAAACAACGTCTGATAGTCAGGCGCAGTGTGCATGTTGTCTGACATAAGCTCAGTAAAAGTCGCTTCTGCAGCCAACAGGCCGGATTTCATTGCCGTATGTGACCCTTTAATTTTCGCACCATTCAGTGTGCCGGCATCACACCCAATCAGTAATCCCCCCGGAAAACTTTGCTTGGGCAGTGATAAGTAACCACCTTTGGTGATTGCCCTCGCGCCATAAGAAATACGCTCGCCGCCTTCTAAATAACCGGCAAACAAAGGATGATGTTTCATTTGCTGAAACTCATCAAATGGACTGAGGTAAGGGTGGCTGTAATTAAGATCAGCAACGAGGCCGACAGAAACAAGATTGTCACCCAGGTGATACATAAAACCGCCGCCTGAGGTCCCGGTCGTACTGAGCGGCCAGCCTGTTGAATGCACCACAAGTCCCGACTGATGCTGTTTTGACGGAATTTGCCAGAGCTCTTTAAAACCAATGGCGAAATGTTGTGGCTGCTTTCCCTCATCTAAGTCAAAACGTTGAATTAATTGTTTACCCAGATGACCGCGGGAACCTTCAGCAAATATTGTGTATTTCGCCTCCAGAATAATTCCGGGCTGAAAGCCTTGTTTTTCAGCCCCTTGCTTATCACGCCCCATATCAGTGGTGATGATGCCCGCGACGGCGCCGGAATCATTCAGATGTAACTCCGCCGCTGCAAAGCCCGGAAAGATTGCAACACCGAGTTCCTCCGCTTGT
Source organism: Photobacterium sp. R1 (assembly GCF_054600795.1). Classification (NCBI taxonomy): domain Bacteria; kingdom Pseudomonadati; phylum Pseudomonadota; class Gammaproteobacteria; order Vibrionales; family Vibrionaceae; genus Photobacterium; species Photobacterium sp. R1. Next base: position 64,505 of record NZ_BAAHZP010000002.1, read on the forward strand.
TGGGCGAGCCAACGGCAGAGCTCTCCTAAACTAATGATATAGTTACCTTCATTATGCAGCGGAGACGGAATGAGAAGTGAAGGCATTCTGAGCTGGTTATACTGATTTGTGAGCCAATAAACCTGATCATCCTTTACCTGTGTACCGAGCGATGCGTCTCGTTCAGACCAGTCCGGGAAGAGTTCATCCAGAGCCCGGGGTTCAAACAACGCACCTGAGATGATATGAGATCCAACTTCTGCTCCTTTCTCGATCACACAAACAGATAATTCTCGCCCGTGTTCATTCGCAAGCTGCATCAGCTTGCACGCCGCGGTTAGTCCTGCCGGCCCGGCACCAACTATCACCACATCGAATGCCATACTTTCCCGTTCCATGCCCAATCCTATTACTCCAATCCCATTTGTCTAAGACTAACTGTAGTCCAGTTGACGTAAACGTAAACCCGAACCACACTTTATGAAACACACCTCATCGGCTGATAAGCCTGTTTAAGTTGTTGGGCGAATAAGCAGCAGGCCGTGTTTCTTTTTCTATCTTATTGATTTGCAAAGGAGCAGCTTGTGAAAGTATTGGTTGCAATAAAAAGGGTAATAGACCCTTACGTGAAGATTCGAGTGAAATCTGATGGTTCTGGCGTTGAACAAAATAACGTAAAAATGGCGATGAACCCATTTTGCGAAATTGCTGTTGAAGAAGCAGTTCGGCTGAAAGAGGCGGGTATTGCCAATGAAGTGATTGTGATGTCGGCCGGTGAAACTGTCTGTCAGGAACAGTTACGTGCCGCACTGGCATTAGGAGCAGACCGGGCAATTCATATTGAGGCGCCAGCCCAGATTGAGCCACTGAATGTTGCCGGGATTATCCACGCCGTCATGAAAAATGAATCACCAGATCTGGTGATTTTGGGTAAACAGTCGATTGATTCCGACAATAATCAGGTCGCCCAAATGCTGGCAGCCATCGCAAATTTGCCACAAGGGACTTTTGCCTCTCATATTGAAGTCACGGATCGTCAGGTGAATGTGACAAGGGAAGTTGATGGAGGTCTTGAGACCGTGAAGCTGAACTTGCCAGCTGTCATCAGCACAGATCTCCGTCTCAATGAACCTCGCTATGCCTCGTTGCCGAATATTATGAAAGCGAAACAGAAACCGCTTGAGGTGATTTCTTTAGAAACACTTGGTGTGACACTGTCACAGCATCATGAAGTTTTAGAAGTCATGACACCTGCTGCCCGAAAAGGCGGAGAGAAAGTCGGCTCAGTTGCAGAGCTTGTCGACAAACTAAAAAATGAAGCCAAGGTGATCTCATGAGTGTACTTATTGTTGCTGAACACAATAACCAGGTGCTGGCTCCTGAGACAGCAAAAGTGATTCAGGCGAGTCAGGCCATTTATGCAGAGTGCAAAGTGCTGGTCGCCGGTCATCAGTGTGGTTCGGTTGCAGAAGCTGTTGCTGGTATCAATGGTGTAAGTGAAGTGTTACTCGTTGATCATCAGGTCTATGAACACTGGTTGGCTGAAAACATGTCCGCGTTGATCGCTGAACTTTCTGGTGATTATTCTCATATCCTGATGGCGGCAACAACGACCGGGAAAAATATATTACCAAGAGTCGCAGGATTACTGAGTGTTGGGATGTTTGCTGATGTGATCAGTATCGAATCTGCAGATACCGTTATTCGTCCCGTGTACGCCGGGAATGCGCTGGCGAGAGTGAAATCAACAGACAGTAAAATTCTGATGACAATCAGAACGTCTTCTTTTGAGGCTGCACCTGAGGCAGGCGCGCGCTCCACAATCACTCCGCTGGATAAAGCGATTGAATCATCTTTGTCGGCATATATCTCCAGTGAAGTAACAGAAAGTGATCGTCCGGAGTTACCTGTAGCCCGGGTGGTGGTATCCGGTGGGCGAGGATTGGGAGATAAAGCGCACTTTGCGTTAATTGAACAATTAGCAGACAAACTTGGTGGTGCAGTCGGAGCATCCCGTGCAGCTGTCGATGCAGGGTTTGTATCCAATGATTTACAAGTTGGTCAGACAGGTAAAATCGTTGCGCCTGAGCTATATATTGCAGTCGGGATATCGGGAGCAATTCAGCACTTAGCCGGTATGAAAGATGCAAAAGTGATCGTCGCGATCAACAAGGATCCTGAGGCGCCGATTTTCGAAGTTGCCGACTACGGCTTGGTGGGAGATTTATTTGAAATTCTGCCAGAGCTGATTGATTCACTCTGAAGCACGAAACTGAACTGAAAATGCGCTCAGCTAGACTGAGCGCATTCTTTTTATCGCATCCGGAAGACTTCAGTTTGCTTATCGTTCTGCACCTCAGCAAAACTCCGAACAAAAGGTCCTTGCGCTAAGATACGAGGAGACAGCATCTGAATACGCTGCTTCGCTTCCTGCTTGGTTGCAAAATCACCGTAAATGACGGCATACCAGCTTTTACCAAGGCTATGTTTCCAGTTCACCCAGATAGGATCTTGACCCGGAATTTCACGTAAGTAACCGCGAATATCACGTTCTTCACTTAAAGCGAGTACCTGAATGGTATATCGGTTTGGATCCAAATGCCCGTAGGCTTCTTCAGTTGTCATTTTCCCCACACACTGCCCGGTTTGATACTGCGGGCCGGGCTGCAAGGCACAACCACTCAGCACAGACAGCGCTAAAATCATCATGATTTTTCGCATTCTAATTCTCCAATTCCAGTCCCTGTCTCCAACAGGCGGCCAGTCTAGCGGGAAGATAAACAGCAAATCGGATAAATCCCTAAATTAGCGACGGATTTGATGTTTTTTAAAACAATTTGCGCCAATTGCTATTCGAAGGTCCTGATTTGAGATGAAATTCCCAGTGATTCATCAGGCTGAAAGCTAACACACCACTGTGTTTATGTACAGGCCTTGAGGTTTATTGCCTGATTGAACGTATTGAATGATTTAAATGTCTGGGATGTGGTAATCCAGCACAGAGACTGGCAAGATGTGTCATACATAAGAGACTGTATTCAAAGGATAAATTCATGCGATTTATTGCTCCGGCCGAAATTCTTAATATTGGAACCGAACAAGTGATTCTGAGGGAGTACGACAGCACATACTTTCTTGAGGCTGAGTTTACGGCTCAGAACATCATGATGCCGGATAGCATCAAACGTTCGGTTGCCAAACGTCAGGCAGAATTTTTAGCGGGCCGGATTGTCGCTCGGGATGCATTGTGTGCCATTCAGCATGATGCGTGCCAGATTCCGATCGGAGAGCATCGTGCACCGGTATGGCCGGAAGGTGTGATTGGCGCCATTTCTCACACAGGCACAGCTGCAATCGCTCTGGCCAAGTGGCAACAGAAAAACGTTCAGGTCGGACTGGATATGGAAGTTATCATTCCGGAAGAACAATGCGAACAGCTGCAGTCAATGCTGCTAAATGATGCTGAGTGCACTTTGCTGAAACAACAAGAACTTCCTTGGCCGACATTGTTTACTTTGGTTTTCTCAGCCAAAGAGAGCCTGTTTAAAGCCATTTACCCGGAGGTACGTCAGTATCTGGAATTCCTTGATTCAGAGATCGTCGATTTCAACTCAGAGGCGCAAACGCTCAGCCTACGAATGATACGTCATCTTGATTCGGTGACTTTTCGACCACGTTATGATGTTCAGTTTCGCATTCTGGACAACAATGTGGTGACCTTACTGATTTAAATCATCATATTTACCTGAATCGGTCTGTTCTCTCTTTCTCAACTGCTCCTCACATTTTTTGACTATTCCTGATGCCGGGTTACCATTATACTGTCTGTATATACAGTATCGTTGAGAGGGTAACCATGGCTGTATTCCCTTTTTATATTGAATCAGTCCGGTGCGGATTTCCTTCTCCGGCAGAAGGACATGAAGAATCGCTGGAGCTGATGGATTATCTCGTGCGCCACCCGAATGCCACCTTTGTACTCAAAGCGGCTGGCGATTCAATGACAGGTGCCGGTATTTATGATGGCGATCTGCTGGTTGTTGACCGTGCAGAAGCGGTCTTACCAGGACGGATTGTGATTGCACGTATCTATGATGAGTTCACCTGCAAGCGGCTGATTCGGAAAAATAACACCTGGTGGCTGAAAGCCGAGAATCCCAATATGGCGTCTTTTCCTATGCCGGAAGACTCTGAAATATTTGGGGTTGTTACCCGAAATATACATAACCTGCTGGAGCGGTGATGGATTCAATGAAACCAGGTAACACAGGTCAGATTTGGGCTCTGGTTGATGCCAAAAGCTTTTATACCTCCTGTGAACAAATCTTTGATCCGAAACTTGCCAATAAACCCGTTGTTGTTCTGTCCAACAATGATGGGTGTTGTGTGGCAATCAATGAACTGGCCAAAGCCGCAGGGATTAAACGTGGGGCAGTGTGGTACAAAATTGAACGTGAAGCCAAACGTATTGGTGTGGAAGTACGTAGCTCAAATTATTGCCTTTACGCTGATATGAGCAGGCGTTTTATTGATGAACTGGCAGAATTTTCTCCGCAAGTTGAACAATATTCCATTGATGAAGCCTTCATCCGGCTCGACGGATTACCACCTGAAACACTTTCTCAATACGGAAAGAATATCGTTGAAACCATCAAGCAACGTCTCGGGCTGCCTGTTCGTGTCGGGATCGGCACATCTCCGACACTCGCGAAACTCGCAAATTCCGCTGCAAAGCATTACGAAAAACGAGTCAATAGTGTGATTCATATTCAAACCGAGCAACAACGGCGCTGGTTACTTGAAAAGACAGACGTACAGGATATCTGGGGCATTGGTGCGAGACTGGCAACTCGCCTGAGAACGGCTGGGGTTAGTACAGCCTGGCAACTGGCGGTTCAGGATGTAACTGCAATGCGTCGTTTATGGAATGTCGGGTTAGCCCGAACAGTGATGGAGCTACAGGGAGTGAGCTGCATTGATCCCGGCGATATCGACGAAGTAAAAAAACAGATCATGTCGACACGGAGTTTTGGCGTCGGTATCACTGACTTGCAGGAATTACAGTCTGCGCTGGCATTTCACTGTCACCGTGCCGGCGAAAAGCTGAGAAAACAGGGGAGTCAGGCATCAATTGTCGGTATTTACATCCGAACGAACCGCTATAAACAACTACCGCAACATAATAAAAGCAGCGCTTTGCCACTTATATGTCCGACTCAGGACACACAAAAACTGATTACTGCAGCTCAAACGCAGCTTTCACAAATGTATCGGCCGGGCTATGCATACCAGAAAATTGGCGTAATGCTGGACGAGCTGAGTCCGGTCAGCCAAAACAAACTTCAATTAGATATGTTCAATGGCGATGCGCTTGAAGAAGCCAAACGCCGGGATTTAATGAATATTACGGACAACCTGAATACCCGTTACAGAAACGGTTTAAAACCAGCCTCTGTGATTGCAACCAGTAACTGGCACATGAGACAGGCTTTTCGATCTAATCGATGGACAACGCGACTGGATGAATTGCAAGTGGCTAAGTGCTGAGTTGTTTTAACAAGAGTGATCAAACTCAACAAATCAAGCCATGAAATTTGTCAGTTCCTGAACCGTTAACATAGCTTCTTATTTGTATTGCAACGAAAAATCATCAGTACAATCCAACCCGAGTCAAAGGAAGCAAATGATGAAAAATTACTATGTGAACGATCATGCGCAAAACTCTGGTGAGCATGAAGTCCATCAAGATGGTTGCTCTCATTTACCAAAGCTGGAAAACAGAACATACCTCGGCGTGTTTGATAATTGTGCCGAGGCGGTTTCAGAAGCAAGTCATATCTATTCAAATGTTGATGGCTGTTATTATTGTTGTAATCCTTGCCACAACAGCTGATCGCATAAAAGCCCGTGTGACGGGCTTTTATGAACCATGATGTAAATTCAATGTGGGCTGAGTCTTAACTATAAAATAAACCGAAAGTTCGCATTATGGTCACGTTATGTTAAACAAGCCTAAGCAAGTTTTTTTAGTAAACCCTAATATGCGCAGGCGTTACTATGCAACTACTCACCAAAAGAGTATTGCAGTAAGTGACACCATGACCAGAAAAATTACAGATAACTACATTTTTAGAAAATTTAAGTGCGGATTGAGCAGGGCAGAAACTGCGAAATTATGTTTCAAATCTGTGAGAACCATCACGCGTTGGGACGCAGGTCAAGAGATACCGCCAGAGTGTAGGCGACTCATGAAAATGTACACTGGATGTGATCTTGAAACGATAGATGATGCATGGAGAGGCTGGCGATTTATTCGCGATAAGCTAATCACACCCGGAGGCTGGAGTATGACTCCTGAACGTATCATCACCGGAAATGCTTTGATGGAGATAGATGCTGAGAGTGACCGCCGAACGAAGGCTAGGATACTTAAGGCAGCGCGACAACTAAGAAAAATACCTTCATATAGATAAAATTCAGGCCCCCAATATCGGGGCTTTTTAGTTATTTTGAGTGTGAAAAAAGTCAAAAACACATCAATATCCTGCGTATTGACATCTCCCTGAACTCAAGCACTTATGGTAATGTGATGATGTTTTCTGACGCCATATTGACCGATGCGGGATCCATAGCTATGAGCTTTGACATAGTAAAATTCGATGAAATTTATGCTGATGATATAGAAAAAATTGTTGACCCTGATTACGCAGCTTGGGTGATAAAAAATAATAAACACCTTGCATCACTAGAAAGATTTGGCCTTGCAAATGGGCGAAAAAATACTGATAGATCTCATATTATAAATCAGATAAAAGATGGAAGCTTGGTCATGCTTGATGCTTTTGAAGCAAAGTATCACAGCATTTTTAGTGTGGGCGGCCAATTAAAAATGGGTTTGCCGACATCTTTAAAAAGTAAAATTTTCTCATTGTATGCCAGTGGAAAAAAACGTCGATACGTTAAGGCATACTACGCACCATTTGATCCTTTGACGAACATGTTTGATAGCAGTCAAGAACCACTTCCGGTTGAACGGGTTGTAACTCCAAAACCTCCATTGAAAATTTCAGTAGACAACAGCCCGCCAATTATCAATATGTCTAAGGACCGTCAAAAGAGTATTATTGAGAATACACCAGCAATTTTTGAAATTAAAAGTAACCCAAATGCTGATGGTTCAAAACCACTTACAGAAATTTCAATACTAAATCCTATCGACACTGGTGAAGTTTACAATAAAATTGGAAATAAATACGGAGTTGATCCTGACTGGTTAAAAGCTATAGCGTACTTGGAGAATACACATGGTCCCTATGACGCAATACCTTTCGCTCAGTTAGCGAATGAAGTCCTAAGGGGTCAACCACCGTCATATAGACCAATGAATGTACAATACGACACGTGGAAACCTATTGCTGATGAACTTGGTTTCAGTGAATGGCAAGTACAATACAGAGTTGAATGCAATGTCGAAATTGCAGCCTTAATCATTAAAAGAATTAGTGATAGAATTATAGACCCGACACTTGAAAAAGTTGCTACCATCTATAACTTTGCAGGTGCTGAGAATGTACGGGACTATGGAGCTAGAGTACAAAAAATTTATGAGGAAAGATTGTGGGAAAAATAATCACCATCCTATTAACTGCACTAGCTTTTACGGTGTATGTCCTAAGTGCGATGAATTATCTTGAACCAACAGCTCTTTGTGACTTCATTAACAAAGAAACGAACAAGTGTGATGAGTGGAGTATAAAAGCAATTCTGTTACTAGGTGGATACTATTTTTTATGGGGTGCTGCTTTAGGTTTTGTTGTCAATTATCTTAGAGTCAAAATTACATCATTAATTGTAATAATTGCAAAGAAGCTGTAAAGGTAAGTCAGCCCCAAAAAGGGGCTTTTCAATAAAACAACATCTATTTATTGATATCAAAAAACATCCACTAAGTCACAATCAAAATCAAAAACATAATGTGTATTTGGCTGAAATGGTTCATCAATATTACTCATCGAATTTTCAACCCTTTCTAGAATCTGTTCTTCATATGAAAAACCTGACCACACAGCAGGGAATGAAAACTGGTATTCATCATTAATGAAGTTCATATAATATTGGAATTTTTCATCTAAAGATTCTGGCGCATTTGATAGTTCTAATTTATATTTTTCAAGAAGAAAACGCTTGATAGCTTCTTTTGCTGTGTCTGGCCGCATATTCAAATCTCCAATGAACACTAAATTACACGTCCCAAATAGTAGTCTAGAAATGTCACCAGTGACATGGCCTAGGTTCGGTTCATTGACACCAGTCGACCAGTCTTCAAATCACGCAGGACATTAATGGTCAGGTTTTCGTTTTCGCATAGCTCGTTGATGGCCTGCTTGATATCGGACTCTCTGTCTTCAGGCAACCAAACCGTGACTTTCTTGAAACCTTGCTCTTTTTTCCGTTGTTCGTACTCTGAATTTCTGCTCATGGCATCCCCCTGGCACTGTGAGTCTTTGGCCTATGAGATCACATCCAGAAAATTATGCAACCCTTGGCAACGCACCGCGCTGACAGTGCAGTGCCCGACGTAGACTTTCCCCCCGTATTACTAGACGGGGGGAGCGTTTCAGTCCCGCCAACAAAGTTTTCGACCACAGAGAAACACGAAGATTTCCGGGCAGGAGATCGCTGCGCTCTGGCCTGACAGGATGGGGAGTTTTGAGCGATGATCGATGGGAGTGCCGCGCAAGGGCGCGGGCTTCGGCCAGTTGGCTGAGGGGCCGTATTGAGTGGTGTGGGGTGGCCTTATATGCCTGAAGGCATCTGCACGCTGTAAAGCTAAGGCACCTCCCCGCGACGGCGGGGCCCCTCCTTAGCTTTCCATCAGAAGGATGTCACAGTCGTCAGCGGGCCATCCTGAACAATACCGCGACTCTCATTGCACACCACGATTGAATCAAATTCATGATACTCCAGTGAATAGACGCAATTACCAATCGCATGAATGCTGTAACCCAGTTTGCGCAGCTCCTTTGAGTTCACCGCGAACTGCATCAGGTCATCCTTGTACGCCTCAAGGTAAATCACATCAAAGGACAGGTCTAAGTCAAAACTGCTGTCCGGCCTGACTGCAATCTGGCGAGCACTGCCCGTTACATACAAGTCAAACTCGGCCAGCGGATGCTTGGCCTTTGGCCGTGTCGGCGCAGGAGAGCCGGGGACTGGGGCAGGTGAATTGCCTGGCTGTGCAGGGATGGGAATCGGCTCTGATTTCGGAACGGGCTCTGAGGTCACGCCAGCGGTCAGCGGATTCTTAACACCACCAAACACAAAGAGCACAACCACAACAAGCAGGCAAATCGCTCCGCCAATAAAAGACCAGTGCATCCATATGGGTTTGAGGTCAGACGCCGCAGCTTCTGAGACCGCCTGATTGGACGCCGTATGCGATTTATAAAAGCCGAAGTAGGACGGTTTGTAGCGTCTCTGTTCGACATTGAGCACTTCTCCCCGGCAGCCATCCTGAACCTTGCGGGTGTAGGTCTTCTCACTGCCGAGCGCCGTATTTTTCGAGCAGCGATACTGCACCTGAACCATGTCTCGGACATCTTTGTGAATCTTCCTGTCAGACTGAGTAATCAGCAGCACATCAATGCCGTGATGGCGGTGCAGGCTGAGGAACTCCAGAACCTCCACCGATGCCCGGCCAATGGGCAAGACTAAATGCGCCTCATCCACCACGACTAACGGCCCCTGACCACTATCATTGCGCCAGTCATCCTTGTAATCCGCCGGGGTCGAAAAGGGACGGTTGATGTTGCCGTGGTCGTCGAAGTTGGTTTCAATGATTTTTATCAGCTCGGTGACACCGTCACCAAAAACCATCCGGAACTTGTCCAGATTCAGGGGCAGGTTGGTAATGACCTTACGCCCGGCCTGAATCGCCGGGATGATGTGATAGACCACCGCCTCATAGGACTTGCCGCCACCGGGGCGGCCAATCAGCAGGTTTATCATGTTACGACCCCAGACGCGTGAACGGTATCAACTGCAATATCAGGCGAATGGTGATGGCCGTGATGATCATGACCACCGCCTGAGGCAATCCGACCTGACCGAACACCCAAGCCACGGAGTCCGGCAGGGACGTAAAATACTGCGAGAGGTCTATCGGGGTCAGCAGCTTGGATATCATCGCAACCAGTCCCTTGGACAGCTCCAACACCTGCTCAAACAGAAAGTACATCAGGTCTTTGAGCATATTGACCAGAGACACCACCAAGTTATAGAGGAAGTTCAGCAAGATATTAAACAGCTCAACAATCCAATCGTACATATTAACCCCCGAAGACCAGACGACGGCAAAGCAAGGCCGCCGAGAACAAAATACAGGCCCGAATAAAGCCCCAGACGCCATAGCCAATATCTAAATCAAACCGACCGAAATTCCCCATCGCACCAAAGTCAAAGCTCAGCCCCGTATCCGGCCCTTGAGCGCCATCGGTACCGACCTGAAACTGATTCAGAAATTTGAAGCGCTCACCGGACATCATGTCTTTCATGTAATTGTCCATAATCCCGCCCATGCCGTTGGGATATTTCGAGTGGTAATACCCGGTGCAGGTATTGGACTGAAAACAGGACACCGTCCCGGCACCGGAGGTGTTGAGGTTCGCCAGCGCATCGGAATTGTCAGCCAGATGGTCAAGAGATTCACCGATACCATCGAGTTTTTCCCCGGTCAGAGTCTGACCGTCCTTCAGCTCATCCAGTTTGCCCAGCAGCTCGGAGTGTTGTTCATCGTCTTTGGTCTGGCCGTCCAGAATCGTCTGGTTGATTTCGGCCAGTTTCTCATTGGACGTATCAATATTGTCATTGATGGCATCGAGCTTTTGATTGGTTTCGTCATTGTCCGTCTGAGATTCCTGTACCGCCGCAATGAGTTCATCCTGTTTGGATAACAGCTGCTGATTGTTTTCATCCAGATTGGAGTTGATATCCTGATTCAAGTCGGCCAGCTTGCCGGAAATACCGCCCATCTGACTGTATTGCTCATCGAAATGGGTCAGAAATTGTCCCTGCATGCCTTTTAAGACCGACAGCTCCTCCTCAGAGAAATTCGCCATGTGCTCTAACTGGGTGTGTGATTTTTGCAGCGTCTCATGATAGCGATTCGCTAATGCCAGTTGCTGCTCTAAGGTGGCATTTCGGTTCACATCCATATCCAGCAGTCGGTTTAAATCTTTATGCAGGGTGGAGCCATTGCTGTTAATCGCCCGAATCACGCCGCCCATATCCGGACTTTCACCACCGCCGGAAGTACCGCCCGAAGTACCACCGGACGTACCACCAGAAGTGCCACCGGACGTACCACCAGAAGTGCCACCGGACGTACCACCGGACGTACCGCCAGATGTGCCACCGGACGTGCCGCCAGATGTGCCACCGGACGTGCCGCCAGAGGTACCACCGGAATCACCGCCAGAGGTACCGCCTGAATCACCGCCAGGAGTGCCACCGGAATCACCGCCAGAGGTACCGCCGGAATCACCGCCAGAGGTACCGCCTGAATCACCACCAGAGGTACCGCCGGAATCACCACCAGAATCACCGCCGCCAGTATCCGGATCTGGTTCCGGCTCAGGGTCGGGGTCTGGCTGTGGGTCAGGGTCTGGCTCAGGTTCCGGCTCAGGTGGTTCCGGTTGGTCTCGCGGCCATGTGTCACAGCGGTATTCAATAAACTCATGCTCCCGGTTACAAGTCACACTTGCCCTGGCATTGAACTGTGCCGGGTCGACACTGTTCAGACACTGGTCAATCTTGCTCTGAATGAGCTTGGGAACATGGGGGGAATCACAGTAGTTTTCAGGGGATGGAAGTTTAGTATAAGCCCCGTCCATACGTTCATTAAATCCACACAGAACCCCCGCAGAGGCTGCCCGACAATTACTAAATACCCCCGAACCAGACTGACGTTTACCTTCCACACAAGAGGCCAGTTCGGAAAAACTCGAATCGTCAACGACCGAATCCGCAGATAAGCAGGCTGCTTTATCCGCGCCATAGGGCGGCAGACCATCGGAAAAAAAATAAGCCACCGCATGGGCCGAACCCGGAAACAGCGCAAAGTAAATCACCGGCAGCCAGCAAGCCAAAGCAAACAGCCAGCACCCCAAATCAGATTTCTTCATCCCAGCAACCATAAAAAAGGGCAGCCGAAGCCGCCCAAAGAGTCAGAACTTAGTGCCACCCCCGCAAAACCGCCAACGCCGAGAGGGCACCTATCAGTGACCAGAGCGTCAGCGTCAGGTCATGCAGGAGGAGCAGCATTACGCCTTGTTAACAGCCCGTTTCGCCAGCGTGATACCTTTCATCACCATGGCAATCCCGACAATCGCGACACCAATCGCCGTGACCGAAGCTGCAACGTCACCCATGTTGATTGCGCCAAAAACACCATCCATATCAGTTTTCCTTACATTTTGTTGATTAAACGCTTGGCAATGCCGACCGGGTAAGCTGCGAAATAGCAAGTCACCAGAATGACCGCAAAGCCAAATGAAAACGCCGAGCCAACATCCTCCGGCGTGATTTGTGAGCCAGCCAAATAGCTGTCATAACTGGACTTGCTAATCAGGACAAAACCAGCACAGTCCGTTATTGGTGTGGGTACGGCATACAGAAAGCCTTGCTCGTTCGCCAGTACGCATGTATCTGCCATGATGCCGCCCCGAATTCTTAATACCGCAGAGCCAACTGATAATTGACTTCATTAATCAAACGACGAGTAATTGCACAGTCTGCCAATGCCCGATGTGCACTTAAGCCTGAAATATCAAGTTGCTGCTGCTTGGCAGCATCGGTCAACTTTTGCCAACGGTAGCTTTCGCGAGCATCATCCCAGTCACCCCAAAACTCTGCATACCATTCCATCACACAGGTCGTGCTCAGGACGGGTAAATCACAGGACTCACCCGTAGATGCTTTCAATGATTGAATAATCATTCGTGTATCAAAATCTGCGTTATAAACCAGCAAATTACGACCATTCAAAGCATTAAACAGCTGAGGCCATATCTGACCAAAGTCAGGCGAGTCAGCAACCATATGGTTACCAATCCCATGAATCGCAATGGCATCCCATGGGATGGGACGCTGAGGATTAACCAACGAATCAAACAACACTGTGCCATCTAAAGCATTAATCACTGACACTTCGACAATCTCGTCTTTCAATCCCAATCCCGTAGTTTCAGTATCCAGAATGACTGCATTGTGCAAGTTCATCAGTTTCATGAGGCCTCCGTTACGCCTTGACGTAATCGACAACAATGTTCCGTGATGGATTTTCCGGGTCAGCATCCAAGGTCAGCTTGAGCTGGAGCGGGAAGGCATGCTCTGCAAACTTGGCGAACAAAGACGAATTCTCAACCATGGAAATGGTTTTTTCTTCCAGTCCCAGCTTGTTGATGTTGTTATCATCGTTGAGGAAGGATTTAGCCGGCACCAAATAATGCACCTGCGCAAATGAATACGGTTTTGGTTGGCCGGACTTTTTGGAAATCCCTTTACCCATGGTGACGCCAGAAACTAAAACAGTTAAACCAGACATGACATCTCTCCGTTGAATTACGCCATCGCTAGGCGTTGATAGATTTGCGCTCGATGGGACTGCTGACGGAAAGCCAGCAAATCCGCAAGCGGGACTTTTTCTGCCGCGTCCGAATCGCCCGTGACAGGCGCATTGAGACGGTCAGGAATTTCGTAAGCTTCCAAATGGCTGGTCAGTTGCTTGACCACCTGCTCAGGAGACAGATTCAGCACCTGACGCATGTAGTTGACCAGCTTGCCGCACTGGGTTGCGCCATGTTTGACGGCGTTCTCAACCGAGGTCATGTATTGACGTTTGTGCGTGGCAATGGCGCATTGCTCAGCCTCACAGACGCGGCCAAGGGCAGGGTATGCACCTGCAAAATACTTGTCGCCGTCGGTCAGAATATCGAATGGAATGACCCGGTCTTTTGACCGCAGTTCCAGCTCCCAGCGGACCCAGTTCGGATTCTGAGTCGATTTCGTTTGCTTGCCTTTCTCATAAACCCGCAGCATTTTGCCCGCCTCACGGCTACCGACGTAAAACGAACGGCCCAGCTCAGGAATCAGCCCGTAACGTTTTTTCATAGTCTGAGACGTGCCCGCCTGTGTCTGGTACTCACAGGATTTCGCCATATGGCCGGACTCGATATAGGTGTAAGAGCACGGACGGCCACGGGTGATAAACGCACCTTCTTTGGCCATCTTGCGGGCTTCATTGACCCCGAATTCACCGCTGAAACAGTCGTATGCGACATCCGCCCGGGTAATTTTGGCCCCCGGTAGATGGCAAATAGCGTCATGGACTTCGGTCATGTCCAGTGCCACACAGCCCGTCCCGGAAAACGACACATAACAGCCGTGTTGCTTGGCACCCCAAGCACACAGACCCGCTTGTTGGCCGTTGACCAGCAGACTGGCCGAGTGCGGATAGCCCGCGAATCCACCCGGACGCAGTGAGAATTCCCAGACGTTGCCGAATTTACCGAGACCGTGATTGAGGCGATTGACGAAACGGTCAACTTCACCACGGCACAGGCAGTCCATGGTGTTCAGACCAAAGTGGTCCAGCAGGTCGGCTTTGACTTCATGGAAGCGGCGAGAGTCACCGCCGATGACAAAATCAGTGCTTTTCAGAACGCGCTGAACTTCGACTTTGTAATCAATTTTGCCTGTATCCAGTGCGAAGTTATCGATTCGCTTACCGGACTCGACATAATCAAAATGGCGAATCGCTTTGATTGAAGCGCCCATCTTGGCAAGCTCCAGCACGTGGGAGAGTTCCTCCGGCGTCCACGTGAATGACAGGTAGTCAATAATCGTTTTCATTGTCGAAGACTCCCATGTCATACAGTTCCTGCCAGTTCTCAGCGGTAACGAGATACAGCTCATAACCCTGAGGAAAAAATTCAGCGCCAATTTGGTGTAACTCAGCCAGCGAACGAAAATACTCAGGCTCACCAGCAATGAAGGCATGGCCTGAGCCGTCGGCGTTTTGTTCGTAATAAAGGGGCTGAGTCATAAGGTATTTATTGCGTATTAATTACCAGTTCCGGTAATCGTAATTACCGCATCTGGTAATTACAAGATACCAATTCTGGGAATTAAGGAACTACAATGGGCAAAACGGAGGATTTTTTATGTACGCGAATACATTGTTAGATGCATACAAACAGGCGAAAAACTACATCCAAGACAAACAAATCGCTCACGATTTAGGTGTTGGAGCGTCTAGAATCTCCGAATTTCGCAGCGGGAAAAGATATCTATCTGATTCACAAGCAATTTTCCTAGCTGAAGCATCAAATATCAATCCTGAGGAAGTTTTGATATTCATTGCAGCAGACCGAGCCAAAGACTTCAAAGCACAGCGCATATGGCAGGACATCACGGCAAAGTTAAGGAACCAAGGGATTAAGGGCTTAGCCCTTGGTATGACTGGATTCATAGCCCTCAATACTCCAACCCTCAAGTACGCATTATGTACATTATGTTAAATTGCGTATTGCCAGAATGAGAATAACACTGATAAAGCCGGGGGATACCCGGCTTAATGATCTAATTAATTGGGGCATATCCCCCAATTACTGAAGTTTTTCTGATCATAGTGGCAACAATGTAAGTCTGGCCATCATGTGGAACTGTTAGCAAGACACCGTTGTTATAGGTTCCATTCAAAGCAGGTTCAGCGCATTGCGTAGCTTCTGCCGTAGTCACAGAAAAATAACTGTTGTTTCGTGTAATATTGCCGGAAATAGTGCAGGAATCATTCACAATAAAAGAACCATCTGCGTTAATCGTCCAGGTGCTCCCATCTGTTGAATTTGTATGCGTACCGACAATGTCAGTTAAAGATAATGAATCATCAACTTTCTGCATTGTATAAATAATTGCATTACTGTCATCATTTACATCAGTGTAAGGAGATTTCCAGGTGACGGATGAGTTGTTAAATGTAGCTTTCATCTCTACATCTGCATTATGGTCTAAATCTGAGCCATCCCATAATGCCGCAATAGTATAACCTGTTGTTATCATTGTATTATTGATTGTCTTTGCAGAATCAGAAAGCAAAATCCAAAATTTATCAATATCGTTGATGATAATGTTTGTATCCGATCGCTTAGAATCAACCATCATCAGGGAAAAATTTGTCGGATGAACGTAAATTCCATCATAGTTAAATGTTCCTGATTTAGATGTCGCAGATGACTCCTCGCTACTGCCACCTCCCCCACAAGCAGTCAGAATCAAAGTTGATAGAATGCTTGCAGCAATATACCCTTTCATGCGTATTCTCCATTTTGCATATCAACACAAATACGCGGCCATTATAATCAAATAAAACAGTGTTCAAAGCTGAATGTTCATATTTTTGATATAAAAAAGCCCCGAATTTCGAGGCTCATCAATTTAACCATAACGCTGATTTACCATAAAATAGGTAATTCACACTGTGATTTTAGTTCTGCTGCAAATGTCAGTTTGCCTGGTACTTCAATCTCATATGAATGACCTATTCAAAACCATCAATGACCTGATTTCAGTAAAATCATTAAAGCTACTGCACAAGCATCAGAAGATGCCGGGTTTTGTCCTGTAACCAGCAAGCCATCAGTTTCAACATGACTTTGCCAATCTTCAGATTTTTGATAATGACCGCCATTTGCTTTGAGCATGTCTTCAACAAGAAATGGAACGACCTCCGTGAGTCCTACAGCAGATTCTTCAGAATTAGAAAAACCAGTGACTTTACGACCAGAAACCAGAGAGTTACCGCTTTCAGACTGAGTATGGCGGAAAACGGCTGGCGCGTGGCAAACAGCACCAACAGGCTTTCCCTGAGAAATAAAAGCTTCAATTAAGGCGATTGAAGCAGGATCTTCTGCCAAGTCCCAAAGCGGTCCGTGCCCTCCCGGATAGAAAATGGCATTAAAATCCTCAGCATTCACTTGGTTTAATTTCAATGTATTTGCCAAACATTGCTTCGCATCCTCGTCCCGTCCAAAACGGCGAGTAGCATCTGTCTGCGCATCCGGCTGGTTACTTTTAGGATCGATCGGCGGCTGTCCACCGTTTGGAGATGCCAGCGTCAATATGGCTCCCGCATCTTTAAAAACGTAATAAGGAGATGCAAACTCTTCCAGCCAAAAACCCGTTTTGTGCCCAGTCTCTCCAAGTTGATCATGTGATGTCAGCACCATCAGAATTTTCATTGTTATCTCCCTCAGTGAAGTGTCTTCAACCCATTAGAGATTAGTCAGGTTCAGCGAGAACTCTACCTTTCCGCCATGAAAAGCAGACAAATTCAACATCTGAACCCAAACGAAATATGTAAACTTAGTGTCCCAGCAAAAACACAATCTCACTCAGGCATTAACCGCCGGCAAGTTTAACGGTATGCCCTTTTTTCTCCAGGGTCGCTTTTAACAAATCGCGTTTATCTCCCTGAATTTCAATCGTTCCATCTTTCACTGAGCCGCCGCAGCCGCAGACCTTTTTCAGTTCGGCTGCCAGAAGCTTCAGTTCTGTGTCATTCATATCCAACCCGGTAACGATGCAAACACCCTTCCCTTTCCTTCCCTTTGTCTGGCGCTGAATACGAACAACACCGTCTCCTTTCGGGCGCTCAGGTGCTGCTTTTTCTTCTTTGATTCGGCCTGTTTCGGTAGAAAAAACTAATCGGCTGTTGTCACTCATTGAACTCGATCCCAATAACTGCTTGAAAAATGTGACCCGGTCATCAGGTTGAATACAGATGTTTGCGACCGGTGCCAGCCCGAATAATATCAATAAATAGGCTTCTAACGGAAACTCATATGATTCGTAACGTAATCTTTGACTTTGGTGGCGTGCTGTTCGAATGGAATCCACACAGAGTGGTCGAAACCTTCACTCACTCTCACTATGAGCAGGAAGTTTTGCTCAAGAATGTGTTGCAACATCCCGATTGGCTCGCATTGGATCGCGGAACAATGCTGATGGCAGAAGTCATACCTAAGTTTGCAGCCCGGACTGGCTTTCCGGAAGCTCGAATGGAAGATTTTATTGATCATATCCAGAGCAGCCTAAGACTTATCCAGGCATCCAAAACATTACTTGATGAGCTCATTGAGCAAGAGTTTCACCTTTATTTTCTCAGTAATATGTGCACAGCTTTCTTCGAAACTCTGAACGAAAAGCACGACCTTTCAACTTTGTTTGATGGCGGGCTGCTGTCTGCAAGAGAGCTTCTTTTAAAGCCGGAACCTGAGATATTTCAGCTTCTTATGAATCGATACGACTTAATACCGGAAGAGACGTATTTTATCGATGATAATGAACTGAATGTTCTGGCTGCCAGAGAACTGGGGATCAACGCGATTCATTTTTCAGCAACCCCGAGTTGTTATCAAGAAATCCGCTCAGCTTTGAGACTGAAGATAAGTTAACTGAATCTATGCTTACTGAGTTATCTCTTTAACATTGAGCTGAACTAAGCATGACTGCTTATGTCTATAGTACCCATAGATGTGATCATGTGTTCTCTGGAGGTTTTGTGAATAAAGCATTGATTCCACTCATGTTAATTGTATGTACTTTGAGCAGCCCTTTCTCTCTGGCTGAAGAAGGAAAAAGCAGACCTCAGGAAAAGAAATCTATCGTCGGGCAAGTTGAAACCATCAAGATTCCTGATTTAGACATGGAGTTCCTTGCTCGTATTGATACTGGCGCCAATACAACATCAATCAATGCTTCCAACATTCGGGTACTAGGTGAAAAAAGTGACGACATGCGAGAAAACCTTGGCAGCATGGTCGAATTCACCACTGAGAATGAAAAAGGCGAAAAAGCAACCTACAAAGGGAAGATCGTCAAAGTCAGTAAAATCAGGAACGCGCAGGGCGTTGAACGTCGTTACGCGGTCAAAATGGATTTAAGCTGGAATGGTGAACATAAACGCGTATCCGTGAACTTAAGAAACCGCAGTAAGCTGGAATATAAATTACTGATTGGCAGAAATTGGTTAATGGGCGACTATCTGGTCGATGTTGAGAAATCTGACGAAGACGATTAACCCCCTACCATTTGATTCGCTAATAAAAATTTTAACTTACCGACTTGATTCCAGGTCGGTATTGTTTATAGTAATTTTATTCTCAATGTTTAGTTATAGTGCGCCAGAATGAAAAAAATTCCTGTGGTAACCAACGAATCTGAAAAACAGCGCAGTATTCAAACTTTCTCTTTACCGATAGAAGATGTTGAGGTGTGGAAAGTTCTGACTCATCAGCAGTATTCAGCGAATACTTTGCTTGCATTCAAGAACGATTGGAACCATTTCCTGAGCTTTTGCTTGGAGAGGCACGCATCTCCCTTACCAGCCACCGTCAAAATTGTTCATGAATTCATAGACCGCATGGCACAGAAACGAAAACTGGCCAGTTTGAAACGTTACATCGTCACTATTGGATTGGTTCATCGTTGCCACGCGCTCCCAGACCCTTGCCGGCATACTGAAGTTCGCCTGGTACTGAACAAGTACAGGCTCGAAAAACAAGATGACTATAAGAATGCAGCCGCTTTTCGGGACGACCATCTGCAGCGGCTTGCCGAGAATTTCTCACTCGCAACCAAACCGAAAGATGTCCGTGATTTCGCGATTTGGTCCATCATGTTTGAAGCCATGCTGAAACGGAGTGAACTGGCAGCGTTGACGGTAGATCATCTGGACATCGCCCCATCCGGCTTAATTACCCTGAATGTAAAAGAACACGCCATTGCCTTGAGCACACTCGCCTCTCAAGCGCTTCAACGTTGGTTAACCATCGGAATCATTGAAGCCGGAAACGTCTTCCGGCGTATCGATCGTCACGGAAATATTGGCGATCAGCCGCTAGACCATTCCTCAATTTACCGCGTATTCAGACGTGCCGGAGATGAACTGGGTGTCAGCCACGACACCATATTTTCTGGCCAGTCGCCTCGTGTCGGGGCCGTGAAAGATTTATCTGATGCCGGTGTATCAATTCATGATATTCAGGCACAAGGACGTTGGAAGAGCCCGGCAATGCCGGCGCAGTATGCTGGGAACAAAGATAAGCACGATACTGAAATCGCAAAATATGTAAAAAATAAGCCTTGGGAAAAGTGATGTATTGAAAATACGCTCAGTCAGCTTGGTCCGGAAGTCCACTGTGGCTGCGCAAGGTCCTGAATTGGCTGAGTGATACGCTCGAACAATCTTTCAAGCGGCTTCAGATCACCAAAATAACCAGCCTGATTCGCTTCCACCCACTCTTTCAGGTTAATGCCTTCCCAACAAATCTCATAGCCGGCATTTAAGGCCAGAATTTCAAAGAAAATGCGCTGAACTCTGCCGTTTCCCTCACGGAAGGGATGGATCACATTCAGTTCACAGTAATAGTGAGCTGTCCGGCGAATAAAATCATCGAAATTCAGATGGCAAAGATAATCTTCTTCTGCCAAGGCATCAAAAAGACGTTCAGCTTCTCTTGCAATGTTGTTCGCGTGACAAAACCGCGTTTGTCCTTTCGTGATGTCTACACGGCGAATCTGTCCCGCCCATGCATAAAGATCCTGAAACAGGATAAAGTGAATTTTTTTCAGGTAGGACAGTTGGAAACAGCCGAATTCAGGCTCAAAATGTTCTGCACGCACACGGGTAAAATCACGCTCCGCACGCGCCAGTTCATCTTCATCTTCTATATTCAGCAAATTAATCAGCACAACAGAATCAGGATAACAATCCGGATCCTGCTGAACGCCATACTTATCTCGCATAGGCTTTTTTCAGCTTCGCGATCAACGCTTCTTCAGTCAGCGCAACCTCTGATGCTTGTTCTGTCACAGACAGCGCATCCAACTCAAACCCCTCTAACTTTAAACTGGCCCGGTAGTTGCGCCTGCGCATTGCCCTGAATCGCTCCGCTTTTACTTTTGTCGTCAACATACAGTGCTTAAGGTGTCTTTCAGTGAGTATTACAGCCCATGAAAAAAACGCCAGTCAGACTGGCGTTCGTATCAATGCAGGTTCATGGGATTAAGGATTACACTTCAGAACGCTGAACAAATTGCAGAGCAGATTCCTGAACGCCTTTCCTGATGGCTTTTTCCAGGTAGTCCGCAAATTGATGACCATAATGAGCCAGCATTTGCGGGAACATGGAAATTGGTGTCATTCCAGGAAAAGTATTGATTTCATTGAGCAATATTTCATTCTCTTCACTCAGGAAGAAGTCAATTCGGGACAGGTCTTCCAACTTCAGATGCACAAATGCTTTTCGGGCATAGGCTCTGATTAACTCAACCTGTTCTTCGCTGATATTCGTCGCTTCAACCACAGTCGTTGAATGGCTATCTGCACTGTATTTTTCTTCATAAGTGTAAAACTTGCCATCCGGACAAGTCACTTCACCCGGCTTGGTTATGATCAGCTCATCACCATACTGGTATGCAGCAACTTCAAGCTCCCGGGGACGAATTGTTTTTTCAACCAGAACCTGATCAGAGAAGGTGAATGCATTTTTGATCGCTTCTCTCAAACTGTCTTGATCTGTCGCGCGGTAGCAGCCGACAGATGACCCCTGACAAGCGGCTTTCACAAACACACTTCCCCAGCGCTCAAGTGCTTCTGCCGCACTTTGGAACGCTTCTTCTGTCTGTTCACTCAGGAAGACATATGGCGTGTTCGGGATGCCAAGCGCATCGAACCATAATTTTGAGGTAATCTTGTTAAAACAGTTGGTACTTGCCTGTGGGCCACACCCGAAATACGGCAGACCAACCAGCTCTAATAAAGACTGAAGATCACCGGTTTCGCCCGGATACCCATGCACACAGGGAATCACATAATCCACAGACAGCTTTTCGCCAGAATCCGATTGAATGCTGCGATCAAGGTTCAATTGCCAGCGTTGGTTATCTTTGTCAAACCATCCGTCAGACTTCATTTCAATGCGTATATAGCGAATGCCATCAATCGACTGGAGGTTCTGTTCAATAAAGTTAGCCGAAACTAAAGACACTTCGTGTTCGGCACTACCGCCACCACAAAGTAATAAAACATGAATTGGATTCATCTTGATCCCTTATCAATCGCTGCCTGCCGGCACATGAGGAACCGCCAGACGATCAATTTATTATTGCCGTTGAAACCAGACTTCACAGACACTGATTTCACAAAAAACTTCAACAGCATTCAGGGCATCAACTATTGCATCTTATCCATCAGGCATCAAGCGATCGGCAGGATTCCTCTGCGCAAAAAGGGCTAAAGATACAAAAAATAAGCTCCTCGTGCGGAGGAGCTCTGGATTGTCAATTTTCAGTGAACTTTTGTCAGCTTAGGTTCCGGAGACTGATGGATTTTTGCCAGACTTCGAACAAATGGACCGAAAGACTGAATATCGCCTGGCAGTTGCTGAATGGCTGCTTGCGCTTCCTCTACGGTTTTAAAATGACCGTACAGCAAGGTATACCAAGGTTTCTCACGATAAGTTTTCTGGTTGATCCACACAGGCTGCTGACCTGGTAGTTTAGCCACATAAGGTGCAAAACCACTGTTCTGACTTAACCCCAGCACCTGAACAGTGAAACCCGTCTCAGGCGCGGCAGCAAATTCATAATTGGCCTGAGAAGCCTTGCTGCTGTCCACCAGGGTTACAGTCGCTGCCGGAGCCGCTGTTGCCGCTTCGGTCATTGTTTCATTTTGAGCTTTTGTTTCATTACTGACAGCAGGCATAGTCTGAGCCGTCATCGCAGCAGGTTCGGCCATCGGCGCGATTTCTTGCTCCATTGGCACTACCTCATCGTTCAAGGCGATATCACCTGAAGTTAGTGGTTCAATCGGACCATTCATCTGCTCCACAGCCACGGGTTCATCATTTACTGGCTGCTGTGCCAATGCAGCCTGTTCCTGTTCTTCCAGCGTCGGTACCACAGTGCCATTGATAGTTTGACGTTCATTGTCTAGCGCACAGCCTGCTAAAGCTGAAGTAATAGCAACCATTAAGGCAATTTTTTTCATTATCATCGTGCCTGATTTATTGTCTTGAAAAGATTCTGCACCCCGACCTGATACCAATCAAGCCCGCTCCATACAGGGAGCTGTATTATTGGCGTTATATCACAGGTTCAAAGCTTCCTAAATAATAGGTTGATTTTTTATTGAATTTCCACCTTTTCATAAATATGTACAAACAAAAAATGGCAAAGGCGTTTCACAACTCACGCATCAGCCACAGACAATGTTAACCAGATTCCATTACACTCACAGCAGCGGATCATCTGCCAGCCGTTATTGAACGCATATTTGTCTGTACTGACGGATTCACAGCTTTTGGCAACCGGAGAGAATTTTTTGCAATGAAAGGACTTGAATCTCTGCTGAAACCACGTTCAGTTGCCGTCATCGGCGCTTCTGACAACCCGAAACGTGCCGGGTATGTCGTGATCAAAAACCTGTTGTCCGG
Organism: Photobacterium sp. R1; assembly: GCF_054600795.1. Taxonomy (NCBI): domain Bacteria; kingdom Pseudomonadati; phylum Pseudomonadota; class Gammaproteobacteria; order Vibrionales; family Vibrionaceae; genus Photobacterium; species Photobacterium sp. R1. The sequence continues at coordinate 88,039 of NZ_BAAHZP010000002.1, forward strand.
AAATTTTCATGGCCCCATCATGCCCGTCACACCCAAATATGACGCGGTCGCGGGCGTGCTTGCTTATCCGGACATTGATAGCTTGCCTCGGGTGCCGGACCTTGCCATCCTTTGCACCCAGGGTCACCGGAACGTTGACATCATCGAGCAATTGGGCCGAAAAGGTGTGAGAATGGCCGTCGTGCTGGCCGCAGGGATGAACGTTGACTTAGATGGTGACGGTGTCACGGAAGATGTCCGGATGCATGAGGTTGCGAAAGAATACGGTATGCGCCTGATCGGTCCGAACAGTATGGGGATGATCCTGCCCTGGCACAACCTGAATGCATCGTTCTCCCCCATCGCCGCCAACAAAGGAAACATCGCTTTTATTTCTCAGTCGGCCGCTGTCTGCACCACCATTCTGGACTGGGCCAAAAATAAGAATATCGGATTTTCGACTTTTATCTCACTAGGCGATACCTGTGATATCAGCTTCGCTGAGCTGCTGGATACCCTCTGTCGCGACAGCAAAACACAAGCAATTTTGTTGTATATCGATTCCATTCGGGATGCCCGCCGGTTTATGTCGGCGGCACGGGCGGCGGCAAGGAATCGGCGGATCCTGGTCCTGAAAAGCGGCAGAACCAAAATCGGCAGCGCTGCGGCACACCTTCACACCGGAGGTGAAATTGGCCTGGATGCCGTATATGACGCTGCGATAAAACGTTCCGGGATGCTTCGGGTTCACAATACACACGACTTGTTCGCTGCAGTCGAAACGCTGGCCCATGCTGTCCCATTACGGGGGGAGCGCCTGGCAATCCTGACCAATGGCGGCGGTCCGGCTATTATGGCTGTGGATGCGCTGACAGAGCGAGGCGGTAAGCTGGCAACCCTGAGTCCGGAAACCATCGATAAACTTTCTGCAGTTCTGCCTGCCAGCTGGTCACAGTCGAACCCGATTGATATCGTTGGCGATGCCGACATCATGCGTTACGAAGCCGCAACACGCATTTTGCTCGATAGTGATGACTTTGATGCGTTGCTAATCATGCATTCCCCTTCAGCCATTGCTCCGAGTAAAGAAACGGCTGAGCACATGATCAGAGTGCTGCGGCAACACCCACGTACTGCGCACTTCAATATTCTCAGTAACTGGGCGGGCGAAACACAGGCTCAGAAAGCCCGTCAAGTCTTTACGCAGGCAGGATTTCCGGCCTACCGAACGCCGGAAAGTGCAGTGACCGCTTTCATGCATTTGGTGGAGTACCGCCGAAACCAGAAACAGCTGATGGAAACGCCGTCCTCATTCGGTGAGACACAAAGCAATCCGGGCCATGTTCACCAGTTACTTGACCAACTGCTCGAAGAGAAGATTGATCATCTGGAAACCCATGAAGTCAGGCCGCTTCTGGAAAGTTATGGTTTTCATACCCTGCCGACCTGGATTGCCTTAGATCCGGCAGAAGCAGCACACATAGCGGAGCAGATTGGTTACCCGGTTGCAGTCAAACTGCGCTCCCCGGATATCCGCCACAAATCAGAAGTACATGGGGTCATGCTGCACCTGAGAACTGCGGCAGAAGTCGCCAATGCATCACAGGCCATTCTTGATCGGGTTTCGCTCAACTATCCGATAGCGCGGATAGAAGGATTACTGGTCCAGCGTATGGCCAATCGTGCCGGCGCCCAGGAGCTTCGTATTGCCGTTCATCCCGATCCGGTATTCGGCCCCGTCATTCTGATTGGCGATGAAGCAGCGGAATGGGACATTCATCGCGATGCTGCCGTCGCGATTCCCCCGCTCAATATGGCGCTTGCAAGATATCTGGTCATCAATGCGCTGAAAACAGGCAAAATCAAACAACGCAGCCTGCCTGACCGGCTGGATATTCCTGCACTGTGTAAGTTGCTGGTGAAGCTCTCGCAATTAATTATCGATTGCCCGGAAATCACGGAGCTTGATATTCACCCGCTGCTGGCTGCAGGGGAAGACATGACCGTTATTGATGCGTCAATGACGATCCGGCCGTTTACCGGAGATACTCAGGAGCGGCTTGCGATCCGACCCTACCCGAAAGAGCTGGAGATGTTCACAGCCCTGAAAGATCAAACCCCCGTCTTGCTGCGCCCAATCCGGCCGGAAGATGAGCCCGGCCATAAAGCCTTTATTGCCAGGGTCTCTCATGATGACTTATACAACCGCTTCTTCTCGGAAGTGGGTGAATTTAATCATGAAGCTTTAGCCAATCTGACTCAGATTGACTACGACCGCGAGATGGCTTTCATTGCCGTGAGTCTTGACCCTGACTCTCATGAGGAGCAGGAAATACTCGGGGTCAGCCGGGCGGTATCCGATCCCAGCAATGAAGAAGCTGAATTTGCCGTACTGATTCGTTCCGATTTGAAAGGACAAGGTTTAGGCAGCATTTTGCTCAATACCATTATTCAATACTGCAAACAAAGAGGAACTCTGCGAATGACCGGAATCACCATGCCGACAAACCATGGCATGCTGGCGCTGGCCAGAAAAAGTGGATTCCAGGTTGAGATTCATTTTGAAGATAAAACAGCCGAGCTGTTGTTGCCGCTGCAACCAGAAAATTTGAATGCCGCCAGCGACTGAAGACAGTGCTGACCTGAAATTCAGGTCAGCCTTTTACAGATATGATCAATTCAGGTTCTTTTTCCACAATTGTTCAAGCTGCTGAATTGCCCAGGTTTTCGCTTTCCCCATCCGGCTGCGGTTCCAGGCAAGCACCAGTTCAAACTCCCGGACAGGATTATCTCCAATGGTCACCAACGTTCCGGCTGCCAGATCTTCCTGAATAAAACAGGCCGGTATCGTCGCAATACCCAGCCCGGCACGAAGCGCATTGAGCTTATCGTACATGCTGGATACCGTCAGCAGTGGCTGTTCTTCCAGAATATTGTGTGTAATCGGTGGTAAATTTCTGGCGGTGTCCGCGACAGCGATACCGCGATACTGCTGGCGGACCACAGGAGCCAACGGATCCTTATGCTGATGAATCGGATGATCAGGGTGAGCAACCCAGACAATATCCATCTTGCCTAACGGCTGAATTTTCACTTCCGGCGGAGCAACGCTTGGCGGTGGCGCGATCAGAATGTCAGCCCTGTCTTGTGCCAGCGCTTCCCAGCAACCAGCCAGAATTTCCTCCCGAAACTTCAGACGGGTTTTACTTTTCTTCGCCAGACCTTCTACAAGCGGGAACATCAGATCCAGACGCACCAGACCATCATAGGCAATTGTCAGCTCAAGTTCCCAGCCATGTGCCAATGCTGTCGCGTCCGATACCATTTCATCCGCTGCAGAAAGCAGTAACCGGCCTCTTTCCAGTAATAGCCGTCCCGCTTTAGTGAACACAGCTTTATGGCCCGAGCGATCAAAGATCACCAGATCCAAATCCTGCTCCAGCTTTTGAACCTGATAGCTGAGTGAAGACGGCGCACGGCCCAGTTCTTCAGAGGCCGCAGCAAAGCTGCCGCGACGTTCAATGGCATCCAGAACCATTAATGCTTCAAATGATAATAACCGGCTCAATTTGTTTTCCCTGTGCCATGACAGCTGTGAATTACAGGCTGTTGTAACACACTCGCCAGAAAATACCTATCAGCTCATTTCTTTAATGCATGGATTTCAAAGGTTGCATCAATTGTCGGCGTTTCTTCAGCATCAACCCAAAAGCGATGAGCACATAGAATACCGCCAGCCCCCATAACTGAAGCCACCAGCCACTGATCTGCTCAAAACTGGCACCCATTTGATTTAACCGCAAAAATCCATTGATTGCTGGCGTCGCCGGAACCAACTGAACCAGCCAGTGCACGGGAGCCGGCAGTGCAGAAACAGGCCAGACAAACCCCATGGAGAAAACGAGCGGCAGAGAACTCAATACCACCACAACAGTGACCAGTTCTTTCCGCGGTAATAGTTCACCAACCACAACGCCAAAAGCTGCAACTGAAATCAGAAACGGCAAAGTCATGGCAACCATATCCCCTATGGATGCCAGGCGGCTGATGCCATAGGTGTCAAAACTCAGACCAAAATAATAGGCGCACAGCGGAATATAGATGAGGGAAAATAACGACACACGGACAAACAGAATTTTCCAGGCAGGCAACGAGTCCCAGTAGCCATGCTCACCGCGTGCCCTTGCTTCATTCTGCGTCGCACTGACCAGTCCGGAGCCAATAATCAGGGTCTGATGCAAAATGAAAACGAATACTGCGGGAACAATATAGTTGATGTATCCCATCGTCGGATTAAATACAGGCTGCATACTCAGCTTCACGGAGGAATATTGTTCTGCTGCCAGAGCAATACTGTCCCCCTCGACAACCATGCGTGCAACTTTTGCTTTGGCGCTCAGAGTGCCTGTCGCAGTTGCCAAACCTTCAACGACTGTTCCATAGACTAAGAAGAGTGCCGCATCGCCGGAGAAAGAAACAGTCGGACTGCTTCCCAGCAAAAGATCACGTTGAAAATGTTCCGGAATCAGCAATATTCCCTTCACGTCCCGATTCAGCAGCCAACGCTTTGCTTCCTCAAGGCCCGATGCAGTTCTCATCACCTGCACTTGTGGTGTGGCGTCTACCATCCGTACCAATTTACGGCTGATTGCGCTGTTATCGAGGTTCACGACTGCGATTTGCTGCTCTCGCGGCAATTGTTTGGCATAAGGCAGCGGATAAAGCAGCGAATAAATCAGTACGCCTCCGAAAACAGTGAAGATGATCGCCGGATTCGTAAAAATTGCCTTGAGTTCAAGTCGTAAGATGTGACGCCAGCTCATGCCCTTGCCTCCAGTTGGCCTTTACGCCAGGACAACATACGTAATACCGCCAGTCCAAAAGCCAGAATGAATGTGGTTAAAATCAGAAGCTGTGGCATCGCCTGCTGAAGGCCCGTGCCATAATCGACCTGCTGAACCTGAATCTCAATGTAATGACTGACAGGCAGCAATGCTCGCCAGGCAGCAGCAATCGTCTGCATGTCTGTCGCCGGAAAAGTAATCCCCATGAAAGCAAAAGCCGGCGCCGTAAAACCGGCAACAAAGCTCATCGCCCGGGTCACATCCATTGCCACAAAAAAGAATAACGTTGCCATGCTCAGACAGGCAATGACCATGAGCGCTTGTGCCAGCAGCAAGATGCTCCAGCTGCCATGCATCGGCCAGCCAATCAGCACATACAGCCCCCAGAGAAATAGCATGCCCTGAGCCATGAAAACCAGCCCATAAGGTAACAATTTACCCAGCAGAAGCGTGACTGGCTTTTGAGCCAGCCAGGGCAGCAATCCCTGGCGACGTTGTTCAACCGCCAGCGCCATCACCGTTGTCGCGATGATAAAAATCTGCCACAGCGCCGGAATGATTCCGGATACCAGAAACTGACCATAGTGCGAGTTACTGTTAAACAACGGGATGATCTGATTACGAACCGGCAATGCCTGTCCGAGAGCCTGAACCGGTACCGTTGTCCCGCCAGCCATTTTCTTCATCGTATCAATGCCAGCGGTATAAGTTGCCTGAGCCGAAACAAAAGCACTGTTCACCAGTTTGGCAATGAGAATAAATTGAGCGTTATTAAACACAGTCACGGACGGTGAAGCACCGCGGAGTGTGTCTTTTTCCATCGATTCAGGGATCACCGCCAGCGCATAGATATCACCGTTGCGCAGCATAGCTGAGCCTTCTTCCACACTGGCAAACTGCTTTGTAACAGCCAACGTCGGACTGGCGTCGTAATATCGCACCAGTCCGCGAGACAGACGGCTTTGATCCAGATCCACCACACCAACCGGCAGATCTCTGGCAATCCCCTGAGAAAAGATCCACCAAACCAGCACAGACAGGCATACCGGCAAAACAAACAACATTGTTTTCAGCCAGGACTCCTGCTGAATGATGCGGCATTCTCTTTTAAAAGCAGTCAGCAACATATCAGTCTACCAGTACGCTCATACCGACACGCAAACCATCCACAGGCTGGATTGGTCTGGCTTCAACTTCAAATGTACGCATGTCAAACCCCTGGCGGGCATCTGTGGTCCGCCAGGTTGCAAAATCACCCATTACAGATAAATGCGTCACCTGAAACTCGTACCGGCTCTCACCCAGAGCCGGAATGCGAGCTTCAAACGTTTTGCCCTTGGCAAAATCTTTCAGACGATCCTCACGCACATGGAATACAGCCCATGCATCATCCAGATCGACGATATTCACAACCGGGAAACCCTGCGGAGCGAGTTCGCCGTCATGCAGTAAGATCTGGCTGACTTCCCCGTTATGCCAGCTTGAAATCTTGGTATCGGCTGCATAGGCTTCCACTTCTGCAACAGCACCTGCGGCCATACGTTCCTGTTCCTGAGCTGCCCGCTTGGTTTCCTCCCGGGCACCTTCTTTCGCCATTTGATACATCTGATAAGCCGCCTGTTCGGTATAACGGGCAGCCTGCCATTGTGTATAGGCTTCATCACGTTTCTGCTCGGCAACAACCCCGTCACGGTACAAATTATTCACACGACGATAAGTCTTCTCGCTGAGTGCTGAGGCTGCTTTCGCTTTCTGCCACTGATCCTGAGCTGCCGCAACTTCCTGAGCACGAGCGCCATTCTCTGCCTGCTCAGCCATAGCACCTGCCGCTTGCTGGCTGGCTTTCGCCTGTTCCAGTTTTGCATCAATTTCCGGGCTGAGAATGGTAAAGATCAGCTGACCTTCACTCACTTTATCGCCTTTACGCACCAGAACCTGATCAATTCTGCCGGCGACTTTTGAAGAAATATTGTACTGCTGGGCCTCAATTTGTCCCTGCAGACGTTCAGCTTGCGGCTGATAAGCGTCCCAAAAGCGGTAACCTAACCAACCAGTCAGTGCTACAGCGGGCAGAACCACTGCAAGAATTTTCAACTTGCTCATCTCAGTTAACCTTTAATCCTTTGTAATTTTCATATTCGTCGAAGGTATTGATACCGCCGCTGACGGCCAGAAGTCGTGATAACGCTGTGACATAATGATAAGCCGCGGACAAACGCTGGGTTTTCACACTTGCCAGATACAGTTCAGCATCAACGACATCCAGAGACGTTGACAGTCCCTGACTGAAGGCTTTTTCACGTAAGAAGACACTTTCTTCTGCCAGTGCAACACTTGAAGCCAGACCTTCATATTCCTCAAGCGCCTGTGATGCCTCGCGATAGGTTTTCTCCACCAGCACTGTTAAGTCCTGCTCTGCCTGGGCTCTCAGGTAATTGACCTGAGTCATCGCACTGTGAGCGGCTTTCACTTTGTCTGACCGGCCCGACGAGTCCAGCAACGGAATACTCACACCAACACCAATGGCCCAGTCAGGTGCGGTTTTGGCGGCAAGCGTATCTTCTTCATAAAGGTTGTAATTACCGTAAACAAAAACTTCCGGATAATACTTTCCTTTCTCGGCATCCAATGCCCCGTTAGCCTGACGCTTCTTGGCATCCAGGATATGCAGCCCCGGATAATCACTCAGCGTTTGATTCAGGAAGGTCATCATGTCCGGTAAACTTTCATTCACAAATAATGCAGTGGTGGGCGTTGCCGGGGTCTGCAATTTCAGCATCTTGGTTAAAGCAACCTGCGCAATTTCCAGATTCCGTTGTGCTTTCAGACGTTCTACACGGGCTTTGTCATAAGAAGACTGAGCCTGAAGACGTTCAACTTTCGCAATCTGACCTTGTGCTTCCATTTTCAGCGCATTTTTGTAATGTCTTTCAAGCCCTTTTTCCGCTTCCTGCCGTGTTTCCATCACTTGCTGAGCGAGTACCACGCCAAAGTAATAGTTTGATAAATCTTCAAACTTGGCATGCTCTTTCATTTCGAGCATATACTTCGCTTCCTGCGTCTTTCCTTTGGCAATGTCCTGAGCAGCCATAATCCGTCCGCCAAGAAATACCGGCCAGACCGCACGGACAGAGCTGGTCAGAATGTCTCTGTTCGTTACGCGGGACGTGAACAATTCATCAAGCTGTGCCGATGACAAGCCCAGTTTCTGTTGCAGAAGCATGCTTGCCACCTGACTTTTGCCTGCAGGCGTACTGGCAATGATATCGGAAGGAGCAATCTCAACCGGAGCATCCAGGTAGGTATAATTCGCCGAAACCGTGACTCGTGGTAATGACAATGCACGAGACGCTTCCTGCAAATGTTCAGCTTTTTCAACATTACTCTTTTCAGCTGCCAGTTCATCGTTATGGTTTCGTACGAGCTGCCAGGCATCATCAAAACTCACGGTAGCGGCTTGTGCCTGAAAACACAGAGCACTGATCAGTAACGCAAGGGAAAAGGGTTTAGCCTTGGGCGGGCTGACTATCATTTTTTTATCCTTCATACCTCAAGAACGGCAGCTTTCATTTTAGAGTTATTACTCTATAACACAAGCGTCACACACATATTTCTTTCACGTGATGTCACAACATACTGTTTTTAAAGCATATCAAACGAAAAAGCCCTCACAAGAGGGCTTTCATCAATCATTGAAAAAATGATTACATAAACCATTTCCACCAGATAAAGGCGACAAGAAAACCATACAAATAAACCAGCCCCGCCCAGGAGAGATATTTCATCCCCAGACTTAACTTCATTTCTGCAGGTAAAGAGGCACCGGTCAGCAAACGATAGTTCAGGTACGCAAATACAGGCGTCGTCATAAACGCCAGCACCATCGCAAAGTTCATCATGGGCATAAGTGCTGAAGTAAAGAACAGAATAATGGCCATTGCCAGCACGCTCACGATGATCATCCAGCCATTAATGTAACGATTTTGTGCCAAAGGCTTTTTCTGAATCAGCAGCTGAGCTTCCGCCAGAGCCCGTGAATAACCGTCAATCACAGTAATCGTGCTGCCGAAAATACAGAAGAACGCAATAACCGCAATCAGATAACGGGACCACTCACCGATGGTAGACGCATACATGCTGACCAGCTGATGCGAGAAGCCAATACCTGATGCTTTCAGCTCCGTGCCTGAGCCATAGAGCACCAGCGCACCCAGTGAAAGGAATACAATTGCCAGAATCGCAGTGCCAATGTAGCCCACGTTGAAATCAAACAATGCCGAACGCGTCGTGACTGTCTGTTCTTGACGCTGACTCTTCAGCCAGAGTGAAGTCAAACAGGAAATCTCTATAGGTGCCGGCATCCAGCCCATCATGACGACAATGAATCCAAAAGACGCTAGCGTCCAGGCTGACGGGCCCTCATAGTCGGCAGGCGCAACGCTGCCATTCCCGGCCGCAATCACCACAGCGGAAATGGTCGCAATCACCAGAACTGACATGATCACTTTCGATAAGCCATCCAGCGCCTTATAGTGCCCAGCCATCAGAATGATCAGACAAGCGGCCAGTACCATCGCAGATAAAACAGACAAAGGCAGCTCGCCCGGCATGAAGTAGCCCAGCAGACTGGCGCTGAACAGGAGCAACGCCGCAGTATTGACGATACTTGAAATCAGGTTGAGGACGAAGAAAACCAGCAGGTAACCACGTCCCATATCATCATATCCTTCCACAAGGCTTTTACCGGTTCCCATGGTGTATTGAATGCCGGCTCGGAAGAAAGGATATTTAAAAAGATTAACGAGCAGAATGATTGCAGCCAGTTGCCAGCCGTATATCGCACCGGCTTTGGTTGATGCTACCAGGTGAGAACCACCGACGGCTGCTGAAGCCATCATGATTCCGGGACCCAAAGATCGAATCAGTTGCTTGATGCCATTGCCCGGACGGGCCTGTGGCGGGTTTGATGTTGTGTCTGACATTCAAATACGTCCTTTGTAGTTTTTTATAGTAATGAACTTATTTGTCGCAGGTTTAAATTATTTATGCAATCCCCGCACCCGGCCTCAATCAATACGATTCACTAACCATAAACAACATAAAGCACATAATTCTGGTTTGAGATCAGTATGCATCAGTTCCTACCGAAGAAAGCCGTAAAAAAACGATAAAAAATATCGGTGTAAATGATTGATTGCATGATAAGAATCCCGGCCCTCTGATTCCCGCCAATTCACGTGCCAAATCGTCATGACACCGTTCAAATTTCCACATTCATCTGAGCTTCGGATTATGCTTGTAAAGAAAGCACCATAAGTCTGTCTTCAACGCTTGAGCCGATATGTCCTCTGACAACCATGCTGCTGGCAAGCAAATCCGAACAAGATTGTACCTGCGTCGTATCCGGCGGGGGTTCTTACTGACGGTCACCATCAGTGCTTGCCTCATCACCGTCATCGCCCTGCTGACCACATTCTGGCTGACCGCACAGGGCATTCAGTTACATGCCATTTCTGGCATTGGTGTATCCCAGCACGGTCTGTCGGTCAAACTGCTGACGATCAACATCCATGAAACGAAAATTGAGCTCAGCCACGTTCTCCTTTCAAAACAAAACCCTTCCCGGGAGGACAGAACGCTCTCGGACTCGGCTCAAGAACGCTGGCGGATTGAAGCCAAGCAAATGAAACTGAGGCCTTCACCTCAATTCAGAACCCAACTGCGACAAATGAATCTGAACGGTAAAGATGCCATGCTGGAGCAGGTCTCATTCGTCAGCCAGGGCGCGCTGACTCAGGGGCGTTTTCTCTTTCATGCAAACAGTGCCGAAACCCAGTTTCACACCCTGACGTCTGACACCGGTTACCGACAACGTCTTCAGGATATCCAGATTGAAGTCGCAACGTCGCCCGACTTTCGGATCAGCGGTCATCTGGGTCGCGGTGTAATGAACCTGCCGGTTCCTGCAGCCAACCAGACTGAAAAGTATCCGGCTGACTTTCAAGACCTGAATTTTTCTTATCAAAAAACAGAGACAACGCAGCCTTTCCACATGTCCGTCAAGCAGATAACACCGGGACAAACCGAGAATCAGGAGACAACAGATGAGGGCATTGATCAGTTGAGCATCACGCTGGATCTCGCATCGCCCGCGAACAGCCTTACCGCCAATGCCAAACGAATCGACTGGAATCCGTCTTTCCTGCTCAGCCGCCAACCTGCTTCTGAGACACCGTTTCAGCCTCGGCTCGGGCAACTCGCCGTGCTGCTCTATCAGCTTCCGGCGCAAAAAATTGATGTTGATCTGCTGACCATCCGGGGTTACCTGTCACACGCTCAGCTCTCTTTGAACAAAGCGCAGGAAGGCACGCATTTTTCACTGAAAGGAATGCTGAACGCGGGTGTAACCAATGCATTGCCTTTTGATATACGTTTCCTGGCATCTGCCAATCAGGCCGCTTCTTTTTCACTTCGGCTTCTGGATGCATCCGGAGCGGATAAGACACAGCCCCCACTACTGGCCTGCGATGCCAATTGGCAATTTTCCTCGGATATTCCCCAGCAAATCGCATGCACAAGTGACAATGTCACTAAAATCATGCACAAGTTCAATATCAGTGATATTCATGTTGAGGATTCAAAAACACAGACGCTTTCCGTCAAAGCAGAGCGCATCCATTCAGAACACACACAAACCCAAGCCACTCAGACATCAGAGCCGTTTGACTGGCATTATCAGATTGAAGTACAGGGACCTGAACACATTGCCTTTACATGGCCCGACGGCACCCCTTCGAAAAAAGCCAATCGTCGCGAACAAGATCCTGCCCGGATAGACATGACGCATGACGGGACATGGCGCTGGGAGCTGCAGTTGAATTCCGAACAAGCACTGATGAGTCTTGCGGCACAGGAACAACTGGCTCTCTCAAGCAAAAGTCCTGACGTTCAAACTCAAATTGATCTGACTGCGCTGACTTGCCACATCCCCTATCCGGAACCGTCAAACAACTGGCTGAATACCCTCAATTGTGAGGCAGGCAGCACGGTTACGGCGACTACACCGCTTCTGCAAATCGGGCCAGTCACGGCACAATCCATTGAAATGTCGCAAAGGATTCAGGCACAGATAAAAACGAATGTTCTGCAAATGACGATTTCTGATCTGAAAGCCCACGCAGAGCGTATCACCTTGCCTGACACAGCTGAGCATCAGAACAACATTCTGAACCAGCCTGAATTCAGTGCTTCGGAAATCAGACTGACTTCTCCCCTGACAGAACAGGCACCGCTGACGTCATGGCACATTGAAACTGAACAGCTTCCCCTTGAGCTGAATGCAGACTTCAGCAGTACTCACCCTGTCGAGCCTAAACAGACGACCCGACGCACACGTCAGCCAGTTCAGCATGCCACAGGAAACCTGACGCTCACTCTGAATCGACTCCGGGCAGAACTGACCCGAGACCAGTGGGCATTCAACAGTGAATATGAAGCCGGTCTGACCTTCAGCCTGAATGCCCAACCCTTCCCGGCCGTCAGGAGTCATGGTTCACTGACCGCGAGTCCTGACCAAATAGGAGTCACAGGCCGTTTCAGCACAGCGAAAAGTTCTCCGATTCTTCACTTCAGAATCACATCAGCCATACCAACGGGGAAAACCCGCTTTCAGATTTTCCCCCAGCGTTTAACCTTCTCCGGAAAACAAAGTCTCCAGAAATTTTATTTGCCTCAACTTCCCGCCCGGCTGGATCTCAATAACGGCAATCTGACTGTCATTGCAGATCTGACTCTCGATAATCAATTATGGTCCGGCTCACTGGATGTCTTCACTGAGCACCTGAATGGTCGTTTTAAGGATGTCCATTTTGCGGATCTGAATCTGTCGTTTACCAGCCTGATTTACAACAACACCATCCGGAGTCGTCATCCCCTGACGGTGCATAACGGCTGGCTCTTTGCCGGAACCTTATTTCAGGACATTACCCTGAACGGTGAGTTTGATACCCGTAAACCTGATTATGCCCTTCACAGGGCAAGTGCGAGAGTATTGGGCGGCTATCTCAGTACCCAGGGGGTGACCAGTCATTCTTTGACGAATATTGATGTGATTCCCTTGCGGATCCAGCGTCTCAGTCTTAAGAAATTAATGGATTTATTTAACGCAAAAGATGTCGAACTCACCGGATTGCTGGACGGTATGCTGCCCATCCAAATTGAAGACGGCAAACCCGTCATCAAAAAAGGTACTTTATTTTCAAGAAGTCCCGGCGGTATTCTACGCTATAAACAAGAGTCATCGATTGGCAAAAATATCGAATCGGGCAATACCAACAGCCTCAAAGTCATCGCCGGGATTCTCAGAAATTATCAATACGACTCTCTTGCCATTGATATAGACTATTCAAAGGATGGTCAATTAAATGCCAGTTCAAGGTTCAAAGGCCACAACCCAGACTTCCTGCATGGCAGACCGGTCAACATCAACCTGAACATACAAGATGACATCCCGGCCCTGATCAAAACGCTGAATACAATTAATGCCTCTGAGTTCGAGCGCATGTTTGTGAAGCAACTTGGTCTCGAAAAATAGATTTTGCGCTGAAATTTGTTGCAAATGACTTGAAAAGGTCGAAGCCCATGGATATTCAGTTAAAGTATTACTGCATGACAGGCTGTTTGGCAGCAATACTCGTCCTCTCAGCTTTCGGGGTAACTGGTTGTACACCAACGGTTCAGGTTGCTGCATCGGATAAGCCGATTGAAGTGAATCTGAATGTCAAAATAGAGCATGAAATTCGCATTAAAGTTGATAAGGAAATTGATGACCTATTCAGTGATGACGAAGTCTTCTGACAAGGCGGGGAGCCAGTCATGAAACGTATGCTGACTTATTTTGCCATTCTTTTCTTTTGCGCCAATGTGCTTGCCATTGATTTACAGCAAGCCAAAGCGCAGGGACTCGTCGGTGAAGCCAATACCGGATACGTTGCAGCCGTGACACTGTCACCCACCACAGAGATTCGCCAACTGATCCTGGAAGTCAACAAAGAACGGAAAGAGAGTTATCAGCGTATTGCCGTATCTCACGGTCTGACGCTGTCTGAAGTCACGCGACTCGCCTATAAGAAAGCAATCGACAGAACCGAGCCGGGACATTTCTACCAGAACGCCAGCGGACTCTGGGTGAAAAAATAGTCCCCGGCGACACCGACAAGTTTCGGTGGAACCAATTTTTTTGCAGTCAACCTTTCAACACTCAGATCTTACAGTGAATTTCAGCGTCAGAACAAGGTATACTCCAGCCACCCTTATTCGTGTGCTGTTTAAACATGTTGTTCCAACCCGCTCTCATTAAACAACAGATCACCCGTCATCCGATATTCTGGCTGTGTGCGCTGGTTTGTCTGATGCCCGTCATCAATTCACCGGTTGCACTGATCCTTGGATTTTCGCTCGCAACCTTAGGTTTTGTGCCAACGGATATTCCGGTTGCGTCTCTCACCAAGAAACTTCTTTCTGCTGCAATTATTGGTCTGGGATTCGGGATTCAGCTGGATGTTGCCATTGAAGCCAGCCGGTCCGGCCTTGGGTTAATTCTGGCTTCAATTGTGCTCACATTGCTTATGGGGGCGTTACTGACCCGCCTGTTCAGACTGGACAGGAAAACAGGGCACCTGATTGCTTCTGGAACCGCTATCTGTGGCGGCAGTGCTATTGCAGCGGTCTCCCCTGCCATTCAGGCGAACAGTCACCAGACATCACTCGCATTGGCCACGGTGTTTATTCTCAATTCAGTTGCCCTGTTTATCTTCCCGACCATCGGTCATTTGCTGAATATGTCTCAGCATGAATTCGGAATGTGGGCCGCCATTGCCATTCATGATACATCCTCTGTTGTCGGGGCGGCGGGCGCCTACGGCGATGAAGCGTTGATCACCGCAACCACACTCAAACTCGCCCGGGCTCTGTGGATTATTCCTTTGGCTTTTCTGAGCGCTTTATTATTTCGGGGAAACGAAAAGAAAATCTCAGTCCCCATGTTTATCCTGTACTACTGTGTTGCCATCTTGTTCGCACACTGGCTGCCGCAATTCAGTGAACTGTACCAGGCAATCTTTTCACTTTCCAAGCGTGTGCTTGTGGTTTGTCTGTTTTTGATCGGGGCGGGAATTACGGTGCAGAAACTGCGCGCTGCAGGAGCGAAACCACTCGTGCTTGGTGTTCTGCTCTGGTTCACGATAGGGAGCGGATCACTGCTGGCAATACTGTCTGGCTTTGCCGGTAGTTAATCAAGATCACCAGCAGTCAATCGAGATCAAAAGGTTGCGGGGTGCTGTCCTGACTCTGGTTGTCCTTACGCCATGCGTTTCTGGCAACCAGAGTAAAAAGCAGTGAAAAAGCGGTCAGACTCAGCAATGCACTCCATATCCCTGACGTCATCAGCGATCCCACCGTCAGCACTAGTACAGCCACCACCCATTTCACTTTCTTATCCATCTGCGTCACTTCAATTGCCTTATTACATCAACACATTATTGTTGATGTGTACTCCAGCGGGAAAATACCCTTTCACACTAAGAAAGCAGGATTTGTTATAACCAAAAGTAGTTAAGGCAGTTTTCTTATTTCAATTAAACCGTCTCGACGTGCTGACCCGATAACTTCAGACTTTCGTCTAGGATAAAAGGAGCTGATTCACTGTCTGAGGAGCGTTCTGTCATGCGGCGATTTGAAAACATTCTTTACATCAGCGATGGCATTCAGGATGAAACACAGGGCCTTCAACAGGCGCTCAGTCTGGCTGATGCCTTTCAGGGGAAGCTGACCATATTCATCATTTACCCGGACTTACCGGAAACACTGGAAAGCTATCAGGCAAACTGGGAACAAGCACTCATCGAAAAAACCAAAAATTTCGTGAAACAAGCCAGGACCAGATTATCCACCCCGCAACAAAGCATCATGCCTGCAATCGTTGCCCAAAGCAGCAAAATACCGGCCACCCTGATTATTCAGAGTGTCCTGCGCGACGATTTCGATCTGGTGATTAAAACCGCAGCACGCATGCAGCCAGACAGTGGCCTGAAAGCACTGGATATGGAGCTTCTGCGTCAGTGTCCCTGCCCGGTCTGGCTTTGCCGTCCTATAACTCACCCGCAACATCAGGTCCATGTCGCTGTTGCGATTGATGCCGACAGCGACAGTCAGGCAGAAACAGATCTCGACGTGGCACTGCTTCAAACGGCTCGTGACCTGGCAAATGACTGTGACGGAAGTCTGATTGTCATTTCCTGCTGGGATTTTCCGTACGAAGAGATTTCCAGTAACCCGTTTATCCACGTCCCTGAATCTGAACTCGAACATTCCATTCAGCGAACAGAAGCAAAGCACCTTGAGAAATTCAATGCACTGGTTGCGCTCTCAGGAATCCATGGGCCGATGAAAGTATGCCATCTCAAAGGGATGCCACAGCAATGTATTCCGGACATGATTGAACAGGAACAAATTGAATTGCTGGTGATGGGGACTGTGGCAAGAACAGGGATTCCCGGATTTATCATGGGCAATACTGCAGAAGACATTGTACAAAACACCCGGTGTTCAATTCTGGCACTGAAACCCAAAGGATTTGTCACCGACATTAAAGCCTATTAACTCAGCTTATCCGGCAGATAGCAGAATGAAAAAAAACGGGCTGCTCTACAGCCCGCTTATGATTGTTTCAACATTGTCTTACTGAGCGTTCATGGCATCCAGTTTAGCCCCGACGGGACCAGAGAAATTGTACCCATCGTGCTTGTCCCAGTTAATTGACCAGGTCATCACACCGCCATAGTTCGGGTAATTGAAGGTCGGGACAACAGAACCACAGTGAGTTCCGGCCGTCAGACAATCCAGCGCATTCAGAATATTCTGCTTCGGTGCCTGACCGGAGTTAGCTGAACTCGGGCCTGATGGCAGACCAATTGCAACCTGATCATCGCGCAGTGGTGCAAACTGCTCCCCATTTGCCAGCGTAAAACCTTCAATCAGCATCTTCGACTGAGCCACCATCAT
Source organism: Photobacterium sp. R1 (assembly GCF_054600795.1). Lineage (NCBI taxonomy): Bacteria > Pseudomonadati > Pseudomonadota > Gammaproteobacteria > Vibrionales > Vibrionaceae > Photobacterium > Photobacterium sp. R1. Next base: position 104,922 of record NZ_BAAHZP010000002.1, read on the forward strand.
ATCCACCGAGCCTTCTGGTGCTGCCCCTGTGGTGTAGGGATTTGGCAAACCGCCGTTGTTATACAACTGCACGTGCAGCAAATCCAAGGTTCCGCGCAGCTCGTTAATGAGCGGAATATAAGCGCCCCAAATCCCTGAGTAGGCCACCATACCGCCCTGAACATAAGGATGCTCCGGCGCCATGGTCAGATACATATCTCCGCCAATATTGGCTTCAATCTGCTTCAGGGCACGAGGCAATCGCGCCTGAATCTGAGAACCGTGAACCATGTTCGAACCGCTTTCCAGATCAATATCCAGTCCGTCAAATCCCCATTCGTTGATAATCGCCGTCAGACTTGAAACGAAGTGGGCTTCGTCGGCATCGGTATTGAGCGTGATCGTTCCTTCTGCCCCCCCCAGAGACAGCACAAACTTTTTCCCTTGCGCCTGCAACGCGGCCATATCCTGCTTAAACTTTTGCGGATCAAGTGCCGGACAACTGCTGTGAATATCACCACTGTACAAATTGAAATGCACTGTTCCGTTACTGCCACGATCATTCTCGGCAAAGGCAATGTCAATGACATCCCAGGCATCTGACATATCGCTCAGGTTTATCGGACATCCCGCGCCATTCACAAAATTGTGCCAGTAACCAATCAGCTTATGTTTCTTCACCGATTGTGACAAAACTTTCACTGTGGCAGCCGAAGAAATCACACTCAATCCGCTCGCATCGGTTACTTTGGCGGACACGGTATAATTCCCCACTGCACCCGGCGTCCAGTTGGTGCTGTAAGGTAACGTCATATCAGTGGCAATGACGGTACCGTTCACCAGAAAATCGACCTGACTGACCGTACTGTTCAGCGACGCAGCATCGGCTGAAACCGCGACTGATTTGCCTAAACCAACAGATGTTCCGGATGCCGGAGACGTCAGCGTGACCACCAAAGGCGCATCACTGACATTGACCAGCACACCTGCGTGACCTGTATTCCCCTCATTATCTGTGGCGATAGCAGAAAGATTGACCGCACCTGCACCGACCGCTGTCCACGACATTTCAAATGGTGCTGAAATGTCTGCGCCCAGACTCTGACCGCCAGCGAAGAACTCAACTTGGGTCACTGAACCATCAGCATCGGTGGCATCCACCGATAGAGTGACAACGTCACCCTGAAGGACAGTTGCATTGTCAGCCGGAGCCGTAAATGTCACTGTTGGCACAACTGCACATATCCCCTGCGCTGTCCAGGCATCAGACCAATACAAACCAGTGCCCGGCTCATAGGCCCATGCAGAGTCAGATGAACACCAGCCGGCAACATCACAGCGGTATTTGTAATTAACGTTCTGAACGATATCGCCAGCCTGATAGCTGGTCCCTGCTTTATAGACTGGTACCCCGGCACATCCACCGGACGAAGCACCGGAAACAGCCACGGTCACCACAGCGCTCCAGGTGACCGCTCCTGCATCATCGATGGCTTTGGACTTGAATTCATGGGTACCGGCAGTTGCTGTCCAGTTCACCTGAAAAGGTGCTGCATTTGCTGAACCCACCAGCTGGTCATCCACATAAAACTCAACCGCAGTGACGGTACCATCCTGATCGGTTGCATTTGCACTTAGCGTGACCACGTCACTTTCTGCAATCTGCGATGACGCTGTCGGATTTGTCAGTGCCACACTTGGCGGCTGATTGTTCCCTTCCGCCTTGACAATGACAGACACGGCATCTGTCCGGCTGGCTCCCTGATTATCAGTGACCACAGCCGTCACCGTATGGTTGCCTTCAACCGTATTCCAAGAAACGGAGTAAGGCGCTGTATCATCAATCCCGACGACACTGCCATCAACCTGGAAAGTAACATCGGTTACCTGGCCATCAGAGTCTGATGCATCTGCGGTCAGCGTGATCGTCTGATTCACCCCGAACTGAGCATTGTTCAGGGGAGATGTGATCGCCACTGTTGGAGGCTGATTTCCTCCGGCTGCATCACAGGCACCAATCAGCGACCATTCTTCATAAGGATCCGAATACTGGACAGGATCCTTACCCTGATTCCACCAATTGGCCTGATAAGCATTCTCCATGTGCTGCACCTGAGCACCACCGTTATATGCCGTATCACTGGCCCATAATGTTAAAGAGGTACAATCCACAGCAAATGCGGACAACGGGCTTCCGAGCCCAACCACAACAGCTGTATGAATAAGGGTTTTACGCATAATGAACGTCCTATTCTCTCAAACGGAAATATTCCCAAAAAAGATATTTGCTTCATTTGATGAGCAAATTATCCGTAGTCATAATGGACGACTTTCTGCATTATGATAAATAAGACAAATTTATATTTAACTATTCCTCAGTCAGCTCTCAGTTTTAAGCGAAAACTGATCGTCTACCGACAATGCATCAGGAATTAAGATCACGATTTAAAGTAGGAAATGGACAAGATAAATTGGCAGGAAATCATCAGGATGGTCAGTCTGACCATCCTGTTTCAATTCAAAAAATATTTAAGCAGCAATCGTACTGATTAAAAATAAGTTATAAGCAAATATCGCAACCAGCAGGAGAAACCCTTCAAACCGGTTGATACGACCCGGACCACGGATACCCAAACACATCAATACCAGTGCGACTGTCAGCGCCATCATCACCAGCCAGTCACGGGCAAAGACTTCGACTCCGATACTGGTCATCGGCGAGATCACTCCGGCAATCCCGATCACTGCCAGTATATTGAACATATTTGAGCCGACCACGTTTCCGATCGCGATGTCATGTTCCCCTTTCCGCGCCGCTGCAACGGATGCTGCCAGCTCCGGCAGAGAGGTCCCCAATGCGACAATTGTCAGGCCGATGATCAGATCACTGACGCCCAGAGACTGTGCGATAGTCACTGCACCCCAGACCAGAATCCGGGAACTGACCACCAGAAGAACCAGACCAACAACCAGCCAAATCAGTGCCTTCTTCAACGGCATGTCCTGATTCTGCAGCTCATTTTCTGTTTCTGTGGCCAGTGCATCCCCTTTATTCCTCAGACCGGAATAGATTGACCAGCCAATCAGAATGAAAAAGCCGGACAACAGCACAATGGCTTCGATGCGTGTCAGCTGTCCGTCCCACAATAACCCGCCAGCCAACAGACCAATCAAAATTAGTAATGGTAACTCTTTTCGGAGGATGTTTGACTGAACCGCAATCGGCGCGATGATCGCTGTAATGCCCAGAATTAAGCCAATATTGATAATGTTGGACCCCAGGGCATTGCCCAGCGCCAGCTCAGGGTTTCCGTCAAGTGAGGCCATGGCTGACACCACCATTTCAGGCGCGGAGGTACCGAACCCCACAATTACCATGCCGATTAATAAGGGGGGCATCCCCACATGGCCAGCACTGGCTGCCGCACCGTCAACAAACCGATCTGCGCTCCAGACTAGCAACGCAAATCCCAGCAATATGGCTAATGATGCAATCATCATAAGTAGTACATCCCAATGTTTAACAAAATAACGTTCAAAAAATGTGGCATTTTGAAAAGGTCGAACGTTCGATAAACATCAGCGTTGGGGCGCCAAGGATATAGGTTTTACCTGTTGAGTGGTAGCAAAATTATTCTTCATACAACGAAATCTTACATCTTATTTTCCGGTATCCATTCCTTTGTGGTAGCGGAAGAAACAGACCTGATCAGAAGTCCCTTCAGACACCTGAAGAGACTTCAATAACCCGCCTGTCACAATCAGAAATAAGCGTACAAACGAACAGAAGATGACAAATCATCTCGCTGCCATTGCTGATACTGCACCTGTGTTCTCAGACCGAGGTGTTGTGTCAGCGCCCAGTGCCAGCTTGCTTTTACATCGGTTCGCCAGCGCATGGCATCCCATTGATAAAGCCCTTGTGCCGACAAGGCCAGCTTATGTGCTTCACTTGCCTGCCAGACCATCCCAGCCTCAGCTCCAAATCCCAGGTTGAGGTTTTCTCCCTGTGCATCAAAATAATTCAGCTCAGATGACATCAAGGTATAGGCGTGCAGAGAATTCGCATCTCCCCAGGATTTACCATAGCCACCCTGCATGAAGTACCGGCCAGTCTGACCGTTTTCATCCGGCTGCCTGTCATAACCGGCCCGGATATTCCAGGACAGTGAATCGAACACTCTGTAATCCGGTGCCAGAGACATCGCATCCACCAGATATAGCTGATTCAGATCGAGACCACCTTGCTGATCCACACCGAGCTGAAGATCAAAGAAGCTGATCTGAGCACCCGGAATGTAACCACCCGCATTATCCAGCAAGTCATGATAAGCCACACGCCACTCCAGCAGCGCCTGATCATCCTGATGCTTGCTGTAACGATATCCAAGCCCCAAACGAGAAGAGTGATGTCCCTCATCAGGTGACATCGCCGGTCTTGGTGGCTCTGAGAACGGAGACGGAGTATCCAGCTGGCTTCGCGCCAGTAACAGCTTCTGCAGCTTCGGAGCATAGGTTTCACGGGGCAATGCCTGATCATAAAACTCGAAGTTCAGCCACTCATAGGCCATCTCCAGCGTTGCCGCTCGCTCGGACGGCGTACCGTCAGTCGGATACTGTCCATTCATTGCATTCCGTGCAGACTGAAGCTGTTCATCAGACAACTGTTCCGCATAATACATCAGCTTTGTTCCGAACGAAGCCCGGTACTCCGGCGCCTGAATCAGTCCTTTATCCCTGAGTATTTTAACGGTATCAGACGGAATGGCCTGCAAGTCAAAACCGGAAGTCAGATCCAGATCTTCCCTGCCCGCTTCCAGTAATGCCAGCAACTGATAAGAGCAATTTTCATCGATAAAGTAGTAATCAAACTCGACACCATTCATTTCCCAGAGATGACGCAACACCTGCTGAACTTCCTGCTCGTTGAAATCAATGGAGTACTCCCAAATATCCCGGGATTCTAAGTCATTATATTCACGGACTTTTCGGTAATAAGGCATGACGGTGAAGTTACCCGGATACTCACCAATCAGCCCCTTCACCGCATACAGGAATGCGTTGTCATCTGATTCAGGGGTAGCCGCAAAGTTCACCGCAAATGCAACCAGCTCACGATGCCGGTTCTGATCTTTGGCATCAACCCGCAGTAATGTATGTCCGAACATTGAAGATGGGCTGTTCATGAATGCCGTCGGAAACACCAGGGTTAAACCTTTCGGGTTCAGTGCCTGTTTCCAAAGTTCTTGCTGAGGACAAACCGGCTGTGGCCAGTCTGCCTGTAATTTTTCTTTCAGCCAGTGAAAACGCGCCGGATAGCGGCAACTGTAACTGTCATCGGCTGGTTCGCCGGTAAATGCGCCCGCTTCCTTTTCAAAAGCATTCACTGTCGCGTTCAGCTCAGCAAAAGGGGCAGATTTACCCTGCTCACTGATAAAAAACGTCCGGGAGTCGACCAGACTCTTGTAAGAGCCTGTTATACCCGGCTGATAATGACCCAGCGTATGCCAGTATTTCGAGTCAGACAGCTGCTGTATGTCCTGCGAAGAGAATGCCAGTGCAGAACTGCTGAATAGGGTGAGAGGAAGCAGAGTTAACCAGGTCTTCATGTGAAATCGATGGGGGTCAGATGGATACAAACAAACGTACTTCCATGCTTTATACCAATTGGAATCTCGCATTGGTCAGCTGATTCATGAGGCAATCGCACCAACACGTATTCGGACGGGTATATTTCCTGAAAAGAGATTGAAAAAGATACAGCGCCCTGAGGCGCTGCATCCAGGCAGATCACGAAAGTAATTCAAATTACAGTGCGTATGCCGCCAGCGTATTTTGATCAGCAACCATAGTGTTCAGGTTTGCCAGAACGTCTGCAGAAGTTACGTTCTCTGATGCAAAGATAGCTGCATAGTTGTTACGAGCCTGAGTATTGAATTCAGCTTTTGCTTCGTCGCTCATGCCCCAAACATCAGTCAGAGTTGCCAGAGTCTCACCTTCGCCGCGAGCGATGTCACGAGCCAGGTTGTCCATGTTGCCGTCGATGAACATTGCCAGCTTCTCTTTAGAGCTGATTACACCGTCGCCTTCACAGCCCAGAGTACCGAAAGTGATACCGAAAGTCTGGTTACCAGAAGTACCGTTGGTTGTAGCACCCAGAACTTTAAATACTTTGCCTTCTTTACCGGCAAATACCATGGAACCCAGACCACAACCAATATCCTGGTCTGCCATAGCTTGAGAAAGTGGCATCAAACCTGCGAGTACTGCCGCTGCAATTACTTTTTTCATTGTTATTCCTTACGCTTTATTTTAATACAATATTGTTGCATTAACTCTATGCGTCGCAAATCATAACAACCTGAAGTCTAATTTCAATTTTTATCAATGCATGAATCCGTTAATTCAGTACTTTTTAGCTCAACCCCAGAAAACAGCGAATTAAACTGAAAAAAGTGTAACATTTTCATCCATTCATTTATTTCTGGCATAATTCCTGAATAGTTGATTGCATCCATTCCCTTCAAATCAGCCTTTATCTTTATTCCCCATCCATGTACTCATTTTATCGATCAAATCAATCGGCAGTGGAAAAACAATCGTCGTCGTTCTGTCATTGGCAATTTCAGTCAATGTCTGTAAATAACGCAGTTGAACGGCATTCGGTGCTTTATTCAGCACTTCAGCCGCTTCCATCAGCTTTTTAGACGCTTCAAGTTCACCGGTTGCGTGAATAACTTTTGCACGACGGGAACGCTCTGCCTCAGCCTGGCGAGCGAGCGCACGAACCATACTGTCATCCAAATCCACATGTTTAATCTCAACGTTCGCGACTTTGATTCCCCAATTATCGGTATGCATATCGAGAATGCCCTGCAAATCTTTATTCAGCTCATCACGAGCTGAGAGCAATTCATCAAGTTCATGCTGCCCTAATACAGATCGCAGTGTCGTCTGGGAGAGCTGACTGGTGGCTTCAAGATAATTTTCTACATTATTAATTGCCATTTTGGGATCAATCACCCGGAAATACACCACAGCATTCACTTTTACTGACACGTTATCACGCGTAATTAAATCCTGGGTCGGAACATCTAATACAATCGTACGCAAATCGACCCGAACCATTTGCTGAATAATCGGGATAATAATGATCAGACCCGGCCCTTTCACTTCATAAAACCGGCCCAACAGAAAAACAACTGCACGTTCATATTCGCGCAGCACTCTGAACATGCTGATAATCAGCGCGATAACAAACACAATAATGGTTGCCAGGGAGTAAGTAATCATAATTTATTCCTTCTCTTTGGCTTCGACATGCAAACAAAGCCCGTCCACACGTTTGACAACAATTGACTGACCGATACGAAGCGCCGTATCGCATCTCGCCTGCCAGATTTCACCTTCAACCAGAACCCGCCCTTCTCCGGGAAATCCGCTCACGACTTTCCCTTCATCATTGGCGAGCATCTCTGCCCCCGTTGTGACCGGTTTACGACGGGTTTTCAGCAACAACGCCAGAATCACAAAAGTAAATAAAGCAGAGGTGACGGTCAGCCCGATGATCAATGGCAAAGCTATCTGATAACCGGGCTCCTGCGTATCCATCAGCATCACTGAACCAATGACGAAAGAAGCAATACCGCCAAAGCCGAGGATCCCGAAGCTGGGACTGAACGCTTCTGCAACCATCAGAACGATCCCCAGAATGATCAATCCAAGCCCGGCGTAACTGACCGGTAACAACTGTAGCGAGTACATTGCCAGTAACAGGCAGATTCCGCCCAGCACGCCGGGCAGACCGACACCCGGGTTATAAAACTCCAGTAATAAGCCATAGATCCCGATGAGCATCAGAATATAAGCCACGTTCGGATTCGTAATCACAGCCAGCAGTTTAAATCGCCAGTCCTGCTCCCGTTCCACGTAAGCAACGTTCTGCAAACTGAGGGTTTGCTGAATACCGTTGATGAGGACGCTGCGCCCGTCAGACTGACGAATCAAATCGTCGAGATCAGTGGCCAGAAAATCGATGACGTTCTCTTTCAAAGCTTCTTCCGCATCCAGACTGGCAGCCTCACGGACAGCTTTCTGCGCCCAGACTTCATTTCGCCCGTGGAGTTTTGCAAGGCTGGTGATATATGCGGCAGCGTCATTGATGACTTTCTTCTCCATCGCGGTCTCTGCCTTCACTTCCTCATCAGAAGCAGAACCTTTCTCTGAGCTCGTCGCGGACGACTCATCTTTCGCTGCAGGCACCGGATCTTCATTTCCGCCGAATGGATTATCTTTTTTTCCGCCAGCCGGTCCGCCTGTCAGAGATACAGGTGTAGCCGCCCCGAGATTAGTACCGGGAGCCATAGCCGCGATATGGCTGGCAAACAGAATATAGGTTCCGGCACTGGCGGCTCTTGAGCCTGCCGGACCGACCCAGGTCGCGACTGGCACGGAAGAAGTAGTGATGGCGCGAATGATTTCACGCATAGAGGTATCCAGCCCGCCCGGTGTATCCATTTTCAGGATCACCAGTTTAGCCTGTTTCTCTTGTGCGCTTTCAATTTCTCTGGAGACAAAATCACTGACAGCGGGACCAATCCCACCCTGGATATTCACTACCCAGACATCATCAGCCCTTGAGCTGAATGTACAGAACATCGTCAGCACAAAGACAAAGACGGAAAACAGCTTCATGGCGCATGCTCCCCATTGGCGTACCTGACTGAGACAGATGGAAAAACCCGCTGCGGTTTACATCAGGAAATTCTTCACCTTAAGCATAGCGCACAGAAAAACACTGCTGTATTGAATACGACACAGGGCTGGTGGTCCAGCCCTGCATCAGCAGTCTGGAGAGGAGATTTGAACAAAGATTTCCGGGAAGTTCTCAGGATGCCTGACGTGAGAATAACCGCTCAAAAGCCGAGGGATGATGTGACCAATGCGTGTCGAACATCTCCATCAGCGCCGGGTTGCCGTAACGTGACAGGCAAACCGCATGAAAACGGTTTTTTTGCGCTTTCAGCCGGGCAATATTCTCCTGCATTTCCGGCGTTTGTGACGGAGCAATAAAGTCAGATAAAACGATCAAATCCGCGTTTTTGTACTTCTCACTGTTCATGAGTTCAATCGACTGTGCCAGTACCGGCGCCAGATCGGTTCCCCCGTGGAAAGAATACGAGAGAAAATTCAGGACTTCACTTAAACCATCCTGCTTGGTCAGCTCATAGGTAATGTGCTGCGTGGAGAACAGCATCACGTAACAGTCGCGTTCATCGGCCAGCGCAATTTGCATCAGGCCGTAGGCTAAGGCTTTCGCACACTGTTCAGGGTAACCCGACATGGAACCCGAGGCATCAATACAGACAATAAAAGGTCCCTTATCCTGCTCAACTTGCTTACTTTGCGTTTTATAGGCCTTCACTTTCCGTAATTTACGTTGTGCTCCCTGCATCCGGTAATTCATCAGACGTTTATCGACCAGATGCTTATAAAACACCACTTCCAGTTCCGGATATGCCAGAAACATAGCTTCATTCGGTAAGAGCCGGGCCAGATCATCGCTGGGATGAACCCCGACGATATCATCCGTGACGCTGTCACTCTTCTCCTCAACCATTTTCAGCTCTTCACTCTGCACACGAGCCTGATTGGGGTCGTCAACTTCATTAGCCATCCGGCCAAGCGAGTCCGCGATCTCCTGTAACTCACTGCTTTTTTGTAAGAATTTCGTAATGGATTTTAAACGTTCAACATCGGTGCGGGTCAGTTTTGCTTTTGCCATATCCCACAACCGGCCGGCTCGTTTTTCGTCCCCGGCTTCATCCACTTTTTCCATCTGCTGCATGGTTTCGATGCGCTGATACAGATCCTTCAGCAACTCATCTTTGTGGTGTTCCAGTTCAGACTCTTGCGCTGCTTTCAGTGCTTCCTGCAAATGTTCATGCCATTGATGGCAAAAATAGCTGTGGAACATGGGGTTATGCTTTTTTTGTTCATGCTCCAAAAGCTTGCGGGCCTTGAAATAGAAACCCGAGGTTTCTTCCAGTTCTTTGACCACCTGTTCAGCGTTTTCAACAAAGGTATCAGACGACCATTGCCTCACTTTCTGATACAGAGCCAGTTCCTGACTAAAGCGTTCAGCAACATCGACTTTGGCAATCCGATGCTGCACATAACCCCGCCATTTCTGAATCTGCAACTTCATGGCAGATTTCATACCCGGACTCGTATCTGCAGCCATCATCAGCTGTGGACGTGTCATCAGCTCATTCACTGCATTTTCAATGATGCCGGACTCAGACAGCATCATGGCAAGATTGATCCCTTCCGTAACTGGCATCTGAGCCCCCTTAAGCGAAATATTCCGTCAGACGGGTCAGACGCATCGCACTTTTGTCCAGATGACGCTGAATCGTATCGATTTCCTCACTGGCTGTTGTCAGGCTCTGCTCAATCAGCACCGGAAATTCAGGATCAACAAAGTTATGCGGTAATGCACCGTGAAAACGGCTGCGGGCCAGCTTCAGTAAATGCGCAGCTTCATGAATCGCGTCGGTGGCCTGCTGAACTTTTTGCTGCCAGCCTGCCAATTGTTCCTGGCTGACACCGTAGTCACCGGCAATGCCGACCAGCACATTCCGGCTGGCAATATCTTTAATCACCAGACGGTCGCTGGCATCAATCTCGAAGTGCAAACGGCACAGGTGCGTATTCTTGTTTACAAAGCCATAGATATCGCAATGACCTGTTTTGATCTTTTTCTCAAATTCATCACCATCAACATACACCCAGCGACTGTCGCCGGTTTCCTGTTCGGAAACAGACGGGTTGTGCTGCAACATGACCAGTTTGATCATCCGGGAGTTATTGTTGACCGTATACCGTTTGGCGCCGGAGAAATCGTACTTATATCTTTCTTTCCCCATCAGGGTGTCATGCCCGAAAGTCATGCAGAGCTTGCTGGCGACTTCCTGATGGACCTCTTCAATCTGATGCTGTGCTGTATCCGCCTGTTGTGTTGCGGCTTGCTGTCCGAATACCGTATTGGACGCAAAATCACGCAGAATATCGCGAATGTCCTGACGTGATTCAGGGCTGTGCCAGAGGCATTCTTGCAACAAGAGCAAATCCAGAGGATTAATGCTGTCCCTGCCATTAAAAAATGCACTGGCTTTGAGCAACCGTAACGACTTTTTCCAGCGGCGGTCAGAAATATAGAGTTCATTGCTTTCGCCGGTTTCAACTTTCTCTTCAATGACTCTTTTTAGCTGATAAATGGTCTCAAAAATTTCTTCTTCCAGAGACACATGATCAATCAGCGTCTGCCATTGCTGATACTCATCGGCTTTGATTTTCAAAGCTTCCGGTATTGCTGCCATTTCAGGGCCTTCGCCCATCAGCATCGCTTTAAAGTTCTGTTTTTCCTGAATCCGGTTGACGAAGACCCTGACCAGCATCCGGTCGTACAGCGCTTCCAGTCCACTGTCTTCATCCGGTAATTCATTGGACGCTGTAATCAGCAAACGCATCGGGACCTTGAGTGTCTCCTGACCATTTTTGAAGGTGCGCTCGTTGACGACGGTGAGGAGGGTATTCAGAATTGCCGGACCTGCTTTCCAGATCTCATCCAGAAAAACAACTTCAGCTGTAGGCAGGTAACCATCAACAAGCCGCACATATTTACCGTGATCTTTCAGCTCTTGAATAGACAAAGGCCCAAACACTTCTTCAGGCGTTGAAAACCGTGTCATCAGGTAATCAAAAAATCGGCTGCCATCAAAAGCTTCAATCAGACGTTTTGCAATCAGACTTTTGGCAATGCCGGGGGGGCCAAGTAAAAACACACTTTCCCCTGCCAGCGCGGATAGCAGACAGAGACGCATGGTATGCTCTCTTTCATAAACGCCGTTCGACAGCGCATGAATCAGTTTATCTACCCGCTCAGCAAGCAGCGCTTTGTTTGGGAAGGAGTTGGCCGCCATTGATAGCATAAATGTCTGTTCCTCGATGCTTGTAAGTGCTGTGTCCGGTTTAACCTGCTCTAGCCTGAGAATAGCTGTAAAAAACACATTGTTACAAGCTTGTTAAACTACATATTTTGTTACAAAACAGATATATCAAACTATTTCGCGACCCAGCGCTCAGTAATCAATGATTTCATTAATGACGTTTAACTCACTAGTACAAGATCACATTTTGTAATGGATTTCACACGTAAAACAGGATGTGGTGATCGTCTCACAAAAGTGCTTCTATAGAGCTACCCGTGACAAGGACATCGTGTTAACATTTTACTCAATTATGAAGAAAATCTCTCAATTGCCTACCGGGCTGACAATAATTGTGTGTTTAGGGGTTCTGGCGACGACCTTTATCCCGATGAAGGGTAACCTGGAAGCCGTCACTTCCAGCCTGACACTGGCACTCATCATTCTTTTGGTCAGAGAAGTCGCAAGCAAAGAAATGAAGTTTTTACTGCTTGTGTCTGCCTGTACCTACGGGTTGGGTGTGATTGCAGATCTGCTGGATGAGATCCCCGAGTTAGCGACACACTGGCTGCTCATTCGCGCAGACAATGTCTTCTCAAACATCGGCGTCTTTTTGCTGTGTTTTTGTTTTATCAAAATTCTTCATCAACGGCGTGAGTTGATTGTTCGGCTAAAAGAACAGGTCGCAAAATCGAGAGAACTGGAACTGGAGCTGAGCCGTCAGGCCCTGCAAGACGACCTGACCGGACTTCAAAACCGCCGTTCGCTTTTCAGACGCTTTGACCACATGGCGATTCATCTGCATCGCGGCATCATGGCCTATATCGATATCGATAATTTCAAACAAGTCAACGATCGCCTTGGTCACCATCAGGGCGATCTGGTTCTGATCGAAATCGCAAACATTCTTTTCAGACACTCGCCGACCGGCAGCCAGATTTACCGCATTGGCGGGGATGAATTTGTTGTTTTGCTTCCCAGCGCCGATCAAGCCCAAAGCCAGGAATGGCTGGAACTGATTGATGAGCAGACGCTGAATCTGAGAGAAACGTTCAAACTAGGTATCAGTGTCGGGCTCACCCCCTACCATCCAGGCAACCTCAGTGATCCGGATATGCTGCTGGCAAAAGCCGATCATGCGATGTACGAAGACAAAGAGCAGAAATCGCGCAGTTTTTGATTCACATTTCTGTCATAACTTCGTCATACCATAGCGGCTTTACCGCCCGAGTTTTACGGAGACACGAAATGCTGTATCGTCTGGCCGCTTTGCTGGCCTTTATTACCCTGATTCCACTGCAGGCCCAAGCCAAAACGGTCACGGTCTCTGGTTCTACTTCAGTCAGCCATATCCTTGAAGTCCTGGCAGAAACCTACCAGGCGCAACATCCGGATACCCTGATCGCCGTTCAGGGAACCGGATCTTCAGCTGGGATTACCGCGGTAAAACAAAACGCGTCTGAACTCGGCATGAGTTCACGTTTTCTGAAAGATGATGAAATTCGTCCTGATGTTGAAAGCACCATTATCGCGCATGACGGCATTGCGCTGGTGGTCAACAAAGACAATCCGGTGAATACCCTGACGAAAGCGCAGGTCATCGCGATTTACCAAGGCAAAATCACGAACTGGAAAGATGTCGGCGGATCGGATCTGCCTATCGCAGTTGTCAGCCGGGAAAATGCTTCCGGTTCACGATTTTCCTTTGAAGATTTCATGGGACTGACCCGCAACATCGGCGATAAAAGTGTTTCGGACATCAATGCCAAAGCGCTGGTCGTTAACACGAACGGCATGGTGAAAAGCCTGATTGCACGTAACCGCCACGCACTCGGTTACCTCTCGCTGGGTTCGGTGGATGATTCAGTCAAGGCGCTGTCTTTTGAAGGGGTCACACCAACACTGACGCACCTTGAATCAGGGGAATATCAAATTTCACGCCCTTTTATCATGCTCTATAAAGACGCAAAGTTAACCTCTGAAGGCCGTAGTTTCCTGGATTACATCCTGTCCAAAGAAGGTCAGACGCTGCTGCATGAGCGCGGCTATATTCCAGTGAATCACTGATTCCTTTCACCGTCTTGCCTGACAACACTCAGGCAAGACGATGATTTCATTCAGGAGACAACCGGATACTTCAGTCCCGCGCCCCACTCTGTCCAGGAGCCATCATATACGGTCAGCTTTTCTCTGCCGGCCACCTCAGCCGCAAGCGCCAGAATACAAGCTGTCACACCAGAACCACAGCTGAAGATCAATTGCTGATCCTCATCAGAAATTGCATCAAACCGTTGTTTCAGTAACTGCGGCGACAGCAGCTGATTGTCTTTGACAAGCTGCCCGAACGGCAGGCTTTTTGCGTTTGGCATATGGCCGCTTCGAATCCCTTCACGGGGCTCAGGTTGCTGCGCATAAAAACGAGCTGCAGGGCGTGCGTCTAAAACCACAGTCTTTGGATCATCAAGTTTTGTCAGCAGTGACTGCGCATCCGTCACCCACTCGGGTCTGAATCGTGCAACAAAGTTCTCAATTTGCGGCTTTTCAGGCTCGCCGGACATTAAAGGCCCCTGGCTGCGTTTCCAGGCTGGTAACCCGCCATCCAGGACAGCAACAGCATCATGTCCCATCGCTTTAAACATCCACCAGACTCGCGGCGCTGAAAATAATCCCTGAGCGTCATACACAACAATTTGCTTGTCGTTATGAATACCCAGTTCAGAAACCTGTCGGGAGAATTGCGCTTCGTTTGGCAACATGTGAGGCAGATGAGATTCTTTATCACAGATTTCCTGATCGAAATCGAAAAAGACTGCACCGGGAATACGTTCATTCATCCACTCTGATTTTGCATCACGTCCGCTGCCCGGCATAAACCAGCTGGCATCCAGAATCACAATCTCCTTTGCTTCCAGATTTTCCAGCAGCCAGTCTACACTGACGACAGAAGACGGTAACTTGCCACTTGCCATATATCCCTCACCTAACCATTTGAAAACTTGAGATTATTCTGAGAATAACCCGCTACACTTATCTGTTTGAAAATGCCTTTCACACCAGAGCGGTTCACTTTCAGAAAACACAGTCGCAGGCACTTGCGCTGCCCATAGTGATAACAGGTAACCCCTCAAGACTAAACTATTTTCTTACAATTCCGGACATGAGCAGCCCCTAAAAGTTGCTTGAATCACACAGATCATCAGGTTAATGTCGTCTGGCCGTTTTCAGCAAGGATGCAATGATGGATTATTTCCCGGTTTTCACCCGACTGACCAACAAGCCAGTCCTCGTTATCGGCGGCGGAGAAGTCGCCTGCCGCAAAGTAGATCTCCTGCTTCGTGCCGGCGCTGATATCACGCTGGTTTCTCCCCGACTCCACCCGACACTGCAAAAACTGGCCGCCCAGCAAAAAATGCGCTGGCTGGCAGAAACATATAAATCGTCGGTGCTTGGTGATTACTATCAAGTCTGGACAACCACAGATGATCGCGAGCTGAACACTCGAATCTTTCGTGATGCACAGCAAAAACGGATTTGGGTCAATGCCGTCGATGATCCCGCTCATTGCGACTTCATCACTCCGTCTATGATTGACCGTTCGCCGATACAAGTCGCGATTTCAAGTGGTGGTGCCTCGCCGGTGCTGGTGCGATTTCTCAGAGAAAAACTGGAAACGCAACTGGCGCACAATCTTTCATTGCTGGCAGGGTACGCGGGAAAGCAAAGAGAACGGCTGAAGCAACACTTTAATACCGTCGATGAGCGCAGGCATTTCTGGGAGCAGTTTTTCCGTCTGCCTCAAGTCGAAACGGCAAAAACAGAAGAAGCGCTGGAAACCGCATTCACATCCCTGCTTGCGCACCCCGACAAGAGCCAGGGAACACTCTGGGTCATAGAAACCGGTACAGAAACCGAAATGCTGACCTTAAAAGCCCTGCGACTCATGCAACAGGCAGAAATGGTGCTATACACCAATGAAGAAGCACAGGATGGATTTATTGAACTTTGCCGGCGAGATGCCGACAGAGCACACTGTCAGTTGGGTGATATAGCAGAGAAGGTCAATTCATTCCTTCAGAAATCGGTTCGCGTTTGTGTCTTAACAGAAAAAGGAAGTACGCCTGAATCACTGGTCCAGTTATGCGTACTGCACAACGGTCTGGTACTTCCTGCTCTGTCCTGAATTATTTCGAAGAGACAGCGGCTGACGTCAGTTCAGAATCCGCCGCTGTTTGCTTGGATCGCTGTTCTGCCAGAGATTTCAGCCACAGGCCGGATGTTTTCATGGCATAACCAAACAACACACCTAAAACCAGTGACGGAATCACCAGTTGCCAGTTTCCACCCGCAGCAAAGGTCGCACAACAACCAATAAATGTACCCGGAATAAAACTCAGCCACTCACGTTTGGCCTGAACACACATCAAAAATGACACAATTGCCGTGACAACATAGCCAAAGATATCAATCCCAATCCACTCCGAGCCGTGAATAATCAGCATGGCCCAGGCCACACCACTCATGTTGGTTGCCAGACTGAGTCCAACGCCTTTCATACCATCTTTCGGGGCCGCGAAATAAGTCGTACATCCAAGAAATCCAGCCCAGCTGAGCAGGCCAAAAGATACAGCCACCCAGCCCCATACACCCGATAAAACGCCTGTCGTAATGGCGATAGCAATCAGTACTGACATGATGCCTCTCTGTCGATTTGCCACTGGCGGTATGATCCGCCATCAAAAAGGCAGTTTAGAGATTGTTCGTACACATTAAATCGACATAGATCACGATATCAGTGATACAAATGAAACAAAAATAGATATTAAGTGATACAGATCAAATTAAGTGATGTCAGTTTTCCGCCAAGTCAATGACTTTGCAGTTTGGGCTCATCCCGGCTTGTGATAACGTATCGCCTTCTGTTTCTGTAACCGACGTTTTTCCCAGTATACGGAGTGCCAAAATGGGGCCACTAATGCTAGATGTATCAGGTTTTGAACTTGATGCCGAAGAGCGTGAGATTCTTCAACACCCGACTGTCGGTGGTGTTATTTTTTTCGCCCGAAATTATCACGACAGAGCGCAATTATTTGCCCTGACCCAATCGATCCGCCAGGCAGCCAAAAGACCACTACTGATTGCGGTTGATCAGGAAGGCGGACGCGTTCAGCGCTTCAGAGATGGCTTCACCCTTTTGCCCCCCGCCAAAGCCTTTGCAGCATCAGAAAACGGCCTTCACCTTGCCCGGGAAGGTGGCTGGCTGATGGCCGCTGAATTACTAGCGATGGATATTGATCTCAGTCTGGCGCCAGTGCTGGATATTGGCTTTGACTGCAAAGCGATTGGTGATCGTGCCTTTTCAGATCAGCCAGCGGAAATCGCCCGGTACGCCGGTGCATTTATTCAGGGAATGAAAGCCGCTGGCATGGCGGCAACCGGAAAGCACTTTCCCGGTCATGGCGGCGTGATTGCCGATTCTCACCTGGAAACTCCGATCGATGAAAGAAGCGATGTTGTCGGTCACGACATGTCAGTCTTCAAGACGTTGATTGACGAAAATCTGCTCGATGCCATGATGCCGGCCCACGTGATTTATCCGGAATTCGACTCGAAACCCGCCAGCGGTTCTGAGTACTGGTTAAAGGATATGCTCCGCAATCAGCTGCAATTCAAAGGAGTCATTTTCTCAGATGATTTAAACATGAAAGGTGCAGACGTTCTGGGCAGCTACGGTAAAAGAGCACAAGCTTCCCTTCAGGCTGGCTGTGACATGGTCATGTTATGTAACAACCGTGCAGGTGCAATTGAAGCGCTTGAAGCACTGCCGCAAACTCAGGTTCCGTTGCTGGAAACGCTTCTGAAAAAACCTTTTGCCCGCTATCAGGAGATGATCAATACAGCGGAATGGAAAAATCGTGCTCAAACCATTCGCAAGCTACAAGAAGCATGGTCAGAAAAATCACACACCATGTAATCCCCCTGTAAAAATAGTGGAACAGAATCGCCCGACTCTATCGGGCGATTCTCATTAAACGGTATACACAATCAAAAGCTTGAGATTCACTTACTGGTAGGGTGTTGTCATCAATGTCGACAACAGCCGTTTCAGTGTTTCAGAAACAATCTCCTGATTGAAGTTTTCATCTCCGCTCACCAGAGAAAATTCAAACTCCCGGAACACAAAAACCACCAGATTTGCATCGACCTCCGGTGAAGGACTGCCGATTTTAATGGCCGTCTCTTTGATCAGATTTAATACCTGTAACTTATACGCACTGACTCTTTGAATCAGTGCCTGTGATTGCCCCAACGCAAATAAGAAATGGCATCGAATTGCCAATTGTTTTCTTCGGCTTTCATCACTCAGTTCAGTCAGAATGTATTCAGTCAGTAAATCTGTGAGTTCCTGTATGCATTGAGGGCGATTACTCTCTTCGCCTTCAACAGGATAGCGTTCAAGAATCTGATCGACCTGTTGCTGGATCCACTGTATCTGCATCACTTCACGCCGGGCGAATTCGTCAAACGCACACAGAATGAGATGATCCATACTTTCGAAATAATAACTGGTCAGCGAAAGCCGCACCTGAGCTGCATTCGCGATATTCCGGTGTGACAGACTATTCAAGCCACGACTCGCAATCAACGCCAGCGTCGCTTCTATAATTTTTTGTCGGGTAAGTTCTCCCTTTGTTGTTTTTCGAGAACTAGCTGCCATCTCGACCTATCCTTTATGTTTATGAAAAGTAAATGTTTGCATTCACGCCAATAATATCGGAAACCTCTCGTTACATAAACTAAACGAGCGGTTTATCTTATAGATTTATATTTGTTCAATATAAATGTCTTACGATTACATCTCATACGCCACCGAAAAACTGAGCAATTCTCACACAGTGCAACACGCCGTATGCGATTACGCGCATAAAAGTGTGGGAAAGGTTTCGTAAACAGTGAAAGTGTAGCGTGCTCAGACTGAGCGGTAACATGACGCGGCAGGATCGTCAGATAAAAGAAACTGGTTGCTTATTCTGGTAATACAATTTAAAAACAACAAAGGCGCCATCATCAGGCGCCTTTGCTTAAATTCTCAAACTGTCTGTAAAGGTTACAGAGACTCGCTCGAATAGTTGATGTTCTTACAGGTTTTCTTTTCTTTCAGCACAGTCACTAACCCGCCGATAATAAATGCCATCACCAGTAATGTTTCAAACATGTCGCTTCCCCAATCCGGATAATCTTTGTGCCTGTCGGCCATTTCATAACGCTTCACAGTTGCTAAAAATCACTATAATCGTGATCAATCAGCCTCCGGTTGGGCAACGCTTCGTTGAAAAACATTCTCATAAAGGAGCTCAGTATCAAAAGCTTACTGAGTAAAATGATGAAACACTGCTTTCCAACTTACATTTTGCAGATACTGCACCGGTGACCATCTTTTAGCCGAGTTATTTTGCTTTTTTTTTGTACGAACTGCCAGCATTATTTGCCTTATGTTTCTTGAGAAACAGCATAAAAAAAACTAATAAAAAATGCGGCCACAAAGACCGCATTTTATTCTGTAAATCAAAGGAATCCAGGTTACAACCAGCGCTTTTGACCTGTAAAAGTCACAGACAACCAAGCGTCCCCTAACTCTCCTTTCAGCTTATCCCAAAGTAACTGGCGAATTTTATCCTGACGTTTTGTTGTCCAGTACTGATCGTCTTTCACGAGGATATTGATCTCCAAATCGTACTGGCGCCCTGTTTTGGCAAAATGGTGTGTATAGTCATCGAAATGATATTGCTTCGATAAATCTTCAATCACACGATTCACGCTGGACTGTACCTTATCATGAGGTGCAACCAGCAACACTTCCCGAATATTACGGCGCAATACCTTGATGGGGAGTACAGAAGCCGCAATTGCCATAGCTGATACCAGAATCGGGTCGACATAGGCATTCCAGTGAGAATAGCCTAATGCATCGAACACCATCACCAGCATAAAACCGACTAAAATTGCAGCACTCAAGATGCCATCGACCAACCATTCCTGCGAGTCGACCCGAACAAGTTCAGAGTCTTCCTTACGGGCAATGTGGGTTTCCGTGAAATAAATACCAAAACAGCAAATGGTCGACAAAATTGCATAAACCATTGCGTGTTCCAGCACAACTTCATGGCCACCGTTGACAATGGTTTGCACACCACTGGCGAGTGCAAACAAACAGGTTACCAAGATGAGCAAGCCATTGACGACATTGATCAAAGGTTCGATGTGGGCGTAACCAAACTGGAAGTGGTCATCGTCCGGTCTTGAGACCAGGTAGGCGGTATACAGACTCAGGCCTGTCATACCCATACTCAGAAAAGAAAACATACCATCGAGAAGGATCGCACTTGATCCGACATACAGCCCATAACCAATACCCAGGGTGGCAAGGAGAACCGTACCGGCAAGAGACATTTTCAGTGCCAGACGTTCCTTACTAACTTTACGGCAAGTAGCCATAAGTTCCTCCTTTCATATCTTTGTATAACATAAATAAATTGTCAGCCTGATGGGTAGTGAACCACTTCAGCATGACGGCTTGATGAACCTAAACAGCATATACAAACACTGTGTTCAGTTCTGTATCTCTTCCAGCCACTTCAGAAAAGCTGGTTTCCGTAATGCAGTGTTCAAAGCCGCTTGTTGTTTTCCTTTTTTGAAAACCAGAACGGTTGGAACACCTCTTACCCGGTATCGCTTTGCCAGTTCAGGATGCTGATTCACATTCACACGGGCAAAACGGTATTGTTTCTTTTGTTTGGCGACTTGCTCGACCACAGGCTTAAATGCCTGACAGGGAGCGCAGTGATTACCCCAAAATGTCACCACAACAGGCTTAGGACTTTGAATCAAAGCTGCAAAGTTGTGACTGTCTGCTTCAACCGGCCTGCCATCTAAAACAGCTTTGGAACAATGCGGACAGGAGGCGGTGTTTGATAAAGAAGTGGTTTGTAAAGTCACTTTTTGCTGACAGTGCGGACAGCACACAATAAAACTCGGCATTTTTCTTGATACTAAACCAATTTTCAGTTGGTTAGTAAACCCCTCAGGCGGAAACTTTCCGGCAGTATATCACACCTGAATAAAAGGCCAGACCATGATATCGAACATATGGCGGCATCGAATATATAGCTCAACACACGTCTGCCCTGTTACCTTTCCGGTTAAAAATCCGTCCGCTGAAGCTGTAATCGTTCGATATCACTAAAGAAAGAGATAATTTTTGCTCTGCTGACACTATACATGAACTCAGAACCATCACACATTTCAGCATCTGCGAGTTTTATCTCAGGGGATTTCATTTGCATGAATTCACAGGCTGCCTGCCGCTCACATGCAAGATCCCGTTCTTTGTTCAGGGTTTTCCAGTAATCCGCAAAATGATTCAATGCGCTGTCAAGTTGCCGGTAATTCTCTGTTGTCAGTTCCGGCTTCAGCACTTTCAGCTCTTTTTTACGCTCAGCAAGAAACACATTGAAATTATTAGCATAATTATCAGCAACTGAATGATTGTAACATGTCTGCTGCACGTACCTTTCCTGCTGCGCGTAAATGTTCGCGTTCTGCGAAGAACAGGCTGAGCCCGCAAAGCAGGCAACAAAAACAATCAGTGACAACTTCATTTTCACTCACTTCCGGCAGTAAAAAACACGGGAAGCTGCGGTGCCGAATCTGCTTCCCGTACGACTATCCAAAGTATGAGTGAAATACACATAACATCATGTTCAAAGTCTGCGATTTCTCAGGACTAAGACAAAGTAAGCTGACATGATTCAGCAATTTAACTGCCGGAAGCCTCAACTAAAACGTCGTCACCCAGCTTGATATCCCCGGCGGAAAGCACGCGGCAACATACGCCACCACGCCATTCCGGCATCAGCGCCTGTGTCATCCCCTGAAACTGTTCATCCATACGCGGGCAAGGATCGGTCTCCCGGGTAATCTGCAAACGTAATGTTCCAATCGTGATCACATCACCAACATTGGCCTCTGAAAAACGCGTCCCCTCCACCAGTAGATTTGCCCGGCGAATGGTCCATGGCAAACGCTCTCCGACTTCTTTGCATGCATCCAGCCAGGAGTCCAGACTCAGCACAGTTACCTGACGTTTCCCGGGTTTACCACGAAAATCTCCTTTGACCCCATTTTCCTGCGATACATTAATTTGTTCCAGTTCTTCCATTGCAGCACGTGACGCTTTTCGTCTGGCAATTCCTATCAGCTTCATCCAAAAATCTCCCTTACGTTGTCTAAATACCAGCACAATTCACTAGCAAAATTCAGGCTGTACCGAATTCTTTACTTAGTTCACCACCTGCCTCTGAAGCAAGTTTTAACACTTTGATTACAATTAGAAGTGTTTAGCAAACCAAGAATTTACAAACACATACTATGCAACGTCGGCAATTAGCTATCAACCACTATGAATTTGCTGCTCAATCATTCAGAGCAGCTGGAAAAGGAGCTTGATATGAATGTTCAAGCCTTAAGTATGCACCGATATTTAGACTTTCAGGGACAACTGACTGCGCCGCTACCGGCTTGGGCAGATATTGTGACTCTGCAGGGTTTCTACCGAGATATGGTGCTGACCAGGGTTTATGACAACAAAGCAGTCGCACTTCAGCGTACCGGGAAACTGGGCACTTATCCTTCTCATCTGGGCTCTGAAGCCATTGGGATTGCGATGGGCCGCGCGCTGAAGAAAGACGATGTATTCATTCCCTATTACCGGGATATGCCTGCCATGTGGGCACGTGGGATAGCGATGGAAAAGAACCTGCAATACTGGGGCGGCGATGAACGGGGCAGTGATTTTGCCTTTGATGACCGACACTGCCGCGACCTGCCCTTCTGTGTGCCGATTGCAACCCAATGTACGCACGCAGTTGGCGTTGCAGCAGCCCTGAAAATTCAGGGCGATCACCATGCTGCATTAGTGACCTGTGGTGACGGTGGTACCTCAAAAGGAGATTTTCTGGAGTCGATCAACTGTGCCGGCGCCTGGAACATCCCGCTGGTCTTTGTGATTAACAACAACCAATGGGCCATTTCTGTTCCCCGGAAATTGCAATGTGGTGCAGAGTTCCTCTCCGACAAAGCGAAAGGTGCCGGTATTCCCGGTATCACAGTCGATGGTAACGACATTATTGCTATGTACGACGCCATCATGAAAAGTCTGGACCGTGCCCGGAAAGGGAAAGGAGCAACCCTGATCGAAGCCGTCAGCTATCGTCTGAGCGATCATACAACTGCCGATGATGCCACCCGGTATCGCAGTGAAGATGAACTTCAGCAAGCCTGGCAATATGAACCCATTAAGCGTCTGAAAACCTTTTTAATGGCGCAGGGAGCATGGTCAGACGAAGAAGAAAAAGCCTGGCAGGCCCATTGCCGTCAGGAAGTCGAAAAAGCGGTCGAACGTTATATTGCGATTACGCCGCAGCCACCTGAGTCCGCGTTTGATTTCCTTTACGAAGAACCGACAGAGGAAATCCGTCCGCAACGAGATGCCATCATTAATAAAGCTATGCGTATGCAGGGAGGTCACCATGGCTGAGATTACCATGCTGGAAGCAGTCAATTTAGCCCTGCATCATGAAATGGAAAAAGACCCGAATGTTATCGTGCTGGGCGAAGACGTCGGCGACAATGGCGGTGTTTTCCGCGCCACCGTTGGTCTCAAACAAAAGTATGGCCTCAAACGTGTCATCGATACCCCGCTTGCTGAAGCATTGATTGGTGGCGTCGCTGTCGGAATGGCCAGTCAGGGTTTAAGGCCTGTGGCAGAGTTCCAGTTTCAGGGGTTTGTCTTCCCTGCCCTGGAGCATCTGATTTGCCATGCGGCCCGCCTGAGAAACAGAACAAGGGGACGTCTCTCGTGCCCTGCAGTTTTCCGTGCCCCCTTTGGCGGCGGTATTCACGCACCAGAGCACCACTCCGAGAGTATTGAAGCAATTTTTGCGCATACTCCGGGTTTAAAAGTCGTGATTCCATCCTCCCCCAAAAGAGCCTACGGCTTACTGCTGGCTGCGATTCGCAGTAACGATCCCGTGATGTTTTTTGAGCCGAAACGCATCTATCGTACGGTGAAGTCAGAGGTGATCGACAATGGTGAAGCGCTGCCGCTGGACACCTGTTTCACGCTTCGCAAGGGCCGTGATTTAACCCTGGTGACCTGGGGTGCATGCGTCGTTGAATCTCTTCAGGCTGTCAATGAATTGTCCAAAATGGGCATCGAAGCTGAAGTGATTGATCTGGCATCTATCAAGCCGATTGACATCAATACCATTGTGGCCTCACTTGAAAAAACCGGACGGCTTCTGGTCGTTCATGAAGCCAGCAAAACCTGTGGGGTTGGCGCTGAACTGATTGCTCAAGTCTCAGAAAAAGCAATGTGTCTGCTCAAAGCACCGCCTGTTCGCGTCACTGGAATGGACACAGTCATGCCGTACTACCGCAATGAAGACTATTTCATGATTAATAAAGACGACATTGTCATTGCGGCCAAACAACTTGTGGAGGGGTGGAAATGAAATCTTTTACCTTACCGGATCTTGGTGAAGGACTCGCTGAATCTGAAATTATCGAATGGCATGTGAAAGTCGGCGACGTTGTCGAAGTTGATCAGGTTGTCCTGACGGTCGAAACAGCCAAAGCGACGGTCGAAGTACCTGCGCCGTACAGCGGCACCATCGTCAGTCGGCACGGTAATGAAGGGGATGTAATTTCTATCGGCAGCCTGCTGATGGAAATCGACGAAACCAATTCTGCCGATCCTGGGAATCAGGAAAAACAAGAAGCCAAAAGCAAGCAGCGGGCCGATGCAGCCACGGTCGTTGGGAGCGTCTCTCACCAGTCACATAGTGTGAATGTGGATGAATTCTGGGTAGGCAGCCAGGTGAAACCTTCCGGGGAGCATATCAGTGCCCTGCCTTCTGCGCGCGCACTGGCACAGAAACTCGGTGTAAACCTCCAGAAAATCACTGGCAGTGGTCCTGATGGCATCATTATTGAAGCTGATGTCTATCATGCCTGTGATCAACAGTTACCCGGAACGGAAGTCCTGAAAGGTGCCCGCCGCACAATGGTCGGCAGCATGACGGAATCCCACCAGCAAATCGCTGCGGTCACAATCACAGAGGAAGCCTTGCTGGATAAGTGGCCCAAAGGGGAAGACATTACAGCGCGTTTGATTCAGGCTGTGGTCAGTGCCTGTGAACAGGAACCGGCAATGAACGCCTGGTTTGATGCTGAAACCATGACCCGTTGCGTCCATCACAAAGTCAACATCGGGATTGCTGTCGACAGCTCGCACGGTCTCTATGTGCCGGTCCTGAAAGATGCCGGCAGTCTGAATCCGAAAGCCATTCGCCAATGGATTAACGAAACGGCCGAAAGCGTTCGGTCCAGAAAGGTCGGCCGGGAGGAATTCCAGCACGCCACCATTACGCTATCTAATTTCGGGGCAATTGCCGGCATTTATGCCACGCCGGTGGTGACGCCGCCTCAGGTTGCCATTGTGGGTGCCGGACGTCTCATTGAGAAGTTGATTCTGGTGAACAACAAACCGGTTTCTGCCAGAGCGATGCCACTGTCAGTGACGTTCGACCACAGGGCCTGTACTGGCGGTGAAGCGGCACGGTTTGTCAAAGCAATCGTGGAGCATCTCTCGAAACCTCACGGCTAAATCACTGCTTGTACCCTAAAAAAACAGGCCAGCAATTGCTGGCCTGTTGCGATTCCATCACCGGCGTTTTGCACCTTAATCTTCCGAAGGCACGGCCGGTTTTTTCTTCTTCGGCATGAAGACGTTATCGCCGACGGCCATATTGTCGTAAAAGCGCTTATCCAGTTTCTTCTTCGGTTTCGCCGCCACTTTACGTTCAGCTTGCTGGGGCTTAGCGTTCGTATTTTTCTTCGGCGTAAATTTCTTTTTCGGCGCTGGTTTCAGCCCTTTAAACTTACCTTCCAGCCCTTCAAGCGCCGTGAAAGTGATTTTTTTCTGCAGGAAAGCTTCAACGCTCTTGAAACTCTTCCAGTCTTTCGGGCCTACCAGAGACACCGCATCACCCTTGTTGCCCGCACGACCAGTCCGGCCAATCCGGTGAACATATTCTTCAGCGTGCTTCGGCATATCGAAGTTAATCACATGCGAGACTTTGCTGATGTCCAGACCCCGTGATGCAACATCTGTTGTCACCAGAATCTTATGTACATTGCGTTCGAACTGGCTCATGATGCTGTTTCGCTGAGGCTGAGTCAGATTCCCGCTCAGCGCAACTGCTTTCAGTTTGCGCTCGTTCAGCAAAGCAGTCAGGCGATCCGTATCTTCCCGAGTTGCCGTAAAAATAATCACCTGATCATAATTTTCCTGCTCCAGCAGACGATCAAGGATCGCTTGCTTATGATCCAGGTGATCACACAGCATAAACCGCTGCTCAATATCACCATGTTCCTGTGCCGCATGGCCAACCGCGATACGTTTCGGGTCTTTCAGCATTTCCGAAGCGATGTCGAGCACTTGCGGATCATCCAGCGTCGCGGAGAACATCATGGTCTGACGGCTGCGGTGATCGGCGGCCTGATGAATTTTACGCAGCTGAGGTGCAAACCCCAGATCCAGCATCCGGTCTGCTTCATCCAGAATCAGCATTTCCAGACCGTTCAGATAAGTACTTTTATGCTCCAGATGATCAGCCAGACGTCCCGGTGTCGCCACTACGAACATCGGGTCTTTACGCAAGGCTTTCACCTGGTCATTGAAGTTTTCACCACCCACAATTAATGCGCCATCGTAAGGTGTACCGGCATTCAGCATACGCAGTTGTGCATAAACCTGCTTGGCCAGTTCACGGGTTGGCGCCAGGATCACAACACGCGGATCACGCTTGGTGAAAGGTTTGCCACGATACATGCGCTGCATCGCAGGTAACAGAAATGCCAGTGTTTTACCGGAACCGGTCTTCGAGGAAGCCAGCAAGTCCTTTCCTGCAATCGCTACGGGAATCGCTTGTTGCTGGATCTCCGTCGCCCGCTCAAAGGCCATGTGATTCAATTTTTTCAACAGTCGCTGGTCAAGCCCAAGATCTTTAAAGTGCAAAGTATTGCTCCGGTAAAACGCTCTAACACAATGAAAATCCCCGTTGCACACCTGTGATATGGCTCACAACAGGGATGAAATTTAGCGGCGGATTATACCATACTTCTCAGGCTTGACCATGACTTGATTTCAAGGCATTAGAACCCGTCAATGGGCTCAGAAAGCGATATCCAGGCCCAGCCAGTAACGGCGTCCGTCTTCAATATATTCGTGATCTTCATAAGTCACTTCTTTATCGAATACGTTGTATACCGCAGCCTTCAGCTTCGCCTGATCCGTCAGCTGATAACCAATACCTAAATCCACGAAAGTATAAGCTGGCTCTGTGATGGTTGAACTGGACGGCGTGGTCACCGGATCATTCTCCTTACCACGGTAAGTCACTTTCAACCATTGGCTCAATTTATCCGTTGCCTGCCAGTCTGTGCCCAGCGTTGCCAAATGAACAGGCAACTGGTTCAGTGGCCGGCCTTTGTACTCGCCAGACTTCTGTTCTGAATCGGTATACGTATAGCTTGCATTCGCCCGCAGACTTTCTGTCAGATACGTCGCATAGCTCAGCTCAACCCCTTGGGTGGTCGCTTCATCGATGTTGACCTGATAAGTCGGATCAGCGCCAAACTGGTTTGGCCCGTCAGTACAAATCGATGCCGGACAAGTCACACGGGTAATTTTGTCTTCAAACTGGTTATAGAACACCGTCAGGCTGAACACCGTGTTCTCCAGTGAGGAATAAATCATCGCCAGTTCTGTATTGACGGAGGTTTCCGGCTTCAGATCCGGGTTCCCGTAAATATTTCCGCCCCGGCTCACACGCCCCCAGTCTGGCGTAATATCACGCAGCGTGGGAGAACGGTAGCCCGTTGACACACCGCCTTTGAACGTCCAGTCATCCGTTGCACGCCAGACACCATAAGCTCTCGGACTGAAATGACTGCCGAAATTCTCATCATCGTCAACCCGTCCCCCTAATGTCAATGAGAAACTGTCGCTCAGACGCCATTCATCTTCCAGGAACACCGCCCATTGCTGATTGCTGATATGGGTCCGGTCCGAGACCTGATTCGTAGTTTGGTCATCCAGCTCTGCATAGTTAAACTCAGCCCCGGTCACCAGAAGATGATTGCTGACCGGGATCACCCAGCTGGTTTTTGCCAGTGTATTCACTTCCTCAATCTGACGACTGTAGTTTTTATTGATTTCACGCTGGATATCCGTGGTCGACGTTGCAAACCCCCAGTTTCCCTGATGGGTTAAAGCAGCATACGTGCGACGATACTCATCTTCGGAATCTTCACATCCGCCGCGGCAGCCTTCTGTTGGCACAGATTTTCCGACGGTCCCGGTGCGGTTCTGCTCAGATGCACCCAGCTCCAGCGTCAGATCGTGTTTGTCGTTCAGGCTGTACAGCAGCTTGGAAGTGACGCTTCGCAGATCTTTGTCTTCAAAACCGTGAGGGATTTCGTCTTCATCACGTTGTGTCACCTGACCGTACAACTGCATGCCCAGCTTGTCGCTGCCTAACGGACCATTCAAAAAGAAGTTTGCACTGTTCTGATCCCCGGACTTCCGGTTTTCCTGAAAGATCGTGTCGAGCTGAACATTCCCCGTCCATGTTTGTTCAAATTTACGGGTAATAATATTGATGACACCGCCGATGGCATCAGAACCGTACAGCGTCGACATCGGGCCACGAATCACTTCAATACGCTCAATGGCCTGAAGCGGTGGTACCCAACCCTGTTCAATACCAGAGCTGTCACTGTTCGGGCGGGTCTGACGTGAACTCTGACGCTTACCGTCCACCAGAATGAGCGTATATTTCGCCCCCATTCCCCGAATACTGATGTCAGTATTGCCACCACCGCCAGTCACGACCACACCCGGTACATCCCGCAATGCATCTGTAAGGTCCCGGTAATAACGTTTTTCAAGATCATCACGGGTGATCACACTGATACTTGCCGGGGCGTCGGTCTGAACCTGCTCAAAACCAGAAGCGGTCACGACCATGGTTTCTGTGTACGCATTCTGCTCTTGCGCTTGTGCTGATGCGCTGATTGCCGCTGCAACAGCCAGACTGACGGGCAGAAACACAGGGATACGACTGGACATCAATACTCTCCTAAATGATAATAAATCTCAAAATCATCTGCATTCTATTGATTAGGATGGAGAATATAAGCACCAAAGAGTGAA
The DNA here is from genome assembly GCF_054600795.1 of Photobacterium sp. R1. Classification (NCBI taxonomy): domain Bacteria; kingdom Pseudomonadati; phylum Pseudomonadota; class Gammaproteobacteria; order Vibrionales; family Vibrionaceae; genus Photobacterium; species Photobacterium sp. R1. The sequence continues at coordinate 134,226 of NZ_BAAHZP010000002.1, forward strand.
TCATTCGTTCCGGATATGGAACGAATGAACCTGAGGAATAAAAAGCCATGCAAGATCTGGCAACCATCAAAGCCTTTCATGCCCTTTGTCAGCACCGAAGTCTGACGGCCGCCGCACAGGCTCTGAATCAGCCCAAATCCACTTTCAGCCGACGAATCAGCCAGTTGGAAGCTGAGCTGGGACAAACCCTGATCGCCCGCCAGGGCAACCGTTTACAGCCGACTGCAGCCGGAAAAATCTTTTTTGAATTCAGCGAACGGATGCTGGCACTTGCCACGCAAAGTAAAGAAGCCTTGCAGGCATTCAATGAGAACATTCATGGACGGCTGAACATCGCCGTTCATGCAAGTCTGGTGCGAGGCTGGATGAGCCAGGTGCTGGACGATTTTCTCAATTGCTATCCGGATATTCACATCCGGTTACATGATCAATATCTGCCGGACATGGAAAATCAGGTCGATCTCATGATTTGGGTCGGAAAACCACCCCAAAATGCCTTTCGCCGTGAAGTGTTAGGCTACTGGCAATACGGTCTTTATGCGTCTCCCAAATATCTTGAGTTTGCCGGAACGCCAGAACATCCCCACGACTTACTGAAACACCAGTGGGTAAATCTGAACATGGCAGATGAAAACGGTATCTCGCTGACCAATGGCAGCCAGGTGGTCACATTACCGGCTGCCACTTCCCGGCTGATCAGCGACAGTGTGGTGTTACAGACAGACACCATCGTGAAAGGACACGGCATTGGCATACTGCCAACCTGGTTTGTGCATCGTTACAACTTATCACATCCGGGAAACCTGGTGCCTTGTCTGCCTCAGTGGCGGGCCGAACCTGCCTGTATCGCCTGTTATTACCCGTCCGGCAGGCCACCCGCCAAGCTTCAGGCGCTGCTGGAAAAACTGAGGGCTCATCGTCCTGCACAGTGGCAGACCTCAACCTGACCAGCCAGCATGAATGACTTGTCCGATAATGATCTGCGATCAAAAAAGCCCCGGCAAACACCGGGGCCTTCGTATAAAGTAAAGTCAATCCGCATTAAGCGCCGATCACACCGCCATCGTCACGGGTGATCATCATGATCGTTGAACGCGGTTTAGTGTCACCGCCATCAGGGAAGTGAGACGGCGCCCCCTCTTCTCCCGGATGCTGCACACCCACAAACATGGTTTTGTAATCCGGTGAAAATGCCAGTCCGGTGATTTCACAGGCTATCGGGCCGGTCAGGAAGCGACGGATTTCTCCAGTCAACGGATCACCACACAGCATCTGATTATTACCTTGTCCGGCAAAATCGCCTTTGTTCGAGTAATTCCCGTCGGTCAGAATCCATAAACGACCCGATTGATCGAAACCAAGGCCATCCGGACTGTTAAACATGTTTTGTGCATTGATATTGTCACTGCCCGCATATAAATCGCTTTTGTGAACCGCCGGATTCCCCGCAATCAGGTATAAATCCCAGACAAAGCTGTCATTGGCATGATCACCATGAAGCGGCATCCAGCGAAGGATCTGGCCGTAATTGTTCTTGGCCCGCGGATTTGGTCCGCCAACCGGCTGGCCTTCTTTTCCACGGTTCTTATTGTTCGTCAGTGTACAGAAGACATGCTTGTTATCCGGATGCACTGCAACCCATTCCGGACGGTCCATCGTTGTAGCCCCCACCTGTGTGGCGGCGCGACGGGCAAAAATCAAAACTTCAGCCTGATCCTGAAACCCGTTTTCCGGCGTTAAACCATTTTTGCCAAAGGTCAGTTCAATCCATTTTCCCTGACCTTTCAGGTCTGCATTCATATCAAATCTGGCAACGTACAGTGTTCCTTCTTCCAGCAGTCTGCGATTAGCCGCATCATTTCCAGCCTGATAGCGATGCTTGGAAACAAACTTATACAAATGCTCGCCACGTTCATCGTCCCCAAGATATACCACCGCATGACCATCTTTATTCAGCGTCAGCGCAGCATTTTCATGCTTGAATCGGCCAAGAGCGGTCCTTTTTACCGGCGTTGAGTTCGGATCATTCGGATCGATCTCAACGATCCAGCCAAAGCGATTTGCCTCATTCGGGTGTTTCAAAACATCAAAACGCTCATCATGCTGATGCCATTTGTAGTCACTGGGAGAAGCTGAAATCCCGTAACGGGCCTGATCTGCTGAGACTTCACCTTTTTGACTGCTGCCAAAGAAATCATCAAAGTTCTCTTCACAAGTCAGGTATGTGCCCCATGGCGTCTGACCATTTGAGCAGTTATTGAACGTCCCTAATGGCTTGATGCCTGCCGGATCAGCTTTGGTTTTCAGCAGTGCATGGCCTGCTGCCGGTCCGGTGAACATCATTGGCGTATTCGCTGTGATCCTGCGGTTACGCTGACCACTGCGGTCAACCTGCCACTGCCCGTCTTTACGAACCACCTCAACAATCGTGACACCCACCGCTGCCTGTGCTTTGCGAACATCATCTGCTGTCATCTGTTCGCCTTTGTGATCGAACAGATATTCATAATTGGTGTATTCGTTATTGATCGCCATCACACCGCGTGCTTCGCTGATGGGGAAAAAACTCATGCCATCCGTGTTATCACCAAACTGACGTGCTTGTGTATGTGAGTCCTGCTTGCCGCTTTGATCAAATTCAGGGGCTCCCGCAAAGATAGGATCGCCCCAGGAAATCAGCGGCGTGGCCCGATACCCTTTTGGCACAACCACTGTGTCTGCGGTAGAAGCAGGAACGGCTTCAAAATTAAGAAGAGACGTTTTCGGTGTTGCGGCAACCGCTTTTGCCACCGGGTTCACCGCCAGAAAAGCCCCGGCCCCGGCTGCAGCCGTTCCACTCAGAAAATGACGGCGCGATAATCTCGCTTCAATCATCTTCGTGAATTGCGAGTCCTGCTCATCACGCTTCCACATGCTATGCTCCTTGAGTTTTTATTTTTGCCTGCGTACTTACAGGCTCTTTAATAAGAGCTGGAGCATAGGTTCATACAGTGACATTTTTATGAAACTCGTATGTATGAATCATGAAAATCGATTGAAAAGCAGAGAGTTAATTCCACCGAATAAAAAAACGGCCCAAACGGGCCGTTTCATCAATACAGTTCTGTTCAGACCGTCATTCTTGACTGTCCGGATATCCCTGCGGGTTTTTTGACTGCCAGCGCCAGGTATCTGCAGTCATCTGCTCAACCGTTCGTGACGCTGTCCATTGCAGTTCCTGTTGCGCTTTACTTGGATCAGCCCAGCATTCTGCAATATCACCCGGACGACGCGCTGCAATCTGATAAGGGATGTCTTTCGCGGCGGCTTCAGCAAAGGCCGCAACCATTTGCAATACGCTCAAACCGTTTCCGGTCCCCAGGTTATAGATATGCAGACCCGATGCTTTTCCTTTATGTTTCAGCGCTGCAATGTGACCATCGGCCAGGTCGACCACATGAATGTAATCACGGACACCCGTCCCATCAACGGTCGGGTAATCATTACCAAACACAGATAAATGTTCGCGACGGCCAACTGCAACCTGTGCAATAAATGGCATCAGGTTATTCGGAATCCCTTGCGGGTCCTCACCCATTTCACCCGACTCATGCGCACCAACCGGGTTAAAATAACGCAGCAGTGTGATACTCATTTCAGGATGGGCGTGCTGAATGTCAGTCAGACACTCTTCCACCATCAGTTTGCTGCGGCCGTACGGATTGGTGGCACTGGTCGGAAAAGACTCCAGAATCGGCACACTGGCCGGGTCACCGTACACGGTCGCTGATGAACTGAAAATCAGGCTATTTACACCAGCCGCATGCATCGCTTCAACCAATACCAGTGTGCCGTGCACATTGTTATCGTAATATTCCAGCGGCTTTTCTACAGACTCACCGACAGCTTTTAACCCCGCAAAATGAATCACTGACTCAACGTCATTTTCACGAAGGACCTGATCCAGAAATGCGCGATCACGAATATCTCCCTGATAAAATGCCGGTCTGGTCCCAGTCAGCTTTTCAATTCGCTCCAGTACGGTCTTTTTACTGTTGTACAGGTTATCAACGATAATTGGTGTCATCCCCGCTTCAATCATCTGTACGCAAGTATGACTGCCAATGTAACCCATACCACCCGTTACCAGAACGCGCATAATATTCTCCTTGCTTGGTATTTCATTGTGATAGCTATTGCTGTCGAGTATATCAGAGTGCTGTAAACAACGATGAGCATAATGTCATTTTTCATGCCGAATGGGCACCAGAGAATCTTTTGCATGACCTTCATATCAATCAGAATAAATAACTGATATTTTGGATTTTAAACATTCTGTTCATGTTGTGAGGCGCTATGAAATCACAAACACTCTGTCAATGGAAAGGCTTTTCCGTCGAGCAAAGCGATCACCGGCTACCGGACGGACGCGATATCACATTCACAACCGTGCGTCATCCCGGTGCTGTAGTCATCGCGCCATTAACCGATAAGGGTGAACTGGTTTTGTTACGTCAATACCGTCCCGCAATTGGCCGTTGGATCCTCGAATTTCCAGCCGGGACTCTTGAAAAGGGCGAAGCGATTCAAGCTTGTGCACAACGTGAACTGGCAGAAGAAGCGAACCTGGCCGCAGCGCATTGGCAATCCTTAGGAGAGCTACTCCCCGTTCCCGGCTTCTGCGATGAAGTTCAGCATCTCTTTCTGGCAAAAAGCCTGACCCCCGCAGAAGGAGAACTTGATACTGATGAAGTCCTTGAAGTACTCACAATGTCAGTTGAAACCTTCCTTGAAAAAATCGCCGATAATGAAATACAGGACGCCAAGACGCTGGCTGTGTTTTTGAAAATGCAGGTTTTGGGTGTTTTGAAACAACCTTAATTCCTCCGCACACGCTATCAGGTTCCCGCCTTCGCGGGAGTCACGCCAGACATCAAATCGCCCGTCATCCATACACACGTGGAGTTCCATATAACAATCGGAAATCCACCTCTGTAAGTCCATTAACTTAAAAAGGCAACACTCATTATTAGCTATATGGCTAACTCTTGCATGGAAAACCCTCATATTAGCTATATGGCTAACTTAATTGTATTGGACTATACTATTCACCATATAGCAAACAGGTTTTAGATATGGCGAGCAGAGACACGATCGGAAAAGCTGTCGCTCAGGCAAGAAAAGCGCTGGGCGCAACTCAAAAACAAATGGCAGAACGGACCGGTATTCACAAAACCACATTGTCTGAAATTGAGAACGGACGCTTTACCGGATCACTGGATATTTTCGAACGTTATCTTGACGCAGTCGACCTGCAGCTTGAGGTGATACCGAAGCAACACCAACTGCCAGACTGGGATGACATCGAAAACCTGTTTGATGAGGATTAAGCATGGCGCTTGACCAACTGCCTTCGAAAATCGAAAAAATCACAGTCTGCCTGGATGATAAAGAACTGGGGATCCTGACCCATGGTTCAGTGCACCACTATCAGCCGACACAAACACAGCACCATGTCTCCCTGACCATGACCAAGCCCAATCTAGATGGTTATTCTTCAGGCGCACTGCACCCGATCTTTACACAGAATCTGCCGGAAGGTTTTAACCGGCGCTTTATTGCCGAAAAACTGGCCCGGTATGCAAGGGGGAACGATATGTACTTACTGGCATTACAGGGTAAGCACAGTATCGGCATGCTGGCTTATCAGAGCGCACTGCAACTTCCCGAAGCCGATTCTGTATCCCTTTCTGAAATTCTGACTTATCAGGGCAGTACACCACTTTTCCCGCAGTTGCTGGAAAAGTATTATCTGCGCAATGCACTGGCAGGAGTTCAGCCAAAAGTCAGTATCCCGAAAACGGACAGAACAATAGAGCAGAAAGATCTGATTGTTAAATCTTACGATGAAGAGTTTCACTTACTGACTGTCAATGAGTACGTCTGCATGGAAGCGGCCCGCTATTGTGGGTTGAAACCCCCAAAAACCTATTTATCAGACAATCTGGAAACCTTCATCGTAGAACGGTTTGACAAACCGGAAGGTCAATTGCTGGGATACGAAGACTTCACAACCTTACTCAAAAAACCGAATCATCCGGATGCGAAATATACCGGAAGCTATGAGACGCTGCTGAAAGCAACACACCTGTACACCAACAGCCTGGATGAAGTGGAGAAAATGTATCAGTACATCGTCTTCAACTGTCTGATTGGTAATGGAGACGCGCATCTGAAAAACTTTGCGTTGCAATACTCGCAGGAGATGGACCATATCTTTGTTTCCCCGCCTTTTGATATCACCCATACCCTGATTTATGACACGATTGACAACAAAATGGCGCTGAAGCTCGCCAATAGTAAAGTTTTTCCGGACAAACACCACCTGCTCAAACTGGCAGAGTCTCCCCGTTTCCGAATTCGCCATGCGGAAGGAATCATCGAACGGCTCGCTCAGGGTATTACCGATTACCTGAACCGCTCATCAGAAATATTGTTGATGAAAGGATTAAAGACATCCATTGAAAATTCAGTCGCACAGGTCATGGCCTCAAGTTACAGCACGAAATCATACCGCCACGACAAAAAGCGTAAATTTGAATAACGGTCTCCCCTCCTCCATTACGGGTGCCATGGCCGCAGCTGAGAAAACATCAGCAGCGTAACAGCCTGTTCCACTGAATCAGCAGGATTCTATATTATTGAAGCCATTTTGTGGCGCAGATGTTTTGCCTGGCTCGCTGTACTCCACTGAATCAATCTAATCCTCGTGAATAAAACCTTTCTCTCGTCACTGAAATTTAAATTCAAATAGAGTTGGTTATCAAAATTATTAACGCCAATCGCATTCTCAATTCAAAATTAAGAACTCAGTCAATAAATAAATTATAGTGCACACCTCAAAGCTGTTCGTGACGCTTTCAAAGGAGGTGTCGATTCATTTGAAATAAAGTAAACAATGTAAGAAGAAATAAGGAAAAAACATCGTCAGAAGTATTGATGATTAAATTAATCACATACACTAGGGATATAAAAATGAAAACATCACACAATAAAAAAAATATTATACAACGGCATGGTTCTTAAGTGAGCACGCTGACGCACCACGAGAACTTCAAGATTTTCTTGTGAAAGAAAACATCCATTTCAAACAGTACTATTTCTCAGAAGTGCCATCCATTCAATTTTATGACACACCTGAACTGATCATCATTGATACTGTGAATACAGGGTTTGAACACATCAAATGTACTAAGCATGCATTAGAAATACTGTGCCAGCAAGAGCAAAATACAACACCTGAATTTATCGCCATCGTAGAAAACAAGTACCCGCATAAAAAACAACTCTTTGATTTAGGCATCGCTGATTACATCAGCTGCCCATTCATCGACAAAGAGCTCCGCTACAGAATCACTCATATTTTTAGTTCAGCATTCAAACAAGAAACCAGTCCACAGCTCATGACTCCGCCCAATGCGATTTTAAATAAAACTGAACCTATGCACCAAACGGACAAGCGCTTCCTATTAATAGAGAAATGTGTCTCATACTTAAATGAAACACTTTCAGAAGAGATAAAACTGGATGCATTGTGCAGAAAGCTTGGAACAAACAGAAATAAACTGAATCAAGTCTTCAAAGAGTACTTAGGGATGACTGTTTTTGAATGGCTTCGAAAACAAAGGATGCGTAAAGCTGCTGAACTCCTTGAGACTTCATCACTCAATATTGTTCAGATTTCTGAGCAAGTTGGCTATATGGACTCAAATAATTTCTCTACCGCCTTTAAACGTATCTATCAAACATGCCCGACTCAATTCAGACAGAATTACCGGAGCGCCACAGACAACCATCTTCCTCCTGAGACATCTGTATCTGCCAAAATTCGGCAAGAGTAAAGGTTACATAGGATAAAACGCGGGAATCACCTGAGTCTGAATTGAACATCCAGCATAAAATATGACACTCATAAGCCCTCTATCGAGGGCTTATAACGAAACTGAAATACAGATCTGTCATCTCATTGCATCAATCAGAGACATCAATGAGTCATGCCAAGGAATGAATTTAAAGAGCATGTATGATGAAAAATGATTAGAAACACTAATCAAACAAATCAAAAACCCAAACAACTCAATAGTTGGAGAATAAACATGTCAAACTTTACAGATTACAATAATATTTCACAAACAACCAACAATTCATGTGGTGCATTCGCGGTGAATGCATGTATATGTCAATTAGGTTTGACCGGCAAAAAAAGCATCAAATCATTAGATTCAAATAATTTGGCGAATGGTTATACAAGTACCGCACAAGAAGTTGACCTAAACGCTGATTCTAATAAAACAACAGCGGCTGAGAACACATACAAAGTCACCGGGAATTTAACAATTGATTTCCAACAACACACTGCAACATATTACACTTTCAACAGCAGTCAACAGAATGCACCCTCAGCAATGTGTAAGGTTGCGTATGAATTTAACGGACAAAATGGAAAAAAAATAAATTTTTATTACACCAGCGCTGCTAGCGAAACCTTCAGCAGCATCAATCAATCTGCAAACCAGGGGTTCAAAGACAATCTGTTTGATACAGAGAAATCACTCATCAATGGCATTAATAATGACATCAAAGTCACTGAGGCTTCGGACTATGCTGTTCCTGAAAACAGTGATGTTCACCTGCTATTAGTTCAGCATCCTGGTGGAATGCACTGGTTATCAGTCTGCGTCAAGACACTAGACACTTGTAATATTTATGACCCAGCTTCTGGTACTGTATATGATGTCGCAAATGATAAGTTAAATAAACAATCATCGATTAAACTCAATAACACTAATTATACAATGCCGGGGTTATGGGTATTGTTGTCGAAATAACTCATTCAATTAATCACCTGATCTTTCAAAGATTCTAATTCTACGATAAATCCATTTGTAATTCAGATGGATTTTCTTGTTCCTCCTTTTAGCACGATAATCTCCTCACATCAAATCAAACGTTCATTCAGACGTTCATTCTGTATCTCTATAATGTTACCTGCCATCGCTGTAAATCATGTGAGATACCACTCTGGCTGACCACAATCCGGAAAAGATAAAGATGAAAAAATCTGTGTAAAAATCAAAGCGTTTCAATATGCTCACAAAGGTTTTATTCAATAAAACCGTCTAATTTAAGTGTGTACCTCAGCAGTGATACAAAACACTGAATGTACAACAAAACGTCAGTTAAACTTCAATAAGGATACAGACTATGTCACAAGATTCAATCAAACTGAATTTCATTAACCGTTCAAACGATGTCAATAACAGTGAAGTGGTTGTTTTCCAGAAAAACGTTGCTGAAAGTTTTGATGAAATTGCCATTGCATGGCGTGTAATTCAAAACTGTGGCCGAAATGACAATCACCCATTTGTCTACCCATTAAAATTTGAAGTCTGTGCCAGCGATTCCTACGGCAACTTCACGCCGCAAATGACGGCTTACGATGGCCAGGCTTATGAAATGGTGAAAGACACTTCAGGTGATGTCATTCGTCTTGCATCCACACCATCCGTTTCTCAACAGGAAGTCGAAGTTCGGAATAACCTGACCAGTGGTGCCATTAATGCCAATATTTACCGTGACGGTAAACTGCTGGCTGCAAAAACCAATGTCTCTCCGGGTCAAAAAGGTGTCTTCCAATTTCATCCAAGTATCTTTGTCGGCGTTGTTTCTCAAGTTGTTGAGGGAGAAGTGATGAATTCGGCTATTATTCAACAGGTGAACACAGAAATTAACCTGTTTGGTGTTCAAAGTGCCGATCTGGTGATGACGGGTGGTGGTTCCGGCCCGACCGCATCACCATTTGAATTCCATCTGGAAAACATCAACAAATAACAACAGCTGTACAGGTGTTACTCACCCATCCGGGTAACACCTGTTTTTCTCATTAACTTTGTCATAAGGAAAACATCATGGCTGATACACCCACAACTCAAACCTGGCATTCTGGTGACTGGAGAGCACAAGCAAGCAGCACTCCACCTTACAACGGGATCGAAATTTCCGCGCTGCCTCAATACGACGACAACGGCACTTTTGTCTCTGCTGCCGTGACGATTACCGACTACACCAAAAATAAAAAAGGCATCAGCAATGTGATCCCGGCATTGACAGCTATGCAGGGGAAACTGGATATCCCCGCCCCTCAATCAGATACAATCAGTACAGTAAACAGCGAATCTCCTGACACAGTGACAACGTCACAAAAAGACACAGCTGCCACCAGTACTGAGACGACAACGCAAGTTTCTACCTCAGCAATTGCAGATCCGACGTCGCCAAACAATGATTTAACCTCTGCCAGCAGCGAACCAAGCTCAGATTTCACTGTAAGTGGCTGGATCTCACTGGAAACAAACTTTTCTTATGTGCATCTGCGCGTGAATATTAAGTACGGACTTGACCGTTTCCAAAGAGAAGAGCTGGGTTATATCATGGGATTCAACAGCATACTGGAAAGCACCAACTAAAAACTTGCTTCAAGGGGCAAACATGCACACCGATATCTGTTTTAAGAATTTGTCGCTGAATATTCACAGGCCCAGTGTGACGATTTTTCAACAAACTCAGGTTGAAAATTCAGAAAATTTAATTGCCTGGACCGTCATTCAGCAGTGCCAGTACCGATGGAACCATCCTTTTTGTATTGAATGGGGATACAGCTATCAACTGGCAGATCCTCATGGTAACTATAGTGCTGCCATGCCTTTGCCCCCACGTCATCTCCCCGAAACAGAAAATCAGGGTTTGCGTATCAGCTGTCATACGGAACAGGTGTTTTTCACGAAAACAGTGGCCAGTAAATATACGGAGGTCGTTCTGCTTAAAAATGGGAGAATGATTGCTCGACAGCCGCTGGCATTCAATACGCCGGTGGCATTTCTGCTTTCAGAGACCTTCTATCTTTGCACCGATTTACGTGTAAGAGAAGGCGCAGTCATTCATACGCACAATATCAATGCCAGTCTGACACCATTCAGGATTACAGGGCAAAAAAAACTGAATATCGTCATGTGTGGCGGTCAGCCTGGTACAGAATCGACCCCGCTCTCTTTTCAGTTTTCATAACGGGCAAGTCATGCACTTGCCCGGTAAAGTATATTTACGCAGATTTTGCCAGATAGGCGGCCATTTCCTCTGCCGGCACCATACCGCCACCGGTAGCCCAAACCAGGTGTGTGGCATGACGGAGTTTTTCTGGTGTCAGTTGAAGCCTCTCTTGATATTCCACTGCTTCAGACACATGCATCGGCCCGGACATCCCCGCAAGGGCTGATGGCTCCAGCTGAATCCCTTCACTTTGATTCAGTTGTCCCAACAGCTGATACATATGTTTATCTGACAGTGTGTAATAACCATCAATCAGACGCTCCATCGCCCGGCCAACAAATCCTGATGCCCTGCCAACCGCGAGACCATCTGCAGCGGTGATATTATCGATTCCTAATTCCTGAACAGAAATATCATCATGTAATCCCGTATGGACCCCGAGCAACATACAAGGAGAGTGCGTCGGCTCAGCAAAAATACAATGTACATGATTACCGAAGGCCATCTTCAGACCAAACGCAACACCGCCAGGTCCGCCGCCAACGCCACACGGCAAATAAACAAATAACGGGTGATTGGCATCAACCGCAATCCCCAGTTCATCAAACTGTTTTCTGACGCGCTCGCCCGCAACTGAGTACCCTAGAAAAAGCGTGCGTGAGTTTTCATCATCAATAAAAAAACACCGGGCATCTTGCTCCGCCGCTTTCCTTCCCTGCTCCACCGCGACGCCGTAATCCTGTTCATACTCCACAACATTCACGCCATGAGATCGCAACTTCGCTTTTTTCCATTCCCGGGCATCTGCCGACATGTGTACAGTCACGGAAAAGCCCAGTTTTGCACTGATGATGCCAATCGACATCCCCAGATTTCCGGTTGAACCGACTGCAATACTGTATTGGCTGAAGAATTGACGGAATTCATCACTCAAAAGCTGGCTGTAATCATCTGATTCAGAGAGCAACCCGGCATTCACAGCCAGTTTCTCCGCATGCGTCAGCACTTCATAGATCCCGCCACGCGCTTTAATCGAACCGGAGATCGGAAGATGGCTGTCTTTTTTCAGCATCAGACGTCCCGGAATCTTTGTTCCATATGTCGCTTCCATGCTGACTTTCATGGCTGGAATCTCAGCCAGTTCAGATTCAATGATGCCCTGTGTTTTTGCTGTATCCGGAAATGCTTTCATCAAAAATGGAGCGAAACGAGACAACCGGTCACTGGCATCCTGAATATCCTCAGCATCCAACCCGACAAAAGGCAGACCTTCACTCAGAGAAGTGATATGGGGGTTGAACCAGCAAACCTCTTCCAATGCCACCAATTGACTGACTAAAGGAAACTGGGTGGTCAGGGTTGGAATATCAAACTTTGTCATCGCTGGTTCCCTCTTTAGCAATATAAAATGATTCACAAATCGCGCTTTGAGCGATTCTAGAGGGGAAGGCAAAAAAAACAAAGTCGTACTCTGTGGTGTTGTGAGCACCTCAGCAATGACGCAGATTAACAGACATTCTCCCGGCCAATGCTTAGGCCGGGAGAGATGATTTCGTTTTGTATGAAGATAATATTTGTTATACGAAGTTGTACGAAGAAGCTATTGCGGCGATACCGACATCGCCTTGGTGTTCCCGTCAAACGTGATCAAATAAGTTGCGTGATCACCCACCTGATAATCCGCAGACGGATAAGATTCAGACCAGTTACCATCATCAATTTTAAAGCGGGCTGGCGAATCTTCACCATTAAAGCTTTGGGTCGTACGATAAAGCCCGGACTGCGCATCATATTGCATTTGTGTCAGTCCCCAGCCGTTTGATGTCCCCCGGAAATACCAGATTTGTTCTCCCCCAGTGGGGGCAGACAAACAATTTGTAAGTGCCGTCCAGACCCCGCTCTGATAACAAAGATTCGGATTCGATGGACTCAGATCTGCGCTCTGATTGTTTCCCTGATCGCTGAAAATAACATTCAGACTGACCAGATTCACACCAAAATCATGACAGTAACGACCACCTTCAGCGGACATTGCGACTCCCGGCCAAGACGCATTTGCCACTGGTTCCGAAGCAGAAACATTCCAGTAATACAGAGTCGGCTGGCTGAAATTTTGCTGATTGTCGAAACAGACTTTCGTGTTTGAACTGCCACCTGTGTCCCCACAGCCGATGGTACATCCCTGCCCGACTTTCGCACCCACATGAATCGCTGCTGCATCATGAGCGCTGACGGTAATATGTGCATATCCCTGACTGTCAACCTGCACCGTCGGGCCGCTACAGCTGCCGGACTGCTCATCAAAATTACCCGCAATAATGTCGCAATATTCACCAGCCGGCATCCCGGTCAGCAAGGTCTGATTGATCCCTTTCGAGTCATCCCGGTTGATCACGACAAACCCAAGTCCACCGCGGCCAAAGGCAATCTGGTTATTCCCGTCATCCCACCAGTTCGTGACGCGGAATTCAGCCGCCGTATGATTACGAAAAGCCACCATATTTGCGACCCCCCGCCACTTGTGTTCACACACCCAGTCTCCGCCGTCAAAACCGCAGGCATTACCTGAGTGCACACCCGTTGAAGGGGGGCCCGCATCAAAATCGTTAAAATAGTAACCCGACATAATTTTCGGGTAGCCATAGGGATAGGCCAGTGTAAACACGTTTCCGAGAAAATACAGATTCCCGAAATCCTGATGGCTCAGGACCTGTCCAGGATTATGACGTTCTTCATCATGATTGGTCACAAAGGTAACAGCACTGTCACTGGGCAGCCAACCGCTCCATGAACCGATGCCGTTCAGATCTTTAATCCCGCCATTTTTAAACTTCGGGCCAATCGTCCGGGCAAAATTAAACTCAGTCACGTCACCAATATACGTATATTCACTGGTTTTGACGGGCTCTCCTGCTGAGCCGATCACTTCCTGAAATATGTATGGATTCCCATTCAGTTTATTCTTAATTGCGGCAATATCAGCCGCTGGAATATGTTTAGCCGCATCAATCCTGAAACCCGCCACGCCCATACTGATAGCGTCGTTCATATAATCTGCAATTTTCTGGCGCACATAGTCAGACTCAGTTTTTAAATCATTCAGGCCAACTAAATCGCAGTTTTGAATTGACCAGCGATCGCTGTAGTTGATGTCACCGGTACAGGTATGGAAATCATTCGCATTAAAAGGTACTTCCGGAAAATATCTGTCTTGTGCAGCCATGTGGTTAATCACCGCATCCAGATAAATATCAACCCCAGCGGCTTTACAGCGCTGCACCATATCGACAAACTGTGCACGCGTACCACTTCTGCCTTCAAAGGAGTAACTGATAGGTTGATACCGGGCCCACCAGGCTGAATGATCCACACTTTTCTGGGGTGGCGACACCTGCACGGCCGAAAATCCTTTCGGGCCCAGAAAAGTTTCACATTCAGTCGCGACATCATCCCAACGCCACTCAAACAGATGAACGAAGGCCGTTCTGGGCACCACCTCTGCCATCGTCGGTGTGGCACTCAGCAATCCACTGCAGAATAGAAGCCCGGCAGGAAAATATTTTTTAAATTTCATTATTTTTCCTTATCTCTTGGTTGTAGGTACATTCAGTTTTTTATTTCACAGCTTCCTGTCAAAAAGCCACAAACACTGTAGATAAAGGACACAAAAGTGCTTTAACCAGATTAAAACGATGTGAATCGTATCTGCTTCGGTGTCATAAAAGAAATATTTTCAAGTATTCGGATCACGGTTTGTACAGCATTAAGAATGTGATATATCAGTTAAATTATTCAACTCAATCCATGATGAAATTTTCGAATTCATATTGAAATCATATTGTCTCTGAATGAGCAGTTCGCATAAATACAATCTCTGAATTGATGATATTTTTATTTATTCAAAAATAAAGATATATCAAGCCGTATCTATTTTGAGCCTTCACGATGGTCTGACGACACTGCAGCTGTCCAAAAGAGCCATCAGACCTCACTCGTTTACCGAAGCATTCAAATAAATAAATGTTTCACACATGTGAACAAATCAGATCACCGATCACAAAATGGCAACATTTTCTCCAATGCATCAAATTTAGTATTAACCTATTGCTCATCGGAGGTCTGACAAGGAGATAGACATTGAAACAATTCATTACCCTGCTCATTTTCTGCATGGCAAGCTTTACCAGTCAGGCAAGTACCAGTACATCGGGCGTATCCCAAAAGGGATACACTGCAACCAAATATCCGATTGTGCTGGTTCATGGCTTGTTTGGTTTTGATTCCATTGCCGGAATTGATTATTTCTACGGGATTCCGCATGCACTCAACAAAGATGGTGCAAAAGTATTCGTTGCTCAGATCTCTGCAACCAACAGCACAGAGCTTCGTGGCGAGCAGTTACTGGCTCAGGTGGAAGATGTACTCGCGATTACCGGCGCGGAAAAAGTTAACCTGATCGGACACAGTCATGGCGGACCAACTGCACGTTACGTGGCTTCTGTAGCACCGGAGATGGTCGCTTCAGTCACCAGTATCGGTGGCGTGAATAAGGGATCACGGATTGCAGATATTGTTCGTGGTGCCGTCCCGGAAGGCTCAATTCCGGAAGGGATCGCAGTCAAACTGGCTGAAGGACTGGTCAGCATGATCAATCTGTTATCCGGTGGCAGTGATCTGCCTCAGGATCCGCTGGCTTCTCTGGCCGCACTGACCACTGAAGGGTCGCTGGCATTCAATCAAAAGTACCCGGAAGGGATCCCGGAGTCCGCCTGTGGCGAGGGTGATTATGTTGCTGCCAATGGTGTGTATTACTACTCCTGGACCGGGACCAGCAATTTCACCAATGCGTTGGATCCAATTGATGCCGCAATGACAATCCTGGGGCTTGGATTCAACAATCCGAATGACGGCCTCGTCGGTCAATGCAGCACGCACTTGGGTAAAGTCATCCGGAATGATTACAAAATGAATCACCTGGATGAAATTAACGGCTTGCTTGGCATTACTCATCTGTTCGAAACGGCACCGACCACGCTTTATCGCCAGCACGCAAACCGCCTGCAATTACAAGGATTATAAGTTTTGAAAAAGACCGTACTTTCACTCATCTGTGTTGTTCTGACTGCGGGTGCGGTCTATACCTACAACTCACAGACCTCCGAACCGACTGTGACTCAGGTGCCCTCTCAGCAGGACACCCAAATTGATACCGATTCCGCCCGCGATACCTTCGACTATTTTCTGTCGGGTCTCGGTGAGGCGGACATCGATACACTCAGAGAACACTTCCGCTCCTATAATGCCCAGCAGGCAACCGCCTACCAATTCGACGAAGATCTGTTCGAACGATTCATTCAATACCGAGCCGCATTGCGGGATCTCGACCCGGGCAATACCAATCAGCTGGATGCCGATGCCCTGAGGCAACTGAATGATCAGCTGATTCAGGCACAACTTCAGTTCTTTTCATATGAAGAGCAGCAACGGCTGTTTGCCGAAGAAAATCTCCAGCGGGATCTGGCACTGCGAAAGCTGGAACTCAAACAGCAAACCCAGGATCAGGAAGCCTATCTCAACGCCTGGCAACAAGAACTGGATAACCTGCCCCCCGTCATGCAGGAAAGCTATCGCAACGCCAGCCTGCTGGCTCAGTTACAATCCACCCAGTCGATGGATCCGCAGGAGCGCTACCTGAGCCAGCAGGCATTAGTCGGACCTGAAGCGGCAGATCGCCTGGCACAGCTCAGTCAAAAACGAGCGGCATTTCAGACACAATTGGATGAGTATTTTGAACAACGGGAAATGATTCAGGCAGATTCAGGAATGGCTTCAGCGGAACAGCAATTCGCCCTCGAGTCCCTGAGAAACAACACTTTTACGACAAGCCAACGCCGTCGGGTCAAAGCATTGGAATCCATGCGTGATGCACAGAGTGGACAATCAATCGATTGAGAACCAGGGGCATTTTGAATCGCACCCAATAAAAAACCCCGGTCATCTGACCGGGGTTTCTGATGGCTCATTGTTCAATCAGTCTTTTTTAGGACGCTTATTCCCGGGTGCTCTATTCTGAGAGGCTTTGTTCACAGCCGCCTTATCCTTGGGCGTCTGAACCTTGGTCGCCTTATTCTTTGGGACATAGTTCAGAATTGAAACCGGCACCGGTTTTTTCGGGGTAAACCCTTCCACTTCGCGGCGTTCAATCAGGTGGCCCAGACGACTTTCAATCATGCACAGGTTCTTGAAATTGTCTTTTGAAACGAAAGAAATCGCTTCACCTGATGCATCTGCACGACCAGTACGACCGATCCGGTGAACATACTCATCCGCCGGGAAAGGCAGATCATAGTTCACAACGCGCGGCAGCTCTTCAATATCAATGCCTCGGGCACCCACGCCAGTCGCAATCAGATACTGAATCTTCCCGGATTTAAAATCTTCCAGCAGTTGAGCACGAATCGTCTGACTGCGGCCACTGTGGAAGGCTTCAGCCTGGATACCACGCTTCTCAAGCTGAGATGCCAGCTTGGCAGCACCGTGCTTGGTTTCAATAAAGATCAGCGCCTGATCCCACTGATTTTCTTGAATCAGATGGCTCAGCAGTGCCGATTTCTGATCTTTGTCGACGGTGATCAGCCACTGTTCAATATTTGATTTAGATGCCTGATTGGCAGCAATCGTAATTTCGTGCGGATCACTGACCGCAGATTTCGCCAGTTCACGAACTTTATGCGACAAAGTTGCCGAAAACAGCAAGAACTGAACCTGTTCAGGCAGTCGGTCTAAAATCTTGTTAATAGCATCGATGAAACCCATGTCGAGCATGCGGTCGGCTTCGTCCAGCACCACAATTTCGATTTCTTCGAAATACACAGCCCGCTGGCCATAGAGATCAATCAGCCGGCCTGGTGTCGCCACCAGCACATCCACACCTTCAATCAAACGCGCTTTCTGTTGCTGTTCGTCCACGCCGCCGTACATTGCCAGCGAGGTCAGCCCCAGATGCTTTCCGTAGTCTCTGACCTTCTCTTCCACCTGCACTGCCAGTTCACGGGTTGGTGCCAGAATTAACGCACGTACACGTTTTTTCCGTTGCGTCTGACCTTTGCTCAGTTTTTCCAGAATTGGCAACACAAAACTGGCCGTTTTACCGGTACCGGTCTGGGCTGCAGCAATAAGGTTCTGTCCCTGCAAAATCACCGGAATGGCTTTGTTCTGAATCATGGTCGGTTTGGTATAACCTAACTCAGTTACGGCCTGAACGAGTGCGTTGCTGAGTCCAAGTTTAGAGAATGGCATGTATCGTCTCTGTAGTTCTGATCGCTTGAAGTAGAGCTGGCTCTACGTGAACGCGGGAGTGTATCACGGACTCAGGAAGCTGGTATGAAATATTACAAAAACGCCCCACCGGAATATTCAGAAGGGGCAATTCAATCTTCATTCTTTCAAGAATTCATGACTCGATTTCGATACCGGCTTCATCCTCAGGGACGATATCCGTTTCCTGAAACGCGCCTTCCAGCCAGAGACGAATCGCCGGAGACTGCAGCACCTGAGTCATATAACGCTGGCTGAGTTCTGAAACCTCAATACCGTAAGTGATGAATCGCAAAACAACAGGCGCAAACATACAGTCAGCAATACTCCACTGCCCAAACAGCCAGCCCCCCTGATCGCCATACTCCGTCATCTGCTCGCGCCAAATCTGATCAATCCGGGCAATATCTTTTTTCGCGGCTTCCGACAACTCAACCTGACGTTTCGCCCGACAGTTCATGGGCATTTCATTTCGTAATGCTGTAAAACCGGAGTGCATTTCACAACTGAGTGCACGGGCTTTTGCGCGCGCCACTGTATGTTGTGGCCACGCTTGTCCATCACAGTGCGCTTCATTTACATATTCACAAATCGCCAGCGAGTCCCAGACGGTCACCTCACCATCAATCAGAACCGGTACTTTCGCCGCCGGGGTATAAACTTCCAGCGTGCGATAAAAACTGTCCTTGAACAGCACCAGCTTTTCTTCTTCAAACTGAATGCCATTCTGAGTCAGCATCAGCCAGCCGCGCAGTGACCAACTGGAGTAGTTCTTATTGGCGATAATCAATTGCATGTGTCGTCCTCATCTTGAATGCACGTTGTGTCCCTGCGCTTCACTCTACGCACTCAACAATATGATGACTAACGCATAATTTTGATAACACACATCAGAAAATCGAATGGGTATCTGTCAACAGACCAAATCCCCTGGAAATCCGGTAATCTTATTCTTTCAGAACCATATCGATACACATGACCGCAGCCAGAATCAGCTTCCGCATATTATCGCCAGCCGGAATATCTTCAGATAGTTTCAGCACATAGTTGTCTGCACTGGTGAACAGCTCTTTCCCGAGACCAGCCCATTCTTTCGAGACATGCGCCAGTTCTTTATCGCCCTGGTTAAATTTGAAATCCCAGCCGGTCCACTTACCTTTCAGTTCACAAATAACATTGTCATCTTTGTCCAGCACATCAAATTTACCGCCAATCGTGAACAACTTAGGCTTAAAGCCGCCAATCACCTGATTGTCTTTATCCCGAACTGTCACTTTTCCCAGAAACAATGACACGCCACGCTGTACACGCACAATCGGCTCACCACCCGGTGTTACGATTTGAATATCGAAAGGCGTCATGATTTTATAATCGGTAAACCGAAACAGTTTGGTAAAAAAGCCCAGGTTCGGTTCACGGCATTCCATAATCACATTGCCGGTTGACGGATCATGAATGTCATAGTTATTGGCTGCTTTCAGCACGCCGACATGTTCTTTTACTAAAAAAAGGTTTTGATTGATAACTTCGCTCATTGGTTAATATCCGGAAGAGTTTTTAAAGAAACACAGAAAGCGAAATTCCGCCCCCATAAAATCAATGGCGGTGTTTATCGATACAGACTCAGCCTACCAAGCGGTAACACTTTGCTCTGGAATGAAAAACAGCCTGGCCCGAATTACTCAGGCGACATCTACAGCAAAACATTGAAACAAATTTCAGTTAGATCTCCATTCGAAAAGCAGTAAAAAAATGCAACTCAAAGCCCGAATATCAATTTCACTGCAAATATAGTGAGAAAAACAGCTATAAATGACAGCCTGACTGATAAATTAGCATTTCATTCAGTAGATTACAGGCGTAAAATCAGCAAAATTCACCTTGTTGCATATTTTACATGTCCTATATACACAACCGACCAGCAAAATATGTTCCGGCGGGTTATCAGCCACTGGAGCCCGTGCCCCGAAGTTCTCCGATGCCGGTAAAAACACTCAGTGAAACTCAGCAGCAAACCGCTGAGTTTGAGTGCAACATTCAGATCTATTGCACAGCGGATGAACTCAGTTCATTGCAGACAGGGTTCTGGTCACTGAAAAGGACTCACAATGAAAAAACAGTCATCAACTGGCAACACGCTCAAACATCTCATGGGTTAACCACACTGACTGCACTTTGTGTGGAACAAGAAGAAAAAAAACTGCTCCATGAGCGTTTCCAGCATGCCGGCTTTGCAAAAGAGTTTGATATTCATCCACAGCCCAAAGGCAGAGGACACATCAATGCTGTATTTCTGCCTGTGAAACTGGCTGTACAGCAGGAAGATATGCTGGGATGGCCAACAACCGGGTATTTTTATTACTTTGTTGATCACAAGCTCTACCAGGAATTCAAACTGACCGGCGAAGACCGCTGGAGTTTCTATCTGACCGGTTCAGACGCTAACACACTTACCGATGAACTGGCCTCAGAACATCATTCCTCCAGTCTCTTACTGCCCTTCAAAATTGAAGGAAAGACAATGACCGGCCAATTCATTCTGTACCGAAAACAAAAACTATCGCGTGATGAATTTTCAAAACTCTCCCAGAGTTGGCTGGAGGAACATACAACGCCACTTGATTTAAAAAGTATCATTGCCAGCCGCACACAAGCGTTCATGGCACGCGACATCACAACACATCATGCCTGCAGTGACCGGAAGTCTGCCTACTACAAAGTTAAAATGGATCCAGACAGCCGCCAACGAGAGAGCTGGCCTGAAATTGCCCAAAAACATGGCCTGTCTGCCAAACAACTATTGGATTTGAATCCGGCATACAATGACAACCCACTCCGGCTTCAGATTGGTGACATGCTGTGCGTCTCAGCACCACGCAGCAGTTCAGTCCACAAACGGCAGGATATTCCTTCACCACTATCTGAGTTTGAAACCGGCAAGGCCTACCCTTTCGGAAATGTCTGGGGAACGTTCAGACAACGCTATATCATGCCCGGACTGCTGCATATTCAGCCTGACAGCAAAGTTCCCCTCCGTGCCCCAATAGTGAATGCCGGACTTCTAAGCAAAGTATAAATATTGATGAGGCAGACAGTAATGTATTAGAAAATTTATCGCTGAGTTGAGCCACATGATGAATGCAAACTTACGGTGGTCGCAGAGCCTCAAAACAGAGAGCTGAACCTCGTGAAGATTCAGCTCTCTGACCCTGTAAGCAAAGCTGGTTCACTCAGCTCACGATACAAATTCTGCCATAGATTCGTTCAGCAAAAGACTCGTTCAGCAAAAGATGCTCAGCCACAGACTCATCGCAGCGACAAATACGCCACTGACATAAATATAACGTCCAATATTAATGACTCAGTTCACCAGGCTTCCGGTACATAAACTTTTGCAAAGCTTCCCTGCTGATACGAGGTCGTTGCATGTTCAATGAATACGTATCCAGACATGCCGGGTTTTGAGCCCATCGCACAGGTAAATTCCAGCCTCCGTGCAAGCATTCAATGGACATATTGGTTTGCGGGTTTACAGTCAGAATGCTTGGCCCGAAGTACAAATCAATATCTTGTCTGGGCAGGTTAGCCGCTGAACGATTGATCGCAAATCTCAATTCTGGCTTCGCAACAACAGTCGCAGGCACAAAGAAGGTAATACTGCCATTCGCGATAGGAATCATACGCTGCTCACTTCGCTTCGCGGTAGCCGGAACATTGGTATGTATTGGATTGCGAGTAAAAACCCATTGGGGAGCAAACAACTGCCTGTCTCTTAATACTTTATAAATCGCATCCGTTATCAAATTGACATCATTATCAGCGCTGTAAGTGTGAAGGTAAAACGGTGCATTCTGAGCCACAAGCGCGGTTTTCACCCACTCACGAATTTTTCTCTGAATATCACTGACGGTCAGTAATGCGGGATGAGCATTTTGAAATAATACAAATTGGTGAACTAAATCTGGCCAGTTAATATTGATTCTCCCGCGTGGTCGGTTGTAATGTGTATCCAGCTCCCACACTGTCACGACCTGAATTTTATCATCCCAGTTCTGACCCACAGCCGGATCATTTACAGGCAAATTATATCCCATTAACTCTTTTAACGTTTGTTTCCAGTAAGGGACCGTTATGCCCCTGAATCCAACGTAGTGGCTCATGGTATTTTCTGGCAGCTTCGATTCTAATTTAGCGACAAATTCCGCCGGATGTTTTCTTCCCTGCTGATCAAACACATAACAGACAGGAAAATTTCCGTTCGGCGTACTGATGCTCCCAGAGCAGTCTAAATCCAAACTTTGAACATCAACGCCATCAATCACGAAGAAAGTTTCTGCAGCTTTGGGCTTAGCTGCGTAAATCCGGTATCCCTTTTGAGAAGCATACTGTGACAACAACTGCATGTCATTTTCAAGCCCCCGGGTATCGAAGGCTCCGCTGAACCACACCAGCTCTTCACCCGGGAAGTAGTCTGGGTGCTCACTATACGTACTTCCAATATCAAATTCCGGCTGATTAAATCCGGTAATGTCTCTTGCAATCGTCCCGAATTTGGGAACAAACCAAATCAGGTTTGGATCTTCGGTGTCGCCATACAGATAAAACTTACTCACCAGCTCATTGGTAAATTCTGCTTCAACATTCCTGATTGACGGATCAATTGGTGCAGCAATCGCGGCACTGATAGATGCCGATATCAATATCAAAGAATGGAGTGTGTTTTTTACAATATTATTGCTCATGGGAAATCCATTTATCCTTGCAAATCATTTCATCTTCTTCATTTGGGCAACCCGACTTTATCCAGATGCCCAATAACTTAATCAGTTGGTTCGGTAACGGACGGCCAGTTGCTGGCATACCTGCTGGGTTCGCTCCCATTCCAAACTTCTGTTCTTGCTCCCGGATTGCCAAGCGCTGATATAACGTCTTTGCATCTTTTTCTCTCAACCAACGTTCAATATCCCGCCTGTTGGCCATGCTGAAAGCATCTTTGGCACGACCATCAATACCATGACAATGCACACACCCCCCATCACGCCATAAACGATTCCAGATAAAATGCAGTGCTTTGGGTGGAATCGTCCCTTGGGGTAATTGATCGAAATTGAGATCTATTTGCTGAATTGCTTGAGCAAGATCCTTTTCGTTTTTGTCCCGAGCGTCTTGAAAATAAGCATAGAGATCGTATGCGTCATGACGAGAAACAGACAGTTTCGGCATCGTTCTCCCTTCAACGGATTTCCCATTGGCATACTGGTAAATCCAATCCGCAGAAAACAAACTCATCGCAGCAGCGTTATAACCGGTCAACTGGCTTGAGCCATGGCACATCACACAATTGTTTTCAAACAGCTTCAAACCTTTCGACTTCGCCCCCTGCCGTTCCATCTCTGATTCTGCAGGAATGGCATCCAGGTGCTTGCTCAGGGATATCACGTCATTTTCGTGAATACCGGTATAAGCCATCATTTTGGGTGCAGCACACTTCCCCTCACTGCAGGTTCCGTGGGGAGTATTTAAAAATTTCGTGAGTGTTTTTCTGTTTACCCTTGCGGTTTGCTTTTCGAATATTGGCCAAACCGGTGCATTCAGATAAGAAAGAGGATATTTCTCCATAGACTGTAGCCGCTCATCCTTCACCGGCAGTGCGACATATCTCGGGTCATGAATATGATTCCGGTAATTACGAGCAATTTCATCGACTTCTGTATGACAGGCGACACATTTTTGATCGGTCCACTTTCGGGATCCATTCGGCATCGTACCAACAGGTTTCATTCGGTTCTCAAAATGGCAACCGTGGCACTCCTGCTCAATCGCATTTTTATATAAACGTTGATCGAATTCGAATGCTTGCAAACCGAAAGACATGAAAAACGTTGCGCCCAGCAGCAACACCAGCACGCAACGCCCCCACATACAGCGACAGTAGGTCATCAAACACTTCATAGAAAATCAGTACGAGACCTCTATGAATGGCGCTGAAGGTACAGGTTCTGAAATAACGATTTTCTTCGCTGCAAGTTCTTCCGGAATAACCCAATACGCGGGTTGACCTTCGATGGTCTGAAACAGATCAATAAACTGTGTCCAGCGCTGGAACAACAAAGATTTATCCACGATCTCACCTTCAAATCCAAACAGACTTGGATCGATATGAGACGAATAAAAATTGATACCCTGGTCAAGTCCATACCAGCCAATATCTACATGAGGGATACCAGGCTCAGTTGGGTCAACTGGCAGAGGTAAATCCTGCTCTAACACTTTTTGGTCCACCAACTGATTTACTATGGCTGGCACTTCAATGTATACACCGGGCGCAGGCTGACTACTCGGATCAGACAACGCAAATTTCGCATGCATCAACTGTTTGGTATCCACGAGTTCGAACAACTTTGCTTCTTTCTCGGCACTTGTATTGTAACGAATCACCAGACTGCAAAGTTTCGGATAACCCGGAGGACGAGTCGATACTGAAGAATATTCAAAAGTCGTGAGCAATTCTGTCAGCGCTTGGGTCGGTTGACAAAGAACCGCATCATCAGGAACGAGCGTTTTTCTGTTTGGAGAAATATTATTTTCTTGTGCAAATACCGTAAATTCACCACTTTGAATACTGCTGGGAACGAAGCTGACTGTCAGCGTTTTATTTCTGTAAGCTCCCGGGACAGGTAAAATGTAATCATATTCATAATTACGAAACCAAACATAACCAGTACCACGCGTGGTATTTTTAAATGGTGCAAACACGATATCACCATTGTCGATCGTGGAATTAAAATCTAACAATGACAATTGGTAATCGCTCGAATGAGCTGAAGCTGCCGTCAATAATGCGGCACTCGCAAGTAAATGAGTGAATTTTATCATGGGTAATCCTTGGAATAGCCCACAAACAACGTGGGCTAGATACTATTTATGCAGCACAATGAGATAACGCTTCATTACGGTGTATTCCGTAACTTCAGAATCATCTCAGTTACGGTTGAGTTGCATCTTCAACAATCGCGTGACAACCTACATCTGTACTCCACTCAACAGGTGTTCCGAATCCGCCAACAACACAATCGACACTCATTTCAGTTTGAACGGTCTCCATTGACATGCCTGGATTCCAGTTGATGGTTCTTGTTTCGTTGCGTTTCAGCACTTGTTTTTCATAGTTTGCACGCAGCGTCCACATTGAGTTGGTGCTTGTATCCACCTTCCCTAACTGCGACTGACTATATTCCTGAATCTGGTCAAACAGCTCTGCCTGCAATTCAGCCTGAATACCTTCCACAGCTTTAATAAATGCAGCCTGATTTGGCGCTTGCTCTTCGTACTGCTTCGTTTCAGGGTTGTAATACTCGACATAAACCCCTTTTCCTTCCTGTACTAACTTCTTGAAGAAGGTTTGGATTTCAATGTCTACACAGGCAAAGTTGTGGTAAGCAGCGAATGTGTGGGCTTGCTCAAATGTCTGGTTCCAGTCCACGGTAATACGAGCTGCACGCGTCTCTCTTTCCGTCTCTAGTTCCCAGTCCACAATCAGGCTGAAGTACGGCGATAGACTGTTCCCAACCGCCAGATCATTCTCAATGGCATTCGTCATGTCATTATCAGGTAATGTCACCAACTGGAATGGTACATTCACAGATGCACTCGTTCTTCCGCCTGGTACTTTCGCGTATGCCTTTTCAACGATCGTTGTAGGCTGCTGTTTGCCATCAATCGTTGTCACGTAACAGTTATTTATCGTGACATTGATCGTCTGACCTAATGCATCCGTCACTGTTAACGGCTCATCCACACATTCAACGTCAATTCGTCCATCCGCGTTTGCATCAATACCATCAACAACAAATAACGCCGTTCCTCGCGTAACCACAGCAGGAGAGACACTGAAACCCACTTTTTCTGCTTCGGTTTTCAAGAATTGGACATCTTCAACACGTCCCATCGTATTGAACGCACCACCCATCCGGATTTGAGCTTCTCCCGGACGGAGTGCAGCCCAGGTACCAAACCTTGGGATGTAGCTGGAGGCATTGAAGTTTGGTCGGGTATTGTCCCCGGTACCACGGTATGCAACATAACCAGATTTAGGCACATACCACATCAGATCTTTTTTATGGGAATCTTTATACAGGTAGTATTTACTTTCTAATTCAGCCGATACACTGCCCGGAAAATGACGGTAAGCATTATCATCATTTGGGTCCATTGGTGTGGCCGTAACCGCGCAACTAAGCAAAGCTGAAGCGATAGCGCTCAGCTGAATAATGTGAGTCCTTTTCATGTTTTCCTCAAATTAACAAAATTAATTATTATTCAACTAGTTGAGTATCAATTATGTCCACAGGAAAAATACAAGAAGAAGGTAACATTCCTATTTCTGACGATTGGTTCGAAAATTCAATATGAAATACAAAGTACGACCACAATTTAATGAGATCAAATCCATACTTTCGATTTGAACATCAGCGAATGATAATATATCGATATTGGAAATATCCTTTCAATCTATCCATCTATAAGAATTAAATATTTCACCATCATGTCATCAAGTCGCAAACAAGAAATTGATTGCAGTGTTCCAAAATGATTCATAAATATTGATTGGATTTGTTCTGGCACCAGACAATAGTCACGACAGGCCTCACAACTTCCTCATAATATATATCTTCATGAACAATGAATATTAATGAAATAGACCACATAAAAACCAAGGAAATATCACCTCAACGCAATGATATTTATCTGAAGTTCCAAATTGCCCCGACATAACACAAGTTAAAAAGAGTCTCACCCGGCTCAGACCAATGCATCAACCCTAGTCCAATAACCAGCTGCCTTTTGTAACCCCCTGTTGCCTCTAAAGAAACGTCACCAACCTGCCGCCTTGAGAAGAATAAGGCTTCTTATATTCTACCTGTTGCTCATTCCACCATTTTCTTACAGGAATATTCAATGAACGTATCATTAAAGCCAACCAAGGCTTTTGTCATCACGTCTTGGGGTGCACTTGCATTGGCTGTGCTGGCTTATGGTGTCGGTTTGCTCAATGCCAACCTCCAGCTCAATGAAAAAGGTTACTATCTTGTAGTCCTGCTGTTTGGCCTGTTCAGTGTCATCACGTTACAAAAAACTGTGCGGGATGAGATGGAAGGTATCAATGTCACCGCATTGTATAAAACTATGGTCATTGCCGGTGTCATCATTTCATGTGCCTTAATGCTGATTGGACTCTGGAATGCCAGTACTCTTGCGTTAAATGAGAAGGGATTTTTCGCAATTACATTCGCTTTAGGCTTATTCAGTGCTGTTGTGACACAAAAAAATGTCCGTGATCTGGCTTTTTTCGAATCTGCTGAACCTCAGGCAGAGCCTCATCGTCCTGCCAAGCCAGCAAGCCCGGCCGAACCTGAACATCCTCAGGACTGATTTCAAAATCTGGCTCACTCCATGAAGGCAACCTGAGTTGCCTTTTTCTTTCCGGCTTCACGTTTCAATCTGTTCAAGCCACTGTGATTTCCAGTATGCTTATCAGCAATTCAAATGGATATTCATCAGGATTGCTTATGGATATAGAGGCGCTTCGAAGCTTTTTAGCATTCATCGATACCGGTAGTTTTACCCGGGCTGCAAAGCAGACATTCAGGACTCAGTCTGCAATCAGTATGCAGATGAAAAAACTGGAGCAGGAACTGGATCAAACGCTCTTTCAGCGGGAAGGCAGACAACTGGTGTTGACCCATGAAGGCCAGAAACTGGCCAGTTATGCCAGACGTTTACTGAGCTTACATGATGAAGCGGTTTCCAGTCTGCGTACGCAGGCCGACAGCCAGCCCTTGTTATTTGGCTGTCCGGATGACTATGCTGAAACCTTGCTCCCCTGCCTGGTGTCTTTGATTCGTCAACATCTGGGACCTGTCCAGATCCACGTCATGTGCGCCACCAGTGTTCGTCTGCGCCAGCTGATGGATAAAGGTGAGCTCCACGCTGCAATGCTCACCCGGCAGCCCGGCTCAGATGAAGGCCACTTTTTAATGCAGGATCAAGGCGTCTGGTACGGCTCACCTGAAACTGACTTATTATCCCTGCGTCCGCTACCCATTGCGCTGTTTCAGGCAGATTGCAAATTTCATGCAGCAGCACTGGATGGGTTGATGAAACAGGAAATCAGTTTCGATTTAGTCAGTTGCAGCAGTAGTGCAACCGCCCAACGAGGCATGGTGCGGGCAGGACTGGCCATTGGTGCCATGGCAAGAAGCAGTATGTCTCCGGATTTAGTCGAACTCCGGGCTGACTGGCTGCCGCCATTGCCGGGAATTGAAATCGCGCTGGCGCTGGCACCTCAGTCACATTCCGGTCTCACGACTCAGATTGCGCGAACAATCAGTCATGCATTTCTCGCGGCATTGCAAAAAAAATACAACACCGGCGGAAAACATCTGACCATCATGAAAACTGCAATCAAATGTGAATAGCACTCGCCTGCCTGGCTGAAATATGGCATGGTGCGCGGTGTCAATTGATTGTGAACGACAAACTTCAAGATGCAAAAAACGAAACAAAAATGGCTGTCGGTGCTGACTCAATTCACCGTTTACCTGTCTTTGCTCATGCTGGTCATTGGCGGGGGCTTAGCACTCTACGCGATCGTTTACGGGCCATAACTGGCCCGTTTACTCACCTTCCTTGAACAGGATGGGATGGCTTTTACATCCGCATACCACCGTCCACTTCAAGGACTCGCCCGGTAAAGTAATCATTTTCCAGAATATATTTCACAGCATTTGCGATATCTGTTGATTGCCCCACCCGGCCCAGTGGAATCATTTTTTCTAAGCGCTCAATCGCTTCCTGAGGCAATTGATCAGCCATGGCAGTCCGGACGACACCTGGTGCAATCGCCGCAGCCCGGATACCATAACGGCCCAGCTCTTTTGCCCAGCAAACAGCCATCGTTGCGACGGCCGCTTTGGAAGCAGCATAGTTGGTCTGTCCGAAATTACCCGCACGGGCAACGCTGGAGATATTGATAATAGCACCGGGCCGTTTGGTTTGTATCATGCGGGCTGCTGCTTCGCGACCACAAAGAAATGTCCCCGTGGCATTCACTGTCATCACCGCATTAAACTGCTCCAGCGACATTTTACTGATCACGCCATCTTTCATTTTGACCAATAATCCGTCACGAAGAATCCCGGCGTTATTCACCAGCCCATCCAGCTGACCAAAATCCTCAATGATCTGATCGAAAACTCGCTCGACCTGATCTTCCTGCGTAACATCCACTCGATACGTTAACGCTTTACTGCTGAGCATCTGACACTGTGAACGGGTCTGTGCCAAACCTTCCGGATTCATATCAATCAATGCCAGATCAGCCCCGGCCTGAGCCAGGGTAATCGCCATCATTTGTCCCAGTCCCTGACCTGCGCCAGTGATTGCAATGACAGAATTTTTAATATCCATATTGAACTCCCTGAATGCTGCATACACTTATTTTTGCTGACGCTGATAGAACTCAAACAAACTCGAAAAATCCAGAAGCTCGTTCCCGTTCGCATTATGGAAAGCGTAAAGGTTCCGAGCCAGTGTCCCCATCGGGACCGCGGACTGGCTGTGCAGTGCAGCATCCATGCCAAGCCCCAGATCCTTGAGCATAAGCTTACTCATAAATCCGGGCTGATAACCTTTGCTGGCCGGTGCATTTTCCATGACACCCGGACAAGGGTTATAAAGTTCCAGCACCCAGTTACGGCCCGAGCTTTGTAACATAATGTCTGACAGCACCTTCGGATCCAGGCCGTTTTCGATCCCTAAGTTCAATGCTTCACAGGCACCCGCCATTTGCACCGCCAGCATCAGATTATTACAGATTTTTGCCATCTGTCCGTCACCAGCCTGACCCGCATGGAAGATATTCTTCCCGACATATTGCAAGACAGCTTCAGCCCGGTGAAATGCAGAATCCGTTCCGCCGACAATAAACGTCAGCGTACCGGCTTCAGCCCCGGCCACCCCGCCAGACACAGGCGCATCCACAAATTCGAGCTGATGCTGCTCGGCATATTTTGCGACTTCTTTTGCCGTCGCCGGATCAATCGTTGAGGAATCAATCAGAAAAGTACCCGGGGCAACCATGGCGAACAGTCCTTGCTCAGGTTGACCTTTGGGTCCCAGGTAAACATCGTGAACATGCTGCCCGGCCGGCAACATCGTAATGACAGTGTCCGCACCAGCGACGACCTCTTTCAGGTTCGCTGCCGCAACTGCACCATCGGCTTCCAGCTTGCGGGCCGCTTCCATATTCAGGTCAAAAACCTTCACATGACAACCCGCTTTTAATAAGTTTCTCGCCATCGGGCTGCCCATATTGCCCAGCCCGATAAACGCAATCGTTGTCGCCATAACACACTCCTTTTCAGATCTTCAATCTGTGGTGCAGTGATGCAGGTACAACTAAGGGGCGAACAATACTCCCCCAACAACTCGCTGCAATTTCAATTCAGGCGGAAACATCCTGAGTATTTCACAATCTCAGGACATTGATTCCGCACCTAAGTCTGCCAATGGATGTTCAGAGGCTTGCCACATTGGCGCAAATAAATCATCAATCACACTTTCATCGACTGCAGAAACAGCAGAAAAGAGCCATGTGGGTTCTCCGCTCTTATCAATCAGACGCGCGCGAACGCCTTCCTGAAACTCGCCCAGCAATCCGCATCTCACCGACAAACCCAGTTCCAGACGGAAACAATCGGCCAGCGTCAGGTCGCGATACCCTTTTAGTTGCCGGTAACAGATATGCGCAGAAACCGGGCTGCCATGTTTCAAGTTTGACTTCGCGGTTTCAAGCCAGGTGCCTAAGCCATCAATCGCCATGATCTGCTGGCAAATTTCTTCCAGATTACGGCCAACCGAAGCTGCCTGAATCTGAGGGAAGTAAGGAATCATCTGGCTTGGCGGCCAGTCGCGTTTTGCCGATTCTGCAAATTCACGAAGGCAATCAGACACAGCCTGATCCGCGTCCGGCACGCTTTGCCAGTCAATTGCCTGTAACGCTTCTAAAACAGCCGACTTATGTTCCGCCAGCAGAATATGATCGGCCATTTTCAAGTCCAGCGCATCACTTGCGTTCACCCGTGCACCCGTCAACCCTAAGAACAGACCGACGCCTGCCGGCAACTGATTCAGAAACCAGGTACCGCCAACATCAGGGTACAGACCAATGGAAATTTCAGGCATGGCTAACATGCTGGATGGGGTCACGACCCGATGACCAGCACCGATATACAGCCCGATCCCACCGCCCATAACGATCCCTTCACCCCAGGCAATTAACGGCTTTTTAAACTGATGAATCTGATAATCACACCGGTATTCGACGCTGAAATATTCGGTCAGGAAAGACTCTGGTGACGCTCCAGCCTCACCCGCTTCTTTATGCGATTCAGCTTCAACCATCGCTTTGTAAATGGCCCGTACATCCCCGCCTGCACAGAATGCTTTCGCATGGTCACTGTGTAAAAACACACACGCAATCTGATCATCCTTTTCCCATTCAGCCAGACGGGCACTGAGCTGTCGCAGCATCTCTAATGTGAGTGCATTTAAGGAGGAAGGGTTATCAATTGCCGCAATACCAATTCGCTTGCCGCGCCCACACTCAAGTTCGCTAAAAGTCATTGTTCCAGTCATGTTCACTCCATGCACGCGAATGGCAGGATGGTCCATCATTCGCTGATCAGCATTTATCTGCCGTTATTATTCGTTTTTCCATACCGGAGGACGTTTTTCAAAAAACGCCCGGACCCCTTCCCGTTGATCCAATGTATCAAACAGGCGGATAAAACGTTCCCTTTCCTGAATTAATCCCTGATGTAATGGGGCAAACCGGGCATTCTGAATCAGCGATTTACATGCCGTCACGGCAGTTGGCGATTGATGCGCGACTTCGGCAGCCAACTTTTTCGCCGTCTCCAGAGACTGTCCCGTCGCGACGACTTCTTCAACCAGACGGATATCCAGTGCCTGTGAGGCGCTAACCCGCTCGCCACACAAAATCATCCGCTTGGCCCAGCCTTCGCCCACCAGCCAGGCTAGGTTCTGTGTCCCGCCCGCACAAGGCAGCAAGCCAACACTCGCTTCCGGCAATGCCATGATCGCATGCGCTTCCGCAATACGGATATCACACGCCAATGCAACTTCCAGCCCGCCGCCCATGGCATAGCCATTGATGGCAGCGATAGATACACCGCGAAAATCAGACAAAGTTTCAAAAGCCTGACCAAAACAAAACGCCATATCGGCTGCAACCGCCTTATCGCCCTCGGCAAACAGTTTCAAATCTGCGCCGGCAGAGAAAAACTTTTCTCCTTTGCCGGTCAGCACCAGGGCATAAATGTTTTTGTCTTCATTCAGTGCTTTGACCAGAGCCTTCAGTTGATTCAGACTGTCCGCCGTCCAGGTATTGGCTGGCGGGTTATTCATGGTCAGTACCGCGACATGGCCATCAATTTCAACTTCAATCGGAACACTTGTTTGTGTCAGTGCGTGCATAACGCCCATCCTTTTTGGGTTGAGATCCATGCAAGGCAACTGGACTGAGTGCCGATAACCTTCATTCGCACGGCTGCCACACCCGGAAGAACGAGCATGGCAGCCGTGAGAAGACATCAGAGTTATTCAAAGCAGTCCAGTATCCTCACTTAATAAACGACGCGCGATGATCAAGCGCATGATTTCGTTTGTTCCTTCCAGAATTTGATGCACCCGGACATCCCGGAAATGACGTTCAATCGGATAATCCTGAATGTACCCGTAACCACCATAAAGCTGCAGGGCATGATCACAGACCGTAAACCCAACATCCGTCGCGAAGCGTTTTGCCATCGCACAGTACGCTGTAGCTTCCGGATCGCCCTTATCCAGCTTGGATGCCGCAAACCGGACCAGCTGCCGCGCCGCTTCAAGTTCAGTCGCCATATCAGCCAGTTTGAACTGCAGCGCCTGAAACTGTGCGATAGGTTTGCCAAACTGCTTCCGCTCAGTCATATACTGTCGGGCCAGATTGAGCGCCTGCTGCGCTGTACCGACAGAGCAAGTGGCGATATTGATCCGTCCGCCATCCAGCCCTTTCATCGCGAATCGGAAACCTTCGCCTTCCTCGCCCAAGCGGTAATGGACCGGAACCTTCACACTGTCGAATGTGACGGCACGGGTTGGCTGACTATGCCAGCCAAGCTTTGGCTCTTTTCGGCCATAACTGATGCCCTCGGCATCCGCTGGCACAATAAAGGCAGAGATCCCATTGGCTCCGTTCTCTCCCGTACGGGCCATCACAACCAGCACATCGGTATCACCTGCCCCGGAAATGAAGGCTTTCGCCCCCGAAATCACATAGTGATCCCCTTTCCGTTCTGCCCGGGTCGTCAAAGATGCCGCATCTGAACCTGCGTTGGCTTCCGTCAGACAATAAGAACCCAGCCACTCACCTGTGATTAATTTCGGAATACATTCCGAACGGGCCTGCCCGGAAGCAAAGCTCGCGATCATCCAGGTCACCATGTTGTGAATGGTCATGAAAGCTGTTGTTGAAGTGCAGCCCATTGCCAATTGTTCGAAAATGATCGAAGCATCCAACCGGCTCAGCCCCATTCCGCCGGACTCTACCGGGGTATAGAGGCTGAGAAACCCCATTTCTCCAGCCTGTCTGAGCACATCTTTCGGGAATGTTGAGCTTTCATCCCAGCTCGCCGCCATCGGCAGCAATTGTTCCTGAGAAAACTGCCTTGCAACCTCAGCAAACGCGCGCTGATCATCATTCAGTTCAAAATCCATCGCCTTACTCCGTCGGTTCAGTCTTAATGATCGATGTTAATCGTCAGGTTCGGGCCTTTCGGAATATCGTCATCAAACCAACGTGCAGTCACCGTTTTCGTTTCAGTGAAGAAACGCACAGCTTGTTTCCCGTAAGCATGCAGATCACCATAAAAACTGCCCCGCCAGCCGGTAAAAGAGAAGAATGGCAGCGGCACCGGAATCGGCACGTTAATCCCGACCTGGCCGACCTGAATTTCATGCTGGAACTTCCGGGCTGCCGCACCGTTGGCCGTAAAGATCGAGGTCCCGTTACCGTACGGGTTGTCATTGATCAGTGCGATGGCTTCTTCCAGTGAACTCACTTCCACACAGACCAGAACCGGTCCGAAGATCTCTTCACGGTAAATGCTCATTTCCGGTGTTACACCGCTGAACAGCGTTGGTCCCACCCAGTTACCTGCCGGATAATCTTTCACCGTGCAATCACTGCCGTCGAGTTCACACACGGCCCCCTGCGCTTTCCCTTCCTGAATCAGTCGCAACACGCGGGCTTTGGCTTCCGGATTGATTAACGGACCGTAAGCCGCGTCTTCCTCATCCCATCCGCCGGGTTTCATTTTCGCCATGGCTTCTTTCAGTTCAGGAATCCAGTCTTTGGCCCCATCGACAAAAACCGCAACGGAAATCGCCATGCAGCGTTGGCCCGCCGCACCGACTGACGCACCGACCAGATTATTAATCACCTGTTGTTTGTTCGCATCCGGCATCACCACCAGATGGTTTTTCGCCCCGGCAAATGCCTGAACGCGTTTCAGGTGGTGTGTTCCTGTCTGGTAGATATAGCGCGCCACCGGCACAGAACCCACAAATGAAACCGTGCGGATATCCGGATGCTCCAGCAAATGATCAACCTGTGCTTTACGCCCGTGAACCAATTGCAGCACGCCCGGAGGCGCCCCTGCCTGCTCAAACAGCTCTGCCAGTCTGACCGAAGTCAGCGGCACCTGCTCAGAAGGTTTCAGCACAAAGGTATTCCCAGCCGCGATCGCCAGCGGGAACATCCAGAGCGGAATCATGGCCGGAAAGTTAAACGGAGTAATCCCACTGCAGACACCCAGCGGCTGAGTCAGGGAGTATGTGTCGATATTATTTGCAACATTTTCACTGGATTCACCCATCATCAGGCTGGCAATATTGGCGGCCTGTTCCACCACTTCAATGCCGCGCCAGACATCGCCTTTGGCATCGGCAAGAATTTTGCCCGTCTCGCTGGAAAGCAGACAAGCCAGTTCGTCATGATGTGCTTTGAGAAGTTGCTGATAACTCAGCATCAGCCTGGCACGCTCAGGCACCGGCACATTTTTCCACTTCTCGAAGGTTCTTTTTGCGCTGGCAATCGCCTCATCCATTTCCGATGTTAATGCACACGGCAAATGGGCAATCACTTCATTGGTAGCCGGGTTGGTCACATCAATCCATTCTTCTGACTGTGACTGACGGAATTGGCCATCAATGAACAGGGGTACTCTCTCAATCATTTTCACGTCCTCTAAACTGTCATTTCCATTGCTGGTGATACAGCGACCAGGTGCGAATTTATTACTGAGTTGGAATTTACTGAGCCGGAAGTTCAATCGCGACGGCGGTTGCTTCGCCACCACCGATACATAAGGATGCGATGCCCCGGCTGACCGGTTCACCCGCCTGTTGCTTGCGGCGCAGTGCATGAATCAAACTGACGATAATGCGGGCGCCGCTGGCACCAATCGGAT
Organism: Photobacterium sp. R1; assembly: GCF_054600795.1. Lineage (NCBI taxonomy): Bacteria > Pseudomonadati > Pseudomonadota > Gammaproteobacteria > Vibrionales > Vibrionaceae > Photobacterium > Photobacterium sp. R1. Next base: position 170,222 of record NZ_BAAHZP010000002.1, read on the forward strand.
GACCCAGAGCACAGGCCCCGCCGTGAATATTTACTTTGCTGGCATCCAGTTGCAGCTCACGGACCGCAATTTGCGTGACGACGGCAAAAGCTTCATTGATCTCCCAGAGATCCACGTCATCCGTTTGCCATTGCAGCTGTTCAAGCAACTGCCGGATGGCATCCACCGGAGCAACGGTGAATTCAGACGGGAGACGGGCATGGGTCGACTGACCGCGAATAATCGCCAGCGGCTCAAACCCATGCTGTTGGGCTGTGTCGCTGTCCATCAGCAGTAAGGCTGCCGCGCCATCGGCGATAGAACTGGAGTTTGCAGCAGTCACACTGCCGTCTTTGGCAAAAACAGGCTTCAGTTTGGGGATCTTGGCCGGATCAACTTCTCCCGGATGCTCATCCACTTTAACCAGGTGCTCACCTTTTCGATCCGCGATCACGACAGGGCAGGTTTCCTGCTCAAACGCCCCGGATTCAATCGCCTGACAGGCACGCTGTACGGACATCGCAGCCCATTCATCCATGGTTTCCCGGCTGAATTGCTTGGCATCGGCAATCTGCTGGGCGTAAACCCCCATGAGTTCTCCTTCATAGGCATCCTGCAAACCATCCAGAAACAGATGATCATGCGTAGTCTGGTGCCCTAAACGAAAACCGCCCCTGGCCTGCTTCAGCAGATAAGGGGCGTTGGTCATACTTTCCATCCCACCGGCGATTGCCGTCTGAATACTGCCGGCACGAATCATATCTGCGGCAAGCATCACAGTTTTCATTCCTGAACCACAAACTTTATTTACCGTCACGCAGCCGGTCGAAATCGGCAGTCCGGCGTTGAGCGCTGCCTGACGTGCAGGCGCCTGACCACATCCGGCAGGCAGAACACACCCCATCAGGACTTCATCGATCCGGAGACCATCGGCCTTGCCCGGGAAAAGTTCATCGGTAAAAACCCCGATACTCTCGAGGGCACCTTTGATGGCATAAGCCCCTAATGTCGGGGAGGACAACGACGAAAACTGCCCCTGAAAACTGCCTAAAGGGGTACGTTTGGCTGAGACGATCCACACTTCTTTCTCAGATGAAGATACTGCAGTTGAACTGGTGCTGGTTTCCATTTTCCAGGCTCCGCTTTTCTTGACGTTTACGTAAGCATAGCACTAACATTTACGTAAACGTTAAGAAACAACAGCACAACAATATTGATTGATCAGCGTACAGAATTGTTGCCATTTCCGGATAAACCGCCGTGTTCTGGTCTCACTCTGACGAGGTTGCTTTTCAGTCCCGCATTTACGAACATCGGGAGGACAGCAGTGTGGTGGATACCTTTAAGATCAGCGAGCTGGCAAAAGAATTTGGCATCACCACCCGCAGTATTCGTTTTTATGAAGACGTGGGTCTGCTCCAGCCGGAAAGAGACGGCACAATCCGAGTCTATCAACGCCGGGATAAGATCCGGCTCAAGCTGATTCTTCGCGGGAAACGGCTTGGATTGTCTTTGGCTGAAATTCGTGAACTCTTTGATTTATATGATACAAATCAGAGTGATAGCCAGCTTCACCAGATGATTAAAATCATCGAAGAGAAACAATCAAAACTCCAGCGTCAGTTAGATGATATCGATATCCTGATGCAGGAACTGGATGCTGCAAAAGCACGGTGCCAGCAGGCGCTGGACGACAAAAGCAACACCAGCAAGCGCAGAAAAAACAATCACAGTCAGTCGAAATTTGAAGGCTGAGACAATCACTGATCATCCTGAGAATTTAGTTGTATCTCATGACTCATCCGAATATTCGGATACAAGGGAGATGCTATGAAAGACCTGTTTACCCCGCTCAATTTTGGCTTGGGCGAAACCCTGGACATGCTCCGTGAGCATGTCAATCATTTTGCCGCCGATGCCATTGCACCACTCGCCGAACAGATTGATAAAGACAACCTTTTCCCCGCTCACCTCTGGGAAAAACTGGGCAACATGGGTTTACTTGGGGTCACCGTCAGTGAAGAGTTCGGTGGCGCGGGTATGGGCTATCTGGCCCATGTTGTCGCCATGGAAGAAATCAGCCGGGCATCCGCTTCTGTCGGGCTGAGCTATGGCGCTCATTCCAACCTGTGCGTCAACCAGATCTACCGGAACGGTACGCAGGCACAGAAAGAAAAATACCTTCCCAAACTGATCAGCGGCGAGCACATCGGCGCACTCGCAATGAGCGAAGCCAATGCGGGTTCAGATGTCGTCAGCATGCAGCTGAAAGCCGAAAAACAAGGCGAAGTCTTTGTCCTGAATGGCAACAAAATGTGGATCACCAACGGACCGGATGCCCATACCTTTGTGGTCTATGCCAAAACTGATTCGCAGGCAAAATCCCGTGGGATCAGTGCGTTTATTATTGAACGCGATTTCCCTGGTTTCACCCGGGCGCAAAAACTCGACAAACTGGGCATGCGGGGATCAAACACCTGCGAACTCGTGTTCAACAACTGTGAAGTTCCGGCTGAAAACCTGCTGGGGAAACTCAATCAGGGGGTTGAAGTACTGATGAGCGGTCTGGACTACGAACGGGTTGTGCTTGCAGCCGGTCCGCTGGGAATCATGCGCGCTTGTCTGGATATTTGCCTGCCCTATATTCACGACCGCAAACAATTCGGGAAGTCCATCGGTGAGTTCCAACTGATTCAGGCAAAAATTGCCGACATGTATACCCGCATGAATGCGGCGCGCGCGTATGTCTACACCGTTGCGGCCGCGTGTGATCGGGGTGAGACCACTCGTCAGGATGCAGCCGGTGCGATTTTGTACTGTGCGGAGCTGGCGACGCAAATGGCACTGGACGCCATTCAGATCCTCGGTGGTAACGGCTACATCAACGAATTTCCGACCGGACGACTGCTCCGTGATGCCAAGCTCTATGAAATCGGTGCGGGCACCTCTGAAATTCGCCGCATGCTGATTGGCCGCGAGCTGTTCGAACAAAGCCGATAAGTATCAATACAACAGGGACAGATATCATGGCGATACTTGAGAGCCACATTCAGCCTCATGACACACAGTTTCAGCAAAACCACCAGGAAATGGCCACACTGGTTGATGAACTGCAGACCCGTTTGAGCATCCAGCTTCAGGGCGGCGGTGAACAGGCAGAAGCCAGACAGCGATCCAAAGGCAAACTACCCGTCCGGGAGCGGATTGATCGGCTGCTGGACGCCGGCAGTCCTTTCCTGGAAATCGGCCAGTTTGCCGCCTGGGAAGTCTATGATGAGAACATTCCCTGTGCAGGGGTCGTTGCAGGGATTGGTCAGGTGTCCGGTACCGATGTGATGATCATTGCCAATGATCCGACCGTGAAAGGCGGGACTTATTACCCGTTAACCGTCAAAAAACATCTGAGAGCCCAGGAGATAGCGGAACGCTGTCACCTGCCCTGCCTCTATCTGGTCGATTCCGGTGGTGCCAACCTGCCGCATCAAGCCGAAGTTTTTCCGGATAAAGATCATTTCGGACGGATCTTTTTTAATCAGGCCCGCATGTCGGCCAAAGGAATTCCGCAAATTGCGATTGTCCTGGGGCTCTGTACTGCAGGTGGCGCGTATGTGCCTGCCATGGCCGATGTTGCCATTATGGTGAAAAATCAAGGCACGATCTTTCTTGCCGGTCCGCCTCTGGTAAAAGCTGCAACCGGTGAAGATGTCAGCGCAGAAGCATTAGGCGGAGCCGATGTGCACTGTAAAACCTCTGGCGTCGCAGACTATTACGCTGAAGATGAGCCCCATGCACTGGCACTTGCCCGGCAGGCTGTCGATAGCTGTCATCGCCAGAAGGCATCCGTCTTGTCCGTACAACCCGACCCTGTCAAAGCACCGCTTTATCCGGCAACCGACTTATACAGTATTGTCGGAACCGACCTGCGCAAACAAATTGACGCCCGTGAGGTGATTGCCCGGCTGGTGGACGGTTCTGAATTTGACGAATTTAAAGCCCTTTACGGCGAAACCCTGATTTGCGGCTTTGCCCGGTTACACGGTTATCCGGTCGGCATCGTGGCAAATAACGGCATTCTTTTTTCGGAATCGGCACAAAAAGGGGCGCACTTCATTCAGCTTTGTACCCAGCGCAATATCCCGCTGCTGTTTTTGCAGAACATCACTGGTTTTATGGTGGGCCGGAAATACGAAGCAGAAGGCATTGCCAAGCATGGTGCCAAAATGGTGATGGCGGTTGCCTGTGCTAATGTCCCGAAATTTACCGTAATCATCGGCGGTTCTTACGGCGCCGGAAACTACGGGATGTGTGGCCGGGCTTATGATCCCACCCTGATCTGGATGTGGCCCAACGCCCGTATATCTGTCATGGGAGGTGAGCAGGCTGCAGGTGTCCTGGCTCAGGTCACCCGGGATATAAAACAGCGCAAAGGTGAAAGCTGGTCAGCAGAAGATGAAGAGACCTTCAAACAACCCATCCGAGAACGCTACGAAAAAGAAGGCTCCCCCTACTTTGCCAGCGCCCGCCTGTGGGATGACGGCATCATCGATCCGGTTCAGACCCGGGATGTTCTGGCGATGGCCCTGAAAGCCGCTAGCCATGCGCCGAAAGAAGACAGCCAGTTTGGCATTTTCCGAATGTAACCGTCCGCACAAGCGAGGACATACCATGACATTTCAAGGAACGCCTGTTTTTCAGCCCGGTAATATTGCGGAGATTCTTCATGCAACCGCCCGGGACACTGTACTTTGCACGATTAATCGCCAGGGGGTTGCGACGCTGACGCTCAACCGGCCCGAAAAATATAATGCCTTTGACGATCACTTCATTGCGGCTCTGCGGCACTATCTGAAGCAACTGGTCCGCCACCCGGATGTCCGCGTCCTGTTACTGAACGCTACCGGCAAACATTTCTCGGCCGGGGCTGATCTGAACTGGATGAAATCGATGGCAAGTAAAAGCCGTCACGAGAATCTGAATGACGCACAAGCGCTGGCTTTACTGATGCATGAACTCGATACCTTCCCTCATCCGACGATCGTTTCCGTTCAGGGCTCTGCATACGGCGGTGCATTGGGGCTGATTTGCTGTAGTGACATCGCGCTGGGAACAGAAAATACGCGTTTCTGTTTAAGCGAAGTCAAATTGGGCCTGATTCCCGCAACGATCGGACCTTATGTCTGCCGCACCCTCGGGCAACGACAGACCCGGCGTCTGATGCTGACAGCGGAAGCCTTTGATGCACAGCGCGCCCAGGAAATGGGCATCCTGCATGAAGTCTGTTCCGAAGCGCAACTTGAGGCACGGCTGCAACAGACGATCAATGCGCTGCTTGCGAACAGTCCTCTGGCCATGAATCAGGTCAAATTGCTGTGCCGTCACTGTGAAACCTCCCCAATCGATGATGAACTGATTCAGCTGACCAGTGAAATGATTGCTGACATCCGTGTCTCTGAACAGGGTCAGGAAGGTTTATCTGCATTTTTTGACAAGCGACGCCCGAACTGGATTCAAGAGAATCACTCTATGCAAGGAGAGCATGATGAGTAAACCCGGTGATCTGCTGCAGCCACTCCAGGAACAACCTGCCATAACAGGCGCACTTGGATCTTCTGCATCTGTCGACACACATACCGCCATTCGCCGCCTGCTCATCGCGAACCGCGGCGAAATTGCCTGCCGCGTCATTCAGACTGCAAAAAGCATGGGCATCACCACGATTGCCGTCTACTCTGAAGCTGACCGACATGCCCGGCACGTCCGTATGGCAGACGAGGCACTCTGTATCGGGCCTGCCCCGGCTCTGGATTCCTATCTGGCCATCGACAAACTGATTGATGCCGCCAAAAACAGCCAGGCTGATGCAATTCATCCCGGCTATGGCTTCCTCTCTGAGAACGTCGCATTCGCAAGAGCTTGCCAGCACAACCAAATTATTTTTATCGGCCCGGGCCCTTCAGCGATGGCCGCAATGAGCTCGAAATCCGATGCAAAAACCATCATGTCTAAAGCCGGTGTGCCGCTTTTACCCGGCTATCACGGTGACGAAGATAACCTTGAGAATCTGACAAAGACAGCCGCTCAGATTGGCTACCCGGTGATTCTGAAACCAGCTTTAGGCGGTGGTGGTAAAGGGATGAAAATCGTCCACCGGGAAAGTGAACTGACGGAAGCCGTTCAGTCTGCCCGGCGGGAAGCGAAATCCGCATTTGGGGACCAGACCCTGTTGCTTGAAAAATACCTGACTCAGCCACGTCACATTGAAGTTCAGATTTTTGCCGATCAGCATGGCAACTGCGTTTATCTGTCAGATCGTGATTGTTCTGTTCAGCGACGTCACCAGAAAATCATTGAAGAAGCCCCGGCTCCCGGCCTCAGTGATCGCCTGAGAAAAGAGATGGGTGAAGCTGCTGTACAGGCAGCGCTGGCCATTCAGTATGTCGGCGCTGGGACTGTTGAGTTTCTCTATGACAGTCAGAGTCAGGCGTATTATTTCATGGAAATGAACACCCGGCTTCAGGTTGAACATCCGGTCACCGAGCTGATTACCGGCCAGGATTTAGTCCAGTGGCAAATTCGGGTTGCCGAAGGGTATCGCCTTCCCCTCGCACAGCATGAAATTCAGCATCGCGGCCATGCGGTTGAAGCCAGGCTTTATGCAGAGGATACCGAGCAGGACTTTTTACCCGCATCTGGCTTAATACAGTACCTGAGGGAACCGGTTACAGAGCATGCAGCGGCCCTCCCGGGACATCAGGTTCGGGCGCGCGTCGACAGCGGCATTGCTGAAGGTGACACCGTCACGACACATTATGACCCCATGCTGGCGAAAGTCATTGCCTGGGCAGAAGACCGACAAAGTGCCATTCAGCAATTGAAAACACTTTTATCTGATTATCAGCTCGGCGGTCTTGCCACAAACCTGAAATATCTGCAGCGCATTCTCAGTCACGAGGCTTTTGTTCAGGGTTCGCTGAGTACCCATTTTATTGAACATCATCAGGACGCCTTATCCGCAGACTCGGCTGCTCTGTTGGAAATAAAATCAATCACCAGTGAGCCCGTCCACCTCCCGCTCAATCAGCTGCTGTGTGCCGTCACCCTGTGTTTTCAGCAAGCTGCTCAGCGCGAACTGACAGGCTGGCGACTCAACCAGCGCAGTCTGCACAACATCACGCTTTGCGATCCTCAGAATGACAGCTGTCTCTTCGTATTTGAAAGCGTTTCAGACGGCCGGATCTGGCTGAAACAATGGATGTCCGGATCAGACACCCTGCAATTGACACCTGTGTATATCACTTTGCTAGAGCTGGATTCGCAAGGACCTGTCATTGACTGCAAAGTTGAAATCCATGGTGCTCGTCATCAGATCCGCCTGGTCCGGCTGGCCGATTCAGATGCGCTGCTGGCATTCACCCATGGTGAGCAACAGCAGTATCAGTTGCGTCCCAACTTCAGCCACCATCGTTCAGACCAAAACGACAGCCCTGTCGCGCCACTCAACGGCATTGTGTCTGAAGTTTTATGTCAGCCCGGCGATACGGTCGAAAAAGATCAGGGGCTGGTGGTCATTGAAGCCATGAAGATGGAATACACCGTCCGTGCGCCACATGATGGCCAGATTATCTCCGTGCTGGTCAGCAATGGCGATCAGGTTCAGCATGGGCAGGAACTGGTACAACTCAGCGCCGCCGGTGAAGAACCGGGCCATACGGAGTGAAATCAGCATGAGCAAAGATACGTTGATGCCGTCAGCCACATTGCATGCGCAGGTTCCCAAAGAGGTCAAAATTGTTGAAGTCGGACCGAGAGACGGCTTGCAGAATGAGCTCAGTGTCAGTACGGCCGATAAAGTCGCTTTGATCAATCAGCTTTCAGCGACCGGACTTCGCCATATTGAAACGGGCTCCTTTGTTTCACCCAAATGGGTGCCGCAAATGGCCGATTCTGCAGAAGTCTTTCAACAAATCAACCGCGTTTCGGGAATTACCTACGCGGCACTAACGCCAAATATGAAAGGCCTTGAGCTGGCAATTGAGGCGGGCGCCGATGAGATCGCTGTTTTTGCTTCCGCATCAGAAGGGTTCAGCCAGCATAATATCAACTGCAGCATTGCAGAGAGCCTGAAACGCTTTGAACCCGTGATTCACCACGCGAGAGAAAACGGGATTGCGGTGCGTGGCTACCTGTCCTGCGTGACAGACTGCCCTTATGACGGCCCGACGCTTCCGGCACAAACGGCCCGTATTGCCCAAACGCTCTTCAACATGGGGTGCTATGAAATCTCGCTGGGAGACACCATTGGCAAGGCCACTCCCCTTCGGTTTGCAGCCATGCTTGAAGCGTGTATGGAGGACATGCCTGTACAGACTCTGGCCGTACACTGCCACAATACCTGGGGGCAGGCACTGGCCAATATCTACCAGTCACTGTTAATGGGGATTTCAACGATTGACGCCAGTGTTGCCGGTTTGGGCGGATGTCCTTACGCACCCGGTGCAAGCGGAAATGTCGCAACCGAAGATGTGGTGTATCTCTGTGAACAGTCAGGTATCAGCACCGGGATTAATCTCATGAAGCTGGCTGAAGCGGGAGCAGCAATTTGCCGGCGTTTGGGCAAGCAACCCAATTCAAATGCAACTCTGGCTTTACTGGCTGCCCGGCACAAATGACATCATGAAAAAACGAGGCCAGTGCCCTCACACTGACCTCGTTTTTTCCTCTTGAAGCGCTGGTGGTTCCGCTACTCGGAACGCAAGAACCGTTGCTCGGCTTCCAGCTCATTTACAACACGCCATACCTTCTGCTCACGTCGTTGCTTGATGTCTGATGGCATGCCCAGTCCGGCTCCCCTCAGCGAATCGTCCGGACCAACATATTCATCAATATGTTCATTAAACATGGCCCGGAATTCTTCCATCGTCGGCATGCAGTAATTTTCTTTTTCATAAGCTTCAAAAATGTGTTCAACTTTCAGTGAGATATCTCTTCTGATTCCATCAAAATCTGACATATCCATCCTACACCTCACCATCATTAACCTATGCAGGGGTGCATAGATTTTCTTTACGGGTAAAGTGTAGCCGAGATTTGTGACACAAAAATTTAGCCACAAGCGCAAAGTTTTCGACAAATTGTTCTCATGGCGGTTAACTCTCAGTGCCGAAAGCCATTTCTTTCATTCCCGCATAATCACCCATGTAAACGATTTCAAAACTTGCTTCCAATTTTTAGATATGATTCAAACTTTTCAGTCAGAGGATTCCGGAACAAGCCTGCTTCAGTTTTATCTATACTAGATGCAGGGATATCAAATTGTTAGCACCCGATCCGAGGACTTTTATGAAGTGTCTGCGCCGAACCGGTATCATTTTTTTAACGACGGTCTGCTGGATCGGGACACCTGCAATTTGTACCGCTGACACAGCGACCACAGATCCCTGGCAATACCCGGAAGATGATGACGACAAACTTTTACCTGCCTGGTTAGACACAACACAGACATCCGTCTCTGATACCATTACCGACATGAGTTCAGGTATCGATGAGTTTCTCAGCTTCAATGAGGAAGAGGAACCCATGGTCAACGAAAGCTATCTGCGAATCAGACTAAAACCCTATTACACGCATCGGGGCTACTTTGAGTTCGACTCCAGTATCGCGCTCAGAATGGATCTTCCCCATGCGGAAAAAGACTGGAAACTGATTTTTGAAACCGATCCTGAAGATTACGAGAGCCTGGAAAATAAAGAACGGGGCATCGCGGATACAACCGGTACAGAAAATCGCGGCGCTATCGCAGGGGTGCGTCTCGAAAGCCGCAAGTTTGGTGAATGGTACGCCGACTTTGATATTGGTCTGAAACTTCGTCTGCCCTTAGATCCCTTTACCCGGGCCCAGTTCAGGCGTGTTGATAAATTAGGCGCCGGCTGGACAAGTCTGGTCCGGCAGGAATTCTTTTACTATCACAGCAAAGGGCCCGGTAGCCTGACTTCAGCTGATTTTTATAATGCTCTTGAACCAACCGAACTGACAATTCTCAGAGTCGGCACCAGTGCACAGTTTCTGGATGACGATGACAACTGGCAGTTCGTCAATCTGGCCGAAATCTATGACCGGATCAGCAACCGCAATTTACTCACCTACTCAATCGGCATGAGTGCGAACAGCAGGCCAAACCTGTCGACTGAAAACGCCTGGATTTCGTTCAGTTGGCAACGCAGATTACATAAACATTGGCTCTATATGAAACTGACGCCGTCTGTGAATTTTCAGAAAGAATATGACTACAAAGTTAACCCAGGTTTTCTGGCCGAGATAGAACTGTATTTCACAAAAAACAGACGGTTTAACCGGCTCTACCGCAGTATTCCCAAACCGTGAATATATGACTTTCAGCGGCACTTGACTATGACGTTAAAACACGCTCAAAGAACAGCACGCCAGCCGGAGCATCAGTTGCGACTTCATCAAAACCATGTTTTTGAAGCAGTCTGACTGACTGGAAATTCTCCGTTTCCACCCCGGCTACTAAAGCAGAAACAATCTGTGCTTCCTGACACCAGGCAATCAGTCCAGCCAGACACTCACTGGCATAACCCTGCCCCCAATACCCTTCACCCAGCAGATAACCCACATGTGCTTTTTGTAAACCCGCATCATCATACTGAGAGAGAAATATAAAGCCGATGATTTCTTGTGTCACTGTCCCCTGAATCACAAGAACATGGCTTTCTTTCATCATTTTCCGCGCCCACGCTCGGGCCGAATGCTCACATTGAACCGATTGAAACTCAGGTGGAAGCGAATGTGTTACTTTCGGGGTCAGTAAATTCAAAGCTGCGTGCGCCAACAGGTCTTCCAATGTTGACCGATTCTGATTCAGAAGTTTCGAAATATGGCTCACCCGCAACCGCGCGGTATGAAATTCACAGCCTTCAAAGTAATCAGCAACTGACATCAATTTCATTCCTTTCATACCATGGACAAACTCTAAGCAAACGCAGCACCATGGTAACAATATTGCAAATACTTTGACCTATTCACGCGCATAATCAAGTTCCTTCTGTGAGCATTCTCAGTATCCATTGATAAAGCAGCCTGTCAGACCATTTGGCTTTTCGCCTAACGCCCTATCGCAGGAGCCACTTTGCACTTACCCACAGATATGCAGCACAAAAACAAGCATTTAATGCAACATTGCTGATATGCACCTATTATATTGACCCCAAATGGAATTACTCATCCTACGCGTGGCTTGATTGCCAGGGGCGGTAGCGTGTTCGTGAATCCGTTAGACCGCTGAGTACTGATATACCTTGGTTGTCGTGATTTAAATCATATCCTTTAAAATCGTTTTGCGAGTCCTGCTCCTAAACGAGTGCTGAGTAACAGAACGGAAAAAGATGATGACAAAAGCAAAAGAAGCCCTGACTTTAAAAGGCGAAACATTTAACCCTTTCCCAGAACCATTCAAGTCTCGTCTTGGTCAGTCTGAATACAAGAGTTTAGGTGATCCTTTTGGACTGACTCAATTCGGTGTGGATTTAGAATTATTGGAACCAAATTCTCAATCGGCGCTTCGACACTGGCATACCAAATCAGATGAGTTCATTTATGTACTCGATGGTGAATTGTGTCTGGTTACCGATGATGGGGAGCAAGTTCTTACGTCTGGCATGTGTATCGGTTTCCCAGCTGGGATCGATAACGGTCATCACTTAATCAACCGAAGTAATGAGCAAGCAAAGTTTATCGTCGTGGGTAGTCGAGTCGCAGGAGACGAAGTACATTATCCAGATGATGACTTCAAATGGGTTGTTGAAAGCACAGGTAAGAAGGTGCCTTCCAAAGAAAATGGCACTCCCTATTCGTTTCGTAATAAATCGCTCAACAATGGCTTGAAAGCATGAATACAATTTTCATTGATGTGTGTTCCCCACGGTTATAGCAAGAAATTTCATTGAATCAATCAGATTATTGAAAGGATGTATTTTGAATCTTATAGCTAGTTTTCTTGTCGTATTATTTTTCTGTTTTACTGATTCGACTTATGCTGATGAATTAGACTTCTCACAATATGATGGACAAGAATATGACCTTGTAAAAAATGATTTACTCACCAAAGGTTGGACATATTTACCGACACAAGAAGACGAAGTGTCAATGAATGAACAGTATCCGGAAATTACATGCGGTTTGGGTTCAATGGCCATTTGCTCTGTGGGTTTTCGCAACAGCAATCATACGGTCGCTTTTGTCATCAAAAAATCAGGTAATAAAATCATAATTGCAGGGCAATACTAATCCCGTTTATGGCGTTCAAAACGAGGCAGGCAATAAATTGAAAATATTGGCGATTTGGTCAATCCGTGGTTATCAAAAATGGATATCACCACATAAAGGCTTCCGGTGTGCTCATACAGCTTACTATGGCGGTAAAAGTTGTTCAGCAGCTATAGTTGAGTTCATCGAAACGCTTCCATGCAGAAAGTTACCTGTAGCGATTAAACAACGCTTTCAAGAATGTCAGAGGGCATCGAAAAAGCTGAATGGCGGTCGAAATCGTAAACGGCGCAATCCCAATAATTCGGAGGCTGATTGCTGTTTTTGGGTTAGTTGGGATATGTGTTGGCCCGATTAAATGTTGGCACGAATGCAGACAGAATGAAATGGATTTGAGCCGCTTTGCAATTTATGCAAGCCCATTCAACCAATACGAAAAATTGATTCTGTGGATTATAAATTTTATCAGCCTGGTGATGAGCGTCTTCCCCTTTTTTTTTATTTTTCCGCCTTGGTTTTATTTACCTTCTTGGTTTCTTTTCTCTACCCCCAAACAATTTAACCTCATATGCGATCACAAATTACAAAATTCAAAATTTCATATCGTTTTGTGGTTCCCGGAACTTTCCCGAACAAAAACCAATTAAAGGATTCGATAACGAATGACCCGATATTTTCATTTGGTTTTCAGGTGAATATATAAAGGAGAACATTCCAAGATTCCAATTGAAATATGGTAAAGACAATCAGTTTTTTGTTGATGTAAATTGCATCATATTTTTATATAAAAGTCATTTCAGCACCTATCATATAACGTACATTTCTCTTTTTAACACGATATTAATTATTTTATATAACATTTAAAAACAGAGGAGATAAACGCCTGTGAATATTGTTGAACTTGAGATAAATGAAATTGAATCACTATGGAAAAATTTAAATGATTTACACTTTAAACATTCAACACACTTTAAGACACACTTTCAAAATTTAAAGTTTGAAGATCGAACAAATAAGATACTTTCCAACGAGCACGTCAAAATTTTCGGTATAAAGGATGGCAATGATATTGCGGGCTACACTATCGCAACTGTTAATTCTGAAGCTGGAGAAATCTATTCACTTTTTGTTGATATTAACTACCGTGGAAAGGGATTCGGACAGAAGCTAATGAAGCATTCTACCGAATGGTTAAAAGCAAAGCAATGTGAGAACATAAGAGTTTATGTAGCTGAAGGTAATGAACAAGCACTCCCTTTTTATGAAAGCATTGGTTTTAAACATCGATTTCACGTACTTCAACTCAGCTAGGCTGGTACATATCACAAGGGAAAGTCAGTATTTATGAGCGCTCTTAATTTTGGATTGATTGGAAAAGGAAAACAAATGAGTCATCCTCAAATAGATATCAGTTCTGTGTACCCTGTTCTTTCCCCAAAAGAACTGATATCAAATGTCGTCCCACTGTATAAAATACCCAATCCGATTTCATGTGAAATTTTGCATCAAGGAATCAATGATTCTTATATTGTCACAAGCGAGAGAAAAAAGCACCTTCTCCGCATATACCGAAAAAACTGGAGATCTTTGCTCGATATTGAGTTCGAAATTGAAGCATTAAATTATCTTCATGAGAAAGGTGCTCATGTTGCTTACCCAATTGAAAAAAATCAGGGCGGATACATCACGGAAATAAATACACCTGAAGGTTTAAGATATGCCATTATCACAACTTTTGCAGAGGGTGAAGAATTAAAATATAAAAATATAGATGATGCGGCTCAATATGGAAAAGCCGTCGCTAAGATTCACCGATTATCAGATGATTTCATTTCAAATCATGCTCGCTATAAATTGGACCTCAAGCATCTGGTAGAAGAGCCTCTTAAACGCATTAAACTCTCCCTCTCACACCGAGTGGATGACTGGGTATTTTTGAATAACTACGCGTCTGTACTATCCAAGAAAATCAATGAATCTGATTCAGTTTTACTTGACTATGGTTTTTGTCATGGTGATTTCCATGGTTGGAATGCCCATAAGCACAGAGAAGAAATTACATTCTATGACTTTGACTGCTGTGGTTTTGGTCTGAGAGCTTATGATTTAGCTGTGTTTAAGTGGAGTGCAAGGTTAAGAAATAAAGAAAATGAATGGTGGGTCCCATTTTTGAATGCCTATAGAAGGGTAAGACCAATATCTGAATATGATTTAAGCTTTGTGGATATATTTATTTCTATCCGTCACATTTGGCTGATTGGGTTACATATTGAAACAGCAAGTGATCAAGACTGGCTGGATGATTCTTACTTTGACAGAGAGATACAATTTTTAAAACAAAATGCTGGTCTTTGAAAATTTCATCATCTGGCAGAAAACGCTGACTCATAGAACGCGATGTTATTCGTCAAACAAATTGAAAGGATTCAGGTCATGTTGGTTACTCAAATAAGGTTGGAGCATGTAGAGAGTTTCCATGAATGCTTAGATACTGTCGCCAAAGAAAATCGTTTCCTGGCACAAACAGAAGCATTGCCTCTGGAAATTATAACTTCATTTGTCAAAGATAGTATTGAGAATGATGCCATCCAGTATGTTGCACTAGTCAACAATCAAGTCGTCGGTTGGGCAGATATTTTTCCACACTGGGCATCAACATTAGCCCATAGAGGAAATTTGGGGATGGGCGTTCATCCAGCTTACCGTGGCCAAGGCATTGGTGAACAACTACTCAGAACCTGTTTAAAGAAAGCCAGATCCAAAGGCATCTCCCGGATAGAATTAGAAACTCGCGCAGATAACTTCCCATCCATCAACCTGTATAAAAAATTAGGTTTTGTTACTGAAGTGACCAAGAAAAATGCCATGAAATTTAATGAGACGTTTTTTGATTCAATACAAATGTCACTCATCTTCGAGTAGTACTGACTCAAATAGACCCGAATATCAACAGCCGCCCTGCCCCGAGAAAGAAGACATCGAAGTATCATACACAGGGCCAGGGCTGCACACCAAAATCCCGTATACCTAAAGCAGCGCGAGTAAAGGCCCGGTTCCTGTTTCATATATCAGTTTGACGGTCATCAGTAAGGTCACCGTAATGAAGACCGGCCGAACCACTTTGTCACCATTGCGAATCACAATTTTACTGCCTAACACAGACCCCAGGATCTGGCCCAGCCCCATCAGCAGTCCTATTTTGTAGTTCACACTGCTGATCATGATGAAAAAGAACAGTGAAACAAGATTCCCCATCAAGTTCAGCGGCTTGGTTGCTATACTAGCCTGCTTCGCGGTATATCCGAGGAGTATCGCAAAAGCGATCATCCAGATAGCGCCGGTTCCCGGACCAAAAAAGCCATTATAAAAACCGATGAGCAGACCCATGGAGATCATAAACCATTGTACAGATATCTTCGGCTCGGCGGCTTCATTGCTTTTAAACCGCTTAGACACCACAGAATAGATGGTGATGACCACCATGAGCACAGGCAGCAAGATTCTTAATGCGTCTGCCGGGAAAAGGCTGACCGCATAAGAGCCCGCAAGTGCGCCCACCGCTGTCGCAATCATGCCGGACAACAAACCATTCAGATTCATTTGCTGATGCCACAAATACGTCAGAAATGCCGTTAGTTCCCCAACAACGGCTTGCAGCCGATTTGTACCCAGGGCAGTTAACGGCGGAACACCGGCCAGCAGCAGACTCGGAACCGTAATTAACCCGCCTCCGCCGGCAATGGCATCTACGACCCCGGCGAGAAAGGCCGCGGCGAACAATATCAGCAGAACACTATCCGACGGTACAAAAGTGACAGACTCCAGCATATATTTTCCTTTGACTTCATTGAGGTTGAGATATCAGCGCTGACCGGAGCGAATAATGAGCCGGTGCATCACCCGTAATTCCCCGAAATAATCATTCACAGCATGATGCTGGAGTCCCCGGTTATCCCAGATCACAATGGTGTCGTTTTCCCATTGAACACGCGCTGTAAATTCATCCCGCGTCAGGTGCCGGAACAGGTAATTCAGAATCGGGGCGCTTTCTTCTGCGGACATTGATGAAAAACGACTCGTGTGCTCGTCATTGACATAAATGGCCGGAATGCCGGTTTCTTCATGGCGTTTTGCTGCAAAATGAGAGGCGGAGAAATATGTGTTTGCCATGGCAATATCGGTGAAATTCACCAGGTGAGACGCCTTCTTACCGGCATCCTGAAATTTATTCGAAATATATTCTGCTTTTTCGGCTAACAGAAATTTTTGCATCCCTTCAGACAGCGCAGAAAAAGCCTTCTGAGCATCAGAAAACACGGTATCTCCGCCAACTAAGGGGGTCTGTTTTGCTGCAAGCAAAGTGAAATCCGGTGGCGAATCCAGGTACGTCGAATCAATGTGCCAGACACCACTGAAAACATTTTGCTGCGTCGGTTCTTTGCGAATTTCAACGATTTCAGGGTAATCCTCAATCCCGCTGGAAAATGGATAGCGCTGCACCTCACCCATTGCTTTTGCTATCTGGATGAGTTGCTTTGGTGACGTATCCTGCTTCCTGAAAATCAGAAGTTTATGGCGGATCAGGGCCTGATAAAGTTCATGGAAGTGATTTGAGACTAAATTTGCCAGAGACTGATGGGTAAATTCCAGACCAAAACTCGGTGCCAGGGGCTTCGCTTCACTTGCCAGAGAAGCCAAAGATAAGCCATGACTGTTCATCGTGATATTCTCTCTGCTTAATATGCCTTGGATTCATAAACGCGCCTAGTTGTACCAAGGTTGCACATTAAGTTAAATTAACGATTACTTATTCACACATTTAGATGGAACTTAATGATTAATTCTCAGGACATCGAATTCTTTCAGGTTGTTGCCGGTAGTCCGTCATTGGCGGCAGCTGCGAGGAAACTGAATGTCACGCCACCGAGTGTTTCACAGCGATTGCAAGCTCTGGAACGAAAACTGAACGTAACCCTTGTCGACCGTAACCTGAGATCCACCAGGCTTACATCTGAAGGTCAGCGGCTGGCCCGGGAAGGACACAGTATTCTGCTGGCACTGGAAGCCCTGCAGAATGATCTGCTCAGTAATCAATCCATGATCGAAGGTAAACTGAATGTGCTGGCACCGCTGGGGTTCGGTTCTGCCTATATCGCACCGCTGATCGCTGCGTTTCAGCAGCATTATCCGAATCTGGTGATCGAACTGACGTTGTCCGATAACCCAAGCTGGTCTCATACCCTCGAACCGGATGTCATGATCTATATCGGTCAGCTCCGGGACTCCTCACTGAAATGCATTCATCTGGCGAACAATCGTCGTTTCTTACTGGCCTCGCCAGCGTATCTGGCTTCAGCGCCGCCGCTCAACACACCGGAAGATCTGCACAAACACGCCTGTATTGCACTGAAAGAAAACAATGAAGATGTCACGATGTGGAAGTTCAATCCGCAATCCCGCCAGTCCATCAGCATTCGGATTGAGCCTAAACTGGCCAGTAATGTAGGTCAGGTCGTCAAACAATGGGCACTGGCAGGTCATGGCGTGATTCAACGTTCTGAGTGGGATGTCAGAAAAGAAATCGATGCGGGCAGACTGATTCCCCTGCTCACCGATTATGCGCTTTCTCCGGCAAATATTGTGGCGCTGGTTTCAGCAGAAAAAAGTAAACGCTCCAGAAAACTCAGTCTGTTTCTGGACTATCTGAAGGAAAATCTGCCCCGCCAATGGTAAATCAGTGTAAAGACCGGAATTACATGCAAGGCAGACATCCACACCAGAATCACCTGCAATCCTATGATTTTAAGGTGATTTCTGTCTAAAAACTCAGAATATACAGCATTCTTTTTACACCAAATATCAAATACAAAAAAGAACGATTATCAGTTTTATTCGTGACAATAAACTGCAAATTGAATAGCATTGTGCGACTTATTTCATCCTTAGGACGTAGAAACAATGAAATCATTTGGCCTTCTGTCACGCATTGTTCTGCTGGCTGCCAGTTTGCTGACTGCACAAGCCGTATTTGCTGACAACAATTCACCGAAAACGATCAAACATGCTTTGGGCGAAATCACGCTGAGCAAAGTACCACAACGGGTTGTTGTTCTGGGTCAGGGAAGCCTGGATACACTGGATCGCCTGGGTGTCGAACCAGTCGGTGTCGTGAAATCTATGATGCCTGCGTACCTGAACAAATATCAGGATGAAAAATATGCAGGCGTAGGATCAGTTGTGGAGCCGGATTTCGAAGCCATTTTTATGGCCAAGCCTGATCTGATTATTGCTGAAGCACGCATGAAACCTCTGATGGATCAGCTTCAGGAAATCGCTCCGACCATCATGTACTCCGTTGAATACGGTCAGTACTGGCAGGATGCGCAACAAAACTGGCGCATGCTGGGTGAAATTTTCAACAAACAAGCAGAAGCCGAAAAACTCATCGCAGACGTTCAGACAAACCTGAATGCCACCAAACATCGGGTAAAAGACAGCAAGATGAATGCGCTGATGCTGATGAACAACGGCAACAAGCTCGCCATGTTCAATGAAGGCAGCCGTTTTTCGATGGTCTTCGATGATTTTGGCTTCTCCCCTGCCCGAAGCGAGAAAGTTTCAGCAGGCGGTCCGCACGGCAACCTGATTTCATTTGAATACATTGCTGATGCCAAGCCAGATGCCATGCTGGTTCTGGACCGGGAACAAGCCATTGGCCGTGATTCCGGCAAAGCAAAAGCGCGTTTCGACAACTCGCTGGTGAAATCAACGCCAGCTTTTCAGAATAACCATATTGTCTATCTGAACCCGAACGCCTGGTACATCACCATGGCTGGCGCAACAGCGACCGAGTTAATGATCGACGATATAAACGCCCTGTTCTAATCCATGTTGTGAGGCCTGCCTTCCGGCAGGTCTCGGTTTACTATGAATTCATCAAACATTTATTTTTCCCGGATTTTCATATCCGGCACGTTGCTGCTGTTCCTCAGCGCTGCTTCTTTGTCCGTCGGTGTTGCAGATCTTCAGCTCAGCAGCCTCTGGCAAGGTGATATCGAAGCCACCTCTATCCTGATCACCAGCCGTATTCCACGTTTGCTGGCTATTTGTCTGGCCGGCGCCGGATTAAGTATTGCCGGGCTGATCATGCAGCAAATCTGCCAGAACCGATTTGCAGCCCCGGATACCACAGGAACCATCGATTGTGCCCTGCTTGGTTATGTGGCCAGCATGGTGTTTTTTTCCGGTCTGAGCAAATGGGTCGATCTAGCCGTCATTTTTGCGTTTGCAGTCGGTGGCACCCTGCTGTTCGTCAAATTCCTGCAGCGGCTGACGTTCAAAAATACCGTGCTTGTCCCTCTGATCGGGATGATGTTCGGGAATGTCGTCTCCGCTTTTACTCAGTTCATTGCCTACAAATATGATCTGGTTCAGACCATGGAAACCTGGACCATCGCCAACTTCTCTTCGGTACTTCAGGGGCAGTATGAGCTGTTATATCTTGCGATTCCGGCTTCTGTGCTTGCCTATCATTTTGCCAGTCAGTTCAGTGCAGCCAGCGTTGGCGAAAGTTTCGCAAAAAATATCGGGCTGAACTATCAGAACATTGTGCTGATTGGCGTCATCATTGTGGCCGTGATTTCCGCGTCGGTCGTGATGATCGTGGGTGTGATTTATTTTGTCGGCCTGATTATCCCGAATCTGGTGTCTTTGTTCCTCGGCGACAACATGAAGCGAAACCTGCCCTGGACAGCCTTCTGGGGCGTCGTGGTCGTTCTGGCCTGTGACATTCTCGGCCGCCTGATCATCTTCCCTTATGAAATTCCAATCTCCATGATCGTTTCCGTGCTTGGCGGTGCAGCGTTCATCTATCTGGTACTGAAGGACAAAACCAATGCGTGATTCCATGAAAGTCATCTGGATGGCAGCTTTGTCTGTGCTGATCATTGGCTATTTCATCGGGCAGGGGCTGACACCGGATAACTACAGCTTTTTCCTGTCCCGCCGCATCCCGAAAGTCTTAGCGATTTGTCTGGCAGCCATTGCCATTTCAGCATCTTCGATGGTGTTCCAAACCATCACCAATAACCGGATTCTGACACCGTCCATTCTGGGGTTTGATTTTCTCTACATCATGCTGCAAACCATCATTGTCGTGTTGTTTGGCAGCGCCAGCATTTTGATTATCAATCAGAAAATCAATTTCTTTGTTTGCGTGTTCCTGATGACAGGTTTGTCTGTCCTGCTGTTCAGTCTGTATTTCCGTCGCCGCAATACCAATGTCTTTACGCTGCTGTTGCTGGGCATTGTGCTGGGCAGTCTGTTCTCCAACATCTCAAACTTCTTTGCCATGCTCATCGACCCGAATGAGTTCTCCGTGGTTCAGAATGCGATGTTTGCCAGTTTTAACAATGTGAACAGTGAACTGGTTTACTGGTGTGTTCCGATGCTCACAATTTGCCTGTTGTATCTGTTGCACCTGTCTCCGCAGCTAGATGTGATGTGGCTGGGAGAAGACAACGCAAAAAGTCTGGGGATCGATACCCGCAAGCTGACCCTGCAAGTCATGCTGGTCGTCTCCGTGATGATTTCAATCTCGACTGCGCTGGTCGGCCCCGTTCTTTTCTTTGGCCTGATTGTCGTCAGCCTGACCCGGGAGATCTTCCGGACTTACCATCACAGATATCTGATTCTGATTTCCAGCCTGATGGCAGTATTGCTGCTGATCAGCGGTCAGTATTTCGTTGAAAAAGTACTGAAATTTGAAACCACTGTCAGCGTCCTGATTAACTTTGTGGGTGGCAGTTATTTTCTGTATCTGCTGACCCGAAATAAAATCTGAAGCTTATGATCGAATTAACCGGATTAACCAAACATTATGGCAACACCACCGTGGTGAAAGATGCTTCGGCGCTTTTTCCCAAAGGTGAAGTGACTTCTATTATCGGCCCGAACGGCGCGGGAAAAAGTACCCTGCTCTCCATGGCCAGCCGACTGACCCACAGTGATGCCGGTGAAGTGGTGATTGCCGGCACGCCTCTATCCCAGTGGGACAGCAAAGCCCTGTCGAAACGACTGGCTGTACTGCGGCAGTCAAATAATATCAATATGCGGTTTAAAGTCCGCGAGCTGGTTGCGTTTGGTCGTTATCCGCATTCTCAGGGACGACTGACGGCTGAAGATAACCGCATCATTGATGAAGCGCTGGATCACCTGGGCATCCGGGAGATTCAGGACCGTTTTATTGATGAGCTCAGTGGCGGCCAGCGACAAATGGCTTTCATCGCCATGGTTGTGGCGCAGGATACTGACTACATCTTTCTGGATGAACCACTGAACAATCTTGATATCCGCCATTCCGTCGACATCATGATGACGCTTCGCCGACTCGCAAGAGACATGCAAAAAGCCGTCGTCATCGTGATCCATGACATCAATTTCAGCTCCTGTTATTCAGATAACATTATCGCGATGAAACGCGGCGAAGTGGTCGCCAGCGGGAAAGTCCATGAAGTGATTGAAAAGAACATCATGGAAGCTATGTATGAAATCCCGTTTGATATCAAGGAGATCGACGGACAGCGGATTTGTCTGTATTACGGCGGTTAACAAAGCTGGGTAAGGCTTATCCTGAATCAATTGGATAAGCCTTATTTAAACGGAATAATCACTCCGACACTGTAGAGTGACGGTGTCATATCATCCAGACCAACCAGCGTACTGGCCTCGGCGTAAGCAACCCACTTGTCGTTAAATGCACCGGAAACACCGGCGTGAAAACGGCCGTAAAACTGATCTTCAGACTGTGTGATCACCGGAAGATTGCTGCTGGAATAACTGGATTTGAACTGACTGACAATACGGTCGGAATGGAACTGATAATCGTAATGCAGGTAGCTTTTCAAATAAGGCTGAAAAATACCGATGCTGGTCCGGAAAGGCTTTGAAATGGTGGCGCCGGTGATAAAAGTGGTACCTTCAAGTTTACTGACGTCATCAACACGGGAAATCACGTAGTTCGAATTCCCTTTGGACAATCTTTCGTTATATCTGTCCTGATCTGAAAGCGTATATTGCACTGAGCTTTCAAAGGCAATTTTGGCATAGGGATAATCCACCACATATCCGCCGCCGAGCGTAAACACCCAAACATCCGAATCTGCATCATCCATACTGCTCACCACCGGATCGGTATACATATTCACCTGACGGTTCATATCGGTATCGATCAGGGCATAGCTGGCCGTAAAATCAAGAAACCATGCATCTTTGAAATAGCTGAAGTAACCCGACGCGACTAAACCATCAATGTCACTGCCGGTCTCATTTTCATAGTCTGCTGATTTATAACTTGGCATCCCCAGAGCTAAACCAAACAGATAATTGTTGTTCAGCAGATAATCCCCGCCCATGGTGACGGAATATTCCTGGCTGGCCGATGATTGCTTCCGTCCGGAATGATACTGGCTAAACGTCAGTTGCGGTGTTGAACGTTCAACTCGCATGTAGGTGCCAAGCCCGCCGTTCGCATTGTCAAAATATGAAGCTGCAGAACCCGGTTCGTTCGAAGACGCATAAACCGCACGACCCCGGCTGTCCTGACGGACACTGCTGGTCCGGGCACTGACATCTCCCGGATATAACGCGACTGACGAAGAATAAATACTGGCTGCCGGATGAACCGATTCTTTCTGGCTGGGTTTGTCGACCCGGACATCGCTGGCAATAGTCATCAGAGAATCCATGACCTCATCTGACACTGAACTGACGAAACTGGATTTACTGCTGTCCGCCCATGAAGACTGCGGAACTGACACTGCAAGCAAGACTGCTGGTACCCAGACACCGTGACACCGATATGCGCTTCCCATATCGCCCCCTAAACCTACACGCTTATAATGTTATGTACGCCTTTATTAGACGCATCTAATACATCGTCACAAGTGCATCTAGTCTTGAGTATAGGGTGGGCGTTTTTTGAACAACGTCGCAAAAATAATACAAGTATTTTTTTGCGAACCAAAGTATGCCGCATTTGTATTTATCTGCTATGGGGACAAATCCAGATTGCCTGATGTGAGAAAGACTTAATGATCAGCACATCCTCGACATCGCAAAATTGTACAACACATTTATACCTTCAATTTTTTTCTTGGCCGGAGTTCTACATGAAAAAGCTGACCCCGATGTTCCTGGCAACCCTCATCATGACCGCCCCGGTACAGGCCGATGACTTGGATCAGGCGGCAAAAGACGTTTGTGGTTGTCTGGCTGAACCCTATGCAGCCCTGGAAAAAGCCTTACAGGCAATGAAAACGGAGAAAGGCAATGACCTGAGCCGTCTGATGAGTTCGAAGGGTGAACTGACACAGATGCTCAGTGCAACTGAAGCATGTATGGAAGCACTGCGAAAAAAATATCCCGGCATTAATGCAGATCAGTCGCTGCAAAAACAGGTGTTGGACAAAACCCGTCAGTTCTGTCCAAACCCGCTGGAAACTGTGGACTTAAGCGCACCGGCAAAATGAATCAGTCTGCATCATACCGTAAAAATACAGTCGCAAGCGGTGGCAGGTTCAGCACCAGCAGATGCGTCTGACGGGTTTCATCCCAGAATGTGCCGGTACGCGCCTGAACAGTTTGACCGCTGCCCCAGAACTCTGAATCATCCGTATTCAGCAGCACCTGATAGTGTCCGGCAGCCGGTACCGGGATACCGTAATTCTCACGCGGAACGGGCGTGAAATTACTGACCACCAGCACCTTCTCCCCATTTTTGGCATAACGTTCATGGGCAATCACACTCTGTTCTGCATTTGACTGAGTACACCAGGCAAATCCGGCCGGATCGCAATCCTGTTCATACAGCGCAGGCGTCTGACAATACAGCTGATTCAGCGCCTTCACCAGACGTTGCACCCCGGCATGGCGCTCATATTGCAGATAATGCCACTCCAGCACGCCGTCATGATTCCACTCAGCACTCTGAGCAATTTCTGAACCCATAAAATTCAGTTTCTTCCCAGGCTGACCATACATGTAACCCAGATATGCTCTGAGGTTTGCTGTCTGCTGCCATTCATCACCCGGCATTTTATTCAGCAGGGCCCCTTTTCCGTAAACGACTTCGTCATGCGAGAGCGACAGCACATAGTTTTCGCTGAACGCATACACCAGCGGAAAGGTCAGTGTGTCGTGATGATAACGGCGATGAATCGGATCCTCACGCATATAAGTCAGGCTGTCGTGCATCCAGCCCATGTTCCATTTGAAGCCAAAACCCAGCCCGCCTTCATACGTCGGACGGGAAACGCCGGGAAACGTCGTCGATTCTTCCGCAATCGTCATTGCATTCGGATATCGGCTGTAGACTTCTTCATTCATCCAGCGCAGTAAACTGACTGCATCGTGATTGATGTTGCCGCCATCTTCGTTCGGAATCCACTGGCCCGGCTGACGGGAATAGTCCAGATAAAGCATCGATGCAACGGCATCGACCCGCAGTCCATCGATGTGAAAATGCTCAAACCAGGAAAGTGCATTGGCAACCAGAAAGCGGCGAACATGCTCACGCCCGTAGTCATAAATATAACTCTGCCAGTCCTGATGCCAGCCCCGGCGCGGATCCGGATCATGAAACAGCGCCGTGCCGTCAAAAAACGCCAGACCATGATCATCCGCCGGAAAATGCGCCGGCACCCAGTCCAGAATCACACCTAACCCTGCCTGATGGCACTGATCAATGAAAAATTTAAAGTCGTCCGGTGAGCCGTAGCGGCTGGTCGGAGCAAATAAGCCAACGGGCTGATAACCCCAGGAGCCGTAAAACGGATGCTCCGAAACCGGCATCAATTCCACATGGGTATAGCCCATCTCAGTCAGATAAGGGATCAGTTCAGCCGCCAGCTCGCGGTAGCTCAGGTGCTCACCATTTTCGTGACGTCGCCACGAACCGGCATGCAGTTCATAAAACGAAAGCGGTTGCTCATGCTTTGGGGTAACCGGACGTCGCTGCCAGTCCTCATCCTGCCACTGGTAAGCACTGTGGTCATAGACCAGAGATGCAAAAGACGGATACTGCTCGGCCTGATACCCCCAGGGATCCGCTTTATGCGGCAGCTGATGACCAGATGAATCGCGCAGCTCGAACTTATACCGCACTCCTGCTGACAGTGCTTCGACAAAACACCCCCAATAACCCTGTTCCAGAGAGGTCAGCGGATGACGTCGGCTGTCCCACTGATTAAAGTCACCCACCACGCTGACTGCACTTGCATTCGGCGCATACACCAGAAATCGTACGCCAGTCACCACACCTTCAGAGCAGTCAATTTCCATGAGCTGTGCCCCCATGTGGTGATACTGGGTCGACGGATGACCCAGTTCAGCCATATCCGGCAGCCAGTGTTTGATTTCGACGGGTTCAGTCTTCACTGGCTACTCCGCTTTTTGTGATGCCCGGGCGCGAAATTCTGTCAGGCGTTTGGTCAAATCCACAATGTTCTGACGATTGAACAGATCTTCCAGATTCGCAGACAGTTTACGGCGCCAGTTCGGGTATTCATCTACGGTGCCCGGAATGTTCACGGGTTTATCCATCTCCAGCCAGTCTTCCAGCTGCAGACTCAGCAAAGCACTGGCACCCGCAGCCAGATGCAATTGCAGGCCTTCACTCAAGGCACGATCCATCGGAACGTACAACGCATCCCGACCCACATTTTCCGGCAGGAAACCGTGCCAGTTCACGCTGTCGAGAATACGCTGCTTGCTCTCAGCGCGACCGTCGAACAAGGTTTTCAGCTGTGCTTCATCCGGGTACAGCCCCAGCTCGCGGCCCAGTTTCAGATCATCACAATGCCAGAAGCCACGCAGTGTCGGCATATCATGTGTACACAGGGCCGACATCGACTGTTCGGTATAATGTGCCGGTGAATAATAGCCGCCGTCTTCCGCAGTTTCGAAGAAGAACACCTTGTAAGAATGAATCCCTGCCGTTGCCAGCTTCTCTACAATCTCATCCGGTACTGTGCCCAGGTCTTCACCGATTACAGTACATTGGTGACGATGACTTTCCAGCGCCAGAATCGACATCAGATCATCAACCGGGTAGTACATGTAGGCACCCTGTTTAGCCGATTCGCCTTTCGGAATCCACCACAGACGCAGTAAGCCCAGAACATGGTCAATTCGCAGAGCGCCACAGTGACGCATATTGGCACGCAGCAGATCGATATAAGGCTGATACGCTGTATGACGCAACTGCTGCGGATTAAACGGCGGTAAGCCCCAGTTTTGTCCGAGCGGGCCCAGAATATCCGGCGGCGCGCCAACACTCACGTCCTGACATAATACCCCCTGATCCGCCCAGGTTTCCGCGCCAGAATCGCAAACGCCAACGGCCAGATCGCGATACAAACCCATTACCATGCCTTTTTCTTCAGCAAGCTGCTGTGCTTCGGCCAGTTGGGTATCCGCAAGCCATTGCAGGTACATATACAGCTGAACCTGCTCCGGATGCTGACTGATAAACTGTTTCACCGCTGCATTTTCAAAATGGCGATATTGTTCAGGGAACACCGGCCAGCCCCAGATTTGATCATCTTTCTGTTTCAGCTCAGCATGTAAGGCATCAAAGGCAGCCTGATGCATCAGGCTCTCACCACCGGCTTCAACAAAATCAAGGAAAGCCCGGCCACGTGCTGTTTCTGCTTTCAGATGACGTTGTTTGAACGTCGCGAACAGCATCGGCAACACCGCCATTTTCAGGCAGGCAACTTCACTGTAATTCACCCAGTTACTGTCACGCGCCGCAACTAAACGCTGCTGGAAAGTCTCACTGCCCACCAGCTGAAGCGCGTCATCACATTGTGCAAACTCCGGTACGGAGCACACATCGATATAGATGATATTCAGCCAGCGTCGGGAAGACGGACTGTAAGGACTTGCCCCTTCCGGGTTTGCCGGAAACAGAGAATGAATCGGGTTCAGACCGACAAAATCCCCCCCCTGCGCAGCGATATCCGAAACCAGTTGCTTCAGATCGCCGAAATCGCCGATACCCCAGTTATGACCGGTACGCACGGAATACAACTGCACACTCGGGCCCCAGAGCTTGGTTCCTTTTTCCAGCGCTGGCTGCTTATAACAGGCAACCGGCGTGACAATCAGTGTCATTTCATAAGGTGACTGACGGCGCTTGCGGAAAATTTCCAGCTTGTGATAACCCAAAGGGAGATCCGGCAGCGCAAACAGCATGTCTCCGCCCTCCTCCCTTTCGTCAGAAACCAGCTGTGACTGCAGCCAGCCTTCCATCACCTCGCCCTGCTCCGTTTCGAGTTTCCAGCTGAAATCGCTGACACGGGCACTGCGGCCGAGTGTCAGTTCCACCCGGACCGGTTCACCGCGACGAATCACCTTCACCGGCGCCAACACTTCTCTTGGCTGCAATCTGGCTGCTGACGCTTCCAGCGATTCATCGCTGCTGACATCGTAGCCCAGCGCCGCCAGCAAGCGTGTCAGCGTATCCGTACTGACTGCGGTCTCTTCTCCCCAGGCACTGATGTAACTGGCTGCCAGCCCAGCCTGTCTGGCAATGTCTTTCACAACCTTTTCTGTTCTCATTTTTCTTCTCCGTGACACCACAGGGGTCTCTCTCCCGAATGTGTTCGAACGCCCTGGTTCACCACAAATCACAAAGCCGGGGCCAAACCAGCCCCGGCAAAAATATCAGCGTTTTACACGCTTCAACTGCCAGATATTGTCGACATAATCACGAATACTCCGGTCAGAACTGAATTTACCCACCAGCGAAGTATTCAGGATAGCTTTACGGGCCCAGCCTGCCTGATCCCGGTAAGCTTCATCGATTCGCTCATGTGCAGAGACATAATCTGCAAAGTCAGCCAGCACCAGATACGGGTCACCGCCTTCCAGCAGGTTATGACGAATCCCGGCCAGCGCTTCCGGCTCACCCGGTGTAAACGTCTCACCCAGCAACAGATCCAGTGACGCTTTCAGCAGACTGTCGGACTCATAATAACGGTACGGCTGATAACCCTGTTGCTTGAGTTCAAGCACTTCGTCCACCAGCAAGCCAAAGATGAAGATATTGTCATCGCCCACTTCCTCGCGAATCTCGACATTCGCGCCATCCATGGTGCCGATGGTTAACGCACCGTTCAGCGCCAGTTTCATGTTCCCCGTGCCTGATGCTTCCTTACCGGCTGTTGAGATTTGCTCCGACACATCGGCTGCCGGAATAATGATCTCAGCCAGGCTGACACGATAATCCGGAATAAAGACCACTTTCAGCTTGCCGCCCAGACGCGGATCGTGATTAACCTTATCGGCCACTTTGTTGATTGCAAAAATAATATCTTTCGCCAGCGCATAGCCCGGTGCCGCTTTAGCTGCAAAGATGAAGACACGCGGATGCATGTCGAAATCCGGATCATTGAGTAAGCGGTGATACAGCGAAAGAATATGAATCAGGTTCAGATGCTGACGCTTATATTCGTGAAGACGTTTAATCTGCACATCAAAAATGGCATCCGTATCCAGCGTGATGCCCATATTTTCAGAGACCCAGTCAGCCAGACGTTGTTTATTTGCTTTCTTCACCGCCATGTAGCGCTTCTGGAAGGCTGAATCATCCGCAAAATCTGCCAGTGCTGACAACTGCTCCAGATGCGCCGGCCAATCGGTTCCGATTTTTTCATCAATCAGCGTACTGAGTGCCGGGTTACAGAACTTCAGCCAGCGGCGCGGGGTCACCCCGTTGGTCACATTCTGAAGTTTACCCGGGAACATCGCATCAAACTCAGGGAACAGATCGCGTTTCACCAGTTCGGAGTGCAGCGCTGCTACGCCGTTCACCGCATAGCTGCCGATCACACACAGGTTTGCCATCCGCACCATGCGCTGCTCACCTTCCTCAATCACAGAAAGCTTCCGCTTGATGTCATCGCGACCCGGCCATTTGGCATTGACGGCTTCCAGGAACCGGTGGTTGATTTCAAAGATGATCTCCAGGTGACGCGGTAACAAATGAGCAATCAGCGATTCGCTCCAGGTCTCCAGCGCTTCCGGCAGTAAGGTATGGTTGGTATACGCAAATACCTGATTACAGATAGTCCATGCCGCATCCCAGCTCAGGTGGTGCTCATCCAGCAGAACGCGCATCAGTTCCGGAATAGCAATCGTCGGGTGTGTATCATTCAGCTGAATCGATTCCAGCGTTGCAAGTGTTTCAATCGCATGACCTGCGGCCAGATGACGACGCAGAATATCAGCCACAGAACAGGCACAGTGGAAATACTGCTGCATCAAGCGCAGTGTCTTACCCTGCTCATGGTTATCATTCGGGTACAGCACCTTGGTGATATTCCCGGCCTCAATGGCCGAATACTGGGCACCGACATAGTCGCCGTCATTAAACATGGCCAGATTAAACGGTGCCGGTGCACGGCACTCCCACAGTCGCAGCGGGTAAACACTGTTATTCTGATAGCCGATTACCGGCAGATCCCAGGCGATCCCATCTACCTGCAGACCCGGAACCCAGCGGCGACGTTGTGCGCCGGTTTCATCGGTATAAACTTCCACCTGACCAAAGAAACCCACCGTCTGGTTCAGTTCAGGACGCTGTACTTCCCACGGATATCCTTCCTGTCCGCGCCAAGCATCCGGCGCTTCCATCTGACGGCCGCCTTCAAATGACTGACGGAACAAACCGTACTCATAGTGCAGGCCATAGCCCACGGCCGGAAACTCCTGCGCCGCCAGTGAATCCATAAAGCAGGCTGCCAGCCGGCCCAATCCGCCGTTACCCAGTGCCGGATCCCGCTCTTCTTCCAGCAGATCCGTCAGGTTTTGACCAAACGATGCCATCACTTCTGAAACCTGCTCATATAAACCGAGGCTGATCAGGTTGTTCCCGGTCAGACGGCCAATCAGGAATTCCATCGAAAGGTAATTCACGCTGCGACAAGATTCGGCAGCCAGTTGATGCTCTGTGTCAATCAGGTTGCCCGTACTGATTTCTGCCAGCGCACGGCTCATGGCCATATACCAGTGACGAGGTGCTGCTGTTGCTGGTGTCTGTGCGTAGGTTGTCAGGAGATGTTGCTCAACCGAAGTCTGAAATGCGGCCTTATCAAAAGACGCTTTAGTTTGCTTCTGCATCATGGGTTTCTCGCTGTCGGGTTAATGCTTCGAAAATGAAAAAATCTGATGCTAATGCTGCCTGTGGCATTGGGGAAAAACATCATCCTGAATAGCCGGGGCTGAGGGAGGAGTAACAGGGCGTAGTCCTCGAGGGAGACCCAAATATGTGACAATTTCCTGAATTTTCATCCGTTCAGAACCACTTACACTGACTGACATCACAAAACCCGGGTTCTTTGCGTTCGTGCAAAGCTGTCCCGAAAAATAGCCGCATGATTATTAAAGTGTGACCAGTCACTTATTTTAAGGGATGAGACAGCAAGAAATGCTGATTTAGTCTGCAAGTCAGGTGATGATAAAAATGCGCTTACACCATGAACCATCACAATATAGATAATCAGAATTATGTGGATACCTTCAAAGCTGACCCGCCCGGCACGCCTGCACAACGCTATTTTACGACCACGGTTGCTGGATTTGCTGCAACATGCCCCTGCATACAGGCTGGTGCTTTTCCGGTCTCCGGCAGGATATGGCAAAACGACAATGGCGGCACAGTGGCTGAACGAACATCCGCATACGGGCTGGTTTAATCTCGATGACAATGACAACGATACGTTTCGTTTTGCCAATTACCTGCTTCAGGCCCTGAACAAGGCCACGCATGATGCCTGCCTGAAAACAAAAGCCATGGCAGAACGCAGACAGTTTGCCTGCCTCAGCACACTGTTCGGCGAACTCTTCGCGGAACTGCAGGATTACCCTCACCCGACTTTTCTGGTGCTCGACGATTATCACGTCATCCACAACGAAGATATCCACGACGGGATGCGTTTCTTTCTGAAAAACATGCCGGATGAGCTGACTCTGGTCGTTACCAGCCGCAGCCTGCCTCCGCTGGGCACTGCAAACCTGCGTGTCCGGGATTTACTGATCGAAGTCGATCACGAATGGCTGGCGTTTGATGAAGAAGAAACGACCCGTTTTTTCAGCAAACGTGTGGCGAACGAGTTAGAAACAAGCGCACTCAGCAGCCTTCGTGCTCAGGTTGAAGGCTGGCCTTCTGCACTTCAGCTCATCGCGCTTCATGCCCAGCAGCGCCCCAATCATCTGGCTGAGTCAGCTTTGTCGCTGGCAAATTTTAACCGCAGCCATCTGTGGGATTATCTTGCGGAAGAGGTGTTTGACCTGCTCGATGAAGACACCCGCGCCTTCCTGCTTCAGTGCTCTGTGCTGGATATGTTCAATGCCGAACTGGTAATGGACTTAACCGGGCGCAGCGATGCGCTGATGAAGCTGGAATTACTGAACCGCTACGGACTCTTTATCAGCCCGCTGGAAGGGGCAGATAACTGGTACCGCTTCCACCATCTTTTTGCTGAATTTTTGCGTCACAAACGCCATGCACATATCCCTGAACAGCGTATGGCGCTGCATAACAAAGCGGCTCAGGCCTGGCTGAATCAGAACAGTCCGCAACAGGCTCTCTATCATGTCCGCAAGAGCAGCAATCATGAACTGATGGTGGCCATCCTGTCGGATCACGGCTGGAATATGTTCCACCACGGCGAATTGAAACTGCTGGAAGAATGCATTGCTTCGCTGGACAAATCGATGCTGTTCAGCAGCCCGCGCCTGATTCTGCTCAGACTCTGGCTGGTTCAGAGTCAGCACCGCTATCATGAAGTCGGAGACTTAATTGCGGAATCCGAAGCCGAAATGCTGGCGAACAACATCGTTTTTGACGATGCACTTCAGGGGGAGTTGAATGCACTGCGGGCGCAGGTTGCCATCAATCAGGGGCAACCGGAAGAAGCCTTACTGCTGTCAGAACAGGCACTCGGTCAACTACCGGCGACAACATACCGCAGCCGGATTGTCGCAACGTCTGTCGTGGGTGAAGTCCATCACTGTCTGGGGAACCTCAGCCGCGCCCTGCCGATGATGCAGCAAACGGAAAAGATGGCCCGGCAGTACCACGTATACCATCAGGCCCTGTGGGCACTGCTGCAACAGAGTGAAATTCTGCTGGCGCAGGGTGCCGTTCAGCCCGCTTTTGAACTGCTTGAGCAGGCCTTTAAACTGGTCAAAGATCAGCATCTTCAACAGGTGCCGCTGCATGAGTTCCTGCTGCGGCTGAAAGCACAAATTCTCTGGTGCTGGAACCGGCTTGATGAGGCTGAAGAAGCCGCATTCAAGAGTCTGGACGTTCTCGCACCATATGACGATACGAAATCATTACAGGCCTATTCCATGCTTGCCCGTATTGCCGTTACCCGTGGTGAGCAAGACAAAGCAGCCCGTTATCTGCAGCGCTGTAATGAGCTGATGGAATGTGCCGAATATCATATTGACTGGTGCGCGAATGCCGATATTGCCAACCTGCTGTACTGGCAGCAAATCAAAGATATTGACAGCGTCGGCAAATGGCTGCGTCAGGCTGTTAAACCGGACGGCTCCTGTAATCACTTTCAACAGCAACAATGGCGAAATCTGGCGCTGGCCAACCTGATCACCGGCCAGATTGAACAGGCTCAGAACATCCTCACAATGCTGCTCGAAAGCTGCGATAAGCATCAGCTGGTGACCGATCGCAACCGAAACCTGATTCTTCAGACGGTGATCAGTAAACATGCCGGCGATCGTTCGTCTGCACTGGCACACCTGACGGAAGCACTCCGTCTGACCAACAGCACGGGCATGGTGGGCAATTTCCTGATCGCGGCTAATGATATTCAGGATCTGCTGCAGGAACTGGTTGATGACAAGATGCTGAATGAGCTGTCACTACATCGTGCCCGTCAGTTGCTTCGTGATATGAGCAGTAAAGAAAGACATCGTCTGGTTCACTTTGATGAAGCATTTGTAGAGAAGCTTCTGAATCTGCCTGACTTACCAGAGCTTGTGCGGACCAGCCCGCTGACACAACGGGAATGGCAGGTCCTGGGACTGATTTACACCGGATACAGCAATGAGCAAATTGCATCGGAACTGGATGTGGCGGCGACAACCATCAAAACTCACATCCGAAATCTGTATCAGAAACTGAATATCGCTAACCGTAATGAGGCGATCGAAACGGCTCAGGAACTTCTGGGACTGATGGGTTATCAATCCGCCTGACCGGTCTTCCGCCTGAACGGTCCCCCGTCTGCTCTGTCACCGGGGGAGGACTCTCCTCCCCCTTTCTCATCCCTGTTTTTTCAAGCCAAGTCAGCCTGAAATCAGCTCAGCCGTCGGCACCGCTATAATCCGTTTCGGGAAACTCTCTGCCCAGGACAACACAGAAGTATGATGTTTACGGATCAGTTCACCCGTCGCATAAGGCTTATCGTGGGTTGTATGCGCATCTGAGACCAGTTCCACACCGTAACCTAAGCAAGCCGCCCGACGCGTAGTGGTATCGACACAAAAATCTGTTGCGTAGCCACAGATCACCAGTTCATCCACGCCAAGCTGATCCAGCGTCGCTTTCAGTTCCGTATTCAGGAAAGAATCTGGCGTTGTTTTACGGACATAGTGATCGCCTTCAGCGGTCACCAGCGCACGATGCAGCTGCCAGCCATCGGTCTGATAATCAATGTCGGTTCCTGGCTCTTCATGCTGAATAAAAACCACAGGCAACGCATTATCTCTGGCCCACGCAGTCAGCTGGTTGATCCGGGCAACCACCGCGTCCGCTTCAAATGGCTGCGGCTCAGGCTCAAAACAAATGCGCTGTACATCAATGACAAGCACGGCTTTTTTCATAACGTGTCCTTACTCTGAATCCTGACATTAAGTCTGGTATTGGCGTGAAATGTGTGTTGTATCAGCTAATTACCGGGAGCGCAATTTGAAGTGAATCCGTTTGTTTCTGAGCAGAGCTCCCTGTGATTCAACTCCCTTTTTGCGACCTTGTTCAGGTTTCGCATATAGCGATGAACATCCTACCCGGCATTTTCGAATTAGCGCTGTAAGATGATGGCCCACCTCGGCGCGGTTGTCCCGGCAATCGGCAAACTGAACCATCGAATTTTTCGAATAATTGCTTCACTTTCATGCGCTGGTCATAATATCTCAGAGGGATAACATGCAGGCATAAACGACTGAAGGAGAAAGTTATGTATCACGCTCACGTCTATTTTGATTTATCTCAGCAAGTCTTAGCTGAACAGGTTCGTCAGAAAATTATCGGGGAACGGGCTGATGACATCCTGGCTATTTTTCCATTAGTTCCAAGACGGGTGGGCCCCCATGATAAACCCATGTTTGAAATGCATTTTTCGGATAACAGGACTGGTTTTGTCGAATGGCTGGACCAGAACAGAGCGGGATTATCTGTTCTGATCCATCCGGTTTCTGCCAATGAACTGGCTGATCATACCGTCAATGCGAGCTGGTTAGGTCAGCAGTTGCCGATCCATACCGGAATTTTTACAGCGCAACCGTAATCTTTTCGGCCAGAGACATAGCCAGATTGTTGTCGTAATACGCGGCTTCGTTAATAAAATGCGGGTAAGCTTCGTAGCTTCCGTCCCAGTGAATCTCGGTTCCATCGAATAAAGTGAAAATCGGGTCGCCGTTATGCAGGGGTTTGAAATCGTTGTCCTGCACATTTTTATGCACCATGCCGATCCGTTCACCTTTGGCATTTTCAGGCAGTTTTAACGTTTCGGTATACCGGTATGCTTCGTAAGTTTCAGGCAGTGCTGGCAGTTCGTTTTTGTTGTATAAATCGACGTAATCGAGGATATGGCCGGTCATGGCGTCCATCCAGTCCAGGACATCCTGACGAATCACAGATTGTGGCTGCGGACCAATTTCAACAATCACGCCCTGTTGTGCGATAGAGCTGACAAACTTATGTTCCGCCAGCGGGATCTGATCTTCAAAAACAACCACGGCCTCTGGCATCCGGGCTTTCACATAAGCGCCCATTTTGATGTTGAAATCATCAGATTGAAGCAAAATCAGTGTTGGCCCCATGTTACTGGTCGTATTGTGTAAATCGATGATGAAGTCTGTTCTGGCGTTACCTTTTGGCCCCAGAATTTCATTCATCACTTTTGCCCTGCTCTGCTCATAATTGGCCAGCTCAGGATTAGCCAGATCTTCCACTGAAAACTGACGATTCAGATCACTGTCGACGTAACGTTTGTTTTCTTCATGCGCCTTGGGGTTCGCAAACAGAGTCTGCGTTATGAAACTGTCCCGGGTAATGCGCTGCGGATTTTGCTGCCATTGACGTAACAGGTAAATACCGCTGAATTCATTGCCGTGAGTACCGCCCACGACTGCGACAGAATTAATACTTTTCATCCTTGTCATCACCACTTGGAATCATCAGAAAATTTGAAGAGGGCCTCAGTATGCCAGCCTTCACCACGCGAATAAACAAGCATTTTTAAAGACTTTTTATTTCAATCAATAATTCACTTTACTTCGCATCGACTTCACCTGCCCGCGTTGTGATTTCTTATCCATTCGACGTTGCTTGGATGCCCGGGTCGGCTTGGTTGCTCTGCGTTTCTTCTCCTGTTTCATGGCCGACTGAATCAATTGCTGCAGCCTTTGCAGAGCATCTTCCCTGTTTTGCTCCTGCGTCCGAAACTGCTGCGCCTTGATAATGATCACGCCGTCTTTTGTGATGCGCTGATCAGACAAATTCAGGAGTTTTTCTTTATAAATATCAGGCAAGCTGGAGCGATGGATATCAAAACGCAGGTGAATAGCACTTGAAACTTTGTTGACGTTCTGACCGCCGGCTCCCTGAGCACGAATCGCTGAAATTTCAATTTCCCAGTCCGCGATTTGAACGGCATTCGAAATGTGTAACATAACTGTCTTTCGCTGTAATTACGCTTTCCCTATTCTCTGATTTCAGCTGCAAATGTCCAGCAAAACCAAACCTGAAGTCAGGACGAAAGCAATTTCAATCTGTGATCTTCTTTGCATCTCACTGACAGTGACATTCATCGTTCCTCTGACTCAGCGTATCCTGTCCGGCACCAATTGCTCCTTTTGTTTGATAACAATCAGTTATGGATACAGTACTACATTATTTAGCTGAATCTGGTCAGTGGATGCGTCCCTGGATCAATGATATTTCAATGGCGATGATGGCATGTTTACTTGTTGTATTCGGTTCGGATATCAACATGATCATGAGGCGTTACCTGTCGGGAACCAACTTTCTCATCCGCACCTGTGCTTTTATTTTCGTCAATGCTTTTGGCTACGGCCTGTTGATTGTTGCCGTTTCACCCTGGTTAGCCACAAAACTGGCAGGGTTAAGCAACCTTTGGCTGTTAGCTGTGGTGCTGGGTACCTTTGTGATACTTGGCAGCTGGGCTCAGCGAAATAATCAGGTATAAAAAAACCGCCTTCCGGCGGTTTTTTTATCGAGATCTGTCAGAAGTTTACGGTCAGGCCATCAGTACCTAAGATCTGATCATAAATGGTCGTTTCGACCGTCAGCAAATCATTGGCCTGCTCAGGATCGTCTTCGTTCCCATTACAGACCAGATTCAGGTCATAAGTATCCAGCGGCAGATAGCCCACAGAGTACTGGCCTGTGACCGGATCAACTGCTGCCGAAGTCAGTGGTTCATGCTCAGAACCCAGATCTCCGAACTCACCGCCATTCGATAACGGATAAATATAAACAAAGGCATTCGACAAATCATTGCTGCAAAGCGCTGTATCTACAGTGCCGCCAATCGTCGCAACCGCTGTATTTTCAACAACACGTACGCCGCGAGGCTTCAGCTGATAGCCATTTGCATTCAGGACCATGCTCTTGCGCAGATCAAATTCAATCGTATATGCCTGAGTTGAATCCGCTTCCACCGTGAAACCATCCAGTTTCAATTCTCCGCTTGGTACGCGAATTCCTTCCACAGCATCCGTATCAGTCACCACATGAGAATACGGTGTGCCATCGGTATAACTGCCTTTCTCCAGTACAGACAAACGCATTTGCGTATACTGACCAGCAAGTAACACTTCATCACTCAACACCTGCAGTGCTTTACTGCCCTGATAGTCGAGTAAATTGATAACCATGAATTTTGGCTGACCGTTTTCATCTTCCGGAATGCTCAATCCATCAGGAACACAGGTCGCTGAACTCTGATCCGCTGCGAAAGAAGTCGCACTCCAGGATGATTCGCTCCCGCCTGTGTGGTGCACAGTAATGTTATCGAAAGCGACACAAACCTTCTTCAGACCATCAACAGGTGCATCAGACATGCCAAGAGAAATTTTACCTGTCGCCTGATCGTCAGAGCCGGAACCACAACCAGCAAGCACCAGACTTGCCATCCCAGCGATCAAAACCTTTTTCATGAAACTGCTCCATTTGCTTTTTGTGCAAGCTTAGCGATTCAAAATGCAAATAACAGCATCGCAGCGAAGAGTTAACAACAAAATGACAGAGGGGGATAAAAAAATGACAAGGGTATAAATCAGGTCACATATCTTCTGCGAGATATCGTTTAATCGACGCGCATGCAACCATGCTGAATTGAGCGGGGATTTTCCAGACGATTCAGGCAAGAACCAACTGACTGCAAGTCCTGATACTGATATTTCGCCACCATCGCAGCAGCAATAAGCAGACCGGCCAATGAGAATCGCGTCAGCCAGAGCCACTGTTTTTGCAGCGCAATCGCCAGGGTGATTAAGCACACCACAACAATCAACAGCAGACTTGGCGAAACAAAACCAGAAAGCACTCTCACAACCTCAAAAACCTGCAAAGTGGCAAAATAATACGGTGTTGAAGGTCATAGTTAAAGAAAATTTATGCATATTTACACTTTGTGTAATCCCTTGTCTGAATAGGACAGTTGACCATTTCCAGACTCTTGAATCATGATCGCAATTCGTTGACTCAAAAACAAAAAAGCCTCGATTTTTCAAGGCTTTTGTGTGCAACAGGCATAAATACTACAGCGACTTAAATCACCAGTCCGCCATCAATTTTCAGTGTCTGCCCGGTAATAAAGGATGACTGTTCACTTGCCAGAAATAACGCACCATTTGCAATATCTTGCGGCTGCCCCATTCGCTGAAGCGGGGTTTTCGATTTCATATAATCCAGAATTTTCTCAGGCAGGTCGACTGTCAAAGGTGTTTCAATAAATCCTGGTGCAATACAGTTTGCTCTGACCTGAGCACCTTTGCGGGAAAATTCCTTCGCCCAGCCTTTCGTCATTGCAATAACACCGCCCTTCGTTGCGGCATAATTACTCTGGCCAATATTACCATCCGTGCCCACAACGGAAGACATCGTGATAATTGAGCCGCTTCCTAGTTCCATCATGAGTGGCGCAACCGCCTGCGTCATGTTGAAAACCCCTTTCAGGTTAACGTCAATGACCATGTCCCATTCTTCAACCGACATTTTCTCAATCAGGTTATCCCGGGTAATCCCGGCATTATTGACCAGTACATCTACACGACCAGACTCATTGCGAATCGCATCAATGAAGCGGGTAATCGCGTCACGATCGCAAACATTCAACTCAATGGCTTTCACATTTTTGTAAGTTTTCTCCAAATCAGCCATTGCAGCTGCATTCATATCGCAGGCGTACACGACTGCAGCCTGATGCCTGGCAAAGGTCTCCACAATACAACGGCCAATGCCCTGCGCGCCTCCCGTTACAATGCAAACCTTGTTGTCTAACATAGTCTTTCCCTCTTGTTTCGAAATGCCGAAGTGAAAATCGAATACAGTGCGGGCACACCGCTTCCCTGCTCACTTCATTCATACCTGATTTTAGATGAAATAAATCAAATGATTACATTCAAAGCTGCAATTCACCTTTGCGATCATCCGGATGGGGCCAAGCCAGATTCAGCTGAAACATAGATTAATACGAGGATAACCCACCTCATTATCATCAAATGACAGATAGAAATAACATGATATGACATCATTTTCTGACACAAGGTCAACATTACCGATTCCTTATTCAACAATCAGTTACAACTGTCATCCAAGACTTCATCAACTCTTCACTGGTATTGAACGAAGCCTTTGCTATAAATGTAAGAAAGGAATTGAACAAGGATCTGTTGCAGAGCATGCTCGATAAAGTAGTTTTTTTTCTACATGTGGTGCGAAGTGGTTCGCTGAGCGAAGCCGCAAAGCAGTACGGGATCTCTGCGTCTGCCGGAAGCCGTTGGCTGACCGAGCTTGAAGAAAGCATGGGCGTCAGTTTACTCAAACGGACCACCCGAAAAATATCCCCGACTCAGGCCGGGCAGCGCCTGTATGACAGATTCAGTCTGATTAACAGCCAGATCAATGATGTCTTTAATGAAGTTCAGAACCTCAGCAACGAGGATAAAGGCTTAATTCGGGTCGCCAGTACGCCTTTATTCGCCAAATATTACCTGAGTCAGATCATTGGCGAATATGTCCAGATTCACCCGTCTATCAATTTTGTG
Organism: Photobacterium sp. R1; assembly: GCF_054600795.1. Taxonomy (NCBI): domain Bacteria; kingdom Pseudomonadati; phylum Pseudomonadota; class Gammaproteobacteria; order Vibrionales; family Vibrionaceae; genus Photobacterium; species Photobacterium sp. R1. The sequence goes on from NZ_BAAHZP010000002.1 coordinate 210,089, forward strand.
GTGATAGAGACGGCTTTTGAAGTTGATCATGTCCATGATGTCGATTTTGCTGTTCGGGCCAATGCAACCTACCGGGGTCTGCAGGATAAAGACAGTTTGCTGGTCAAACGTTCCCTGCTCCGTGAACCGTTAATTGCCTGCTGCTCACCACAATACATTGCACATCACGGCGAACCTGTATTACCTGATGAGCTGAAAAGTCACTTTTGTCTGTATGCGACCACTCTTGTGGGCGGCAATAAATGGATATTCGAGCAGAACGGAGAATATAACTCTGTTGAAATTGCACAAACGGTCGAAGCAGATGACAGTGAAATCTTAAAAAATATTGCCCTTGCCGGGGGCGGCATTGCTTATCTGCCCTATAGCCTGGTCAGCAATGATTTAAAGGAAGGCCGGCTGCAGGCAATTCTCAAAAATTATGTCAGCAGCCAGTTCGAACTCAATCTTTACTTCAAACCACGTAAATATATGCCGGCCCGTTGCGTAAATTTTAAAGATTATTTAATCGGACGCGTTCAGGAAATCGACCAGCAGAACAAAAGTGCCCTGGTGCAACAGGAACCCGCACAAGTGGTGTCCGAGTAATCCGCCAGGGCTTCATTCGCTCATCACGTTACTTTTCAGAAAGACGCACTACTTCGATAATTTAAAGAACTGCAGCTGATGAGCCATATTCTCCGCCAATTGCGAGATCTCCCGGCTTGAAGAGGCACACTGACTGATCCCAGTCGCATTTGTCGAAACGATATCATGAATGTTGGCCAGATTTTCGTTGATTGTCTGTGTCACTTCCGTTTGCTGATCGGACGACTCCGCAACCTGATGGTTCAAATCTCCAATTTGCGTAATGGCTTCTTTAATCTTGCCCAATGCCTGCGATGCTCTTTCTTCAAGATGCATATTATTTTCCAGCAGTTCAGCTATCCGGCTCATTGACTGACTCGCTGATTGTGAACGAACCTGAAGCTCTTCAATGATTTTTTGAATATCGCCGGTCGACTGCTGCGTTCTGGCTGCCAGTTGACGAACTTCATCGGCAACGACCGCAAAGCCTCGTCCGCTCTCTCCTGCTCTGGCCGCTTCAATGGCCGCATTCAAAGCCAGCAGATTTGTCTGCTCAGAAATAGCATGAATGACTTCGAGCACTCCGCTGATCTGAGCGGATGCTTGCTCCAGCTCCCCAATTTCGACAACGGCTTCTCCGACACCCTGACTCATCTGCAGCGTTGCCTGAGAAACCTGACTGAACATCTGTTCACCTTCTCCCGTGATCTGGACAGCTGATTTCGCTCCCTCATCCGCCAGAAATGCCATTCCGGAGACTTCTCTGGCGGATGTCGCCAATTCTTCGATTGCAGAAGCAATCGACTCAATTTCACGGCTCTGCCGCACGGCATTGTGTTCAGATTCCTTCATCACTGTTGCCAGTTCAGAGGTTGATGCCGCAGTATTGTCTCCGATATGACGCAGACCAGAAACAATTGAGCGTAGGTTTACAGCCATTGAATCGATGTTTTGTCCAAGCCGGCTCAGTTCGTTCGTCCCCGGTAAATAAGCGCAGATTTCCAATTCACCTTTTGCAAATTGCTGCATCTCTTTACTGAGCGAAGAAAGCGGCTTCGCAATAAAACCAGACAAATACCAGCCTGCAAATAATCCAATCATAATTGTGCCAATGCTGGCCAGTAAGCTCCAGAACAGGACATTCTCGTGATGTACAACCTGCTGGCTCATGTACGCCGAAGATAAATCATTCAGCTTTTGAGACAGCGCCTCAATCCGCTGAATCAGCACATTTCCTTTATTACGATATGGCACCACGTATGCGTCGAACGCCTGATCCGACATGGCTCCACTGTGCCGCTGCTTCAGCACCTCAAGCATGGTTTGGCGGCTGTAGATCAGATAATCATCCACAGCATTTTCCAGTGAAGCCAACTCAGGTGCAGCTCCCTGGAAATGTTTGAGTGCAGGCAGCAATTGTTTAATTTCAGTTTCCCGCTGTGCCAGTGTATCCCGGAGTGTGTTCAGCTGGGTTTCATCATAAAGCGCATAAATCGCGCCAACACGCATTGCATATGTACTTTCAATCAGCTGCGCTACATTATCTTTTAAAGATAAAGATTGTTGAGAAGCGGAATTTAATTCACTGACAGTATCAACTAATACCTTCTGGGATATAACCACAGAAGTAAGTAATAATATCGCTGATATGATTACAGGAGTAAGAACCTGATTTCGAATGGATATTCCTTTCAGCATTAGTTTCAACCCTTATGATTCATTATTCACAACATGTTTAAATTTAAATTTTAAAATCAAGTTATTATTCATAAGTTGAGGTGAATATCAATAATTAATAAAATTATTATCACAATTAAAGTTTATTATAAAAAAGCACTTTCTAAAATAAAGAATTCATCTGTTTTCAGGGATATTCTAATTTAATTAAAAATAAAATAAGAATTACAGATTTAAACCGGTGCCAGTGCATTGATGAGAATTATTTTAAGTGAACGAACTTGTCATTGAGGATGATGTGTCGCTGCTGTTTGCGTCGAGTCCCCGTGACACAAGCTGTGGTGTCGCAGCAGCAAGTAGTCATGTCAAAATAACGACACAGACAATAAGCATAGAAAACAATAAGGATTCTCTGAACAGCAGTATTTAAAAGCGCAGGAATGAACAGCCTGAAAACAGATGAGGTGTATACCGAAATGAAGGTATAAAAAAACCGGGGTATCCCCCGGTCTTTGATATTTCTGAAGTTTCACATGGGTGTGAATCAGTCGAAACGTGGTTTGCTACGTTCCTGACGCTGACCGTGGTTACGTTCACCACGGAAGCTGCCACGATGATCGCCACCGCGGTTGCGGTCAAAACGACGTTCGCCTTCACGACGATTACGGAAACCACCTTCACGTTGGCCGCCTTCACGTTGGCCGCCTTCACGCTGACCACCTTCGCGGTTTCCACCACGACGGAATCCACCTTCACGATTGCCGCCTTCACGGCCACCGCGGCGATGTTCACGTAAAACGTTGTCTTCAACAACGACAGCTTTCGCTTCGTTCTGGCGAATACGAAGTTTCTTCAGTTGTGCAACAACGTCAGAACTCATCTTCTTCGGCAGCTGAACATAGGTGTGCTCAGGTGCCAGTTTAATCGCACCGATGAAGTCTTTGCTCAGGCCCAGTTCGTTTGCGATTGCACCAACGATATCTTTCACCTGAACACCTTGCTCACGACCAACATGCAGCTGATAGGTATCCCAGTCCGCAGCGTTGTACTGACGGCGTTCACGACGTTCGCCTCGCTCGCCGCGTTCACCACGCTCGCCTCGTTCACCGCGTTCACCGCGTTCGCCACGACGGTCACGACGTTGCTTCTCACGCTCAATCGCAGCAATCATCGGATCCGGACCTTTGTAGAACAGAGGACGGTTGCCTTGCTGACGTTTCAGCAGGATTGCAGCCAGTGTCGTTGCATCAACCTCAACAGATTCCTGCAGCTTTTCAACCAGCTCGACAAACGCTTCCAGACTTGCGCTTTCTTTCTGCTCTTCCAGCTCTTTGCCCAGACGATCCAGACGCGCTAAAGCGACATCATCACGCATCGGAAGCTGAATTTCTTCCATACGTGACTTGGTCACACGTTCAATCGTGCGCAGCATACGGATCTGGTTTGTACGAACCAGCAGGATTGCTTTACCTTTACGTCCGGCACGACCTGTACGGCCGATACGGTGGATGTAAGATTCAACATCGAACGGAATGTCGTAGTTGAATACGTGCGTAATACGCGGCACGTCCAGACCACGGGCAACAACGTCCGTCGCAACCAGAATGTCAATGACGCCACGCTTGATGTGATCAACAGTACGTTCACGCAGAGACTGCGGAATGTCACCGTGCAGCGCAGCTGCTTTGAAACCGCGGGAAGACAGCCAGTCAGCCAGACGCTCAGTATCCTGACGGGTACGAACGAACACGATTGACGCGTCAGTTTCTTCAGTTTCCAGCAGACGAATCATTGCTTCGTCTTTTTCTACGCCTTTCACTACCCAGAACTGCTGCTCTACTTTGGCAACTGTACGGTTTTCACCAGCAACGTCGATTCGTGCAGGCTCACGCAGGAAACGATCAACGATTTCCTTCACCATTGGTGGCATGGTTGCAGAGAACAGCACGCGCTGAGCAGATTCTGGTGCTTGTTCCAGAATCCAGGTCACGTCATCAACAAAGCCCATTTTCAACATTTCATCGGCTTCATCCAGAATGAAGGTATGAACCTCATCCAGGTGCAGACGGTCACGGCTGATCAGATCTTTTACACGACCAGGTGTACCAACAACAATGTGAGCACCTGATTTCAGAGCACGCATCTGGTCTACGATAGATGCACCACCGTAGATTTCCAGAACTTTCAGGCCCTGGATGTTCTGACCCAGGTTCTTGATCTCAGCAGCAACCTGAATCGCCAGCTCACGAGTCGGAGCCATCACGATTGCCTGTGGCTTATGTTGCTTCAGGTTGATCTTGTTCAGCAGTGGCAGTGAGAATGCTGCAGTTTTACCGGTACCTGTCTGAGCCTGACCCAGAGCATCAGTACCCGTTAATAGAAGTGGAATAGAAGCCGCCTGAATAGGAGTCGGCGCTACGAAGCCCATCGCGTCAAGTGCGGATAAAATAGTGTCGGCCAGTTCTAACTGGCGAAATTCTGTAACAGATTCTTGCATTGGGATCCCAATAGATGATCGAACGAAAACGGGGCCCCTTTGCCTTTTAACACGGTTCAGCAACTGTATCCACAAGCATGGGCCTCGACTAAGGCGCGCATTGTGCGCTATTCAGGGCTGAATTACCAGAAAAAATTGATTGATGTCACAAATTAAAACTTAAGCATTTATTTATTATTCAATCAGCCTGCGATATGTACACCTTGGTAAGCTTTCTCTGCCTTCATAGTGTCATCCCATTGAAAATATTGATTCCTTCCGTGTTGTTTTGCCAGATATAAACCTTGATCAGCCCCAGCAAGCAGTACTTCTTCCTGTATCTCTTCCGAAGGGATCCGGCTATACAATCCCAGACTGATACTGATGATCCCTTCCCGTGTTCCTGAGTGAGGAATGCTCAGTTGCAAAACAGCGTTCAGCATCTGATCAGCCAGCACACGAACGGCTTCAGCGGTCATATTCGGAAGCAGGCAAACAAACTCCTCACCGCCATAACGGCTGAAAATCGCTTTTTCATGATGATGCGCCAGCTTTTCCAGGGTGACTGCAACCTGTTTAAGGCATACATCGCCACGCTGATGACCGTAAGTATCATTAAAAGCCTTAAAATGATCGACATCGAGAATAATGATACTCAGAGGCAGCTGTTTCCGGCTTGCAACCTGCCAGTAACGTTTCAGGGTCAGGTCGAAGAAACGCCGGTTTGCGACACCGGTTAATCCATCCTGCATCGACCAGGCTTCCAGTCGCCGATTCGCTTCTTCCAGTGCTCTATTGGTTTGTTGCAGCTCCTGAGTCCGCAACTGGACCCGCTGTTCCAGTTCAGCATTCAACCGGGTCAGCGCCTCATGACTGCGTTTGATCACAATCTGCTGACCCAGGGCAGCACCAAACAGCTTCATGATCTCTTTCTGATGTTCTGTCAGACTGCGCTGGCTGATCAGATTATCTGCAGCAACCCAGCCAATACAATCATCACCGTTCCACATCGAGATCATGGCATTCCAGCCCGTGCCAACCTGTTGTGTGCCAAAATAAAGCGGCGCATTTTCCTTCACGACCACAACGTCTTTCCGGCTCAGGGCCTCATGCACCAAGGGATGATCTGGAATATCACTGACAAAAGAATAGCGGGAGACCAGATTTCCTTCCGGATCGGTGCCGTATGTTCCTTGCATAGTGGAGTTTTGAATATCTGTCAGAAATACTGCCAGACGATCAATGCCCAGTTTTTTTCTGCCTAACTCAATTGCCGTACGATATAAGCTGTCAAGATCGCAGGATTCCGCGAGTGACAGCGTCACTTCATGAAGCTGCTTTAATAAAGAGAGGTATTCACGCAAAGAGTAATTCCGAACTTCTAATTCAGCTTCCACACTCCGGCGGCTGATATTATGCGTCAGCGCTTCTTCTCTGAGCATGTGTACACTGATATCAGAAGCAATCAGCAGCAGAACCCGTTCGAAAGCCTGTAAGTTTTCATCCAGTCGTTCAGGGTACTGAGTTTCTGCATACAGGTAAGCGACCGGCTTCTCATGCATAATGATCGGAAAAAGTACCCGCCGCCATTCTGTTGGCTTGTCGTTCCAGATGGCCTTAAACGGTTTTTGTGCAACGGTACTGATGGCTTGCCTCAGCTGTTTCACTTCGAGCAGATGTTCAGGTGGGACACCATTATAATTGGAGAGTGATAAAGGATGCAGATAATACTTAAACTCTTCATTCCCCATCCAGCTGGCCAGTACCCTGGTCTGCCCTTCCTGCTCAACTAACAAAGTCAGGTAAGTTAAGTCCAGTGTATGATGCAATGCTGACAGCAAACGATGGCACCAACGCTCCATGTTTGCCTGACGGGCAAGCGTATCAACAAGTTTATCCAACTCATCGTTGAGTTTAAACGGCATGCTTTTCCTTTGACAATGTGTCTTCATTCATTTGATCGGTGTGAAACAGAATACAAAATACTCCAAGTCGAAGATAATAACGACCTTCATGAGGGACTTCGAAATCATGATTACGATTTTCTACGATATTTGTGACCAATAATTTAAAGAAAACGTTTCGCTCAGGTCTGCATGTCAAAAAGAATTCTCTGCCACTATTGATACATATATTATTGACCAGTAAACAAAACATGAGATTTATTCCACGGGCGCAGACATCAGGCAAGTCGTTCAAGATACATTCAGCGTTGCGGAAAAGATGGCAGCTTTAGCGTTTCAGTACCCGATCTGACTGCTGAAAAATCGGATTACCCTTGGTTTTAGCCTTGTTAATCCGTATAGTGTGACGGTTCATAATCCGGGACCAGGCATAATGTTTCAAGATAATCCGCTTTTAGCACAACTGAAAAAACAGATTCAAGAATCACTTCCGAAGAAAGAAGGCCAGATTAAAGCAACCGATCGCGGTTTTGGCTTCCTGGAAGTTGATGGCAAAGACAGCGTCTTCATTCCGCCTAACTATATGAAAAAAGTGATGCACGGTGACCGTGTTGTAGCTGTCATCCGCACGGAAAAAGAGCGTGACGTTGCTGAACCGCAAGAATTAGTTGAACAGTATCTGACCCGTTTCATCGGTCGTGTAAAACTGATCAAAGATCGTCTGAATGTTGTACCTGATCATCCGCAACTCAAAGATGCAATTAAAGCTCGGGCGGTGAAAGGTCTGAACCCTGAAACCCTGAAAGAAGGTGACTGGGTTGTTGCGCATATGACGCGTCACCCGCTCGTGGGTGAAAACAAAACTTTCTTCTGTGAAATTAAAGAAAAAATCACAGACAGCGAAGATAAAATTGCTCCTTGGTGGGTCACCCTTGCCCGCCACGATCTGCCAAACGCAGAACCAGCGCCGCAAGACAGCTGGGCGATGCTGGACGAAGGTCTGGTCCGTGAAGATCTGACCGATCTGCCGTTCATCACGATTGATGGTGAATCCACCAAAGACATGGATGATGCCATTTACACCGTTGCCAAAGATGACGGCAGCTTTGAAATCACCATCGCCATTGCAGATCCGACTTCATATATTGAAGTTGGCAGCGACATGGACAAAGAAGCCCGTGAACGTGGCTTTACTATCTATCTGCCAGGCCGCAACATCCCGATGCTGCCACGTGAACTGAGTGATGAACTGTGTTCACTGATGGAAAATGAAAAACGCCCTGCTCTTTGCTGCCGTGTCACGGTGGATAAAGATGGTGTGATTGGTGATGACATTACCTTCTTTGCCGCCTGGGTTCGTTCGCAGGGACGTCTGAACTACGATAATGTCTCTGATTATCTTGAACATGGCGCAGCCGAAAACTGGACGCCGGATGCAGTCATCGAAGCACAAATCAAGGCACTGAAAGCCTTTGCCAACGCACGCAGCGATTGGCGCAGTAAACATGCGGTCGTTTTCCCGGACCGTCCGGACTACCGTTTCGAGCTGAGCGAAGATAACGATGTGATTGCGATTCACACCGATCCGCGCCGTACAGCGAACCGGATGATCGAAGAAGCGATGATCACAGCGAACATCTGTGCTGGCCGCATTCTGCAAGAGAAGTTTGGGAAAGGTGTCTATAACTTCCATAACGGCTTCAATCCGGAAAAACTGGAGAACGCCATGGAATTCCTGACAGAAGCAAATGCGCCTTTCGAAAAAGAAGCCCTGCTTTCACTGGACGGTTTCAGTGCGCTGCGCCGCTGGCTGAACGCTCAGGACACAACTTATCTGGACAACCGTCTGCGTAAGTTCCAGGCGTACAGTGAAGTTGGTAACGAACCTGCGGCACACTTTGCAATGGGTCTGGATGTCTATGCAACCTGGACGTCTCCAATCCGTAAATACGGTGACATGATCAACCACCGTATGCTGAAAGCTGTTGTCACTGGCCTGGAACCAGTACAGACGCCAGATGAAACGATTGGTGAAGAAATTTCAACACATCGCCGCAGTCACCGCATGGCTGAGCGTGATGTTGCAGACTGGCTGTATGTTCGCTTACTGAAAGATGCCGTGAAAGAAGAAACGGTATTCACTGCAGAAGTGTTTGATATCAACCGCGCTGGTATGCGTGTACGTGTCCTGGAGAACGGCGCGTCCGCCTTTATTCCTGCACCGCTGGTTCTGGATAATAAACAACGCATTGAGTGTAACGGTGATCTGGGTATCATCAACATTGATAAAGTTCGTGAATTCCAATTAGGTGATCATTTTGAGATTGTGCTGACCGAAGTTCGCGAAACAACCCGTCAATTAGTTGCAAAACCAGTCAAACAGTTCCCTGAAGTTATTACTCAGGAAAATGCAGATCAGCAGGCTGAAACAGAAAAAGCCTGATAAACCAAGAGCCAGGACGAACCATATCGTTCTGGCTCAAATCATACCCTATCCAACCTGAGTAACACGTTAGTAGTCTGGTGCCTCATGTCTTATCTCCTCAAAGTTGAACAATGGCTTGATGATGTTGTCATTGGACTAAACTTGTGTCCTTTTGCAGCAAAGCCACGAAGAAATGAACAGATTCGTATTGCTGTTTATGAAACTGATTCTCTGGAAGCACTTCTGGAAGGTATTTATCAAGAAATAAAACGGCTGGATGACACCCCAGCATGTGATCTTGATACCAGCCTTGTCGTTTGTCCGAACCTTTTACAGGATTTTGACGAGTACAATCAGTTTCTTGATATGGTAGAGGCGCTAATCAGCCAGTGTGGAAAAGAAGGTATCTATCAGGTGGCAAGTTTTCATCCTGATTACTGTTTCTATGGTGCAGCACCCGATGATGCTGAGAACCTGACTAACCGTGCACCCTATCCAATCTTCCATTTAATTCGAGAAGACAGTATGGAAAAAGTGCTGGCGCATTATCCCGATCCGGATGCTATACCGGAGCGGAATATAGAAAAAATGAACGCGCTCACGGATGAAGAAATCCGTCGCCTTTTCCCTTATTTAATTAGCAAAAACTAATATTGTAGCCCCGCATCTTGCAGGGCTTTTTCATTCTATAGCTATAGCCCATGATTCAGTACCTTATATTAACCAGACATATTTCATACAGGCATTCAAATTTGTTGGGATTAAGCATCAAGTTAGCTATGATATCTCCTTGACAGGGAATATTGTAATGCAACCATTTTCATTCTCAGTATTTAGAAATGCTAAAATGCGTTTCGCGATGCCTTTAGCACTCGTTACAGGCACGTTTGCTGTACACGGCGATATTGTGGCTTTTATGTCACAGCATATAGAAGTGTTGCTGCTGCTTCCCTACATCCTGTTGAGCCTGGTCATGATGCTGTGCCAGCCGTTCAATCAGAGTAAAACAGGAATCAGCGCGATGCTGATGCTGCTTGCCTATTACCTGATCCAGCAGAATCTGCAAACACCGCTTGCTCAGTCAAAAACCGGGCTGACTTATATCTTGCTGGCAATATTGCTGCCTTTGAACCTGTTTCAGCTTCATTTCATCCCCGAGCGACGGCTTTTCTCACGTTTCGGGTTGATTTATCTGGCCGTACTCGGCCTTCAGATCTCCTGGGGGTGGCTGCTCGTCAAGCATGTTGAACCCAACCAGGACACAGAAATGTGGCAAACCTATTTCTACACTTTGGGTGACTTCTCACCTTTACCGTTAGTGTTGATCTTAATGCTGCTGTCGCTGAGCTGTGCCAGTGCTTCAATCATCCTGAAACGTAATCAGGGCTATGATCAGGCAACATTTATCTGTCTGCTGTTTTCCGGGCTCACCTTGGCCCAGTTTCAGCAGCCTTTTATTTCCAGTGTTGCTTTTACCGTTGCGTCCGGCCTGCTTTTGCTGAATCTGATGTCCTGTTCTCATGAGCTGGCATTTATTGATCCGCTGACAGGGATTCCGGGCCGGCGGGCCATGGAAACGGAACTGAAGCATCTGGGCAGAACCTATACACTTGCGATGTTGGATGTTGATCATTTCAAGCAGTTTAATGATCAATACGGCCACAAAACCGGGGATGATGTCCTTCGGCTGGTTGCGCAGTTTTTGCTGAATATCAACATCAAAGCCGATGTCTATCGGTATGGCGGAGAAGAATTCACCATTCTTTTCAAAGGAAAGCGTAAAAACCAGTGTTTAGAGGCTTTGGAAGAATTACGTGAAGCTATCGCGAACTATCCGATGCATATCCGGGATATTGAGACACGCCCGTTGAATGATGTCGAAGGCAAGAGGAAACGCGGCACTACGAAAAATCAGGAAACCGTGCAAATTACAGTGAGTATTGGTGTCGCCGACAGTCAGGAAGATTCCAGAACGGCCAATGTTCTGAAAGTGGCGGACAAAGCGCTGTATAAAGCCAAGCAAAATGGCAGAAATCAGATCGTCTGAAACCATGCCGGGCATTTGAAATCTTCAAAGTGCCACCTTTACAGGTGGTGTTTTATTTTCGGTGTGCACAAGAAATTGTTCACACCGAAATACGTCTAACTAGTCAGCTTTGCTGCCTTTCTCTTTGTCAATCCATCCCCTCATCCCCTATTCAGAGACCGGACATGTTTCAGATGGAACCCCGCCGTTTCATTCAAGTTACTTAGACCCACGGTTTGCTTGATGTACGTCAGCGCGAGAAGCTTGCTTTTACCGATACAAAAAACAAGATAATAAAAAAGCCCGGTGAAAACACCGGGCTTTGGTTACCAAATCAACCTGCTGTTTTGTTCAGAACAAAGCGCAAGTCCAGCTATGCAGCAACGCCAATAATGTGGGTGAAGTGACTTAACTGATCGGCGGCCAAACCAAATGTTAAGGCTTCAACTCCGGGGGATTGGCCCACCCTAAGTGAACATGGGCCATTTTCTTATTTTTATCCCTTTACCCCGCCGGCAGTTAAACCACCGACAAGAAACTTCTGGGCCAGCAAAAATACGATGGTGATTGGCATCGCAGACAACACAGCGGCTGCCGCGAAGTCACCCCATAAGTAATTCTGCGGATACAAATATTGCTGCATTCCAACAGCTAATGTGTAGGAATTTACATCACGTAACAACAAGGATGCAACAGGAACTTCTGTAACTGCAGCAATGAATGAAAGAATAAACACGACAGCAAGGATAGGTACAGAAAGCGGCAATAAAACCAGCCTGAAAGCCTGCCACGGTGTCGCGCCATCCAGTGCCGCCGCTTCTTCAAGTGAAGCATCAATCGACTCAAAATAGCCTTTGATTGTCCATACGTGCAGCGCAATACCTCCCATATAAGCAAAGATCACACCGCCGTGCGTGTTCATTCCAAGGAATGGGACATAAGCACCCAGCCGGTCAAACAATGCATAGAGCGCAACCAGTGCCAGTACTGGCGGAAACATCTGCAATATCAGCATAGCACGCAGAATATGGCTTTTTCCGGCAAACTTCATACGGGCAAAAGCGTAAGCACAGGTTGTGGACAATGCCACAATACCAATGGCAGTCAGTCCCGCGACTTTCACCGAATTCCACAGCCAGGTCAGGACCGGGAACGGAGGCAGCGTCTTGCTCCCGTCGGCATGTTCAATTGCAATACCCAGCGCCAGTTTCCAGTGTTCTAAGGATGGATCGCTCGGAATCAGCTCACCTGAAGCGTAGTTCCCTTCCCGGAACGAGATCGCGACGACCATCAGCAGCGGCAACATGATGAGAGCAAGGAAACACCACATTGCGATATGTGTCGCCCATACCCTGTATTTCAAAGATTTAGCTTGTACCATAGCCATGTGTTTTTCCCTTACTCAAGATCCAGTTTTGAGAATTTCATATTCAGCAGCGATAAACCGCCGACCAGCAAGAAGATCAGTGTTGCTATCGCCCCTGCCAGACCAAAGTCCTGACCACCGGAACCTTCGAAGGCAATCCTGTAGGTATAGCTCACCAGCAAGTCTGTATGCCCGGCCGGCACACTGGTGCCCAGCATGTCCGGCGCACCGTTCGTCAGCAGCTGGATCAGAACAAAGTTATTGAAATTAAAGGCAAAGGTCGCGATCAACAGTGGGATCATTGGTTTCACCAGCATTGGTAAGGTAATGCGGAAGAAATTATCCAGCGGCCCTGCGCCATCCATCGCGGACGCCTCGTACAAGTCATCCGGGATCGCTTTCAGCAGCCCCATGGCCAGAATCATCATGTAAGGATAACCCAGCCAGGTATTTACAATCAGGATCATTGTCTTTGCCAGGAATGGATCGGTAAACCATGACGGACTCAGGCCGAACAGCCCTTCTAACACCTGATTAATTTCACCAAAGCTTTGATTAAACAAGCCCTTAAAAATCAGAATCGAGATAAATGCCGGAACCGCATAAGGTAAAATGAGCAACACACGGTAAACACCACGCCCCTTGAGCGCTTCCCAGGATACGACCTGTGCCAGCACCACCCCCACAGCCAGCGTGAAAACAACCGTCAGTCCGGAGAACAAGACTGTCCAGACAAAGATACTGATGAATGGTCCCTGAATTCCGGGGTCAGTAAAGATACGGGTAAAATTATCCCAGCCAATATTCACGATGAACCCGGGAGAGAGCGGCTGGCCGATAAACTGCCCTGCTTCATCAACCTGCTGATAAAAACCGATTTCCCAATTCGGCTGATACACAGCCTGGGTTTTCTGATTCACCAGCGTTTCGCCATCACTCTGCAGCTGATAAAGCGGCTCACTGGCTGCAAACTTCCTTAACCCCGACATCGTCAGCTGTTCGCCATCAGGTAAGACAACTGTCAGTGCACTGAGCTGCTGACGATGCTGAATCACCATTTTCAGAGGCGCTTTCCCGGCAGATGGCGCGGACGCAGGGTGAAGATTCAGTGAACCGGGTAATGCGTTCAGATCAAGGCCATCACTGAGATAAATTCCTTCGTCCGTTTCCAGTGCCAGCTGATACTGACCGTCGTTTCCGTACAACGAAAAGTTATACCCTTGTCCTGACTGAAAACTTTGCTCCATCAGAACAGACTGTGCCCGCTCAAAACTCAGCTGATTCGTACCGCTGTAATTGGTGAATGCCAGACTCACTGTATAAGTCAGCGGGAAAATGATGAATAAAATCATGCCGGCAATGCCCGGGAAAATGTAGCGATGGGCATAGGTCCGCTTACGGGCAAAGACATACACGCCCAGAGAGGTCAGAATCAGCGTCAGCAATGCAAACGCATACTCTGAACGCGAATACATCAGAATCATGGCGTAACCATTGATGGCGCTGATTCCCCCCAGCGCTGCCCACTTGAACCAGGTTCTTAATGCAGGCTTGGTTGTTGAATTTTTTGTCATATCGGTAGCGTCAAGCGCCAGTTCGGCAACAGGATGAGACTGCATCAGCATTCCTCGCAGTACGTCAGAGGAAGGAGCAGACGACTGTCTGCTCCGATAGGTAAGTTTACTTGGTCATTCGGTCAGCAACAGTATTCAATGCTTCATCCACAGACTGACGACCGTTAACAACGTTATTAATTGCTGCTTTTTCTGCATACCAGAAAGAAGACATTTGCGGGATATTCGGCATAATTTCGCCGTTCATCGCATTCCCCATGGTTGCAGCAATTCGTGCATCTGAACTCAGTTCCTCCTGGAAAGCGTTCAGCGCAACCGCGCCCAGCGGTGTATCATTGTTCACTTTACGCAAGCCGTCGCTGGTCAGCAGGTAGTTCTCCAGAAACTCAACCGCCAGGTCTTTGTTTGGTGATGCAGAGCTGATACCCGCAGTCAACACACCGACAAAAGGTTTGGAAGGATTGCCATTCAGTTTCGGCAGCATCGCAACACCATAATTGATGCCGGCTTTATCAATGTTTGCCCAGGACCATGGACCATTAATAGTCATCGCCACTTCACCTTTGTTGAAACCAGCTTCGGCGATGGCGTAGTTCACATCTGGAGCAATGACACCTTTTTCAACCAGACTCTTCACGAAGTTCATTGAACGCTTCGCACCGGCATTATTGACACCCACATCTTTGGCATCATAACCGGATGCGGTAAATTTGAAGGCATAACCACCATCTGCTGCAAGCAGAGGCCAGGTGAAGAAAGGTTCCTGCAGGTTCCACATGATGGCGCGTTTGCCCTGTTTTTTCAGCTTGGCGTCCAGTGCAGCCACGTCTTCCCAGTTCTTTGGTGGTGTTGGCAGTAAATCTTTGTTGTAGATAAGCGACAATGCTTCAACCGCGACCGGATAGCCGACGTACTTCCCGTTATAAGACACGGCATCCCAGGTAAAATCCGCGAACTTGCCGCGGAACTCGTCAGATGGTTTCACTTCAGTCAGCAAACCCGCCTGCGCATAACCGCCAAAGCGATCGTGTGCCCAGAATACGATATCCGGACCGTCTCCCGTTGAGGCAAGCTGAGGGAATTTCTCTTCCAGCTTATCCGGGTGCTCAACAGTCACTTTGATGCCAGTGTCAGCTTCAAACTGTTTACCGACTTCAGCCAGACCGTTGTAGCCTTTATCACCATTAATCCAAATGGTCAGCTGGCCTTCCTCAATTGCTGCATGAGCTGAGACAGAACCAAGTGCGGCAAGGGTGCAGAGTGCGACAGTACTGAGGACTTTCTTCATTGTTATATCCTTCCAGATGGTTATCGTTGCAGCGTGAACTGACAACACATTTTCCAGCCTCTATCATCTATCAGTCATTCTTATAGGGCATCATCCTAAGCGCTACGCCCCCCATCATGGATAGTGAAAAGCGTGATCATCATCATCACGTTCAGTGACCCTGATCTAAAAACGAGCCCTATTCGTGACGGGACGCACATACTACTTGCAATGAAATCATCAGGCAGTACATCAGGTTGTAAAGTGTGATCCAAACACTCATCCCCCCTCATCCCCCCGGGAAGAATCCTTGAAGGAGGATGTTGCCTGAGTCAGTTTTACGCACAATGACAACACCCTCAACATGGCTTGAGCTTGTTCAACTGTAACACTGTCTTTTATTGTTGACTGTTGCTGTCATCAGCAGCTTTGATGTCCATTGCTTGGCATCAGCACACTACGGGAAAGCTTGGGGAAGTCTCTCCTGTGGATTATGGGTAGCGACCTTATCAGTAACTGCCGTTTATTGTGGCGCTACCCTGTTTTTTCTTCACCGACTTTTATCGGCACGCCGACCGGCAATGACCACGACGCGGGCTGGAAACAACATATAGAGGTAAGCCGGATGGCGAGTGTCACTTTACGCAATGTTTGCAAAGCTTATGGCGAAAACCTGATATCAAAGAATGTCGATCTGGATATTGCAGAAGGCGAATTCGTGGTCTTCGTTGGGCCTTCGGGCTGCGGAAAATCAACACTGCTGCGCTGTATTGCCGGCCTGGAAGACATCACTTCCGGCGATCTGTACATCGGTGAGCAACGGATGAACGATATTCCGCCGGCTCAGCGTGGCGTGGGTATGGTTTTCCAGTCTTATGCCCTGTATCCGCACCTGAACCTGTTTGACAACATGTCTTTCGGGATGAAGCTCGCCCGGGCAGACAAAGAAGAAATCCGGAAGCGCGTTGCGCATGCAGCCGATATTCTGCAACTGGGTCATTTACTGGAACGTAAACCCAAAGCATTGTCTGGCGGACAGCGTCAGCGCGTCGCAATCGGCCGGACGCTGGTTGCTCAGCCAAATGTCTTCCTGCTGGATGAGCCGCTTTCAAACCTTGACGCTGCACTGCGTGTCCAGATGCGGATCGAAATCGCCAAGCTGCACAAGCAACTGGGCAGCACCATGATTTATGTCACCCATGATCAGGTCGAAGCCATGACAATGGCCGATAAGATCGTTGTACTGGATGGCGGCGCCGTCTCTCAGGTTGGCAAACCACTGGAACTTTATCACTACCCGGAAAACCGGTTCGTCGCAGGCTTTATCGGCTCCCCGAAAATGAACTTCATGAGTGTATTCGTCGAACAGGTGGAAGCGGATCGCGTGATGGTGCAGCTTGCCAACGGAACCACCTTCTGGATTCCGGTAGACGGCACAACTGTGACCCGCGGTGACCGCATGTCACTGGGGATTCGCCCTGAACATCTGACGACAGAAGACCAAGGCGATGCCGTCGTTGAAGGAAAAATTCAGGTCGTCGAGAAGCTGGGGCATGAAACTCAGGTTTACCTGAACTTGAAAGGCGTCGATGCCGATTTCATCTTCCGTCAGCCGGATGTGCTGGATGTGGACACAGGTGAGACCCTCAGCGTCGGTATTCCGGCCTACCGTTGTCATTTGTTCCATCGTGATGGCAAAGCGTGCCGTCGTCTGCATCAGGAACAAGGGGTATAACCTCCCCCTAGCGACACATTGAACGGGCATGATTCACGTGCCCGTTTTTTTATTCCTGTTATTTATAAACCCGCAGGATGAACCAATGCGATCGGAATGAGCAGGACCGCTATTTTCAAGTATGATTGTTATTGGGATGTGTCAGGAAGACACCACCTGACACTGATTGCGACACTGTACATGAGTCGGAGGTCACAATGAGTATCCGAGAACGCATTGAAGACATCGAACAACGCCTCACCGCCGCATATCAGGATGGGGACTATCAGCAGGTCCGAATGCTGGAAAACCAGCTGAAAGAAATCCGCGGCCACCAGAGTATCGTTGACGACAGGGAGCCGTACTCGCCGGAAGGTCGCTTCTATCCTGATGATGGGGAATAGCGCCACCAGCATCAATTCCTCCGCCCGGTCAGTTACTCTGACCGGGCTTCTCTTTATCTTGAGCCTGACAATAACGGAAAGCGTTTCATCCTGTCTTAAACGCGCCGGGTTCAGCTGTGCCCTGAATATCCGCTTCGCCTGTTGCAGCAATCAATCGACCGCCTGCAACCATTTCCTTGTCCGATTTGAATAAAGATGTGTCCGATTCGCGAAATACTTTTCGTCCTAAAACCATAAAAATGCATCCAAATCAATCATACAGGACAAAATGTGCGGTCATGAATAAGTTAATGATCACCGCAGCGATCAATGGCGGTATCACCTCAAGACAGAAACATCCCAGCGTGCCCTACACGCCGGACGAAATTGCTGAATCAGCCTATCAAGCCTGGAATGCCGGTGCTTGTATCGCGCATATTCATGCCAGGGATATCCACGGAAAACCGAGTTATGAGAAAGGGATATGGGGAGAGATCGTAGCCAAAGTCCGTGAACGTTGCGATATTTTGCTGAACCTCAGCACTTCGTCCTACAACCTTCCTGACGAGATGCCCATCGAAACAGCATGGAACCACGTAGAGTTCCGACCCGAAATTGCATCTTTTAACTGCGGTTCTGTTAATCATGGCAGTAAGCCATTTGTCAACGCTCCTCAGGATTACACTCAACTCGCAGAAGCACTGAAATCACATCAGATTCTCCCCGAAGTGGAGGTTTACCACACTGGCGTCATTTCCGAGGCTAACGCATTGCTAGCGGCCGGATTAATCCCAGAGTCAACCATGTACTCACTTGCCCTGGGCATTCATGGCGGTACCCCTGCCACATTAAAAAACCTCTTAAATTTGATCGATAACTTACCGGAAAACAGTACCTGGAGTGCACTTGCAATCGGGAAACATCAGTTGCCGATCAATGCGCATACCTTATTACTTGGCGGACATGTCAGAACGGGATTGGAAGATAACGTCTACTACCATCGTGGCGAACTAGCCAACGGCAATGCGCAGCTGGTTGAGCGAATTGTCCGTTTATCCCGTGAACTGGGCCGGGAAATAGCCTCCCCTGATGATGCCAGAACCATGCTTGGGTTAACGAAAGGACAATCATGATGACAACAATGTACCGTCGGCAGCGACGCCTCAGAGCAACGCCTCATCTTCGAAAACTCGTTCAGGAACACCAGATCGAGATTCAGGATTTAATCCAGCCTATTTTTATCGAAGAGCAGATTACGACAAATAAACCGATCGATGCGCTGCCGGGATTAGTGCGCTATGCAGAACAGAATGTCGCTCAGGAAGTTCGTGAGTTGTACGAACTCGGTATCCGTTACGTGATGCCATTTGGCATTTCGCATACGAAAGACAGCCAAGGCTCTGATACGTGGGATGATCAGGGTTTGCTTGCGCGTATGATCCGAACGATTAAACAGGCATGTCCAGACATGGTTGTGATCCCCGATATCTGTTTTTGTGAATACACGACACACGGCCACTGTGGTGTGATTCATCAGGACGATGTCGATAATGACGCCACACTGGATAATTTAGCCAAACAAGCAGTGACCGCAGCAAAAGCCGGGGCTGACATGCTGGCTCCTTCGACCATGATGGACGGCCAGACACAGGCGATTCGTCAGGCTCTTGATAAGGCCGGATACACTCATGTCGGCATCCTGGCCCATTCCATGAAATATGCTTCTGCATTTTACGGCCCATTCCGCCAAGCGGTGGATTGTGAGTTGACCGGCGATCGCAAAGCCTATCAGGCCAATCCGGCAAACGGCCGGGAAGCCCTGACAGAAGCTTCACTGGATGAACAAGAAGGTGCCGATATCTTAATGGTCAAACCCGGCACACCTTATCTCGACATTGTTCACCGCATCCGTGAAAACACCAACCTGCCCGTTGCCGTGTACCAAGTCAGCGGCGAGTACGCAATTCTGCAACATGCGATACAGGCTGGTCTTGTCGATGAACGGCAGTCGGTTATGGAAACCATGCTCGGCTTCAAACGTGCGGGTGCAGATATCGTGGTGACTTACTTCGCCAGACGCATCGCCCAATGGTTACAGGAAGGTCACAATGTCAGTCAATAGTCAGAATTCAATTCATCCCAACCTGTTTCAGTTAGAGCAATTTGGCCAGCCCATTTCTCCGAAACACCCGGTCGTTATCCTTTTGCATGGCAGAAGGCAAACGACGCAGGACATGCAGAAATTGTATGAAAAGCTGGATATCTCAAACTGCACAGTCCTCACGCCCATAGCGCCGGAAAATACATGGTATCCCCGGGGCTTCATGCGGGAAATCTCGGACAATCAACCTCAGCTCAATGATGCATTGAACTACCTCGACAGCCTGATCGTTTTCTTGGTGGAGTCTGGAATCCCACTCAACCAAATTTCTCTTGTTGGTTTCTCACAAGGGGCATGTATCGCAATGCAATATCTCAAAGAATCGATGAAACCAGTACGTTGTTGCATCGGCTTTACAGGGGGGCTTTTTGGACCAGAGCTCGAACTGAATATTACAGGATCTGCTGCGCTGAACGATGTGAAAATCTACCTTACAGGGAGTCAGACAGATACATGGGTACCCGCTCAGCGCGTACAGGACACTGCCCAATACTTTACAACCTGTGGTGCCAACGTTGATGTGAAGATCTTCGACAGTCGCGAACACTTCATTTCCGACGAAGAAATATCTCAGGCACGCGAAGTTTTGACAAGCCAGGAGCTTTGTTATGAATGAAGCGTATATCTGCGATTATATAAGAACCCCTATCGGCAAATATGCAGGCAAACTGGCACAATGTCGGCCTGATGATTTAGCCGCTCTGACTTTGAGAACATTGATTGAGCGAAATCCGCATCTAAACGCAAGCGAGATTGATGAGATTGTTCTGGGTTGCGCTAATCAGGCCGGGGAAGATAACCGTAATGTCGCACGGATGAGCTCATTACTGGCTGGAGTGCCGCACGAAGTTCCGGGCATGACTGTCAATCGGCTTTGCGCTTCTGGTATGGATGCAATCGCAACTGCAACCCGAGCCATTAAAGCTCAAGAAACGCAGCTGATGATTGCCGGTGGTGTCGAGTCTATGTCACGGGCGCCACTGGTCATGCCCAAACCTGAGCAGGCCTTTTCGCGTCATGCTGAACTGTATGACACAACAATCGGCTGGCGATTTATCAACCCGAAACTTGCCGCACAGTTCGGCGCGGATTCGATGCCTCAGACGGCAGAAAATTTGGCTCAGAACTTTGGGATCTCCAGAACCGCTCAAGACAACTTTGCGTTCGACAGCCAGAGAAAATACTGCGACGCTCTGGAACGTGGTTTCTATCAGCACGAGATAGTGCCCGTTGAAGTTTCAGTGGGTAAACATCAGGTTGAAACTGTCATCCTGGATGAACATCCGAGACTCACGCTTCCAGAAAAGCTCAGCCAGCTGCGTCCTGTTGTATGCTCCGATGGCACGATTACTGCGGGGAATGCTTCGGGTGTCAATGATGGTGCAGCCGCTCTTTTACTCGCAAGTCGCAGTGCACTGGACCTGCATCATCTCACACCAATGGCGCGTGTAGTGGCTTACGCGACCAGTGGCGTCGAACCGCGTGTGATGGGGATCGGTCCTGCGCCCGCCATTCAGAAAGTCCTGTCGCTCTCAGGATTACAGCTGAAAGACATGGACGTGATTGAAATCAACGAAGCCTTCTCTGCTCAGGTACTTGCGGTATTAAAAGCCTTAAATTTGAATGCAACCGATCCGCGCATTAACCCGAATGGCGGTGCGATTGCACTTGGGCACCCGCTCGGCATGAGTGGCACACGTATTGTCGGTACAGCCACGCGACAACTTAAAGAATCAAACGGGCGTTATGCATTATGTTCTATGTGTGTTGGCGTAGGACAAGGTGTTGCTATGATCATTGAATCGGTCAATTAAGCTGCATTAATTGAACCGCTTTGGCCAAGTGTCTCCGATGAACACGGTGCACTTGGCTTCTTCTGCCTAATGCTGGTTATTCAATCCGTGCCGGATCATCTCAAAGTTCATTCACAAGCATGAGCTTTGACGTAACATACGGGAGAAAAGCCGGTGATTTGTTTAAAGACGGTTGAATAACTCGCTTGAGACTGGTAGCCAAAATCCAGTGCAACCTGGCTCGGTCTGCGACCATGTAACAATTCTGGAATCGAAAGGTAGACACGGATCAGCTTGCGCATTTGCGAAAAGCCTAAGCCAAGTTCTGATTTAAACAGTCTTGATAAACTTCTTGATGCCATCCCTACATCCGCAGCATATTGCTCAATCGGAAGATCGCACTTCGGGTTCAGTAACAACCGCTTGCACACTTGAAATAAGCGCCAGTCTCTCAGGCGGGAAATTTGCTCAATTGCAGTAAATTGTGTATTGAACATCCCCTCATTCTCACGACTGCTCAAGGATAGTGCGTGTGTCACGGTTCCGGCGATGAAGCCATGCTGATCCAGAATGACTTGCTTCTTTATATACAACTGGTGAACGCACCCTGACACATCAATCAGTGGCAGACGTAAGCTATATTGCCGCCCGCTCATAATATCTTTCTCATACATCTGATAAAGGCTGGCATAACTTCGCCAAGGCAAGTCATTGTCCGTCAGGCCAAGCATCTGAGCATGTTCACGGATCCCTGTTAACTTCTGGTGAGCTTCATTGCAGGCGACAATCTGGTGTTTTTTGTTTTTGACAACAAGATACCCTTCAGGAAAAGGAATAAATGGATTTTGAAGGAAATATTCAATATTCATAGTCGAGCCACAGAAACATCTTGTTACATATATACCACCAGTTTCTTATTGTGTCTCTAGTTAGCACTCAATGCTGTGGGGCAGACACAATCAAATTCATGACAGAGCACAATGTTGATTGGTTCCTGCTCTGTACCTTAGGCTTACACCTTACTTCTCATCCCAGCGAAAACGTGATCTGAAGGGCTTATTTCAAGCACGTTCCCCTTCCTGGACGGAAAATTCGTGATCCAGTGATCAAAAAAGTTCAAATTCAGCATAAAAATTCACCTTCCCCCTACAAAGTGTGATCTCCACACTCATCCCCCCTGCTCCTCCATCAATCAAGGTTATTGAGGAGGATGTTACTGGTCTATGACAGGCGCAGAATGAAACCATCCAAAGCGGACGCCCCTTTGCAGAGGCACTCGGATTCACAGGACCCGGTGCCGTCATTCAGCTGAGGGACGCGATCAACAGAGTGACAAGATCTGTACCAGGTCACTCTGACTGCCTGATTCGGTAATAGCCGGAACGGAGCAAGATAATAAAAAGCGCATCCATCAAGGAGTTTATGCAATGAAACTGAACAAAATTTGTCTGACTGCAGCAGCTGTATCCGCTGCACTGATGTCTGCTGCAACCTACGCAGAAGACGTCGACTTTCACGGTTATATGCGTGCCGGTGTCGGAATCAGCGGTGAAAACGGTGCGCCTGTCGCCTATGAGAAAAACAAAGTTGGCCGTTTAGGGAACGAAAATGATGTTTACGGCGAGCTGGGTTTAGGAAAAGAAGTCTACAACGAGAATGGCAAATCATTCTATGTCGACTCCATGCTGGCAGTTGCAACTGACGGTTCGAACGACTGGGAAGGCCTGGGTGTGAACGACGACGGTTCAGACAACATCGCACTGCGCCAGTTCAACGTTCAGGCAAAAGGTTTCATTGCGGGTGATGCAGACGCCACACTGTGGGCCGGTAAACGTTACTACCAGCGCCACGACATTCACATCTCAGACTTCTACTACT
The DNA here is from genome assembly GCF_054600795.1 of Photobacterium sp. R1. Classification (NCBI taxonomy): domain Bacteria; kingdom Pseudomonadati; phylum Pseudomonadota; class Gammaproteobacteria; order Vibrionales; family Vibrionaceae; genus Photobacterium; species Photobacterium sp. R1. The sequence goes on from NZ_BAAHZP010000002.1 coordinate 233,300, forward strand.
GGGATACATCAGGTGCCGGTGCCGGTATCGAGAAACTGAGTTTTGGCCCGGGTAAGGTGTCCTTTGCCGTCATTCGGGATGACTCCGGTGAAGTCAACGTCAATAACATCGACCTGCGTTATTCTGAAATCAAACTGGCACGCGACCTGAGCCTGGAACTGGGTCTGAACTATGGTCTGGTGAATGAGACAGATGCACAGAAAGCCGCAGAGACCTTCAATGATGGTGCGATGTTCACTGGTGAACTGACTATCGGCAACTTCTTTGGCGGCTTCAACAAATCAACCGTTCAGGCCGGTTCAAACGGGTATGGCGAACAAATGGCCGGTCTGGGCGCAGGGCACTACTTTAATGCGACCTCGAATGATGACGCACTGGGCTACCGCCTGATTAACTGGGGTGTGATTGCGCCTTCAACGTCCTGGGAAATCGGCCATCAGCTGATTTTTGCAAAAACCAGTTTTGACAGCAAAGATGATCACACCATTCTGAGTGCAGTTGTTCGTCCTGAGTACAAGTGGAACAACAACATGAAAACCATCATTGAAGCCGGTTATTATGATGAAGATGATTCTGGCGTCGACAAATCTGGCAGCAAGCTGACTCTGGCTCAGGCATTTACCGCTGGCCCAGGCTTCTGGGCGCGTCCTGAACTGCGCTTCTACGCCAGTTATCTGTCTGACTACGACAATGATAATGCCTTTGGCTCTGGCAACGACACCGAATATAACATCGGTGCTCAGGTTGAAGCCTGGTGGTAATCACCATTGCATTGAGTGACAAAACAGCCAGTCTTCAAAGACTGGCTGTTCTTTTTTCAGCCCTTTAAGGTTTTTCATGAAAATTTCTATTCCAGAACCAACTTTGGGACAGGATATAACTTTGGACCCCGGTGTTCCCCTGGGCTCGACACTGACGGAACAAGGCTGCCACTTTCGTGTACATGCTCCGGACAGCCAGCAATTATTTGTAGCACGGTTCGGAGATAACGGTCAGATCATCGAGATTTTCCCGATGTCACGACAGCCCAATGGTGACTGGTATCTGTACATTCCGTCGCTTCAGGCTGATTCAGCTTACAGTTTTTATCAGATCAACCCGGCCACTCAGTCCCGCCAATGGCTGTTGGACCCACATGCGCACAATGTGTTACAGCGTCACCAATTTTCACACCATCAAACATCATCGGAGAAGATAACCGCTGGAAACGACACACCGGAATGGGTTTCACTCACAACATGTCATCACTTCGACTGGCAAACCCGGAGACATCCGGAAACCCCGCTGAGCAACACTGTCATCAGTGAAATTCATGTCAAAGGATATACCAGACAACACCCGGCGATTCCGCCTGAACAAAGAGGCACTTATCTGGGGCTGTGTCACCCGGCCATACTCGCCGATTTCAAAGAGAACAACATCACCTGCCTGCAACTCATGCCCATCGCAACAAAAGCGGATGAAAGTCACCTTAAGACAAAATCACTGACGAATTACTGGGGATACAACCCGCTGGCATGGTCAGCGCCGGACAGACGTTTTGCCATTGCAGATCCGGTTAAGGAGTGTAAAACCATGATCCGTACCCTGCATGCCCACGGAATCGAGGTCATTCTGGATGTGGTTTACAACCACACCGCCGAGGAAGGCGACGGCGGACCGATTTATCACTTCAAAGCACTGGATCAGCAAACGTATCTGCACCATCAGAACGGCGGCATGAAAAACTTCACCGGCTGCGGCAATACCGTGGATCTCAGCCATCCGCCTGCACTGGAAGCCGTATTGCAATCATTACGGCATTGGGTTCTGAATTATCAGGTTGATGGCTTTCGTTTTGATCTGGCTGCAACTCTGGGACGGCAGGACGACAGGTTTTGTAAAAACGCAGCATTTTTCAGAGCCATCAACAATGATCCTGTCCTCAGCCAGGTCAAACTGATTGCCGAGCCCTGGGATATTGGCCCGAATGGCTATCAACTTGGCCATTTTCCGGGTCACTGGCACGAGTGCAATGACACATTCAGGGATACCTGGCGCAGTTACTGGCTGCACCGTGCCACCAACGCAGAAATCGCATCCTTGTTGCTTGGTTCACAAGAAAGGTTCCCGGCCTGGAACTGGCCGGAAAAGATGAGCGTCAATTATATCTGCTACCATGACGGCTTTACGCTTCAGGACTTAGTTTCCTACGGCGAAAAACATAACCGTGACAACGGTGAAGACAATCGGGACGGGCACCCGGACAACCGGTCGAATAATCATGGCATTGAAGGTCAAAGCAACGCTCCGGCGATCATCAAAAAACGCGAGCAGCAAAAACGAAACCTGATGACCAGTCTGCTCTTCAGCTTCGGCATCCCTCACTTGTTAGGTGCCGATCTGCACGCTCACAGCCAGCTGGGAAATAACAATGCATATTGCCAGGATAACGCGATCAGTTGGGTGAACTGGGAAGATGAAGCACAGTCGGGCGATTTCAGGCAGTACTGTCAGTCATTACTGACATTGCGACAGACAATCATGCCGGCATTCACACAAGCTCTATCGGCTCAAACTCAGTCCGTCGAAATTCAATGGCTGAATCACTGCGGAGCAAGACTTTCAGAACAGACTTGGGCTGAAAACTCCCCCTTTGCCTGTCTGATCCGCATACCGTGCGAAGAAAGTCTGATGTACATATTCAATTCAGGCGAATTGCCCGTGCGTTTTGCTCTGCCGGATTCACACTGGAGATGCCTGACAGATACTGCCGATAGTCGCGTTCTGACGAAAATCTTAAGACAAACCGCCACTTATGTGCGTCCGCATTCAATGATGATTCTCCACCGAGCGCCAGACTGATGACAGTCAGTTTTGTTCATGACGCTAAAACCCCGACAAGCCTGCGACCTCGTATAAACTTCAGGGAACAGGCTTGAAACCCAACCACGATAATGATAATAATTATCATTATTTTATTGGGGTGTGGAGCGTTTTATGGACAAAACCAGAGAGCTGTACCGGCAATATTTCCTGGCTGAGGATCGTTTTCTCAACCACCCTCTGATCCCGGGATATGAGCAGGACGTCATCATCGACATGACGCAGGCGGGCATGAACCTGGCCGCTTATTACGGACAACCGACACCCGTCAGAAACCCCTTACTCCAGGAGCTTTTTCTCCGGCGGGTCTTTTTCCATTTGCTGAACACGATCGATAACCGGCATCAGTCGAGAATTTTTCGTCGTATCTGTCTGGATTATCTGCACTGCCCGCTCCTGGCCCTGAAAAAATTCTACGGTGACAGCCACACCGACAAATTCCTTTCCCTGAAACAAAACCTTCTACAGTTACAACATTCGTCCGGATTATAAGGAACCGCTGACATGACGAAAGATTACCGAATTGAAAAAGACAGCATGGGTGAAGTACAGGTTCCCCAGAATGCGCTGTATCAGGCACAGACCCAACGCGCGGTGAATAACTTCCCTGTCAGCGGCCTGACCATGCCAGCCCGGTTCATTCAGGCTCTTGCATTTGTCAAACAAGCTGCCGCGAGAAGTAATCTTGAACTGGGCCTGCTCGACAATGATATCGCTCATGCCATTATCGACAGCTGTCAGGAGATCATTGACGGCCATCATCTTGATCAGTTCCCGATTGATGTCTTCCAGACAGGGTCCGGCACCAGCTCTAACATGAATGCCAATGAGGTCATTGCAACGCTGGCATCAAACCGGTCAGGTATGACCGTCAATCCAAATGACCATGTCAACATGGGACAAAGCAGTAATGACGTTATTCCGACAACCATTCAGGTCAGTGCAGCTATTGCATGTCATGAACACCTGTTCCCGGCCATGGCACATATCAGCAAAACGCTGGATGAAAAATCGGCGGCAGTCGGTCATATCGTCAAAACTGGCCGCACTCATTTAATGGATGCGATGCCGGTGACACTGGCGCAAGAACTGCAGGGCTGGAAGACGCAAATTGAAAAAGCACACCACGGCATTGTTCAGAGTCTTGAAAACGTCACCGCGCTGGCCCAGGGCGGCACCGCGGTTGGTACCGGGATCAATGCAGATCCGAAATTTGCTGCAACCTTTGCCAACAACTTGTCCGTTTCTGCTGAAATACCTTTCAGCTGCAGTGATAACTTTTTCTACAACCTGAGCAGCCAGGACGCCATTGTGGCCTTATCCGGACAGCTGAAAACAGCTGCCGTCGCCATGATGAAAATTGCCAATGATCTGCGCTGGATGAACTCCGGACCGCTGGCTGGTTTAGGCGAAATAGAGCTGGAAGCCTTACAACCCGGATCATCCATCATGCCCGGTAAAGTCAACCCGGTGATTCCAGAGGCGGCAGCCATGGTCTCTGCACAAGTCATCGGCAATGATTCAACCATCACAGTGGCAGGACAATCCGGGAACTTCCAGCTGAATGTGATGTTGCCTGTGATTGCTTATAACCTGTTGCAAAGCATTGAGCTGCTGGCAAACGCCTTCACCCTGCTGGCAGATAAAGCCATTGCCGGTTTTCATGTCCGTGAGGATAAACTTCAGGAAGCACTGGCGAAAAACCCAATTCTAGTGACGGCACTGAATCCGGTGATCGGCTATTTGAAAGCGGCTGAAATCGCTAAAAAGGCTTACAAAGAGAAACGGGATATTCTGGATGTTGCTGAAGAGGAAACTGAACTGACGCGCAGCGAACTGGAAAGTTTACTGGATCCGCAGAAGCTCACGACGGGCGGCGTCGCTCATTAAGAACATAGTCTCAAGGGTTTACCTCAGTAAACCCTTGATTCCAGCATCTCAGACAATAACTGCGGACGGCCAAGATAGAATCCTTGCATATAGTCAACCCCCAGCTGCGTCGCTACTTCCCGCCCTTCCTCGTTTTCTACGCCTTCCAGCAACAGTTTTGCGCCGAGTTCCTGAGCCAGTTTCACAACCTGAATCAGCGGCTGCGTGTCTCCGGCCAGATAACCGGCCAGCAAAGAGCGATCCACTTTGATCATATCCGGGTTTAACAAACGCGCCCGGCGTTCTGACGAAGCTTTCACGCCATAGTCATCAATTGCAATTTTCAAGCCCTGTGCCCGCATCTGACCCAGCACACATTGAAGTTCATGATTACATGAACAATCGTGTTCAAGTAACTCGACATAAACCTGACTGGACATCAAACCGAAGTCATTAAACTTTTCTGCAGAAGCTTGCCTGTTATGAGCCAGCAGCACATCAGGCATCATATTAATGAAGAGGAAATGGGCAGGAAAAAAACTGGCAAAGTTTTTCACATGAATTGCTCGTGCCAACCGATCCAGGTTGACCTGGTCTGTCATGTCGAGATATTCAGAAGTAAAAAAAGGCTCAGTTTTCAGTTCTTCACCAGCCTCATTAAAAACCCGGGCCAGTGCTTCATAGCCAAAAAACTCACCATGAACGGTATGAATCGGCTGAAATGCGGTTTTGATTTGATAGGCATCGTACGCTGCACTAATACTACCGTCAGATTCCGTTCTCAGGTGCATATCAATGTCTTTGATTGTGGCGATAATTTTGCTCACATTTATCTCTTCACACGATGAATGAAATGGCATACGCTCATGAAAGCTTGCACTCCTGCCTGCATACTCACGTAAAACCGCCGAACTATATAGAGAGTGGCGACCAAAAACTGTCTCAAGATTGAGACATGTGAAGTTTATGCGCTCATGCTGGGAAAAATGTCACAAAAAAGTTAATTTTCCTGATTTATCTATCGCGAGATGACTTCAAACCGACATTTCACTGAAACATTCGTGTCATGGTTCGCACATAATCTTACCCCTTAAATCTGAAGGAAAGGAAAGACAAGTTGTTATCCAACATTCATCCCATCACAAAATTACCCAATCTTGCCATCTTCGATTTAGATGAAACCCTGATTGCCGCAGATTCGGCTTCATTGTGGGTAAAATTCCTTGTCGACAAAGGACTGGCATCTGAGCATCTGCTCGAACAAGAGCAGGCACTGATGCAGGATTATGCGAAAGGCAAGATGGATATGCAGTCCTATATGACTGCGACGCTTGCGCCGATTTCAGGTAAATCTGAACTGGATCTGGCGCCAATGATTCGTGAATTCGTCGAACAGCGCATTCAGCCCGCTATTTTTCCTGATGCCTCTGAACGAATCACCTGGCACAAAAAGCGCGGTGATACTGTCATTATTATCTCTGCGACCAGTGAACATCTCGTTAAACCAATCGCTGAATTACTCCAGGTTGATGATGCGCTTGCGATTCGGCTTGAAACCATTAACGGCATTTATACCGGCAGCACCACCGGTACGCTGAGCTATCGTGAAGGGAAAGTCACGCGATTGAAGGCATGGCTGCAGGATCAGTTAACCCAGTTTCACAGCCTGTATTGCTATACTGATTCAATGAACGACCTCCCACTTCTCCAGGCTGTTGATTTCCCATTTGCAGTCAATCCGGATCCAGCTTTAGCCCTGCATGCTCAAATGCAGGAGTGGACAATTATGAATTGGCGCCATGAAAATGACATCCAGCGCTAATTGCATGATTAAAAAGCACAAAATTGCTCAACAGCCCTCCGTCTGAGAGGGTTGTTATATCTGGTTACAAATTTATCACTCTTGACTTCGGCCGATTACATCACGATTTCATTGGCTTTTTCCGACTTGTTCAATTTCTTCGAAGAGCTTGTTCAACATAATGCACTGATTTTTGAAACATTTGCCTCTAGAATAGGGAAGTAGTTCTCATTCAGGATATCCGGATACATGAAAAAAGAGGTCACGCATTACGATTGGGTCTCCATTACCCTGCATTGGCTCAGTGCTGTCGTCATTATCGGACTCTTTGCGGTTGGCCTATGGATGGTCGATCTCAATTATTATTCTTCTTGGTATACCGTTGCACCACACTGGCACAAATCTATCGGCCTGAGTCTGATGGCTGCGACGCTGTTTCGTCTTCTTTGGAAAACCATCAAGAATCAACCTGAAATTATTGGTTCCGGACTGGAAAAAATCTCCGCGAAATCAGCGCATGCCGTCATCTATATTTTACTGTTCGGATTGTTTATCAGTGGTTACCTGATTTCGACCTCTGATGGTCGCGGTATTGAAGTTTTCAACTGGCTGACGGTTCCGTCGATGGGAGAATTGTTCCTGGATCAATCCGATATTGCCGGAGAAATTCATGAATATCTGGCTTACACCCTGATTGGACTGGCACTGCTCCATGCAGTGGCGGCATTCAAGCACCACTTTATTCATAAAGATAATACCCTGAAAAAAATGTTGGGAGTGAAGGAAAAATGAAGAAGCATCTTACCGCTTTAAGTCTGGCTGCGGCCCTGGTTGTTCCGGGAATTGCCAATGCTGCAGATTACATGATTGATAACAAAGGTGCGCATGCATCCGTTAACCTGAAAATCAGCCACCTGGGCTACAGCTTTATTAAAGCGCGTTTTAATACTTTTGACGGTAATTTCAGCTATGACCCTGAGAACATCAGTGCTTCAAAAGTTAAAGTGAATATTGATACCACCAGCTTCGATTCAAACCAGGCTGACCGTGACAAACACGTTCGCAGTGAAGATTTTCTTGAAGTCCGCAAATTCCCTAAAGCGACGTTCACCAGCACCAAAGTGACCGACAAAGGCAATGGAAAACTGGCGATTGACGGTGATCTGACACTGCGAGGCCAAACCAAACCAATCACAATTGATGCAGAATTTGTAGGTGCAGGTAAAGATCCATGGGGCGGTTACCGCGCAGGATTTACAGGCACAACCCGCATTGAACTGGCTGATTTCGGCATTCCGGTCATGGGCACGTCAAGCTATGCGGACATGGAACTGCATGTTGAGGGTGTTCGTCTGTAATCCTGATATGACACCATATCAAGTGCTGAAAAATCCGGCCTTATACAGCCGGATTTTTTCATGCTCACTCAAAACATGGCAATGCCTAATGCCCGTTTCACATCAAGTAACACGCCTTGGCTGACTTCATTGGCTTTCTCCGTGCCGGCTCTGAGGACCTCAACCAGCATCGTTTTATCTGCCAGTAACTTTTCGCGCTCTTCCCGGATAGGCGTCAACATAGACTGCAAACAGTCTTCGAGAATTTGCTTTGTTTTTCCGTCACCTAATCCCCCCTGACGATAGTGGGATTTCAGTTCCTCAACAAATGCTTTGTCCGGGTGAAAGGCATCCAGATATGTAAAGACGATATTTCCTTCAACCTGCCCCGGATCTTCAATACGTAAATGATTCGGATCTGTGTACATGGCTTTCACCGCTGTTCTTATTTCATCAGCTGTCGCTCCCAATGGAATGGCCGTCCCCAGCGATTTCGACATCTTTGCTTTACCATCAACACCGGGCAATCTTGGAAACTGGCTCAACAACGCCCGACACTCATAAAGAACCGGCTCGTGAACAACTGAATTAAACCGGCGAACAATTTCATTGGTCTGCTCTATCATGGGCAATTGATCATCACCAACCGGCACTTGGGTTGCACGGAATGCTGTAATGTCAGCAGCCTGGCTGATTGGATAAGTTAAAAATCCGGCAGGTATAGTTTTTCCGAATCCCCGAAAATGAATTTCGTTCTTAACCGTTGGGTTCCGTTCCAGCCGGGCAATCGACACCAGGTTCGAGTAATACATGGTTAATTCAGACAAAGCCGGTAATGCAGACTGAAGACAGATCGTTGTTTTGCAGGGATCAATCCCCACAGCCAGATAGTCTGCGACAACATTCAGAATATTGTCTGAGATTTTTTTCGGGTTCTGACCGTTATCGGTCAGCGCCTGTAAATCTGCAACCAAAATGGTTTGTTCATGGGTATGCTGAAGTTTGATCCGTTGCTGAAGCGAGCCGATAAAGTGCCCTAAATGTAATGAACCGGTCGGTCTGTCACCGGTAAGAATGCGTTCTTTCATCTTGAGTTTCCTTGAATAAAGCCAGTCTACGGCAGCCAAAGGAAACATCAGATCGGAGACATTGCGTTCATTGGCTGCCAATTCCGGCGGCAAATGAACGTAAAAATTCAGTGCCGCTCCTTCAGGAGCGCCACCAGCGAATTGATAAGGTGAATTGAGGAATATTTGAGTTCATGCTCAACACACTAACGGCATACTCAATGGATTGCAAGCACGGCTGCATGGCCGTACTTGCCTGTTCTACCGCTATATGTGCAAACAGAGAGATCAATAAATGACCACACTGCTGTTTAGGTCAACGTCAGTGGTTGCCATCTGAGGATTTCTAAGCATTAAACCACTGGCCCCGATCGCAACAGCACTGCCATCCTGATTGAGATCAATCGCATGACCAAAATAAGCATCACTTTTTATTTCAGTCGCACGCAGTGTGACACTGTGCTGCCAATTTTGCTGTTCATCTGACTTGTAAATATAAGTTGTACCTGCTTTGATGATTTGAGTTCCCGGATTGTCCGGATCAGTCACATCTGTAGTAATTGCTCCAATGGCAATCACTTTACCATTCTGGCTGACACTCAGTCCCCGTTGACCAAAATCACTGTATTTATCCTGCTGTGGATCAGAAATTTCTGTACTAAGTATCCAAGAACCCGAAGACGTTCGTTTGTACACCCGAACTACCCCTGTTACATCCCCTTTTCTGCCAGGCATCGTAATCGCCAATGTATCGCCACGGCTGTCCATATCAATTTCTGATCCGAATTCAGCAACAGGTTCCCTTTCTCCTTTCAGAATTCCTTTGAACTGCCAGTGACCTTCTGCATCTTTTGAATAAGTAAATACTTCACCATAGCGGTATGTGCCACCAGAATAAGGCATTCCGACGACAAGTTGCGTTCCAGCGCCATCCATCGCCATCGCGTAACCATAGCCAGCCCCTCTTTCCAATCCTGCAGCTTTCAGATATTGGTTTTCAATCCAGCTGCCATCGGATTGACGTTCGAACAAATACACCCCTCCCGTATCTGCTCTGGAGTTATCAAACGGATCATCGGTTGTCGCGGCATCGTGACCTATAGCGGCAATGGCAAGCGTTTTTCCGTTGCCACTGAGTTCAACCTGTCCACCGAAGTAATCCCATAAATCCAGGCTGGAAGAACTTTTGATGTACGCTGCTTCCTGCCATTGACCATCATCATTTGATTCGAAAATATACACAGCTCCAACGGCATCATTCATATTTTGCGTCGGTTGGTCAACGAATGTTGACTGTTCGCCACTTGCCCCGACTGCCAGTGTTTTTCCATCATCCGACAAGCTGATACCGATACCAAACCAATCGTAGCCATCTCGATTGCTGGCAATAATCTGAACCGGATCTTTCCAGTAACCAGCCTGATCACGTCTGTAAATGTAAACGGCACCCGCATTTTGTTCAAAAAATGACTCGCTGATATTGTCAAACGGCGCAGCAACTGCAATGGTGTTGCCGTCCGCACTCATACTAACATTGGCTGCAAAGATCGATTTTTTTTGGCTGTCAGATGGGAAATAGACCCTGGCTGTTTTAATCAGGTCTGAAACCGGAAGTGCCATCAGGTTGGAATCGGTATAACCGTCTGAATTAATTGCGCGGATGAAATACTGGGGTTGTGTCAGTGCCTTACTGTTTTGGAGGGTGAGGATCCGTTCAAGACCCGTGGTTTCGCCAATGGCTGTACACTGACGCTGCTCTTCAATGCAGATCTGATAGCGCTCTGCTCTTTCTGATGGCTGCCAGGCAAAACTGATCCTTCCGGCCCCTTCCTGCTCAATCGCAACATCCGTCAGATTAAATGCTGCCGGAGCATTCCCCTTTTCGCCGCCACCGCCGCAGGCTGCAATGCCAAGTAAGGTGGCAATGGAAATTCCCCAGATTTTTATCGTATTGTGTTTGCTGGTCATGCCTGATTCCTTGATTATTTGTCCCTGAATGCTTATTTATGCATTTTGTTTCATTCATACTGACTGTTGACTGAATCAGAAGCAAGTCATCACCCCATCCTATTTTGTGAATTCACTCTTTCTTAATTTGGATCGGTTGAACGCGCGTAACTTGTATAAAATGCTTCAAGCGTATGCTGACCATACACAGGAGCCACCATATCCTGAGCGGTCGCAGCCGCAAAAAACTCAACCGGGCCGGCAACTTGCACAGGCAACAAGCGAGCGACAGCCAGGACCCCCTTCCGTAACCAGTCGGGCAGGCAGGTGATTTTTTCAGGTTGTTGCAATACACGAAATGCAACTTTTCCAATTTCCCGGTGGGTGAGGATTTGCGGTCCACCAACATCCAGTTCTGTATGATTGGAATTGATGGCTTCTATACAAAAATTTGCCAGATCATCCCCATGAATCGGGTTCAGTTTCAGTTGCCCGGTTCCAAAAAGATACACACGCCCCCGCTTGGCCATCTTGTAGAACTCTGTCATATCCGAGAAAAATCCGTTTGGACGGATAACACAGGGACTCGCGATAGTGGAAATCAGCAGGCGATTTGCAAATTGCTCTTTTGCTTTCAATAACCGAACGGTCTGAAATTTGGGTGCATTGAAAGCTGAAATATAGATAAATCGCTTCACACCCGCGCGTTCTGCTTCCAGTAACAAATTCAGATTGGCCTGATAATCAACGTCCATATAACTCAGTCCATCTCGCTGACGGGTGATCCCAACGCAGGAAATCACAACCTCAACACCTTCACAGCATCCTTTCAGTGATGCTGGTTCGGTAACTTGTGCAATACGGATCTGTTCATCGTGAAGCCCCATTGCTTTCAGCTTCTCAGGACTCCGTGCTAACGCCTGGAAATCATAACCGTGCTGTTGTAATTGCTTTGTCAGGTGCATCCCAAGATAACCCGTTGCACCGGCCAGTAATATTTTCGTAGAACTTGTCATGCACCCGACTCCCGCTCCAGTGCGTTGAGAAAAAATTGTGTTCTGATGAGCACGTGTTGTTCAAGCTGCGCCAGGGACAACGGCATGTGTCCCGTGAACCGCAGTTCATCATAAAAATCACTTTTCCAGAGCTGAAACAGCATGTCAGCCAGTTGCGCAAGCGTGAACGACAGTGAATTCACGCCTGACTGCGACAAAATAGCGCTGATTTCACTGACCACACGCTGGGGACCGTGACGAAACAATTCTTCCTTTAACCCCTGAAATTTAGGTCCTGCCGCGGCAATTGCGTTATCAAATGCAATCACACTGGGCTGACTGAGCAGCACCATCACTTGTGTCCCTAACCGGACCAGTTTCTGTTCAGGACTGAACTGCCCAAGTGATTGCATTTCAGAGAGAGAACGCTCAAGCGCAGTTTGTGTGAAACTTTCGACATAAGCACTGATCACCCCTTCGAGGTTAGTAAAGCGCCGATATAAAGTGACTTTCGACACTTTGGCTGTACTTGCAATCCGTTCAATGGAAAGACGGGCGATTCCTTCAGCCGCCAGTATTTCGTCAATGGCTGAAAAAATCTGCAATGTCTTTTGGGAATCAACTGGCCGCCCGGCTAAACCGTTACGAGTTTCTGTGTTCATCACGATATTCTTTGTCAACAATCAGGGTGAAAATATAGTCACCATAATTATGAAACGCAACCGTTCATTAATTGTTTTTCTGCTGATTGCCGGGTTCGCAATGATCCACCTGGCCCTTCAGATTCAAATCATTGCATGCTGTCTGAAATGCAAGTGCCTCAACCCAGGTCTGTTCAGATAAGACGTCCAGTGGGAAAAGAGAAATGAAAACAGTCATCGCTGCCAGCTTACTTCTTGTCAGCCCAATTACTCCTGCACAAACTTGGCAACATTCTGGCCCCCCAGCGCAGGTCATTGAGTTGTTTACGTCACAAGGCTGCTCCAGTTGTCCGCCGGCCGATCACTTCACCAGCGCATTGAAACAGAAATATCAGCTCTGGGAAGAGATCCTTCCAGTCGTCTATCATGTTGATTACTGGGATTCACTGGGTTGGAAAGATACATTTTCAAAGCCAGAATACAGCCTGAAGCAGCGGCTCTATCATCAGTACAGAATCTTAAGCGGCGTCTATACGCCGGGATTTGTGATTGACGGCAAGGAGTGGCGTGGCTTTTTTCGCAGGCAGCCGTTACCGGCGCACAATTCCCGAGCTACAGAAATTCTGAAACTCACCCGAAATGGAAATACATTTCAGCTCGATTACAAAGGCAAAGGTCGCTTTATTGCTCAATTAGTCATTCTGGCGATGGATGAGCAAACTCAGATAAAGCGGGGTGAAAATGCCGGAAAAAATCTTGTGTATGACCATATTGTCCTGAGTGATTCCCGTAAAGCCTCAGAATCCACCTGGACTTTCACGCAGGTTGAGATTCCACTCAATGCAGATGCTGTAGCTGTCTGGCTCACCAGAGAAAACAGTTTTGTCCCGGTACAGACTGTCGCCGGATGGCTGGAAAAGTAAGCAGACGAATCAGTGACGTCAGTTCAGCCATGCAAACACCCGATGGCGTTAAAATCCACGGGTGTCTGCAATGTTCAATGTTCGGTTAACGGGTGATTAAGGCAATCATCTCATTCATTACCGCATGCTCATGGAGAAAGAAATGACCTCCAGGAAAATGATGAATATCCGGTGATTCAGTAAACCCATTTTCCCACTCAGCCAGTTCCTGTTCTGAGATTTCATCCTCCAGACCGGCAAGAACAGTCGCAGGGACAGCCAATTGACGTGTTTCTTCAGAGCAGTATTGTTCAACAAGCTGATAATCAGATTTAATAAATGGCGTACACAGTGCCATCAACTCCTGATTGTTCAGAATCTCTTCCGGAAAGCCCCCTTTTCTTTTCAGCTCGTTGATAAATTCATCATCATTGAGGTGGCTGATGAGTTTCGCCCGATTTTTTTTCCAGGGTGACTTTGCCGCAGAAAAAAATGCTTTCACTGGCACATGCGGGTTCTCTAGATGCAATTTTCTGACAACTTCATAGGCAATAAGCGCACCCATGCTATGGCCAAAGAGAATCAATGGTTTTTCTAAGTGTCCCTGTAAACCACCCCAGATATCCTCAATATACTCCTGCATCGTGATACAGCCAGGTTCAGCCATACGCTGCGACCGCCCGGGAGGCTGATAAGCTAACAACTGGACATGGCGGGGCAACTGCGCCACCCATGGATGAAATATTGCTGCACTTCCGCCCGCAAATGGAAAACAAACAAGATTCACTTCCGCTGTCGGGTTTGGCTGATAACAAATAAAGCGACCACGCATACGTATAACATCCTTTTTAAAACCGAGTTCTTTAATTTTCTATCGCGAATCAGAATGAAGACTGAAATGAAATGATGAAAACAGATGATTTATATTCTCCATTCATCAATGTGATTCCCATGAATATTTGAAACAGACAAAAACGACTCCCATTTCACCACAGGAAGTACAAAGCATAACGTGTTTATTTCACGAATATCAATCCATGCTGAAATAGAAAAAAGCCAGAGCAAAATGCTCTGGCCATCAATTCATTGATTCGAAGGATACTCACCTTCTTTTTTCTGACGGGATTGCCTGATCGTCCAGTGTTCATTGGGATCATAGTTTTCGTCACACAGATCAATTGAAAATCCCATATCGACAATTTCTTTCAACGTAAGATTGTCTGCCAGGTGAGCAATATCGCCAGTTCTATTCCGTAATTCCATAACCACACCTATCTCAGAGTTCAACGTCCTCAGCATTCCATGCGTTTCACTGCACCGGGTTCACAGCCCCTTCCCTGTATGCCTTTTGACTATAACTATAGCTGTAATCAACGCACTCCGGCGACATTCCAAGCGCATTCAGCTCCAGATGACCCGCTATATAAAAGCCCAATCTTCCCCCGCATAATCCGCGCCACGAGGTCATTTGGGACAACAGATTTCTCCTGAACCGGGAAAAAGCTGGATCAGCCTCAAAGTTCAAGTACTAAGAATAAAATCAATACGATGAATTCCTTTTGCCAGAACCACAGGCTACTATAATCGGATTAAAATCTTGTCCTCTTCTGTTGCAACAGAAGACAATTTGACGGGTGGAAAAGGGAAGCTGCAATGCTCAAAACCGCAACCAATCAATCTCAGGGGATGCTGCTTTTTCGGCTGAATTCCCGGCAACTGTTTGCCATTGGCACACTGAAAGTGAAAGAAATCGTTCCTTTTACGCCTTTAACTGCTATTCCGCAATCCCATCCAACGGTTTTAGGAGCAGCCAGCCTCCGTGGTGACACCTTGCCGGTGATCGATATGGCTAAGGCCATCGGTTACCCTGCGCTCACACCGGAAGAACTGAAGCAATGCTATATCATTATCACCGACTGCCGCCGCCGGCTGGTTGGTTTTCTGGTTCGTGGGATCAACAAAATTACAGAGTGTAACTGGCATAACATTGACGCCCCGCCGCCATCGCTGGGCCGAAACATCTTTGTTACCGGTGTGACAAATATTGAGAACCAGCTGGTTCAGTTATTAGATATTGAGTTGTTGTTGTCTAAAGTGTTTCCTGATTCTCCTGAAAGCCTTCATCCGGTTCTGACCGATGTTCAGCGCGAAATTCTGCGCCCGCTGAAAATTCTGCTGGTAGATGATTCTGCCGTTGCCCGCCGCCAGCTTTGTCAGGCAATGGACAGCGTGAGCATCCCTTATCATATTGCAACTACCGGGACTGACGCCCTCAGAATGCTGAATCAGGCTGCCGACGCGGGTCACCCCTTTGAAATTCTGGTCAGTGACATTGAAATGCCGGGACTGGACGGCTACGAGTTGGCATTTGAAGTCCAGAACAGTGCCAAACTGAGTGGCACCTATATAATCCTGCACACATCGCTGTCGAGCGAAATCAGTGTCTCTCAGGCACATCAGGTGGGTGCCCATGAAGCGCTGACTAAATTCGAAGCGAATGAGCTGATTCATGCCATGTTAAGAGGTGCACATCAGCACCAGGAAAATGTGTTGACTGAAGATCAAAAAAATTATGTCGAATAATCCAAATTAACAGAATGCTGACATTCACTGCGGCAGCTATGGCACAGTTGCCGCTATGAGCAATATTCATCTTTCATTGACGGAACCAACATGTTTCAGCGCATCATTTTCAGTGCCATTCTTCTCAGCGCCTCCGGCTCAGCTTTAGCCAATCCTGAACTGCTTGCCCCTGATGAAGCAAATCATGGTTACTTTCAATTAGTCGAAACGATTGAAGTCAAAGGTGACATCGACGACAGCATTGCCCAGCTGGTGAAGAAATCTTTAAAAAATAAAACCGGCCAGTTCTACACCATAGACACCATTAAAGAAGATACACAAAAAGAAACGCTGACCCTGGTGATTAAGCTCTACAATGAACCCACAGGGATGATGACCGACCATCTGGCAGCATAATCATCACACTGCCATTTCCGCTGCTGTATCAATCATGTAATTCCGCTGTTGCCCGGTTTCTTTTGTTGCCGGGCGATGAAAAGAGTAAGATGTGGGTTTCCTCAACTTCACAGGCTGACTCTATGAAATACCAGTGGATATTGTTTGATGCTGACGAAACACTTTTCCATTTCGATGCTTACAGCGGCCTCAAACTGATGTTTTCCCGTTTTGAGGTTGATTTTACCCCTGAGCATTTCTCTGAATATCAACGTATCAACAAACCACTTTGGGTGGATTATCAAAACGGTGATATCAACGCTGGGCAAATCAAACACCTGCGCTTTGAATACTGGGCTTCCAAGCTCAATGTCACGACAGTCACTCTGAACAGCGCATTTCTTGAGGCGATGGCAGACACCTGTTCATTACTGCCAGGCGCGGCTTCAATGCTGGAACGGCTGAATCCGCACGTAAAAATGGGCATTATTACCAACGGGTTTACTGAACTTCAGGATGTCCGTTTACGCCGGACCGGGGTCACAGATTACTTCTCTACATTAATCATTTCAGAACAGGTCGGCGCAGCCAAACCAGCCCCTGAGATTTTTGATTACGCGCTGAATGCGATCGGTAACCCAGAACGCAGCAAAGTGCTCATGGTCGGTGACAATCCGCATTCAGACATTCTGGGGGGCATCAATGCAGGCATGGATACCTGCTGGCTGAATCATCACGATCACGAGGCACCGGAAGGTATTCGTCCGAGTTATATCGTCAGCCACCTGGATGAGCTGTCTTCACTCTTACTGAAAGACGTACAGTAAAATTCAGTGTTGATTCAAAAGATTGTGCTGAAGAGATTCCAAAAATAACAAAGCGCACCCTGGGGTGCGCTTCTCGTGTCTGGTTTCCAGCTGAACGTGAATCGTTACTTACTGGAGGCTATGTCGTGAAATTTTAATTACTCGTAGTCGAAATCCATGTACTCACCGCTGTCCTGACGCTGGCGCGATGGGCGGCGTTTTTTCTTCCGCGCCTGCTGATTGTAATCAAAAAAGTCATCATCAAAATCACTCTTGAGTTTGGACTTCGACCCTTTGCGGAACTTCTCATCTAACTTTGCCATGCTTGTTTCCTGACACACAACCAGATAAAAACATTGAGGATGTTGGGCCACCCCAAACCGGGCTGACCATCACCACTAAGCATAGGGGAACAATTCAAAAAAACACAAATGCTCAGCGGTATGACAAGAAAGTCGGTTCATTCGCTGCACATAGCCAATACAGCGAGAGCTTGAATTCACCAGAACCGCCCTCCTTCCAGCAGCGAGACTAATGCAAAGCCTGAATCTCTGTACAACAAGATATTTTAATCATGACAACAAAATATATTGTTCAGAAAACTGTGCTTATACACTTTCACTAATCTCGCTGAACGCAACGTCCAGCAAGCGATCCAGCAACTCAATTTTCTCGTTGTCATCGCGCCATATCAGATACAAAGTTTGCTCCATCACGGGTGCATTCTTGACGACATAAAGCTCCCCTGCTTCAACACTGTGAGCAATCACAGGCGATGGCAGATAACCGACACCACCATTATTCAGCAAATGCTCCAGCGCCATCTTGCTTGAATGGGTATGCAGTATCGGTGTTTTCTGTAACTCATATATGCGGCTATGCTCTACCGCGAAACGGGTTCCCCAGTCCAGATAAACTAAAGGCATATCTTTGACACCTGTCATATCACAATCCGGCATATGACAAACTAGCTGTAACTGATACTCCCTGACTTTATTGACAATCAGGTTGTCAATCTTGGGCGGTTCACTGGTAATGACCACATCAATGCTTTTATTCAGAATCTGTTTTGCCAGCCCCTGTCTTGAAACCGTCTCGAGTCGCAAAGCTAGGTCCGGAATCGCGCCATAGATGCGGCTGATCCAGTCTGAGATGCCATCAAACTCCCACACCAGTGCCGAAGCCCCCAGCGTTATCTGATTATTACAGGAGTCTGATAAAGCAACATCCTGCCTCGCTCGGCTCCAGGTCTGTAAAATCGCCTCAGCATAAGGCTGCAGCCGCTCACCGGCTGCCGTGAGGTGAACATTCCCACGCTGGCGAGAAAACAAAGCATTACCCAGTTGTGATTCGAGCTGCCGTATCCGAAAGCTGACAGCCGACTGCGTCAGATATAAATTGTCGGCAGCCCGGCCAAAGTGCCTTGTTTTGGTGACTTCAAGAAATGTTTTCAGTAATTCGGTGTCCACAAGTTAACCCGTATATATAGAAGAAGGGACTCATGGCGATACTACACTGAGCGACCCGCACTTATCATTAAAAAGTTTTATCGTGACGACGAAAAACCTTTGATTTACAACTCGACAAACCTGAAAGAATATCAGCGCAAATCTCACATGGCAGGTGATCAGATGAGAAGTGTAGGCAAATTTTACGACGATAAAAATTTCCCACGCGGCTTCAACCGCTCAGGCGTATTCACACTCAGCGAAGCCAATATTCTGGAAAGTTACGGACGTACCATGCGTGGTATCCAGGAAGGTTTGCTTCAGCCTGAAAACCCGGAAGAAGTGCAGTTTTTTGCTGAAATTACAGGTCAGCAGGAAATTGCATCAGATTTCGCGAAGTGCTGGATGAAGTACCTGAAACAGACATCCACCAAGGTACGTAGCTATACCTTGTGCAATTCTCCTCGCAAATCTTCGGTGAACAGCTTTGAAGATGACAGCGATGATAGCGGCGGTAGCGATGAGGATATGGATTACTGAGTAATCTGTTGACTATCGCCATAGCAAGATGCTTTACCGAGCCATTCGCCTAATAGCGCGTGGCTCTTTTCTTTTTTGCCCCATGCAACCGGGCAATAAACTGGTTTATAGAAATGAAAATTTGTTTCGTGATGTACCCTTGGCACAAAGTAGAACCGGAAACCGACTCTACTCTACGATTGATCCATGAAGTTGCCAGTCGTGGCCATACTGTTGCTCTGACAACGCCTAGTAACCTGACCATGCGTGACAGTATGGCAATTGCCTTTTGCCGAGTGCTGAAGAAGACAACCGTTTCCAACAATGTTCCAAGCTTTTACCGGAAAGCAGAATTCCGCAAAGCCGAACTACCTCTGGCAGGGTTTGACGCCATTATCATGCGTGCTAACCCGCCGCTGGACACGATGGCGCTGAACTTCCTGGACTCGGTACGTGACGATACTTTCATTTTTAATGATATTGACGGCCTGCGGGTTGCCAATAACAAACTTTACACGGCTTCCCTGCCTGACCCGAACCGTGAGTTCATTCCGGTCACTCACGTTTCCAAAAACCGTGAATATCTCGAGCGTGTGCTGGAAGAAAACCCGAATGACCGCATGATCATGAAACCGCTGAACGGTTACGGCGGCAAAGGCGTGATTCTGGTTGAGAAAAGCGCTAAATCCAGTGTGCGTTCTTTGCTCGACTTCTATATCGGCGATGACCACAACTATGTGATTTTGCAGGATTACATTGAAGGCGCTGAACAAGGCGACGTGCGCATCATGATGCTGAATGGTGAACCTATTGGTGCAATGAAGCGTGTTCCGGCAAAAGATGATGTCCGTTCGAACATTCATGCCGGTGGTCAGGAAGTGAAGCACACGCTGACCAAACAGGAACTGCGCCTGTGTCGTCATATAGGCCCGAAACTGGTCCGTGACGGCCTGTACTTCGTCGGTCTGGATGTGATCAACGGCAAACTGGTTGAAGTCAATGTACTCAGCCCGGGCGGGATTACCCGTATCAACCGACTGAACCGCACAAAACTGCAACGTGAAGTAATCGACTTTGTCGA
This sequence comes from Photobacterium sp. R1, assembly GCF_054600795.1. Classification (NCBI taxonomy): domain Bacteria; kingdom Pseudomonadati; phylum Pseudomonadota; class Gammaproteobacteria; order Vibrionales; family Vibrionaceae; genus Photobacterium; species Photobacterium sp. R1. The sequence goes on from NZ_BAAHZP010000002.1 coordinate 253,536, forward strand.
GAGCGTTGTGAAAGCGAAAGATGTCAGCATCGCGCGTAAAAATAAATTCAGACAGGTTATCGAAGATGCGGCAACTAGCTGAGCATGAAGTGCTGGCACTAATCCAGCAAAATATACCTTTTGAAGCTCAGCTGGCTGATGGCAGTCTGACCATCCGTATTTCTGAGTACCAGCCGTTTGTGGCAACAGCCATTCATCACGGCAGCAGAATGCGTCCTGAACTGGTGGCCAAGTGCCACCTTTCTGCACAGGAAAGATATTTCGAAGAAGATCCTTATACAGGTGAATTCGTCGCATCCATGCCGATTGTGCTGCAGGGCGAAGATTCCCGCTATGAATACGATCTCAATCGCGATCCGAAAAGCTGCATCTACTCTCAGGCTTGGGGCAAAGATGTCTGGCACGCTCCGCTGACCGATGCAGAAAGGTTCGCATCCCTTGCAAAGCACAGTTGCTACTACCGGATTTTTCATGCGCTGATCACGGCTCTGGAGCATAAGTTCGGCTACTGTGTCGTCTATGACGTACACTCATATAATTACGAACGCATTACCACACCGTGCCCTACCTTTAACCTGGGTACGGCGCAGGTTGATCGTAAAGAGTGGCAGTCAGAAATTAAGGATTTACTGACGCGTCTGGGTCAGGTGAACCTGCCCAACCTGGCAGTGACTGCCGGTGAAAATCTGGTCTTCCAGGGGATGGGATATCAGGCCACCTTTGTCCGTGATCATTTCTCCCGCACCCTGATCTTACCGATTGAGATTAAGAAGGTGTATATGAATGAGAATGGTGGTGAAAGTTACCCTCTGGTCATAGAGCAACTCAAAACCGAGCTGAAAAGCACTCTGACCGGCCATGCGGCTTATGTGATTGAATCACGTATGAAGAAGCCTTCAACGCGCCGACGTCAGAAAGCGCACGTACTGGACTCTAAACTGCCAAAGGAAGTTGTGCAGCTTGATCGCCAGTTATACCGGTTTGCCCGTGGCCTGAATACCCTCAGCTATATCAACCCGATCAACCTGAAGCAGGAAAAAAGACGCTTCCTGCATAATCGTGATGCGTACCAGCCTAAGTTTACGTACCGGCAGTTGGATCTGGATCCGTATAAATTCCGTGAGCAGCTCTATCGTTTGCCTGTAGAAGACATTCGTGACGCAGGTATTCAGGCCATGTACCGCAAGGTGATTGACCAGCTGGCTGTTCGTATCGACCTGCTGACCAGTCTGGGCCATGAAGAGTTTCTTTATAACTCATTGCGTTACTACGGTCGCCCGGATGAAAGCGACATCGCCAATGCCCGGTTCATCCTGCATGCCCGTGAATACGCAGAGCGTGAAACAGCTACAATCAGCGCAGAAGAGGCGATTGATGCCTTCAACCTGGCTGCCGAGGACTACGGTTTCAGCTGTAAAATCCAGGGCACAACCAAACTGATCGCCCGCGCGATGGTCAGCGGACGCACAGTGAAGGTGAACCTGAACAGCCGCTTCACCCCTGCAGACCTGTATGCCCTGATTCACCACGAAATGGGTGTGCACATGGTCACCAGCGTAAATGCTGAAGCCCAACCCCTGAAAGTGCTGCAGCTGGGCCTGCCCGGCAACACGCATACGCAGGAGGGTCTGGCAATTTTGTGTGAGCACCTGTCAGGGAACTTCCCGCTCCACCGGCTGAAAACATTGGCACTTCGCGTCGTAGCCGTGGATATGATGGTAAATAAGCGCAGCTTCAATGAAACCTTCAGCACCCTGAAATTCGACTACGGGCTGTCTGACGATACGGCGTTTACGATTACCACCCGTGCTTACCGGGGCGGTGGCTTCACAAAAGACTTCCTCTATCTGCGAGGTCTGAAAGATGCGCTCCGCTTACACAGAGAAACCGATCTGACTTCACTGTTTATCGGGAAAACCGGCTTTGAATTCAAACCGTTGTTAGACGAGCTGATTGAACGCGAGATACTGTTACCCCCACAGTACATGCCTAAGGCCCTGTCGATGAACACAGAGACGGATCCGATTATTAATTTCATGCTGAATTGCATTGATTAAGAATCACAGACAAAAAAGACGAGATTCCCGCCGGGGATCTCGTCTTTGTTTATTCAGGCCGATCACTTACGGTCTGCTATTCCCATTCCCAGTGACGTCCGTCATGTTCCTGTGTAAACAGCATCCGGTAGCCTGAAATATTGCGGTGTGGAATATCCCGCATCACTTTGTGGAACTGCTTGTTGTTCAGATGGATCAGGTTTTCATGGTCCCCTGATTCGATATACAGTTCATCTTGTTCAAGCAGCAAATCATCCACCAGCATATTGATCTGATATGCCTGTCCCAGCGAAGGAACCGCACCCGGCTCACAGTCCTGGAAGATCTTGGACAATTCATGCTCACCCACCAGAAAATACTGTTTGCCCATAATCCGGTTGATTTTATCAATCATCACCCGCCGGTTTGAGGGGACAACCGCCATCAGATGGTCTCCCTGCTGATCTTTCAGTAAGACCGCTTTTGCCACTTGAGATGTGGGCACATGTGCAGAGATTGCAGAGCTGAAAGACGTATCAGTATGTCTGTGATGTGTCAGGCTGAAGTCCACATTATGGCTGTTGAGGAATTGCCCGACTGTCATTGCCATCGCCATAGGTCACCTCCTGGAAATCCAGTCCCACACAAATTATGAGGGGGCTCCGGCCATTTTGCGAGCCAGAGGCCCAGAAATTTTGGTGGCATATGTAAAGGTCAGCGACCAAGAATCACTGTAACCGACGTACCTGCCAAAATGCCCGCTGCCAATAGGGGGCATCCATGCTGGAAACAACAACCCCCTGTGACGTAGAAGCATGCAGGAACTCATTGTTTCCCATGTAAATCCCAACATGACGCATGGTTCGGCCCGTCCGAAAAAAAATCAGATCACCTTTTTTCGCCAGAGATAATGGCACCGGCTTCCCTAAACGGGATTGCTCCGACGTCGTTCGGGGCAACATTTGCTGATATACCTCTGAATAAGTCAGTTGCACGAATGCAGAACAGTCAATGCCGCTTCGGGTGGTTCCGCCCAACCGGTATGGTGTCCCTTTCCAGCTTTGGTATACGGTCTGAAAACTGGGTGCAGGTGGTTGAATGGCAAGACTTACTGGAACATGAGTTGGCGTCTTTGCAGTCAGCGTTTTTTCTGCGGCTTCATCGTTTATATCAGGCTTACTGCTGCAGCCCGTCAGGACAAGAATTGCGACAAGGACAAACATTTTCAGCAGTTTCTGTCGGAAGCAGAAGAATGAAATCAGCTTCGTCGTGACCATTTCAACCTCAGCGCAAAAAAGTACCACAAAGGAGTGATTATGCACGAAGCCCTGTCCTGATGCACTCATGTCGCCGCCATCTGGACAATCTTAAAGCACTTCTGACAAAGATATTTTCACCCTACAGAACAGTCCAAATTCATTAATGCGCAGGATACGCAAGAAATTGTTTTCATTTTCAGTGAATTAGCATGCGATTTTGTGAGTTGTTGCATACAACTCATCAGACCTCTTTTGCGAAATTCCTGTACTGGATTACGCTAAAGAAAAAGCAGTTTGTGTATATAAGGAGTTGTTGTGCTCGCTTTTATCCGCCTCTTACTGGCTACCGTTTTTATTGTGTTCACCTGTCTGTTCGCGTTGATTTACTGTCTGTTCAGTCCGCGCGATCCGAAACATGTCTATTTTTTCAGCCAATGGTTTAAAGTGCTGAGAAAAATTGTCAACGTGCAGATTATTGAGCGCGGGGAGGAAAAAGTTACCAGGATCGGCAAGGCAGTCTACATCTCAAACCACCAGACCGTTTTTGATTTCGTCACCTCCCCCGGAATGGTTCGGCCCAGAACAGTTTCCATCGGCAAGAAAAGCCTGCTTTGGATCCCTTTTTTCGGTCCGCTTTACTGGATTACCGGTAATATCCTGATTGACAGGGAAAACAAAGCCAAAGCCCGAGACACCATCAAACAGGTTGTCACTGCTATTCACGAGCGAAATCTGTCGGTCTGGATGTATCCGGAAGGCACCCGAAGTAAAGGACGAGGTCTGCTGCCCTTTAAAACTGGTGCATTCAGAATGGCCATTGAGGCAGGTGTACCCATTGTGCCTATGGTGGTCAGCAGCACTTACAACAAGATTGATCTCAGCAACCGGGACAACGGGACCGTGATTGCTGAGTATCTTGACCCTATTGACACTTCAGCAATGACCGTCCAGGACGCCAGAGCACTGGCTGACCACTGCCATGAAATGATGCTGAATCATATTGCTAAACTGGATGCAGAAGTTGCTGCACTTACCGCTCAATCTGAAACTGTTGCAGCGAAATCGAGCTGATCCGGTGCCGCGATAATGCGGACGGACTGATGACATCAAATGCATCCAGGACCACCTGACTGCTCAGGATCCGACTATGCCCTAACCCTTCGGTTTCTATCAATTCGACGTGGTTCAGGGCATTCGCATCCCGGGATTGCTCAATCTGTGCAAACCGATCTGAAACGTCATGTACGATCAGAACCTTCCCCTGATGTTCAGACAACCGGGCAAAAGTATCGACTGTATCAATCGGATACTGATATTGCTGCTCGATTTCCCCGACCACATCCCGGAATAAACGAAGCGAAAAACCGGACACATCAACCATCCGATAAAGGTTGTCCCTGTAGTTCAGTACCGGGGCAATCAAAAACATCGGTTTTCCAGCCAGCTTCGGATGTTTACTTTCCAGGACCATAGTACAGCCCATGCTGTGAGCCACGACGCCCGCCAGCTCTTCCACTTCCTGATCAATCACAGCTTCCAGCCCCTTTACGAATCCCGGTAAGTGGCCATACTGCCCTTCACTGTTCCCATGAGCGGGATTATCAAACGCCAATGCGGTAAACCCCGCCGCTGCAATTGTTTCCATCAGCGGGAAAAACTGACTGGCTGAACCTGACCAGCCATGCCCCAGCAGCCACACCGGGCCATCCCCCAATGCATAAGTCATCAGACTGCCTTCAGTGCTTTGAATCGCTTTAATGCGCATCCCGTCAGGCTGTTCCGCTTGCTTGATTATTTTTTCTGGCGTCAGTAACAATTTCCGCGCCGTATTTACAGCATGAGATGGAGCCATTCTGTGATAAGCACGGGTGATCAGATTCGTTGCGCGGCGTCTGAGATTCAGGCCACCCGCTGTATTGAAATAAATTTTGCTGCTCATTGCTTGCCTCCACAAAAAAGAACGGTCGTGCTTTTTTAAGTTTTTAAAAATTATGGTGTTCGCCACTCGGCAAAAACGGTTTCGACTTCACACCAGAACCGGCGACTTTCATCGTCTTCCAGCGCCAGAGAATGAAAGAGCTGACTGCTCAGATAAGCGCCATACAGCCGAAAAACTGACTGCCAGGTATCTAAGTCTGCTCTGAACTCACCTGACAACTTCCCTTTCTCCACCTGGAGGCAGAGATAATCCAGCCAACGCCTTGTAATGATGTCGAGCTCCAACTGGACAGAATCGTCACCGTGCCGTCGTTCTTTCCAGGCATCAATAAACATACACCGGCCCTGAAAAGAATGGTTCCAGGCCAGCCAGTGGCTCAGCAATGACCTGAGTTTTTGTTCAACCGAGTCAAATTGAATCCGACGGACGGGCTGAATAACATGTAGTGCAAAATAATCTCCCGCATACTGCAACACTGATACCTGCAGATTTTCCTTGGAATTAAAGTGTGCGAACAGCCCGCTTTTCGACATCCCGGATGCTTTGGCAAGCTGACCAATGGTCAGACTGTCCAGTCCATCTTTGCTGGCCAGATCGAATGCCGTTTTCAGTATGTGTTCGCGAGTGACCCGCCCTTTACTCATTGCACTTCCTTTCTCATTCCCTGAGTCTGCTGATTGTGCCTGCACACGCCACTCGGGTGACACCAACTTCGCCGAAGAACCCATTCGTGCTGTCAGACAGCCAATGGTGATCAACAGACCGACCAAGTAAAGCACGATCGTTCTATTTCAGACAAGGAAAGAGTGGTCGAACCAGCATGGTTACTTCCGACCACTCAATTCTTCCGTCCGCTTGAAATCCACGATCTCAGCAGGACAACAAAGAGTTAGTGCTAGCGTTCAGAGAAATGAAACAGACTGTCGACCTGAATCGGACAGTCGCCAATTTCGTGAACAATATCCTCTGCCTGTTTCAGAGAATCATAGCTGCAGGGGATCCCGTACACATCCGTCAGCGGATAATCATTCCCATCATTATCCTTGAAGTTCACACTCCAGCCGGCACTCAGAAAGTCATGCACCAGCCTCGCCTCGACCAGTGTATGTTGGTTGAACATTTCGCGACATTCAGAAAGAACCATAATCAAATCCTCTCACTGCTTGGATAAAGAATAGAAATCCCTTCTCCACCTCATCACGATTCTTAACAATATAAATATAGCTAATTCTGACCGTTTCCCGAGTCGCAGGTGAACCGTTCCTGCGGGCACTGACTTCAGTAACGTGGAAGACAAGAAATTGAACCATCGATTCCGACTGAATTAGCGTTTGAGATCAACCGGATTACGGGGATAAAGAACAGCAGACTTCAGCGCGGGATGCCATCAGGCTGGTTAAACATCATCTTCTTCGAAGAGAGGGTTGCAAGAAGAGGAGACAAACTTCTCTGAAGCCTGCGTTTGCAGGCTTCAATTTTATGACGACATCGTAAACAAAATTTATTCGCCAATTGCAATAAATGAGAAGCTTCTATTCTGAAAGCTCCCATTCGCACCGCCAACATTGGCTGAAAACCCTGTTGTTTCAACAAAAGGAAAAACGATGTTGTCGAGTGGGCTTTGATTAGAGCTATCGTAGTCAGTTTGAGACCCGACAACACTTGGCGCTAAGTGAAAAGCTTGTTTAAAGCCAACTTTGTAATGGCCCGCACCAACATTTTCAACTGTAAAGTCACCACTACCAGATACAATGTTTCCATTTTTATCTATGTTGCCATAAACGATTTTCATAAATGCTCCTTATCTCTGATTAGCCATCATGTGAATAAGTACCTTTATGAATTCAAACGCACATCAATTCGATACCCCAACAGCATAGCAAGCGATGCTTTGATGTCAAATAAACCCTACCACTCAAATTTATTGCATAATTTCCATTGAACGCTCACTGGTCTGTCATCCGAGTGATTCACCTTCTCCCCCTCGCCGGATCATAAGCGTTGGATTGAGTATCGGATTTTTAGCGCAACCTCACACCACCAACCATCTTTGCCATTAATTTTCGTGCGGTTATAGATGATTTCGCTATCCTCCTATTGAAATCTCAGATGCATCTATGCTCTTATTCACCCGATAAAAAATCATATTAAAACAAGGGTTATACGTGTCTGCTATCTCCATTCACACCATGAAGGACGGTGAAGTCACATTTCCGGCTGGCGAACAGCTTGTATCTGCGACTGATCTGAAAGGAACCATTACTTATTGCAACCCATGTTTCTGCCAGGTTGCAGGCTACGCTGAATCTGAATTACTCGGTAAACCCCACAATATTATTCGCCATGCCGATATGCCAAAAGCCGCTTTCGCGGATATGTGGAGTCACCTGAAAAAAGGAAATGCCTGGCGCGGCGTGGTTAAAAACCGAACCAAAAATGGCGGTTACTACTGGGTTGATGCCTACGTGACGCCGATCTATGAACACGGGAAAATGGTCGGTTATCAATCTGTCCGGGTAAAACCAACCCCGGAAATGGTAAAAACCGCAGCGCAGGCTTATAAAGTCCTGCGGGGAAATGAAGGCAAAAGTACACTGAATCTCACAGTGCCTTCAGCTGTGCGTTATAGCTTGCTTGGTGCAGCGACTCTGCTCCCCGGCTTATACAGCCTCATGCAGGATGGTTTCTCATGGAGTGTTTTATTTTCCATGATGCCTTTGCTGGTGCTGGCGCTTTGGTTCCGGGAGGAACTGTTCAATACACCACAACAGCTTCATCAGCTCAGACAGAATTATGACAGCATCAGCCGCCTGATTTATTCAGGAAACGGTCAGTACTCCATTGCCGACTACCACCTGAAAATGGCATCGGCCCGTATGCGTACGGTTCTTGGCAGAATGACAGATGCCGCCCAGCCTTTACATGTATTGGCAGAAAATCTGAGTGAAACAGCAACCCGGGTCAATCAGGCAATCCGCCATCAAAACGATAACATTCGGAATGTTGCCAGTGCACTTGATGACATGACCGGCTCTGCGCAGCATGTCAGCCAGCACGCGGAAGAGTCCGAACAATTGCTGCAAAGTACGCAAAATTTCAGCGATCAAACGCGTCATCAGTTAGACGCAACTCAGCAAAACCTGCAGGTTCTTTCTGCTCAGGCTGAACAGGCAACCGCAGCAACAGTGCAACTCAGTGATGAAGCCGCCAAAGTCAGTACGGTGATGACAGAGATTCGTGGGATCGCCGATCAAACCAACCTGCTGGCGCTGAACGCTGCGATCGAAGCCGCGCGTGCTGGTGAGCATGGCCGTGGTTTCGCGGTCGTTGCAGATGAAGTCCGGGCGTTATCCTCAAGAACTCAGACGGCAACAGAACAAATCCAGAACAGTATTGAACACATGCTGAGCACCATCGACGAATGGCGTTCGGTGATAGAGCATAATCGTGATCAAACCAATGAATGTGTTTCAATTGCTGCCAAGGGTTCAGAAAGCCTGAGGAGCATGGAAGCCAATATGATTGAAATGAACAGGCTCATCGGGCAAATGGCGCAGGCGGCCGGAGATCAGGAGCAGCTCACCGATCATACCCGTCAGCATATCCACTCTATCGCTGCAGCCTCTGAGCAGAACTTTAAAGAGTTACTGCTGGTTGAAGAATCAAGCGCTGGACTCAGTGGCAAAGTCGATGACTTTGAAGCACTGGCGAAGCGGTTTGAGGAAAAGTAATCTCTTCTGATACAGCTGGCCTTCCTGGAAGGTCAGCCTTTTCTTTGTTTATCCTCGCCCTGGCTGTTTTAAAAGTACTTCCGCTTGCTTTGATCTGTGACAAACCTTTCGCTTTGACTTTGATAGCGCATCTGCCAATCCGCAGATACACTCATACTCAAACGTCGTATGAGTTTAAAGGATAGATTATGGCTGATCTGCATCAAACCGAAGAACCCTGTGAAGCCTGTGGTGTCGTTGCCGAGATAGGCTTTTTGATTCGTGAAGGTGATGAAGTTTCAGAGCTCGCCTTTGATGGTGAGAGTCAAGCAGCAATTGAATCGGAGTTTGCCCCCTATCTGGCGCTGGCTCAAGGCGTCAACAGTAATGTTAAGCATCAGACAATTTATAGTGATGACGGAAAGCAGATGACTGCCCGCCTGCAATTTGAATGCAGTGCAGAAAAGATAATTTTTGACCTCAAATCCCGTTCACTTACAGCGCGTTAACTCTGTCTTCTTTCACAATGCAGCGCATTGATTGTGCTGCATTGTGCCGCATTGTGCATGTAAGCCTAGGTCTCACACCTTCGTCTTCAATACACCACCCTGTAACACATCCGATTGATTTTTTCGCGCCATAACATCCAATGTCAGCTTCCCCTGCTCCGCCACTTTTTCTCTGATAACACTTTCGCATCAGGGCTGTGATATCATCCCTGCCGGATAGAAACGCAATAGGATGCACAATCATGACAGATAAAACGATCGCCTTCATCGGCTTGGGCACCATGGGTTTTCCTATGGCCGGACATTTAGCAAATGCCGGGTTTCAGGTTGTGGTCTTTAACCGCACCACTGCGACGGCAGAGAAATGGCTTGAGACCTACGCAGGGAAAATGGCCCGGACACCCGCTGAAGCGGCACAAAATGCTGATGTCGTCTTAACCTGTGTCGGTAATGATCACGATGTCCGCGAGGTTTACTGCGGGGAAGAAGGTATCCTTTCCGCTGTCCGCCCTGGTACCTTACTGATTGACCACACAACTGCATCCGCCGACGTTGCCCGTGAAATCGCTGAAGCAGCACAACAAGTTTCAGCATCATTTCTGGATGCACCCGTGTCAGGCGGTGAAGCTGGAGCTGTAAATGGCTGCCTGACCATCATGGTTGGTGGGAGTGAGGAAGATTTCAGCAAAGCTCAAGCTGTCTTTCAGCCCTACGCAAAAGCTTCAACACTGATGGGCAGTATCGGTTTTGGCCAGATCACCAAAATGGCGAATCAGATCTGTATTGCCGGCGTACTTCAGGGACTCTCTGAAGCGATCACGTTGGCAAAAGCAGCCGGATTAGATATTCAGAAAATGACCGATGTTTTGAAACACGGTGCTGCTGGCTCCTGGCAGCTGGAAAACCGGGCTGTCACCATGGCTGAAGACAAATTTGATTTCGGATTTGCCATCGACTGGATGCGGAAAGATCTCGCAATTTGTTTTGAAGCTGCAGAGAAATTAAACGTATCACTTCCGTTGACTCATCAGGTCGATGCTGAATATGAAAAGCTGCAGCAAAGAGGTCTGAATCGGGCTGATACCTCAGTTTTAATTAAGCAGTTTGATTCTTGATTCCAATTTTGCGCTGTGTTTCAGGCAGCGCAAAATCCAGAATGTTTCCCGTCGGCTGCATTCGGTGATACTACTCCCATTTTGTTTTATGGCGCTGTCTTTTCTGTATTTACGGATTACAATTCCACGTAATCAATGCACAAAATAAGCCAATCCATGAGAAGAATGTCGAAAAGACTCCGCCAGTTCTGTCATTTCAGTGTATTTACACTAACCTTGTCTTTTCATCAGGCTCAGGCAGCCAGCCAGTTTGTTTCTGAATTAAAACTACTGAACTATACCGACAGCTATGGCAACGTGTCGTTAAGGCATTCTAAATTGATCCGTTTGCCCGACCCTCTGCATGTCAAAGGAAATTTGAATCTGGAAAACAGTGATATACGAGTTTTACCCAAAACAATTCGTGTGGATGGGAATCTGGATCTGGCCTATAGCGACATTACGATGTTACCCCGAAAACTGGAGATTGGCGGATATCTGAATCTGGCGCACACCAGGCTGACTCAGCTAAACCCACATTTACGCGTTCCGGGTGATTTAAGCCTGATTGGCATGCCGCTCACTCAGCTGCCTCCCTATTTGCAAGTAGGCGGCAACTTGTATCTGGCACATACAAAAATCACAGAACTTCCGGCGAGTATTACAGTGAAGGGAGATATTTATTTAGGTGGAATTGAACTAAAGTCGATTCCTGAAAACATGATGATTGGCGGAAAAATTTACCGGTAATTTAGATTCAGGCATCGTTTTCACCGGGAATCCAGTCACTCAGTATTCAAATCTTTTCATACTTCGATTCTTTTCATTTTCCATTCCCCAAAAAAGACTTAAGCCAGAAACACAATTCATGGGTGTTTCTGGCTACTTTCAATGGTTGGAATCAATTATCAATCTGATCGTTCTAATTTCTCGCTTCCGCGAGAAACACGTTATTTACTTCTTAGTTTTGACTTAGAAGACTGTGATTGATAATAAAACCATTGTCTACGGCTTCTATTTGTCATAATTCACCTCTCGATAAAACATAGATAAAAAGCTAAGTTTTATTCAAAGCTTTGCTACCTAATCCGTTTCACTTTACCCAAATACCGATGACAGTTGAATGACATTTGGATATCGTTAACGTGACTTATTCCAAAACAAATCTGAATTACACCATCAACAGATGACTGTCGTGTCCTTGGTACTCAGAGTCTGGAAGTAAGATAAGTATGAAGCGAGATGGTTTGCTTACTGAACTTCCTGATTTAATCACTGACCTGTCATTGCATTTGGGGAAATGCTGCTATCAGGGCCAGATCACTTTGTGGGGCTCAGGTTATCCAAGTTTTTTTCAGTGTTATCACCATCTAGTCCACATCAACCAAATCAATATAAGAGCCCCGGGCAATTTTTTCAACCGTATTTTTGACCTTTTTTGTGAGTTTTTGCTCACATTTTCGTTAACGTCAGATCCGACTGATTACAAAGCAATGTGAATCAAGACCTTAACAAGCGTTAACAAAATAAACACACAAAATTCAAACCAATTGCATATTATTTCTTGCCTGAAGAAACCTCCAAATGACCACAACCACAAATAAGCCTTTGTAAAATAAGAAAAGTATCATTTTGACCAAATTTGACATCATAAAATTCACTGTTAACATATTGTTGACAACTTAACAGGAATCCATCATGCCAGTGCATACTATCTTATTAGAACAATCTGCCCAGGCTCCAAAAAAAATCTTGTTCGAGTTATTAACAGATCATCAAAACCTTGGTCGATTCTTTAACGGCACTTACCGTTTGGTGAAGCCTGGAAAACCTAAACCGAATGGTATTGGCGCAATACGCCGTGTATCTGCCGGACCATTCACTTTCGATGAAAAAGTGATCGACTATAAAGAGAATGAACACTTGCACTACAGAATCGTGAATGGCGGCCCCGTGCAAGAGCATGGCGGATGGATTCAAGTGCAAAGCCTGAATGCAGATACCAGTAAAATTCAGTACCGAATCAGCTTTTCACCCAAAGTGAAAGGTACCGGCTGGCTAATCAAGTTCTTAGTGAAAAAAAGTATCCAGAAAGCTCTCATCAACGTTGCACGACACGGTGAATCATCATGGAAGCGCTAATTTTACTCGCCGTCAGTCCCCTGTTCTTCCTTGCGATGGTATGGGAATACCGTCGATTACGTCTTCATGACAACAAAGACTATCACTGGAAAGAAGTCGCCTGTAACCTGACCCTGGCTGGATTGCACCAGACAGCTGATGTCATTGCGACCCTGCTGTTGATGCCTTTTTTTCTCTGGCTATATCAATACAGAATATTTGAGATTCACTTATCGCCGGCTACGGTCGCCCTTGCCTTCCTGCTTCAGGATTTTTGCTATTACTGGTTTCACCGGGCGTCGCACCATATCAACTGGCTGTGGGCTTCTCACATTGTGCATCACTCTTCACAGCACATGAACTTCACCACTGCTTTCCGGCAAAGCCTGACCTACCCGTTATCCGGCATGTGGATCTTCTGGTTACCGTTGATTCTGATTGGTTATCCGCCAGAGACAGTCGTTCTGGTTGTCGCAATCAATCTGGCCTTTCAGTTCTTTGTGCATACCCGGGTCATTCATCGCTTAGGCTGGCTGGAACTGATCTTTAACACCCCGTCACACCACAGGGTGCATCACGCCCGTAACCCTGAATACATTGATAAAAACTTCGCAGGTGTCTTGATTATCTGGGATAAAATGTTTGGCACTTTCGTCCCGGAAAACGAACACACACTCATCCGTTATGGGATCCAGGAAGATTTTGCCGGCTGGCATCCTGTCACAGCCACCTTTCACCACTGGAAACATATCTTCAGCCGCGCATTCGCCCCCGAACAGTCTGTGAGATCCCGTTTATACCGCCTGTTTGGTCCACCCGGTCAGGACTGAACAACGGCCTGAAGTAACAGCCCGTAAAAACGATACTGGTTTACGGGCCTCATTGCTCGTATTTTTGATCCAGATTCAGTTCAACCAAGATGAAACATATTTAATATAGGCTTTATTTTATCTATCCGGTTTCCAGGAGAATGAGATGAGGCAACCAACCTTAACCACAGAGCGTTTGTTACTCCGTCCGTTACAGCTTGCAGATGCCGGGCGAATCCAAAAAATGGCTGGCGCCCCTGAAATTGCATTAGGCACAACCAATGTGCCCTATCCTTATGATTCTGGCATGGCTGGACAGTGGATCGGCAGAGCTTTGGCTGGCTGGGATCAGGGAACACTGGCTATCTTCGCAATTACATTGAAAGATACAGAGCAACTCATCGGATCGATTGGTTTGCATCATATCCAAGACAACACAGCCCAGCTTGGTTTTTGGCTGGGTGTCCCTTTCTGGCAACAAGGGTACTGTACAGAGGCAGCCCGGCGCATCGTAGACTTCGGATTTACTCATCTCCATCTCACCAAAATTTTTGCTCAGCACCGACGGCTGGACCCAAAACCGGGCAAAGTACTTGAAAAAGCAGGCCTCTCATTTATCTGTGTTAAGACAGATGCAATCCGGGTCAACAGAATCACAGAAGATTTATCTTACTATGAAGCAATGTCATCCTCTCTGGTAGAAGCTTGAGATTCAGGCTTCTCTTAAGGCAAAAAAATATCACACCTCAAAAAAATACCACAAAATTATTCACTTCATTTACACCCTGAAATGAAATAATCATCCGTTCGATTTGCGGGTTACTATAATAATGATGATGGTTAAGCAATGATTAAGTTATCAATCACTATATTCACTAGGGTAATGAGTGGGCAGACATACGAACCAAGCGGCTACAGGAAGTGACCACCCAAATTGGGATAGACTTAACACAGGATTGAAATTTCTTGGCAATAAGTAGGTCTAAATGTGAGAGCCCTGTAACAATTAACCCTAAGAAATTTAGGCGCAACCTAATCAATGGCTTTGCCACTGATAAATGAGGTGAATATTATGACTAGCTTTAAAGTACTCACTGCAACCGCTGTACTGATCATGTCTACATCAGCCCTTGCTGACATCCGCGTAACCGATGCCAACAACGGCGCCTGGGTCACCGTAACCGAAAATGGCCAACCCGCTGCAAACGCTTCAGTCTCTGTTGCGAACGTACCTCAACAACGCAAAACTTATACCACAGATGAGCGTGGTCGAGTCTTCATTCCACTGCAACTGAACTCTTCTCGTTCAGTGAAGTTTGAAGCAACGACTGAAAACGGTAAAAAATCATCACGTTACGCATTTACTGGCTCACGTAAAAACTAAGCTCAGAACTTAGTTATCCGATTGAAGGCTCCCATCCGGGGGCCTTTTAGTTTTTCAGACAATCTCAGAATGCAGAAGCCAAACGCTTCTTAATATTGAGTTTACCGATCAAAAATAAATACACCGGCTTGCTCTTGGGGACGTATGGTTGCACCATAAGTCATACCGTCAGCGAAACGGTGCAACTGAACTGAGCGAGCCCCAACATACGCAATATCAAAAAGGATTTACGATTACAGGAGAGTAAGCAGCTATGGTTCATTTTCCAACAGCAGCAACAAGAAGTGTGTTACTTACAGGAAGCTCCGAGCAGGCCAAACGGCAAACGTTAAAAGCCGCATTCAACCAGACATGGGAAGTGTATGAATCTCTTTTCTCATTGATTAACAATCACCAGGCCTTTTACAAGAAAGCTGAACCTCTTCGCCACCCCTTGATTTTCTACTTTGGCCATACGGCTGTCTTCTATATCAATAAGTTGAAACTGGGTAAATACATTGATCGCAGGCTGAATGCTCACTTTGAATCAATGTTTGCCATTGGTGTCGATGAAATGTCCTGGGATGATCTGAACGATGCCCATTACGATTGGCCCAGCGTTGATGATGTCCGCAACTATCGTGATCAAGTGAAGTCCACCGTCAGCCAGTTCATTGACACCATGCCACTGTCGTTACCCATCAAAGAAGACGATCCGGCCTGGGTCATTTTGATGGGCATAGAACACGAACGCATTCACCTTGAAACCACCTCCGTCATCATCCGCCAGCTTCCCCTCTCAGACTTAACGCCATCCCCGCAATGGGCTCCCTGCGAAGAAGCCGGAGACGCTCCGGAAAATCAGCTGATTGCCATTTCAGGCCGTAAAATCACCCTGGGTAAGCAGGAAGGTGCAGACACCTATGGCTGGGATAATGAGTACGGTGTGCAGCAATACAAGGTCGATGATTTCAAAACCAGCAAATACCTGGTCTCAAATCAGGAATTTCTGGAATTTGTCAAAGATGGCGGTTATCAGCAGGAAAGATACTGGTCTGAAGAAGGTGTTGCCTGGCTTCAGTATACACAGGCGCAGATGCCGCGTTTCTGGGTTGAACGGGACGGCATTATGTTACAGCGTAACCTGTGCAGTGAAATGCCGCTGCCGCTCAATTGGCCAGTTGAAATTAACCAGTTAGAAGCCAAAGCGTTTTGTAACTGGAAAGCAGACAAAGAACAGCTCCCTGTCCGCTTACCGACAGAAGCAGAATGGTCTCTGCTGCGCCAGTGTCTGAATACGGCTTCTCCAGCGTGGCAGGAAGTGCCGGGCAATACTGAACTGGCATACTTTGCTTCGTCATGTCCGGTCGATCGTTTTGAACATAACGGTCTGTGCGACATTATCGGCAATGTCTGGCAATGGACAGAAACAGCGATTGACGGATTTCAGGGATTCAAAGTTCATCCTTTATATGATGACTTCTCCACTCCAACCTTTGATGGCAAGCATAACCTGATGAAAGGCGGTTCCTGGATTTCAACCGGTAATGAAACCATTCCAGAGTCACGCTACGCTTTCCGTCGCCACTTTTATCAGCACGCCGGATTCCGTTATGTCATTTCAAAACAGGATCCGGAAAGCATGACCCATCTGAACATCTACGAAACCAACGAGCTGATTGCCCAGTACCTGGAGTTTCATTACGGCAACCAGTACTTCAATGTCCCGAATTTCTGTGTGAATGGCGTATCACAATGTATGCAGGAGATTTCCCTGCACCATACCCATCGAGCACTGGATATTGGCTGTTCCGTGGGCCGAGCTAGCTTTGAGCTGGCGAAAATCTTTGATCATGTGGACGGAATCGACTTTTCTGCCCGTTTTATTCAACAGGCCTATTCTCTGCTGGAACAAGGAGAAAAGCGCTACACGATTCCCACAGAAGGAGATTTGGTTGAATTCAAAAGTGTCACCCTCAATGACCTTGGTTACCGGAATCTCAAGGACAAAATTCACTTCAGTCAGGGAGATGCCTGTAACCTCAAGCCTCAGTTCAGCAACTATGATCTGGTCTACGCCTCGAATCTGCTGGACCGTTTAGCGGATCCCAAAGTGTTCCTGACCAGTATTGCCGATCGCATTACTGAGGGGGGCTATCTGGTGATGACCTCACCGTACACCTGGCTTGAGGAATATACGCCCAAAGATAAATGGCTGGGGGGAATCAAAGTCAATGGTGAGAATTTCACAACCTTAGATGGTCTGACCGAAACGCTGATCCCACACTTTGAACTGATTGCCGTGAAGGAAATTCCGTTTGTGATTCGTGAAACCAAACGCAAGTTCCAGCATACCGTTTCAGAGATGACGATCTGGCGGAAACGCTGAGGTAAAATTGCTTCTGCCCCGGACCGATACATTTCACATGGTCTGGGGTAGAATGCCCGCTTTTAACTGCGGCGAGTCAGACACGTGAAAACCCCTTGCGTTGCTAAATGTAAGAACAATGAAGGCATCTGTAGCGGCTGCCTGAGAACCATGAAAGAAATCAGTGAGTGGCGACTGATGAATGATGACACGCATACTCAGACCATGGCTCAAATTCAGGGCACGGCAACGACCCATAATTGCGCCTTATGCTGGCAACCGGCTTACTGCGGTATTGAAGCCGGACATCAGGAATGCTGGTGTTTTGAGCTGGCCAAACGTGACACCAGTGGTTTACCGAAAGGCCAATGTATTTGCCGGGCCTGCCTTTCCGGGTTACCGCTTCTGCAGTCGTAAACTGCTACTATTAATAGGGACATCTCCTTCACACTGCGAGTGACGCTCACATGAAAAAGTGGTTACTATTTGCTGTCTTGCTGAGCCTGACCGGGTGTGAACAGCCGCCTAAAGCTGGCTTCACCGCCAAAGATTTGCAGCAAGACTGGGTGCTCACCAAGATAGATGGCAGAGATTTTGCTCTGGCAGAGAGCCGGTCACCGATTGGCCTGACTCTGGACAGCCAGTTCAAAGCAACCGGGTTCAGCGGCTGTAATCAATTTATGGGGTTGGCTGAACTCAAAAATGGGAACCAGTTTCGTATCACGTCTTTCGTTTCAACCAAAATGGCTTGTATTCAAAATGAAATTGCGACCATAGAAACCGTGATCGTCAGTTCTCTGCAGCAGTGGAATACCACGTCTCTGGAAAGTAATACGCTGACACTGACCACAGAGCAGCATGTGCTGACATTTGTGCCGGAAGAAATGCACATGCCGCCTGCGGGTCAACCTTAAGTGTTATGCCTTGACTTCATGGTATGCCAGATAGGCTGATGCCTTTTCCGGCTCCATATATTTAGCCAGTGTTTTTTCCGGAACCCGGGTTAAATCAACCACGATGAGCCCGTCCAGCGCGTCATTAAAATCCGGATCCACGTTAAAGCAAACCAGCTTCCCGTTCAGGCCAAGGTACTGACGCAACAGCACAGGAACGCTTTTCCCTGTATCCATCCGGGAAATCACCCGCGACAGCAGCTGTACATCAGCCAGCGCAGTCAGCATATCCGGCTGCCAGAAGACACGTTTATCACTCGTCAGGGGACAGGTAGGAGCCACCAATTTTGCGCTGTCCTGATCAGAGTGATGCACTGTCATACAAGCTGCCAGTAACTGTCTGGCTTCCTGGCTGTATTCATCACTGATACTGACCGGCCCGAACAAATGTGTATACCGGGGATGGCGGCTAACAAATGCAGATATCCCTTTCCACAGTAACAACAGTGCACTCAAACTGCGTTGATACTCTTCAGCTACAACTGATCGTCCCAGTTCAATTGATGCTCCATACTGTCGGATAAACCGCTCATCATAGCGAAACAGTGTACGGGAATACAGCCCGCCCAGTCCCCTGGCTGCCATCAGTTCATCCGTCAGGCCTAAACGATAAGCACCGACAATTTTTCTGGCCTGACGGTCCCAGACAAACAGGTGCAGATAGGTTTGATCAAACGCATCCAGATCTGTCGATTTCCCGGTTCCCTCACCCACAGCGCGAAAATTGATTTCCCGAATACGGCCAAGTTCTTTCAGGACCGATGGAATACGCTCAGCAGCGGCACAATAAACATCAAACTCGCCGCTGCTGAGCATCCGCTCCGATTCACTCAGGTTTACAATATCTTGTTCCAGCAAATCAGCGGCAACAGGGGATTCAATCGGTTCAGCATTCAGCATGGTTCTGACAGCAGCCTGGCTTGCAGCAAAGCACGACTCTCTCCTGCTGGCCTCACTGCCCAGGAGATAAGTGTTGAACTTCAGATAATTCACCAGTTGCTGGTCATCCAGAATATTTTTGACTTCGCTGTAGCGAATACTTTCGCCAATCGCAATCGGGATCTGGGTTGCCCGCTTATTCAGCATTTCCCGGCCCAGCATCAGCGTCCGCAACATCGGATGAACCTTGCCGGCCATATAGAACTGACGACTGTTCCGTCCACCGATAAAGACAGGGACTGTCGTCGCTTTATGTTTATGTATTAAACGACTGACGGATTTACTCCATACTTTGTCCCGTAATTGTCCGGATTTTCTGTCGTATACAGACACCTCACCGGCCGGAAACATCAGCAGCAATCCACCAGCCGATAAATGCCGGTTGGCTTCACGCAAAGCTCTGGCGTTTGCACGAACGGCACCCTGGCCTTCAAACACATCCACACCGATAAACAGTGCATCAAGCTCCGGGACATTTTTCAGATAATGATTGGCAAGGATTTTTACATCCGGACGGATCTGTCGCAGAATCTGTGCCAGAATCACGCCTTCTGCACAGCCTAAAGGATGGTTCGCGACAACGACCGTTGCCCCCTGTCCGGGAATATGCTGACATCCGCCCTTCACAACCTGGTAATCGATGCCAAGCACATCCAGGGTATACCGCAGGAAAGCTTCTGTATCTTGTCCCGCCGGGCGCTCTGCATAAAAGCGACTCAATCTGTGCAAACCAGTTGCCCATTCAGTCAGTTTTTCACCAACCCCAAACGGGGTTTTCCGTGGCAAACGAAAAGGACTTACGGTTTCCATACTATCTCCATCCGAAGTAGGTATTCGGGACAAGTATGAGAATGATTTGTGACTCAACCGTGTCAGTTGTGCGGCAGTATGATGAGAGAAATACGTCAGTTTCATGAAGTCAGACGAAATGTCTGCTCTGTCAGCGTATTCTGTCTGACATTCTTAACATTAAGCCAAAAATGTACCTGTGGTCAGGCTATGTTTGACATCATCAGAGAAGAAATGTTCACTAAGGAAGGAGGGCTTCGAATAGAAGAGGATGAGTTACCATGAAAAAAATCATGCTGATCCTGGTCCTTAATTTTGTGCCGCTGCTGTTTATGCTACTGGCCCTGACCTGGCTTCCCGAGCATTGTGAAAATACAATGGCAGGTCTGATCAACTGGCTGAATCACAAACCCGAGGCCACACTCCAATCGATCTGTACGACTTCCGCTTCAGAGCTATTCAGTTCGCAACCCCTGCCAACAAATTGACACTTTCTGGACTATTCTCTCAATAGAGATCACAAAAATGTTCCAGAACGCGGCGTTGACCCGCGTCTAAAAAGTCATCTCAACACAACGGATGATCCCGGCTTCAATAAAGGACGTGGCATTTGGATACTTTGCTTGGCAAGATTGGATATTTGTCGGCCGCAGCGGGCTTTCTGTTCGTATTCCTGCTATTGCTGACCACAAAAGCAAGCAGTTTGCCCAAACGGTTACTGCAAATGACCTGCCTCTTGGGCACAGTCTGGGCATCAGCGTCATTTATTCAAATTCAGTATCAGCTGTCCATTCTGTCCGTTCTCTTCACAGAAAGCCTGCTGAGCCTGGGCTGGTGTCTGCTCATCACCAGCAGTTTGTCGGATTCTCATCATTTCACCCGCATATTTTCGGAAAAAGCGCAGGCCATTTTGTGTCTTGTGATTCTGGTGGCTGCCTTGACCGAGGCCGTCCGCTTCTTCTGGCCGGTCCTTGAGCAACGAATTTTTCTGTTCCTGCATCTTTGTCAGTCCATTATTGGTCTGTGGTTTGTCGAACTGCGCTACCGACGCACAGCCAGAGAAGAGCATCGGGCCATCAAACCGCTCTGTCTGGGGCTGGGGATGTATTTTGCGTATCACTTTGCCCTCTACGCCGATGCATTTCTGACCAATATTCTCACCCAAGGTTTCTGGCTGAGTCGCGGCTGGGTCACGTTGATTTCCCTGCCTCTGATCTTACTGACAGCCCGGCGCGCAGAACACTGGCAAAGCCGGGTATATGTTTCGCGCGACATCATTTATCACAGCAGTTTGTTACTGGTCGCGGCAAGCTACCTGCTGGTGATGTCGCTGGCCGGTTTTTATATCAAGTCGATGGGAGAAACATGGAGTGATACTGTCCAGATTCTCTTTTTTGCCCTCAGTGGTCTGGTGCTGGCAAGTTTGTTTCTGTCTGACACCTTTCGCAAAAACATCATGGTGTTTATTACCAAACACTTCTTCGCAAATAAATATGAGTACCGTGAGGAGTGGATGCAGTTTGCCACTGCCCTTGAAAACCCTGAAGGTACACAGTACGACACAGCTCTGCAGGCGATGATGCATCCCTTTGGCTGTGACCAGGGTGTGCTCGCCACACTGCAGGGCCCCAGACTGAAAGTCCGTGCCTGTCAGTCAATAGACAGCCAGCACCCGGATATCGCGCTTTTGCTTGCCACAGTTGCCTTACCTGCGATTGAACATCAATGGATACTCGATATTGAACAGGCCAGACAGGGACAAGAACCTGCACCATTTCCAGTCGATGCGGCGGCTTTAGCCCGGGTGTCTGAAATGGCTTACCTCATCCCGCTGACCAGCAGCAACGGGACCCGCGGGGTGTGCCTGCTGTCCAGACCCACATCAACCGAGAAGGTCAACTGGGAAGACAGAGATTTAATGAACGCCATCAGCCGTCAGCTCTCGGTTTACCTCAATGTTTTTGAAACAAACCGGAAACTCGCTGAAAGCCAGCAATTTGATACTTTCAACCGCATGTCTGCTTTTCTGGTTCATGATCTGAAAAATGTGCTGGCGCAACTGCAACTCCTGACCAAAAATGCCGCTCGGCATAAACATAATCCGGAGTTCATCGATGATGCCTTTGAGACCGTTGACTCCGCAGCCATCAGGCTGACAAAAGTGTTAACGCAACTGAACAACAAGCGGGTCGAGACTCAGTCTGCAGAGACCCAATCTGTGGAATTCATTGATATCCATGCACTCATCCGGCAGGTCTGCGACAGCCGCTCAGTGAAGGCGCCTTCTCCGCTGATCATTGAGCTGACCAATGAGCCCTTTCAGCTCAGGGCAGACAAAGAACGATTCACCAACATCCTGTCTCATCTGGTGCAGAATGCACAGGAGGCAACAGATGAGTCCGGGTATGTCTATCTCTCAACGGCCAGAAGCGGGCATGACTACCTCATTACGATCGCGGATAACGGTGTCGGCATGAGCCGTGATTTCGTTGAGAACCGGCTCTTCAAACCCTTTGACACCACAAAAGGCAATGCCGGCATGGGGATTGGGGCCTATGACGCAAAAAACCTGATTGAGCAGCTGGGTGGCTATATTGATGTTGAATCTGAACCCGATAATGGCACAACAATATCGATTCATCTGCCATTCAATACCGCACCCCGCTCCGCCAGCAACCATGAAATTTGCAAGTAAGGAAGAGAATATGGATACGTTACTTGTCATAGAAGATGATCCAGGCATTCAAAAGCAACTGAAGTGGTGCTTCCCGCAGTATGACGTGGTGATGGCACATGATCGCCGCTCAGCCATCACTGCCCTGCGCCGCCATGAGCCCAAAGTGGTGACCCTCGACCTTGGCTTACCGCCGGATGAAGCCAATGCTTCAGAAGGTCTGATCGTTTTACAGGAAATACTGGCACTTTCACCTTTTATCAAAGTCATTGTCATCACCGGCAACGATGACAAAGTTAATGCTTTAAAAGCAATTGAACTGGGCGCCCACGACTTTTATCAAAAACCAATTGATGACGACATCCTGGCCGTGATCATCGATCGTGCCTTTATCGTTGCCAACATTGAAATAGAAAATACGCATCTACGCCAGTCGTCACTGGAAGCGAACGGATTCATCGGTAACAGCCCGCAAGTTCAGCAGGTCTGCCGCATGATTGATCGCATCGCGCCAACCGAGATTACAACCCTTATTCTGGGTGAAAGCGGTACCGGAAAGGAAGTCATCGCCCGGGCGATTCACGCCAAAGGCCCCAGAGCGGAAAAGCCCTTTATCGCAATCAACTGTGCGTCCATTCCCGAGCACCTGCTGGAAAGTGAGCTTTTTGGGTTCGAAAAAGGCGCTTTTACCGGAGCTCATAAAACGACGGCAGGTAAGATCGAATGCGCCGACGGCGGTACCCTGTTTCTGGATGAGATTGGGGATATGCCTTATCCCCTTCAGGCAAAGATTCTCCGTTTTCTGCAAGAAAAGGTGATTGAACGTGTCGGCGGACGCCAGGAAATTCCGGTCGATGTCAAAATCATCTGTGCAACACATCAGAATCTTGAACAGATGATGCTGGAAAAAACCTTCCGGGAAGACCTTTTCTATCGCATCAGTGAAATTACGATTCAGAATCCGCCCCTGCGCGAGCGCGAACAGGATATCCTCTTACTTGCCCGGTATTTCCTGCAACAAGCCACTCAACCGAACGGCCAGCGCAAAATCAATGGCTTCACCGACGATGCCATACGCGCTATGCTGCGCCACCCATGGCCCGGTAATATCCGGGAGCTGCAAAATAAGGTGAAGTCGGCTGTGATCATGTCAGACAACAAACTGATCAGTGCCCTCGATCTGGCTCTTCAACCCGATGAAGAGGAATCAGCGCCCATCGCTCTGAATCTTCGTCAGGTTCGTGAGACTGCCGAAAAGCAGGCCATCACCAAAGCCCTGTCACTGAGTAACGGGAATATGTCCAATACCGCCAATATATTAGGGATTACCCGTCCGACCCTTTATTCACTGATGGACAAATACATGGTGAAGAATGATTAATTGCCGCTTCTCTATCAAGGACTGGTACAACTCCACTCATCCCCAACAAATAGTGCCTGCCGCCGAATTGTTCGGGGCAGGCTGCATTTTTCTCCAATGTTTCAATAAAAAAGCCAGTGAATCTTTACTGGCTCGATGCTTTTCGTGAAACGGGTTACTCAGATAATTTCATCAACTGTTTCACCCAGTATTTTTCCCGTAAACCGGGCGGATAGTCTTCATTGAGAATCATTTCATCATCAATGCCTTCTTCTCCGGTTTGCAACAACACCTTCCGCTTCATAATCAACAACTGATCCAGTTTTCGGATCGTTGCGATCTTCCGTTCGATCACATTGTTCAGGACTTTTTCAATCTCATTGAGAGCCTGAAATGCATTCGACGAACCGGACGGTTTGAGTGATTCATACTGACTATGATAGTTGTCATATTCTTCCCGGGCTGAGTATTCATATCTGTGCGCTTTGTCTTCGGCCGGATCGCGAGCTGTTTCCCGGGAAGATTCTGCCGGTAACTCAAGATTCATTTCAGCAACAACTTTCTCAGCATTCACCGTATTAATGGCACTGAGTCCTTCCATACAGGCGTACAGAAAAATTCGATCCGCAAGAAGATTAATTTTTCTCGGTACTCCGTGCGTATATCGTGTGATGACCTCAAACACGCCGTCACTCAGGGAGGGCGTACCGCGCCAGCCAACACAGCTGAGGCGGTGTAAAATGTATTCTTTCACCTGATCAGCGTTAAAAGGCTGCAGATTACAGGACGCAATGATTCGCTGTCTTAACTGTTCCATTTCAGGCAAGCGAATAATGCTTTTGAGTTCTTCCTGTCCCAGCAGAAAACTTTGCAGCAGCGGTTTATCGTTATACTGAAAATTCGATAACATTCTCAGCTCTTCAACTGTATCTGCAGGTAAATTTTGAGCTTCATCCACCAGCAGTACCGCCCTGCGCCCTTGCTGGCGCAGCCCGTATAAAAATTGTTCGAGCCGTTTCAGAATATCGGCTTTCGACAACCCTTCCGTGGCAATTCCGAATTTAGACGCCACCAGCTTCACGAGCTCATCTGCAGATAACCGGGTTGTGGAGATTTGCACCGCCACAATTGACTCATCAATCCCGGATAACAGCCGATGTACCAGAATCGTTTTACCGGTTCCCACCGGTCCGGAAACCACAATAAATCCTTCCCCCAAAGAGATGCCGTATTGCAGATAGGACAACGCTTTTTCATGATGTGGACTGGAAAAGAAAAAGCGTGGGTCGGGACTTAATTTGAACGGTTTATCCGTAAATCCAAAGTGCGCTTCATACATAGTTAAAACTCCACCCTCACATCAAGAAATAGTCGGGTTTCATCGTAATCTCTCAAAGAATTCGATGATGAACGGTTGTAATATTCTGCCCCGGTTCTGGTCGTCAGCTCCGGTCTGAAAGCATAGGTCGCATCCAGACTAAACCGATGATAATCGTCACTGTCTTTGCCCTGAGAGACATAAGTAAACTCGTAACGTTCATAGCCATAGCCGATATGGCCGGATAATGCCCGGGATAAGCGGTGGTTCACGTCCAGCGCAATACCCCGAGAATAATCGTCTGTCAGATCAGACAATGACTCGAGGGTCTCCCTGTCAATCTGATACAGCGAAAAGCTGTACCGCGTCCGGCGTAAGCCCAGTTCAGACAACCAGCGCGCTTCTTTTCTCAGGTAGAGTTCATCAATACGTCCACCCTCCACAAAGCGATCACGCTCGTAGCTGTCCGGCCTTTCGTCATAGGTAAAAATGTTGGTCCAGCGCCGGGAGCGGTTCCGGATTTCCGCAGTGTACGCATCCCCTCGCAAGCGCTTGTCATACTCAAAATAAAACCGTGTTTTGTCATTCGGACTGAGATTCAATGCCCCCGCCCAGAAATCACTGTTCACATCATCTTCTGAAAAGTTATAGCTCACATCGAAGTATGAATAACGATCCCAGAAGTAACGGGTCCCGATTCCCCAGTTGAAGATTTCATTCTCGGAAGAATCCGTCACACCATCATAGTTTTCGTAATTCAGGCGTATGAAGGGCGCGAAACCACCGATTGTCTGTAATCCAAATATTTCACTGATCCGGGTGAACTGCGTCGATACACCGTCATCTTTGCCTTCGCGGTCATCATAATTCAGGCTGAACAGCCAAAAGACATCTTTCACTGACCGGCCATTGGCGTAGGTTACATTCCCCCCCCATCCGGTGTAATTTCCGATGTCGTCTTCATTCGTGATCACCCGGGCATAGATTCGGGAGCGTAAGTCCATGGTGCTGAGAGGATTTGTTTGATAGCTCAGCCCCAGCTCAGCCTGATTACTCTGAATGGTATCGCCACTAATCACATCCGCATTCGCATCCGTAGCGATATCGGTGGCAATATTCTCAATCGAAGCGCTGGCGTCGATCTGAAACCCGCTCCGGCCTAATCCCTTAAAGGCGTTAAAGTCCAGATTCTGATAAAACTCATCATTTCCGTCGGCATTCGTGTAAAAGAGATAGTTCAGCGCATAATCCAGACCAATATATCCCCGGCTCCCTTGCACTGTGGCTTCTATACCAGCCTCCAGCGTGGTGATCAGACTGCTCTTTTTATCGGTATCTGTTCTGTTTACATTGTCCGTAAAGGTAAATTCAGTGCCCACATATGGCGTTAACTTCACATCCGCCGCCTGGCTGGGGTGCCCTATCAGAGAAAGACTTCCCAGCAGATAAACACTAGGATTGATCCTCTGTCGAGCCATAGTCATATCCATGTCTGTATTGACCAAATACACTGCGTACGGCTTTGTTCATCACAAATCCGATTGCCATATCCTTATTGAGTTGTGACACTGCGACGTCGACGTCATCAAGACGCGTCTTGTCCTGCTCCACGACAAACACGGCCTGTCCCAGCAATTTCGACAAAGTAATCGTTTCAACCACGCCCAGAACCGGCGGACAGTCAAAAATCACCATCCGATCCGGATACCGGTGCGCCAGCTCGTTCATCACGCGCTCCATTTTGTTACTGGCGAGCAGTTCATTGCTCAGGTGATGCGGCTGACCGGCAGGGATGATACGCAGATTCGGAATTGAGGTCGGATAAATAATCTCCGACAGATGATTCACTTTCCCCTGAAGGTAATCAATGAGTCCGACGCGATCATCAATCCCCAGCATGTCGCTGACCCCGGGCTTCAGGACATCAGTATCCACCAGTAAGACTGTTTTATCTTTTTCTGAAGCCATGCTGAGTGCCAGATTCACCGAGGTGAAGGTTTTACCCTCCTGATATCCGGCACTGGTCACCATAACCAGATTTGACCGCTGATGGTACTGCGCCCCGCTGCTGAAGGCATTGTGAAAGAGTTTTTGTTTAATCGCCCTGAATTCATTGGTGATTGTCGCGTTCGCCTGCTCATCCGTATGAGACACCATCCCCATCTGCATCAGACGATCCAAATCAATCTCGATCGTCGCAGGCGGAAGCCATACCGAAGGGAAACCATCGGCGACAATCGGCTGATCACCCGGATGCGGCACAGGATCCGTGTGCACCAAATCGGGACTGCCGTCTCGTTCAGGATTTTGAGGCTCTTTCTGTTTGTTGTCCTGCGCAGTTTTCTGCTGCATTGCTTTTTGAATAATACTCATAACCACCCCATCTCCTGCATAATTCGCGCATGAATTGAGGCATCAAGGTTCAGCGCCATGAAACCCAAAAAACACACCACTAATGCGGTACTCATCCAGACAAACCGCCAATGCTCCCTGCGTACTGCAGCCATGATGCCAGATTGCCGGGTTGGAGAGACGCCACCAAGAACCGGTAAACTTGTCATCTGATAGAGCTGTCTTGCGGAGGTTGTTGTCGGATAAAGCTGACTGACAAAGAAAGCCAGTCCGAGCCCTGCTCCGACCCCGAAGACCAGGACGATAGCCAGCAGCAGCGGACGAAACGGTCCGGATGGTTTGATCGGCGCACGCGGCGGGTCAACGACCCGGAACGTAATATCATCAGAAGCTGCGCCCACTTTTTGGGAAATCAGGGCAGACTCCCGACGGGACAACAGCTCTTCATACTTGCTCTTGGTAATGTCATAACTCCGGGTCAGCCCTGTCAGCTGCGCTTCAACTTCAGGCATCTTCACTAATTTTTCCCGGAGGTCAGCCGCTTTTTCCAACTGGGCTTTTTCACGCACCTGTAAAGACGCGACCTCGTTTTCAAGCTGACTGATCAGAAGCTTCAGATTCTGAAACAGTTCGGTATTTCTGAACTCACTGTTTCTGTCTCCCCCAGAAACTGACAGCAATTCTTGTTTCTGCTGTTCCAGTTCACTGATTTGACGCTTGGTTTCTTTCACATCCGGATGCTTGTCGGTAAAGCGGAACAACAGCTCATCCAGACGGGTCCGGAGCGATTCCAGCCTGTCGTCATACGCCGTCGGTTGCTCTCTCTGATTTCTGGCAGCTGTGTCCATCTCCTCATTCAGCTTATTTTTGGCCGTCTCCAGCTGGGTCCGGCGTTCCTGCAACTGAAGATGCGTGCCTTCGATCTCACTGTTCAGCCCATCAAGCTGACGCTGGAACCCTTGTTCGGAACTCGGCAGATAACCGGCATGCTTGCGCTTAAAATCTGCCAGCTTACTTTCCGCTTCAGCGAGCCGCTTTTCGTAATCAGAGAGCTGACGGTTGATGAACTCATTCGCTTTATCCGTATCCTGACGGTTTTTCCCCAAAGTATTCTCAACAAAAACATCCAGGGCAGACTGCACGACATTTTTCACAAACACCGGGTCTGTTCCGCTGTAACTGATGGTGAAAAGGTTTTCCCGGCCAGCAGACTTGATCACAATGTGGTCTTTCAGCTCTTTGAGGATATCCTCATACTCTTCATTATTTGTCGCTTTCAGATCAGCATCGGTATACCGGGCAATCGTCTCCAGGTTTTTGCGGCTGAGCAGTGTTTTGACCATCAGGCTCAGTTCCTGATTGGAGTCATTCGGAATAGCCAGACCTTTTAACAGCGGCTGAAGAATCGAGCGGGTATCGGCATACACTCTCGCCTCAACCGTGTACTGATTGGGCCACAGAGTCACAACGGCCCAACCCAGCGGACAGAGGATCCAACTGGCTATAATGATCCAGCGCCGCCGTACCCAAACCCCATGCAAGTATTCAATCAGGTTCTGGAATTGTTCCTGCATAAAACCTCCAATTAGAACCAGGCTTCAGGGATGATGATGATATCGCCGGGCAAAATGTCGACATTTCTGGTGATATCACCACTTCTCAGCAGATCACCTAACTGCAAGGCATAGGCTTTCTGCTGACCGCCAACCACACGGATCAGCCGTGCATCATTGCCATCGGCAAAATCTGTCAGACCACCGGCAGCCACCATCACATCCAGCAATGTCATATTTTCACGGTAATTGATTGCCATCGGTTGTTGTGCTTCGCCAATCACCCTGACCTGCTCGCTGTAAGGTCCGACAAAGCCATTCACGATGACGCTGACAATCGGATCCCGGACATACTCTGCCAGACGTGCTTCTAAACTGTTGGCCAGTTCAGTCGGCGTGCGGCCGGATGCCGGGACATCCTCCACCAGAGATGTCGTCAGCATGCCGTCCGGACGGACAACGTAAGTCCCAGAAATTTCAGGATTGCCCCAGACAAAGATATTCAGGGTATCGCCGGGACCAATCAGGTATTTGTATTGATTGATATTTTTTGTCAGAGAGGGTTGCGGGGTTGCCGTAGGTAAAGGTGGCAACGAGTTCGACGAACAACCAGCCAGAAGCACCATCAGCGTTGCAGCTGTCAAACTTGTAATCTTCGATAGGTGACCGCTTCTTGTCATAACAGCATCCATCCTGCATTTAAGTCCGTGTCTTACATGCCTTTTTCTAAGGCTTGATGGGTTCAGTGAAGTTGCAATGACTGCCGGCGAATGCCTCATTGAACTAATTTAACTATATATGATTTTTTTATTTTGCAGATTTTTTATGCTTGCCGATACTCATTACATAAGAGGCGATTAATTAATAAATTACACCTCGGATGTGGTGAATATGACAAAAGCAAAATTTCATGATTTAAATTTAAGTAACGCTGTACTCATTTTTTCAGACATATTAGTGCTTTCCGGCATATTCTGGTGTGTTCAGCTGATTGCAAACCACCCCGAGTCATCGGGGTCTTTGTATGTCTGGAATGTCATAAATGTTGTTCATCTCATTTATTTTACACTTCCCTTACAGCTGACTCTGTTATCAGTTGGCCTTTATAATGAAAAGATCAGAGAATCTTACAGTGGCATTGCCGCCAGAATATTAGTCGCCATAAGTTTGGCGTATATGCTCTCGACGAGTCTGTACCTGATCACACCCCTGTCCTTTCCGGAAGGGTTCAGCAGAGAATGGATGTACAGTACGGCACTCGTTGCGCTGGTCATCGTGCGCTATATCGCCATCCGTTCCCGTTATCAAATGCTGGGCAGACTAAAAGTCCTGATTTTAGGGGCCGGTGAGCGTGCCAGTCTGATCAATCGCTGTATGCGACGCCAGTCCGACCGCGTTCGGATTGATATTGTCGGCTATATCCCGATGCCGGGTGATAATCTGGAAACAACCGGTGTTTCTCCGATCATCCCGCTGAATGAACCGCTGGAAGATGTCGTCCGGCAACATCACATCAAAGAAATTGTTATTGCTGCCGATGAACGCCGGGGAAATCTCCCCATAGAAAGCCTGTCCCGGTGCAAAATGCAGGGGATTCAAATCATTGAGATCATCGATTTCATCGAGAGAGAGTCCGGACAGGTTGCCGTCGATCACATTCATCCGTCTTGGGTTATCTTCAACACGCTGTCTGCACGCAATCGCACCCGGCAACAATTTTACTGGCTGTTTAACTGCTGTATCGCTTTATTGATTCTGCTGGCAACCTGGCCCTTGATAATCGCGGTCATCCTGATGATCAAATGGGAAGACGGCCTCAACGCACCGGTTCTGTATTCGCAGGAACGTACCGGTCTGAAAGGCGAGCCGTTCTCCATCTATAAATTCAGAAGCATGCATCTGGATGCGGAAAAGGCAGGAGCACGAATGGCCAGCCGCGATGATCCCCGTATCACACGGGTAGGACAGTTCATCCGAAAATACAGACTCGATGAACTGCCACAACTTATCAATGTTCTGAAAGGCGATATGAACTTTGTTGGCCCCCGTCCTGAAAGACCAGTTTTTACCAGTCAGTTCGAACAGTCTATTCCTTACTACAACCATCGCTTATATGTGAAACCCGGCCTGACCGGATGGGCCCAATTAAAATACCCTTATGGGGAAGGCATTGAAGATGCCATTGAAAAACTGAAGTTTGACCTTTATTACATTAAGCACAGAAGCCTGATGTTAGATATATTAATTTTGATCAGAACTTCTGAAATCGTTCTGTTTGGCAAGGGGCGTTAGTATGAGTTTTTTAAACGCGCCAAAATTTTCTTCAAAATTAAATGCCATGACGGTCGATGTTGAAGATTATTTCCATGTCTCCGCATTTTCGTCTGTTATTCACCGCCAAGACTGGGGGACAACTTACCCCTTACGCGTTGATTACAGCACAAGAGAAGTCCTGGATATTTTTGCGCAGCATCATGTCAAAGCCACTTTTTTCGTCTTAGGCTGGGTCGCAGATGCCTGCCCTTCCCTGATCAGAGCCATTACAGAACAAGGCCATGAGCTTGCCTGCCATGGGTACGCGCACATCAAAGCCAATCAGCAAACCCGAGATGCCTTTTATCAGGATGTCAGCAGGAGCAAACATCTGCTCGAAGACATTTCTGGTAAAGAAGTCCATGGTTATCGTGCACCCAGTTTCTCGATCGATCCGAGTAACCTTTGGGCATTCGATATTCTTCAGTCACTGGGGTTTACCTTCAGCAGCAGCACTTACCCGGTCAGGCACGATCATTATGGCTGTCCGGACTGGCCGCGCTTTATCCACCAGCGGGCAGAAAGATTAATGGAAATACCGATCCCGACCTATCAGACCCTGGGAACGAATATTCCTATCGGTGGCGGCGGCTATTTTCGTTTTTATCCTTACGCATTCAGTAAACGGTTCATCCGCAGCTTCACCGAACGATACGACCAGCCCTTCTGTTTTTATTTTCATCCGTGGGAGATTGATGCCGGGCAACCCCGAATTTCGCAGGCGCCATTTAAATCCCGTTTCCGGCATTACCTGAACCTTGAACATATGGCAGCACGGCTCCACAGTCTGCTGGAAGACTTCCGGTGGAGCACGATTAGCCAGGCCTATCAATTGAATGAGTATGACTATGAATCAGGACCTGACGATTCGCAAACTAACCCGGAAAGATTACACAGCCTGGGATCAGTACGTTAATACACATCAGCAAGGCAGTTTTTTTCATCTGTCCGGCTGGCTGGATGTCATCAATGACGTCTTTGGACATCAGCCCCACTACCTGATGGCTCAGCGGGAAGGTCAGGTGGTGGGCGTTTTGCCTATGTTTGAACAAAAAAGTGTTCTGTTTGGACATGCATTAGTTTCGACGCCTTTCTGTGTCTATGGCGGTGTGATTGCTGATCAGGACACGATCCGGCATCAGCTGGAAGCCGCTGCTCTGGAATTAGGCTGCAAGCTTCAGGTGGATTACATCGAACTGCGTGACCGTCAGGAACAAGATTGCCAGGCCCCCTGGATCAGGCACTGCCATCATGCCACGTTCAAAAACAAACTGGCGGATTCAGAAGATGACATTCTCTCCGGCATCAAACGCAAGCAACGCGCTGTCATTCGTCATGCCCAGAAAAATAACCTGAGCTGGGAAACGGAAGACAATCCTGACCTTTGTTTTGAACTCTATGCTGAGAGTGTGAGAAATCTGGGTACCCCGGTATTTCACCCCAGCCTGTTTCAGAAACTGAAACAGACTTTTGGCAAAAGCTGCGAAACTCTGGTGGTACGGGATACAAATGGAAAGCCAGTCTCCGGCGTGCTCAGTTTTTACTATAAGAATCAGGTACTGCCTTATTACGGCGGCGGAACACAAGCAGCCCGGGATCTGAAAAGTAACGATTTTATGTACTACCAGTTAATGGTTCAGGCCAGGCAACGCGGCGCTGAAATGTTCGACTTTGGCCGCAGTAAAATTGATTCTGGCGCCTATCACTACAAAAAACACTGGGGTATGGAAGAGCAGCCGCTGCATTACCGCATCGCACTGGTGAAGGCCAAAAGGCCGCCGAACCTCTCGCCCAATAACCCCAAATATCGCTATTTTATTCGAGCCTGGCAGAACCTGCCTTTAGGTCTGAGCAAACACATCGGGCCGATGTTATCCAAATACCTGGGCTGATCGGAGCAAGCACATGAAACCTTTCATCCTGTATCTGTGTCACCGAATCCCGTATCCGCCCAATAAAGGGGATAAAATTGCCAGCTATCATCTGCTGAAATACCTCAATCAGCACTATGAGGTCTGTCTGGGATGCTTTGTGGATGACCCTTACGATCTGCAATACCAGGATAAAGTCAAAGCGCTGTGCCACGAGGCTTTCTTTGTCCGCTTGCATCCCTCTGTTGCCCGCATCAAAGCCCTGACTGCCCTGCTGGGCCGTCATCCCATGACGCTGCCTTATTATCACCATCCGGCCATGTCAGCCTGGGTGAAATCCTGCCTGAAACGCAAGCAAATTGACAAAGCCATGGTGTTTTCCAGCAGTATGGCGCAATACCTGATGGATACCCCATCTGCCTTGCATAAAGTGATGCACTTCGTCGACCTCGATTCTGAAAAATGGCGCCAGTACGCCGAGAAAAAAACCGGGCTGGCGAGTTATGTCTTTCAGCGGGAATACCGGACGCTGGCACGCTTTGAACAGCAAGTCTGCGACAAGTTTGATTTCAGTTGCTTTGTCACCGAAACAGAGAAAAATGCGTTCACGGCTCTGGTCCCACCGGCCTGTCACCCGAAAATCAAAACACTTGAAAATGGTATCGACAGTCAGTATTTCTCACCGGACGCAGATTTCTCTCGCCATACAATGCACCCGCTGTCCCATGACAACTACATTGTGTTTACCGGTGCGATGGACTACTGGGCCAATGTCGATGCCGTCAGCTGGTTTGCCCGTCAGGTCTGGCCAACCGTGCTTCAGCACCACCCGGACAGCAAATTCTATATTGTCGGTTCTTCCCCGACCTCACAGGTGAAAGCACTGTCCCGATTACCCGGTATTATCGTGACCGGGCGCGTCGAAGATGTGCGTCCCTACCTCTTTCACGCCAAAGCCGCCGTCGCCCCTATGCAGATTGCCCGGGGCATCCAAAACAAAATTTTAGAAGCCATGGCGATGGAAAAACCGGTCCTCACAACGTCATTGGGTCTTGAAGGGCTGGAAGAGTATCCGTGCAATCATCCGCGTCACTATCCGGAACAGGCCCTGTATGTTGCCGATGATGCCAGAGCGATGGCTGACTGGGTCTGCCAACGGTTAAAGGAGCCCGTCAAGGCTGCTACTGCATCCAGAAATTGGATCGAAAACCACTTCAGCTGGGACGCCAGGCTAGCGCCACTGCTCACCTATCTGGAAGCTCAGCATGGTTAACCGAATCTGGTTTCGCCTGGCATTACCACTGACAGCATGGCTTTGGCTGTACTGGCCTTCAATCAGCCATATGATGTCGGTCTGGATGAATTCGAAAACTTATGAGCATTGTTTTCTGATTTTACCCATCAGCCTGTGGCTGGTATGGCGGGAAAGAGAAACCATTCGTCGGACCCCGCTGACCGTCAGCTGGATCGCAGCCGTTTTGTTAATCATTCCCAGCATCCTGTGGCTGACAGGTCGCGCCGCAGGTTTCGGGCTTTTTGAGCATGTGGCAACAGTCCTCAGCCTCCAGCTACTGCTTTGGGCGATATTGGGCACCGCCATTGCTCGCCGGCTCTGGTTTCCGTTACTCTTTCTGTTTTTCGCCGTACCTTTCGGCGAAAGTCTGATTCCCCGCCTTCAGATCATCACAGCCGATCTTTCCGTGTGGCTGCTCAATCTCAGCCATATTCCGGTTTACCGGGAAGGATTGTACATCACCATTCCCAACGGCCGGTTTTATGTGGCAGAGGCCTGTTCAGGAATACGTTTCCTGATGTCCAGCGTCGCACTGGGTACATTATTTGCGTATCTGCAGTTTACGAAAACCTACAAACGAATTCTGTTTGTAGCCTTCTCTTTCGTCTTCCCGATTCTCGCTAACGGTATTCGCGCCTACGGCATTGTCCTGATTGGCTACTTAAGTGACATGAAATACGCTGCAGGGGCCGATCACCTGATTTATGGCTGGGTTTTCTTCAGCCTGATCATCATGGTGATATTTTTCACGGCCAGTTTGTTTTCAGATGCCGAGCGTCCATCGACACTTCCCTTGCCACGAAAAAACCAGATTTCACCCGTGAAAAAATGGGGGGTTATCAGCATCATTACCCTTCTCTTCAGCATCACAGCTATCTGGAATCAGCAACTGACTCAGCATCTGTCGCCCGAAGCGTCGGCAAACACAGACTTCAATCCCAATCAAAAGGTAACGCTGTCGGTATGGGGCATAGAATTTCCTCATGCCCAAATGTATCAACGTCAGGCAACTGCCGGGGGAAGAGCTGAAATTTTTACGGCGCGTTACAACATCTGGCAACAGGATGGCGAGCTGATCAGCAGCCTGAATCAACTCTTCAGCAAAGAAACCTGGTCAGTCAAAACCAGTCAGCCTGTCCACTTAGCCTCAGGCGTCAAAGCCAGAACCATGACGGTGACAAATGCCAGTGGCAGCACTATGCGTGTTCTATATTGGTATTGCGTCAACGATTTTTGCAGCAGCAACCCACTGACCATCAAACTGGTCAAAGCATCCTATCGATTAGCCGGACAGCAAGGATTTTCAAATGTCATCGCTATTGCCAGTTCAGAACTGAATGACACTGAAATCCGGCAAATTGCCGAACAGGACAAGGATGTGCCCGCGGCAGAAACCCAATAACAAAACAGAATTATCAGCAGCAATGGCGGTTTAAAGGGGAATTGTATGTGCGGTATCGCAGGGATTATGAATCTGCAGCGGGCGGATCAGATTGATTCAAGGCTGCTGCAGCACATTAACCGGCTCCAGCGCCATCGTGGTCCGGATGACGAGGGATATTACACCGATGAATGGGTAGGTCTGGCACACCGTCGTCTGTCCATTATTGATCTGTCAGGCGGGCACCAGCCGCTGTTTAATGAAGACCACACGGTCGCAGTTGTTTTCAATGGTGAAATTTATAACTTCAGTACATTAGCCAGTGAACTGAAAAATCTCGGACACCAGTTTCGCACCCTGAGCGACACGGAAGTGATTGTGCATGCGTGGGAACAATGGGGAACAGACTGCCTGAAGCGTTTTCGCGGGATGTTTGCTTTTGCCTTGTGGGATAAAAATACCCACACCCTGTTTCTTGCCCGGGATCGCCTGGGAAAAAAACCCTTGTTCTACACCGTGACCCGGAAAGGGCAGCTGATCTTTGCTTCAGAGATGAAAGTACTGGTCTCCCACCCGGATGTGGATTGCTCGCTGCGCAATGAAATGGCTGAAGAATACTTCATGTACGGCTACATTCCTGACCCTTTCACGGCTTATCGCAACATTTTCAAGCTCCCGGCCGGACATGCCCTGACCCTGCAGCCCGGCAGTCAGATCTCCCCCTTCCAGTATTGGGATTTGGCGGCGCCTGCATCAGCACTGAGCTGGCATGAAACACAGGAAGCGCTCATCGAGCAATTGCAAGAAGCCGTCAGGATCCGCATGATCGCCGATGTTCCTCTGGGGGCATTTCTGTCCGGCGGTGTTGATTCCAGTGCCGTGGTCGCCATGATGTCCGGGCTGCAGTCTGAGCCGGTCAACACCTGTGCGATCGGATTTGATCAGGCCAGATTTGATGAAACACGCTACGCCCGGATGATTGCCGATCAATACCAGACGACACATTTTGAGCAACAGGTCAGTGCAGATGATGTCAGCCTGATCGAAATTATCGGCCGGCTTTATGATGAGCCATTTGCTGATGATTCCGCACTCCCGACATTTTTGGTATGTCAGTTAGCCCGGCAGCGAGTCACTGTCGCACTGTCCGGCGATGGCGGGGATGAAGTATTTGCCGGTTATCGCCGATACCGGTTTCATCTGGCAGAACAGAAAGTCAGAGACATGCTCCCTTCCCCTATCCGACAACCCGTATTTGGCTTTCTCGGTCACATGTACCCCAAAGCGGACTGGGCGCCACAGCGTTTCCGGGCAAAAACGACCTTTCAGTCTCTGGCGCTGGATACAGTGGATGCTTATGCGAATACCATGTCGAAGCTTCGGTATCAGGACAGACAGGCTTTATTCAGCCCGGCTTACCGGCACAGCCTGAATGGTTACACCGGCAACCACATCCTCCACCAGCATGCCCTCAATGCGCCAAGCGACGACCCGCTCAAACAGATCCAATATCTGGATTTTAAAACCTGGCTGCCGGGCGGTATTTTAACCAAAGTCGACCGCGCCAGTATGGCGAACTCGTTAGAAGTGCGGTCCCCTTTACTCGATCATCAGCTGCTCGAATGGGCATTCCGCATTCCCGGCCGGGACAATATCCGCAAGCAGGAAGGCAAGTACAGCTTCAAAAAAGCGCTGGAACCCTGGCTCCCTGAAGACATTCTCTATCGTCCGAAAATGGGGTTCAGCATGCCGCTATGCCACTGGTTCCGTCATCAGTTACGGCCCTTACTCCAGGAGCAGATCCTCTCGCCTGTGATGCTGGACAGCGGTTATTTTGCCCCTGAACAACTGAAAAAAATGATCGCAGAGCATACCAGCAACCGCCGGGACCATGGGGTGGCACTCTGGAGCCTATTGATGTTTGCCCAGTTTTTGGGGAGGCAAACGTCATGAGAATCCTGACCATCTCCACCCTGTATCCGAACGCTGTCAATCCCAGGCACGGCATCTTCGTTGAAACCCGGCTCCGGCAACTGAAAAAGCATTATCCGGACATCAGGCTGACCGTCATCGCACCTGTCCCCTGGTTTCCTTTCGCACATCCGATGTTTGGCCAATACAGCGAATTTGCGTCTGTCCCTTTGACTGAAATCCGTTACGGAATTCAGGTATATCATCCGAGGTATCTTGTTATCCCTAAAATAGGGATGAATCTGACACCTGTGACGCTCGGGTATACGCTCAAAAGGCAGATTCGCAGCATGATGCGGCAAGGATTTCAGTTTGATCTCATTGACGGCCATTACTATTTTCCGGACGGTGTCGCCATTACCGAGGCTGCGAGAGAATTCAACAAACCTTTCACGGTGACCGCGAGAGGAACAGACATCAATCTGCTCCCGACCTTCCCCAGTGCACGCAAACGCATTCAGGAGGTGATGACGGCCAGTCATCATAATCTGGCCGTCTGTGATGCGCTCCGGACCGCCATGATTGAACTGGGTGCTGAACCAGACAGAGTCAGCACCCTGCGAAACGGCGTTGATCTCGATCTCTTCAGCTTCAGTGATGAATATCAGCAGCAATTACTCAGAAAAGCACTGGGTCTGCCACTCAATATCCCGATTGTGATTTCTGTGGGCTTACTCGTCGAGCGGAAAGGCCACCATCTGGTCATTGAAGCGCTTCGTCAGCTTCCGGAGGCTTTACTGCTGATAGCCGGCAACGGCCCCCAGAAAAAAGCCCTGACAGCCCTTGCAAAGCAATACGGAGTAGCCAACAGGGTGCGTTTTCTGGGGCGGCTCAGTCAGAAAGAGCTTTCTGGGTATTATGGTGCGGCGAGCGTCCTGACGCTCGCCTCAGATCGGGAAGGCTGGGCAAACGTCTTGCTCGAATCCATGGCCTGCGGCACACCAGTGGTCGCAACCAATATCTGGGGAACGCC
Source organism: Photobacterium sp. R1 (assembly GCF_054600795.1). Classification (NCBI taxonomy): domain Bacteria; kingdom Pseudomonadati; phylum Pseudomonadota; class Gammaproteobacteria; order Vibrionales; family Vibrionaceae; genus Photobacterium; species Photobacterium sp. R1. Next base: position 292,485 of record NZ_BAAHZP010000002.1, read on the forward strand.
TGAAGTGGTTCGCCAGCCCCGCGCAGGTACGCTGGTCGAACGCAATGCTGCGGCAATTGCTGAAGGCATTCAGCACATCCTGGACAACCCTTTTCCCCGTGCAGCAACCCGGCATTACGCTGAACAGTTCGACTGGTCAGCGACATCTGAAGGTCAGTATCAGTTGTTCAATCGGCTCATCAGGGAGACCTCATGAAAATTCTGTACCATCATCGGGTTGCTTCTAAAGATGGGCAGTTTGTCCATATTGAAGCCATTCTGGATGCATTCGCACAACAAGGCCATGAGATCATTCTTGTCGCCCCCGCAGTTTCGGAACAAGCGAGTTTCGGCGCAGATGGCGGCTGGGTCAGCCAGTTACGCCGCAATTTGCCGCGTGTTCTCTGTGAATTACTGGAATTGGGCTACAGTGCATACGATTTTTTCAGACTGTGCCGGGCCATCCTGAAACACCGGCCCGATGCAATTTACGAACGTTATAACCTGTTCCTGCCATCCGGTGTCATTGCCGGGAAAGTGTTTCACCTTCCGCTGATTCTGGAAATTAATGCCCCTCTGTTCAAAGAGCGCTGCCAGTATGGCGGACTCTCCTTCACCTGGCTCGCCCGCTGGTCTGAAGTCTTTACCTGGCGTAATGCCGACCACACACTGCCAGTGACTCATGTCCTTGCCGGGGATGTCCGTCGCGCAGGCGTTCCGGATGAGCGGATCACGGTCATCCCAAATGGCGTGGATACAATCTTGTTCCACCCCAGTACAAACCCAAAACATCCGGACTTTGCCGGACATCTGGTTGTCGGGTTTGTTGGTTTCTGCCGTGAATGGCATCAACTGGACCATGTTCTCGCGTTGATCGCTCAGGCAAATCGGCACCGGCATCCGGATGAGCTGCCCATCAAGCTTCTGATCGTCGGGGATGGCCCGGTGCTGAATGATCTCCGACAACAAGCAAAGGCACTGCAAGCTGAGCAACAAATCCACATCGTCGGTCTGGCTTCCCGGGACACCATGCCAGACTGGCTGGCACAGATTGATATTGCCATTCAGCCTGCCGTCACCCCCTGGTGTTCACCGTTAAAACTGATCGAGTATCTGGCCTGTGGTAAAGCGATTGTCGCACCGAACAGCGACAATATCAGAGAACTGCTGACTGACGGTGAAAATGCACTGTTGTTTCAGGAAGGGAAATTAAACGAGATGCTGACCTGTATCGAACGCCTGATATCCGATACACCACTTCGCCGATCCCTGAGTAATCAGGCAGCCAAAACAATCGACCAACGTAAACTGACCTGGCAACACAACGGCGAACGGATTATTTCTATTTTTCATCAGTTGCTGGAGCAAGAAAAAACACCCTGAACCAGTTATCAAATCGGTTATCGAAAACGGGACAGACACCAGAGAAACGAACCGGGACATTCACCGGTATTATTCCCAGAGACCTTGATTCAGGCAGGCGTTTGTTGAAAGAGAAAACGCCTGTCTCATTCAAGCTCTGGAAGAATACCCCTGCACTTCCGCTGTATTCCGGCGCGAATAGTCCCGCAACACCATCACTTTCACCTGCATACTTAATCCGGCCATAGCAGCAGCCAGCGCCCAGAAGAGCTCAAGGTATGCCAGCGACAACGCTGCACCCGCAACACAAAATGCCAAGAGTGAAACCTGCATCATTCTGGCCAGATCAACCTGCCACCGGTATTGTTCATTCCAAGGTGGCTGACTGAGCGTCACTATCACCCAGCGCATTTTCAGGAATGACAGCAAGATAATCAGCAAAAACAGCGCCAGCCCCACAAACCCATGATCCCCCAGAACCTGAAAATAGATACTGTGTGCGGCTCTGGATTGTTCTCCCGGAGGTGGTGTTTCAATAAAGTTGACTTTATCAACATCCACCGACAATCGTTCCCAGACCGTCGGAAAATAAGCCGCTTTAAACCCACCCCCCAAAAACGGACGATCCATCGCCATCAGGGTATGAACTTTCCAGGAATTTACACGATTAATGAATGACGTGTCATTTGTGGCCGCTGTTTCAATCGTTTCCATTCGGTCATACCACTGTTGCGGTAATATCAGGACAGACAGGCAAGCCACAACGCCGACTGCGAGCAAAGTCAGGGCTTTCCTTTTACTCTTGATCCAGAAATAACAGCCGATAATCGCCAGCGCCAGAAAACCGCCCCGGGAATAGGTGCCAAGAATCGCCAGAATGCAAAGCCCCAGCACACCGACGAGACCGGCTCGAATCCACTTCTCTTCTACCGACTTGAGCTGGTACACAATGAGCGGAATGATCATACACAGCGCGGTCGCAAAGTGGTTATTATCCGTCAGCAAATGTCCTGTCGGGCCCTGTATTTTATGCCCGCCCATGCTGGCAATAAACTTCAGCCCTTCAATCGCTCCCATAAATCCCACCGACATAATGAGACCCCAGAGAAGCATTTCAAATTCATGCCGCTGCCTGATGATTAAAGCGATCATCATGAACATCAGAAACACTTTCGAAAATTTTTCCCACTCCAGCCACACCAGCTCTGGAATAATGATCGTGTTGTAAGTTGTCAGTCCGGTCAGAATCCAGAACAAACAGGTAAACACGACGACCCCATCCATTAAAATCACTGGCTTGCGACGTGAAAACAGGTAAGTCAGAAAAGTGATGAGCGCAAAGGCGGTATTGTAGCTGATGGGTTTGGCAAAACTGTAAACCCAGTAAGAGGGTACAAAAAGCCCCGACCACAACCAGAGCGAAACAGCCATATAAGGCCTTCGTAAGGATAAACAGGCTAAGATCATGAAAACACTTAAAAATACAAGATCCCTCATGACTCAGCCTCCGGTGCTTATTTGCGATGATGTGGTTTTGCTTGTTGTTTCGGCATCACTTTTTTGTCTTGTTTCACTGAACGAACACAAAGATAAACCAGTAAAAACAGTCCCAACGTGAAAAGAATCGACTCCATCACTCCCTCCATCATGCCAACCCTGAAAAAAAAGCCATTTCAATACAGAGTTTTATGTCATTTTAAATTGATAATTTGCTGCCGGATTCACTCTTCTCACTATAGAACCGGATTGACTGGCCCACAAAATTTTGAAGATGATTAATTTATCAATGTAAACCCGACTGAAAACAAAAACGTCTGGTTTCAGGATGTCATCCGGAAAGACATTTTCAGTTGCTGCTGGTCAGCGGAATACGGAACATCCGGCCCAGCTGCACCTGAATGCTCCGGTATTCTGGTATCCATCGGACTGACAATGGCAATATCAGAATCATCGCTATCGTATACACTGCCACACCGGTTGCCACACTCACGATCAGTCCCATCACATGACTCTCAATTTGCGCCGACACCAGACTGACGCAGAAATACATCAAAACGGATACAAGCAGCGGCAGGATAACAATTGGCAGAAAACGACTGGCTTTCAGACGAATCACAGCCAGGAAAATGATCGCCACACACACAAGAAAAATGCAGCCCACAATCAGCCGCACCATGGATAAACTTGCCGGGTCGTCATATCCAAGACCATAAAAGCCGACGATCACCAGAACAATCGCAACACAATCCCACAGAAAGAGTGAAGGCATCTTTGATTTTAAAATCAGCACTGTTTGCACCACCATGTACAGTGTCATAACGATCATCAGAAAAGAAAGATGCTGCATCACGGGAATCACAGCCAACCACTTCTGGCCCAGAATGACATGAACGAAATCTTCACTGATAGCACACATACCGAAAGAAACCGGCATCACCAGCAGCATCAGCAACGCCAGCTGAGAGTAAAGCCGTTCTTTGAAGAGCTGTTCATTGTCTTTAAATTTAGCAAAGACGGAGAATGCTCCCCGGTTCATCGGCGACAGGAAATCGGTATATGGCAGCCAGGAAAACTCCTGCGCCATATTGTAAAAACCGATATCACGGCTGCTGAGCAGATTCCCCAACACCAGCATATCCATCCGGGAACGCAGATATCCGGACACTGACACCAGATACAACCACTTAGACACATACCACTGCTCTTTCCAGTACCGGGTGCTCCAACGTGGCCGGAACGGGCAAAGCATATAGCTGGAGCTCACTTCCATGACAGCCATCAGCATCACACCGGCCACCAGCGCCCAGTAATTGCCGACGATGAACGCAAGCAGGATGGTACAAACCGTACCGAGGGTTTTCGCAACCATCAGCATCACGGTTTCCATTTTAAAATTGAAGTTTTTTTCAAACACATCCATGCCCACATTATGAAAGGCACGGAGCAGCGGGATCACACTGACAACTTTCACGACCAACGCCAATTTAGGCTCGTTGGCATATGAAGCAATATAGTCAGCTGAAAACCAGAGGATGACTGCACTCACCAGACGGAAAAGCAGATTAAGCGACCAGATGCTGTTCAGTTTTTCTTCATCTTCCGTGTTTTCCATCAGCACATACTGCTTTGTACCGACAGTAGACAGCGCAATAAAAAAATAGACGAAAAACATGGCGAAACCCGCAACGCCATAATCCTCAGGAGACAGCAATCGGACAAGTACCAGCGTGCTGATCAGCCCGATACAACGGTTGTACCAGATCATCAGCAAGGTCCACTTCGCACCTGAAAAGATTGCCTGAGAATACTTATCAGCCATATCGACCGCCTTTAGGCTTCTGTCATCGCCATATCTTTCGCCAGTACAATCTCTCCGCCAAGCTCTTGCTGAAACCATTCAATATAACGACGCGTCGTCGTTTTCAGATTCAGACAGTCCTCAGCTGTCTGTGCATAAGGTGTTCTCCCCTCAACCACACTGGGGGAGTGAAATGACAGCACAAACACTTCCTGACCGATATTTAGCTGAGCCTGAGTGATCGCTAAAAGCTGAGATAGATCATTACCTTCCGGAGACAGCCGGTATTTTCTCAGTCGGAGCGCTTTACCGATGAAACGGGTGAGCCCCGTGTGATTCAACCGCTTACTCCATGACGGAAACTGATTGACTTTCATTTCAAGCCGCCTGGACACCGACAGCCATGAACTGGTGTGAGGAATATGACGGATGGCATTTTCAACGAAAGGCTGATTGGTTCGTTCACTGAAATCCGGACCACTCTGATGACTAAAGTCACAATAAGCACTGATGCTGAGATCGACCTGATAACCAAGCGAACGTAAATGCTGATTGGTCAAAGGGCCGATACCATATCGTCCTGCCAGATAGGTCACTGGCGTCATCCCGGACACAGACTGAATTTTCTCTGTCAGCAGGCGGATTTTTTCAAATTCAATTTCCGGGGAAAGATTGCAAGGATAAGATTCAAAATCGGATGCCTCTTCCTGAGTCGAGACAAAGGGCGGATTCACCCAGGGATGAAGGTGGGCAGCGAATTCCACTTGCTGATCAACCCGTGGCTGGTAATGGGAAATCACTTCCTGCCCGCCAGGACTATCGACAAAAGGATAATCCATCGCCAGGGTAATTTTGGCGCCGACATCAATTAACTCAGCCATAAAGGGAATCAGAACCTGATGATGGTTGACAGCATTATTCGCACTGTTGAACCCCTGTTCCCAGTCAAATTCTTCTTCTGCATGAATCACGACCAGCAGTTTAGCGACCATCTCTTCCCCCCTGGTTCCCTCTCAGTTTCAGAACGGTTCCGGCGTGGAAAGATTCCATATTCCGGATATTGGCACACGAAGTACGGTGAATTATTGCTTCTTAAAGATGGCACAAGAACTGCTGAGCAACCAAAGCGATCACAAAAAAATCTCCTGTTTCGGTCCATCAATTTTGTCATGCTGCAGCATAAAATTTTCATGCGGTACCGGGAGCAATACATCCTGTCCCAAATTCGCTGGGTTCAAAATATCAGTGCACGTTGAATCAACGCGTTCGCATAACTTGCTGCCTCAATCACAGAGCGTCCTCACAACGGGTCTTTCGCCAGATGTGTGATTTCTTACCTATACTCAGCCGAATAAGCAGTGCGATTTTTTTGCCGTCTGTACTGTGCCAGCCAGCGTATTTCATTGTGATTCCGGAGGATGCGGATGTTTCGCAACGGACTGAAAACCTACTTCGCCATCATCGGCATCCTGGCCCATCTTGTCGTGATCAGCGGGATGGTCTATCTCGTCAGACACTGGGTCACACAAAATGAAACTCTGCCTGCAACACTCCGCCATTCGGCCAATCAATTGAAGCAACTTCGCCCCGAACTGCAGCCGGTACATCAGGCCATCGCCGGTGTCGCGAGCAGTTTATCCAGTCCATCCTATTTTTGGCGCGAGTTTGATACCCGGTACTGGCCCACCATCGGGCCAGACGGGCATACTCAAGCCACACCTGCGGCACCACTGGGTACCCTTTGGGTATCCGACGCGGAAAGTTTCAAGAACGCTCTGAAACAGGTGCTTCCGGGACAGGAAATCGTCCTGAAAAAAGGCCGGTATGCGCTTCAGGAAAAACGACTGGACATCAGCCAGGTCAGGCCTTCTGCATCCAGACCCATCATCGTTCGCGCGGAAGAACCCGGACATGTAGTTCTGGTGCTGAATGGCCTGGAAGGCATTGTGCTCAACCAGCCCTACTGGACAATCTCCGGGCTGACATTCAAAGGCGCCTGCCCCGTCCCTTCTGACTGTGAACATGCACTGCACATCGTCGGCGACGCAGATTACAGCCTCATCGAAAACAATACGTTTATCGATTTTAATGCGGCCATTAAAGTGAACCGTTTCCGGCAGGCCTTTCCGGATAACGGTATCATTCGCCGCAATCATTTCTACAACACTCAGCCAAGGGATACATCAAACCCGGTCACACCCATCAATCTGGACCATGGCAATCAGTGGGTGATCGAGCGGAACATCATTCGTGATTTTATAAAAACCGGCGGCAACCAGGTCAGCTATGGTGCTTTCATGAAGGGGGGCAACAGAAACGGAATTATCGAAAACAATCTGGTCATCTGTAATACCAGCAGCCGTCAATATGGCGGATATCAGGTCGGGCTGTCATTGGGCGGCGGCGGCATGGGACAGGAAAACCGCCGGGACCAGGCTGCCTTCGAAGGACTGAACCACACCGTCAGAAATAATATTGTAATGCATTGCAACGATGTCGGTCTGTACATCAATAAAGTCAGTGATGCTCTTGTGAACAACAATATTTTCTATCACACTTCCGGCATCGATGTGCGTTTCCCGGAATCCAGCGCCAGACTGCTGAATAATATCGTTGGCGGACACATTCGCGAACGCGATCAGGGCAAAGCCGCTGCATCACATAACCTGCTCTTTTCCATTGATTTTCTGACCGAAAAACAAAAGCTCGATGACTGGTACAAATCACCGGCGATCGGCAATTTCTCCCCTAAAGATCAGGTCAGGCAAACAGAATTAATGTCTCAGGCAACCACTTACCCGATCACAGCACAACAGACAGTTTCGGACTTTTGCGGCAACCTTGTGAGGCCACAGGACAGCTTTGCCGGAGCATTCAAGAGCAGCGAGAATTGTTTTGTGACCAGACCCGGCGCTTCAGACCGCGAATAACTTTTTTCATCCGGTACAGGAGGTGCGGAAACCGGTAATGATATACCGCAAACCCGACGGTCTGATTGGCAAACGTCTGCTTATAGCGGGACACACCGCCCATGAAGTCATATCCGTCGAATCCTTGTTCCATGGCCATCTGAATTAACAGATAATGTGCCACCAAACCCGGCTTCAGGTGTCTGTCCTCAGCTGAACTGCTCAAGTCATAGTTCAGCGCGCTCAGATAAAACAGGACCCAGTTGCCATGATGAAAGTTGTACACCACACCCAGATCCCTTTCACCGGCATAAATATGATGAATGGCGACAGTGCCTGAAGGCAGACCGCGGCGAATCAGCTCCTGATGAAACCGGAGAAAATGCGGATTAGCAAAACCACTCTGCCCGGGCCGATTGCCCCAGCGCTTCAGGTGATAGCCAGCAGCATGCTCAAACAGTACGAGTCCCTGCGCAACTGAACTGGCCGTGATAACTTTCAGCCCTCCTGCAGCCTGATAAATTTTCATGCTGCGTTTGATCTGATACCGGGCGCTGCGAGACAGATAGCTGTCCAACGTTTGGTGCTGCTTCTGAAGAGGCGCAAAATACAGCTGGAAAGCCTGAGACTCCCACCCCACTTCCTTTTCCGGCAGAACCACAGTGCCGTCTGCCAGTACCATCAGGGTGTCTGTCCCGTGCTCAAATGTGTCTGTTCCCATCACTGCGCAGCTTAAAAAATCCTTGTCCTGAGTGACACCGACGACAAAGGTGTCAGCCCCTTTCATGTTGTTCATGACACAAGCCGTCATCAGCGGACGCACCAGATCAGCAACGGTTCGATCGAGCAGGAAATCGTTATATTCAATCCAGATTTGATCCAGCAAACGGTCGCCCGTCCGGTGGAGACAAAACTGACGACCCAAAGACAGCGAAGTCATCTTGTTTTCGTGAATCACAATAATGCCCAGCCCGACGACACACGCCTCATTGCGTGCCACCACCACAGAAAAGTCGTCCACAAAACAGTCCAACCAGGTGCCAATCCACAACCAGGACAGAAAAAAGTTTGATTCTGCACGGGCTTCCAATGCCAGCCATTGTGTTTTCAACCATTTCTGATCCGGGTTGACTACCCATTCACACTGGAAAAAATCACTGTTTCGGGCCATCCGCTGCTTTCCGACATTCTCTGAGCTCAGTTGTCTCAATCATAGCAAACCCAAAGCTTCTGACTTTTCTGAGATATTTTTGAGCCGTCTGTTTTTTACACAGCCAATCCCGCCCGGTGTCAAAAGAATGACTATCATAAAAAAGTCCACACCCAAAAAATTCGACAGGGATGCTTATGGCTAAGTTACCTCGTACTTCACTGCATGCGCTGACACTTGCCGGACTGCTCGCCGCAACACTCACTGCCTGCGGTGAACAATCGATTGAAGAATACATAGCTAAAGCGAACACTTATCTCAGTCAAAATGAAGAAAGCGCTGCCATCATCGAGCTAAAAAACGCTATCCAGGAACACCCGGATGCGGATCAGGCCCGCCTGATGCTGGGTAAACTGTATTTGCGGCAAGGTGACTTTGCCGGTGCCGAAAAAGAATTATATAAAGCCTTGCGTGGTACCCAGAACAAAGATGAAGTGGAACCGCTTCTGGCCCATGCTTATCTGGGACAAAAGAAATCCGCAGAAATCGCCGATCTGGCGGAACAGCCGCAGAGTCATCAGCCCGAAGTCCTCGCAGACCTTTATGCAATGAAATCGCTGGCCTTGCTGCGGGATAACGACCAGGAGAGTGCCCAGAATGCTTTCCTTCAGGCCCAGCGCACAGGGCAGACAACGCTCTATACCCGTCTTGCCAAAGCCAGTCTTGAGGCTTCCCGGGACCATACAGAAAAAGCACTCAAAGAAGTCGAAGCCATTGTTCAGGCTTATCCGGACAGCAGTGAGGCATGGATACTGAAAGGTCATCTCGAAACCAGATTAAATCAGGATCAGGCCGCTGCCAGCAGTTATCGCCAAGCTGTACAGAGTTCGCCCAAAGCCCTGCAATACACCCTGTTTCTGGCTCAGGCTCTGGTTAAAACCAGACAGCTCAATGAAGCCGAAAAGTACGTCGATGCCTTACTAGCTGCTTTCAGCGGTCACGCACTCACCAATGAACTGAAAGCCACCATTCTTTATGCCAGAGGTGAGCAGGATGAAGCGAAGGTGCATGCCGATCTGGCCATTCGAAATGGCTCACGCAACATCACCACTTATCTGATCTCTGGCGTCGTTGCCTATCATCAGGGGAACTATGCGCTCGCCAGTGAGCGTCTGGAAAAAATCATGCCTGTCATGACCGACAACAACATGGTGAAACGCCTTTACGCTGCCAGCCAGCTGAAGCTCGGAAATATTGAAGGTGCCATGCAAACCATGCGTGGTTTTGATGTCACGAATCTGGAAGACAGTCAGTTCATTTCCAGTATGAGTCTGGAATTTGCCAAAGTCGGACGCCAAGATTTTGCACTTTCGCTGGCAGAACAAGCGTCGGCCGCTTCTTCACCCGACAATCAGCTTCGGTTGGGTCTGCTGCAGCTGGCGAGTCATGACGCCACCGGCATTGAAACTCTGCAAGAAATTCTGAACAGCAATCCGGATATGCCTGAGGCTACTCTGGGACTGGCTTACTACTACATGAAACAGGGAAAGTACGAACAGTTACATGAAGTCGCAGACGAATGGCTGGCCCGGGACCCGGATGACAATGCCGCCAACATACTGAAAGCCTTCGTGCTGCTGATTGAAAACAAACCGGCTGAGGCAAAAACCATCTACCGTAAAATACTCAGTCAACATCCGGGCAATGTTCAGGCAAAGCTCGGACTGGCACAGATCGCCGCCTTAGACGGTGACACTGACAAAGCCTTTGATTTCGCGCGTCAAGCCTATGAAAACAAACCGGGGCACGCACTGACTACCCGCTCACTTTACCGGTACGCTCAATTCAGCGGTAACATCCAGCAGGCCTTTGATATCGTTGCGGCTCAGGTGAAAGTCCATCCGGATAATCCATCGCTGAAACTGGATCTGGCCCGTGGCTACATCTTGCGACAGCAACCGGAGAAAGCCATCGCCTATATCAGGGAGCTGCCCCCCCACCAGCAAACGATTCAAAGCTGGCAATTACTTGGTGATGTTTATTTCTCACAGAAACACTACCGGGAAGCCGAAAGCGCTTACAGCAAATGGCTGGAAATGGATGTTCTCAATCAGCAGGCTTATCTCCGGAATATCCAGATTAAAGAAATGAACAATAAGATAATCGAAGGACTGACGCTCGCTGAAAAAGCGGAAGAGCAATTTAGTCAGACCCCGCTGTTTTCCCTGATGAAAGCCGGACTGCAACTCAGGCTGGGTGAACTGGATGCCAGCCAGAAAACTCTGGACAACATGCCTGAATCTGTCAAAAAGCAGCAGTACTTCATGCACTTACAGGCCTTAAATTATCTCCAGCGCCAGCAGTATCCGGAAGCCACGGCATGGCAGTTGAAACGCTATGAAGCTTACCCGGGCATCCAGAGTGCAAACGACGTTGCCGGGGCATATGCCATGAATCATGAGTCAGAAAAAGCGGCGGCTTTTATTGAGTCCGTTCTCAGGGAACATGGCGAAAAAGCAGCACCACTCCGGTTGACCCTGGCGCAGCTTCAGACAAAACATCAGCCGGATAAAGCTATGAAGCTGTACCGCACGCTGCTGGAAACAGATCCCAATAATGTGCTGGCGCTGAACAATCTGGCCTGGCTGTACCTGTCCAAAAAAGACTACAAACAAGCCTGTGACAACGCATCCAAAGCCCATGAGCTGGCGAAGGGACACCCCCAGATTCAGGATACGTACGGGTACTGTTTGCTGAAATCCGGTCAGGCCGCCAACTCTTTGCCAATGCTCGAAAAAGCCTACAGACAAGTGCAGAACAACCCGGAAGTTGCATTGCACTATGCCGAAAGTCTGCTTGCCAATCATCAAGCAGGGAACGCGAGAGATGTGCTGAGCCGCGTGAACACAACCGATCCGGAACTGCTGCAGCTCAAACGTAAATTGGAAGCGCAGATCAACCTGTAGTCTCCTGCCGCCCCGGCGACACGGGGCGGGTTAACAAAGTGCCACCAGAAAATTAGGATGAAAAACGATGGTTTTTCCTGTCAAAACAACCGGCTCATTCTTTTTCCGGATGTTCGGAGTTTATCTCTTGCTGACATTCTCATTTCCCGCTCTGGCGGCATTGCCTGAGGTCATCAGTCAGATTAAGCCTTCGATCGTCGGTGTGGGCACTTATCAGAAACTGGCCACCCCGCGCGCCAGTTTAACCGGGACCGGATTTGCAATCGGAGATGGCTCGCTGATTGCCACCAACAATCATGTTGTTCCTGCCACAATCGCCGCGAACAAAAATACAGCATGTGTCGTATTTGTCGGGACCGGAAATACGCCAGACATCCGCCCTGCGCATTTGGTCGCACGGGATACAGAACATGACCTGGCCCTCCTCAGAATCAGTGGCCCGCCGCTTCCGCCACTCAGGCTCTCTGCCCGTCAGGTCAGGGAAGGCGAAATGTACAGCTTTACCGGTTTTCCCATCGGCGCAATTCTGGGACTTTATCCGGTGACACACCGGGGCATGGTTTCCAGTATTACTCCGATTGCCATTCCAGCCCGCACGGCGAAAGAACTGTCAGTCTCCCGGCTCAAGCACCTGAAAAACCGTTTTTTTGTCTACCAGCTGGATGCGACGGCCTATCCCGGCAACAGTGGCAGTCCGGTGTACAGTCAGGATAATGGCGAGGTAATCGCCATTATCAATAAAGTACTGGTCCAAAACAGCAAAGAAAACGCACTGACTCATCCCAGTGCCATAACCTATGCTGTGCCGGTACGCCATCTGAGCCAACTGCTGGCAACTCAGCCTTAAATCGGGAAGAAGACCTGTGCAACGGACCCAAACGAATCTTCTCTATCAAGAGATAAAAATACGGAAATTACAGTTTTTCGCACTGGCCCTCTTTTGGGGACACGGATTCCTGATTACCTGGCTGACCCTGATGCCTCCGGCAGAAAAAGGCGCGCTGACGGACCTGAAAAGCTATGGGATCGCTCATCTGGATTTCATTCTGCATGCCATGTGTTACGGCCTCTTTGCCGGTTATGCACTGCTGATCAGCAAACACCTGAGGCGATACAGCTATATGCTCTTGCTGCTGGTTCTTTACGGCAGTTTTCTGGAAACGATTCAGAGTATGGTCCAGCCCGGAAGGGAAAGTTCTGTCTCAGACGCGATTGCAAACCTGACAGGCGTCGTGCTGGGCGGTGTGATTTCCTGGTCGCTGATGCAAACGTTCATGACCAATCTCACTGGCACCCGAAGATAAGCGCTTGCTATTCAAGAAACATTCAGACAAATTTTTGATAGCCAGTCAGGCAAAAGTGACATTTTCCGGTTATGCTGTGGTGTTCTTATTACCCATCATGGAGACCTTGAATGAAACGCGCACTGCTCTTTTCCGCGATGCTCGCGGGAGCATCTTTACTGGCGGGCTGTTCAGACAACGAAGTCGGCGATGTCAGTCTTGGCGTATTTACCACGAAGGACATCAAACTCAATGTACTCAGTGATCCCTTAATCCCAGGTGTCACCTGCCACATTGCCAGCATTGAAGCCGACCTGGATTTCTCAGATCCGAGTGACTCCTCCATTTCCTGCCGCCAGACCGGCGAAATTACTCCGGAAATGATCGCCGCTATCGATAAATCAAAAGCGGGTGACGTGGTTTTCAAGAAATCGAAGAGTGTTTTCTTCAAAACCATGAAGATCAGACGGATCTATGATCCGGAAAGCCAGACTCTGATGTATCTGTCCTATTCAACCAAAGAAACGTCAGGCAGCTACAAACACAGCCTGTCTACGGTTCCGCTCTGGGGCACCAATGCTTATCAGGCACCCGTAACACCCGTTCAGCAGTAAATCCTTGTAACAATTTTCACCGAACAGCTCTGACCTGTGTCAGGGCTGTTTCAATGTTGTCCCCGTCGCAATCAACACAAAAGATCAATAAGTTAAGCTCATGTTTTGAGCGCTGACTGAGATTTTTACCTCAAAATCACTACAGTGAGCTCTTGACGGTTCTAAGAAAGCCGCTTTTAATAATTTAACAAGATAATAACAACCAAGGAATGGAACCATGACTTTGCCTTTACAGCCAAATTCTTCAAGGGAATCGCTCAAGATGCAGGCGCTGCCACATGAACGTGTATTGCAATGGGCTGAAGAACGCCCGAATGAAATTTTCCTCCGTCAGATCATCAATCGTCAGTTTTCCGATTTCACTTATGCAGATGTCGCCGATCAAGCCTTGCGCCTGGTCAGTGCCCTCCGGGCGATGGGTCTTCAGCCTGGTGACAAAATCGGTTTAATCTCTAAAAACTGTGCTGAATGGTATATCTGCGACCTGGCCTTAATGCTGGGCAGTTATGTCAGTGTGCCAATTTTCCCAACCGCCGGGGAAGAAACCATTGAGCATTGTTTAACGCACAGTGAATCCAAACTGGTCTTTATCGGTAAACTGGATAATAACCACGCCATCAATGCCGTCACCAGCCGACTGCCAGACATCACAACCGTCAGTTTCCCCTATCCGGATGTCCCGGCGTGCCAGCATGAGATGAATACGCTGATCAAGGCGCACACACCATTTGAAGAGCGTCCGTCCCATCAGGATGACGATATGATGTCGCTGGTCTATACATCCGGCACCTCCGGTTTACCGAAAGGCGCAATGCTGTCCTACGGTGGCTTTGCCTTTTCTGCCCAGAACCTGATTGAACATATCGGTATTATTGAGAACGAACGCTTGTTCTCCTACCTGCCGCTGGCGCACATTACTGAACGGGTTTACATCCTGGGGACGTCCATGATGGCCGGGGTTCAGGTGGCTTTCCCGGAATCACTCGATACCTTCATTGAAGATGTCAAAATGCATCGCCCGACGCTGTTTATTTCCGTACCGCGTCTCTGGACCTTATTCCAGCAGCGTATTCTGGATAAACTGCCTCAGGCCCGGCTGAACCTGCTGCTGAAAATTCCGTTTGTCTCCGGCCTGATCAAACGCAAGCTGGCCGATGGACTGGGTCTGAACGAAGCCCGGGTGCTCGGTTGTGGGTCTGCCCCGGTCTCCCCTGCATTACTGCGCTGGTATGAACAGATTGGTCTGAACATTACCGAAGCCTGGGGGATGACAGAAAACTTCGCTTACGGCACCCTCAACATGCCTTTCCGCAGCGACAAAATAGGCACCGTCGGCAACGCCGGTCCGGGCGTTGAAATCAAAATCGCCGAAGATGATGAAATTCTGGTGCGCAGTAAAGGGCTGTTTTCCGGCTACTACAAAAACGACATCGCGACCAAAGAAAGCTTCAATCACGAAGGCTGGCTGCATACTGGCGATCTGGGCAGTCTGGATGAAGAAGGCTACCTGACCATCCAGGGCCGTAAAAAAGATAACTTTAAAACAGCCAAAGGGAAGTTCGTCTGCCCTGTCCCAATTGAAAAGCGTCTGTTTGAACTGAGCGGTATTGAAATGATGTGTATTGTCGGCTCAGGCATGCCAGCACCAATTCTGCTGGCAGTACCGCATGACTATCCGCACTTTGACCGGGAACGCTATGCCCGCAGGGTGACGCACGCCATTGAAGCCATCAACAAAGAGCTGGAATCCCACGCGAAAATTAAAGGGGTTCTGATGATCAAAGAACCATGGAGCATTGAAAACGGCATCCTGACGCCAACACTGAAAATTAAACGACACCTGTTGGAGAAAAAATACCACGAGACAGGCAGTCATTGGCCGAAAGGGCAACTGATTCAGTGGGAAGAATAAGTCAGATAAATAACGTAAAAAAACGGGCAGCCGAAGCTGCCCGTTCTTCATTCAATATCAGACTGATTTACTGATAATCTGCGTAAGGGTTCACGGTCGGTAAAACAATCGCTTCCCCAAACGCTGACAAACGAATGGATTCCTGAGTCAGGCTGACAGAAGATTCATCCATGACAGACTCACCAAAGGAATAGCGAATTTCTTCTTCACCCCGGCATGCCTGCAAATCACGTTCTGCGATGATATCACGGACTTTTTCATTCCGGCTCAGATATTCCGCCATTGCGGCCTCACCGTATTTCTTCTCCAGCATCGACAGTGTCTGCTGAGGTGACAAGACCAGAGCTGACGCATTATTTCCGCCAAAGCCCTTCGCGTTAATAATCACACCCTGCATATCATCACCAGCCGTGCCAGCAAAGTAATGATCCATCAGAATATTCAGGTTCGACTGGTGGACATCGTCCGCAATGTGATCAATGGTCTTAATCCCCGGGATCCAGCCGTACTGCCAGACACCCAATGAAGCCATCAGCTGGTCGCCTGCTGCCGCACTCATGGAATGTCCAACATACGATTTAATCGCAGTCACCGGCCAGTTCGAAATCCCAAAAGTTTTAGCAACTTCGTTCAGGATATGACTTTCCGTGACGCGGTTCTGCGGTGTGCCCGTACCATGCGCCTGGACAAAGGTTTTCTTCACGCCGTCCGGGCCAAGAATGGCCTGAGCCAGTGCAGCAGCCTTGGCAACGGTCACATAGTTACCGACACCCGGCGCCGAAATCGACTTCTTATTACCGTCAGCATTAATAAAGACATCAGCGGCAGTCCCGTAAATATTCACACCCAGCTCCAGTGCCAGCGATTCATCCATCAGCACGGCAAACTGAGCCGATTCCGCCATCGTAAAACCAGCATTGTCCGAGAACGGACGGCAGGCACGGCGGTTATCGACAGTGTCGCTGTTATCCAAAACACGCAGCTCTTCATCCTGAGCCAGCGCGCCCATCACGCGGAAACCTTCCATAATTTCAGAGACTACCGGTGCTTCGGCATTCCCAACAATCGCAACTTTTGCCTGTCCGCTCTGAATGTCCAGCAATCCCTGGCGCAGGTTATACAGGAAGGTGGCGCAGGCGCCCATATTGGTTCCCGTGGTCCCGACACTGTTAATGACGTAACCATTGATGAAGTCCGCCGGCATTTCTGCCAGTGACAAAGCCATCATCTTGGAACTGACCCGGCCACCGGTCAACGGCGCAGCTACCATTCCGGCCAGCGACTGATCATCAATCTGTGCCAGGCCACTCCCCGCATAGACTGAAATTTCATCAGGGCGGATATGCTTAAGCACTTCATCCCAGTCCACACCCAGAGAATTCAGGGCATCTGAGGCACCGTACACCGTCAGTTGAAGACCGCGCGGGTGAAAGCGTGAGTTGTACAGCTTCCCGGGTTCGAAACCGCGGGGAATATTACCCCCGCTGCTCACTGGAAAAGGTTTGTAGTCAGCCAGCAATGCATCCAGTTCACCGGTCACGGTCACATGGACTTTGCTGCCTGATTCCTCCAGTTGCCAGTTTTCAGGGATATGCTCCGGCAATTTTGACTTACGGAGCGTGAAGCGAATTTGATCGCTGCCCGCAGACAGCTCCGCTTTATACTGCTGTAACACACGATCCGGGTCGAAGCTTTCAATCCGACGAATCAGGGTGCCCGCTTGAATCGCTTCGATCACGGATTCGGTGACTTCCCCTTCAGCTAATCCCATTCGATGAGCAAGATCCTGCCAGGTCGAATGCATATCGCTTGCAGGCAGAATATCAGCCAGCATGCGTTTATAACTGTGAAAACCTGAACTACGACCTGCGGCGTTAATGCCGCCAATTCCGACAATCAGAGGTAATTTCATTGTTGATTCTTACTTGATAACTAACTTGACTGTCAGATTACCAAGTTACACTAGTATTACATCAGGCAATTACGCCATAATTACTGACATATACGCCATTCTGACCGGGTCAGACCAAAATCAGGGAGCCGGATCCTGGTGATTCAGTTCCCGTACAGCAGAAACAGCCCAAGTCACATCATCAAATGGAACGATACGCTATATGAAAATTGCGTTTGTGCTTTACCCCCGCGCGCTGATCACAGGGATTTCTCTTGCAGCCGAAATGCTCACCAGTGCGGCAGGATTAAGACCCCGGCATCTCCAGAAATCACAACCTGTTTCTATTTCAGTTGTCGCCAAGAGCCTGTCCCCTCCTGAGTTGAAATCAGGCCTACGTATCCAGCCCGACTTGACCTTAGCATGTGCCGGCGAGTTTGATTTCATCATTCTGCCTCCAATTTGGGGAAATCCGCTGTCTGTACTCAGGCAAAGTCCGGAGCTGATTCCCTGGCTGACACAACAGTACAAGCAAGGCGCCAAAATCATCGCAACCGGAACCGGCGTCTGCTGGCTGGCAGAAACCGGACTTCTGGATCATCAGGTCGCGACAACCCACTGGTATTACTACGATCAGTTTGCCGCACGATATCCGCTTGTCACCCTGAACCGTCAGGCATCAATCACAGTCGCCAACGGTCTGTATTGCACGGTCAGTATTAACTCGCAGTCAGAGCTGATTTTGTACCTGATCCGTGAACACTTTGGCCAGTCGGTTGCAAAAACTGTCGAAACCCACTTCGGCCATGAAATTTCCCAGTCTGATCAGCAGCCCTTTTATCAAATTGGCGGCGAAGTGCAGTTCGACGAATCCATTGCCCTCGCGCAGGACTGGCTGAAACGCAACCTGGCGCAACCGGTCACCGCCCAAGACATCGCTGAGCATTGCGGACTGCCGCTCAGAACCTTCCAGCGGCGTTTCAAAACACAGGTAGGACAGACGCCCCATGAGTACCTGCAATCTCTCCGCATGGAAGCCGCACAGAGCTTATTGCGTGACTTTGGCCTGTCCCTTCAGGATGTGGCAGAACAGGTCGGATACCGGGATGCACATCATTTCAGCAAGCGTTTCCAGAAGCAGTTCAGCCTCAGCCCCGCACAGTATCGCAACATGGTGAAAGCCAAAATTTACCAGGCTTAAGCTCAGAGATGAGACAGAATACAGAAAAGATGATCCAATCAGGCACTTAGCATTGCCCCGGGCAGAAGCGAATGCAAACTGTCGCTATGCTAACAGGAGAAAAGAATGATCAATGTGTTGAATTGAGGCTTTAACCGCCTCGTCGTAAGCAGGCGTTTCAAGAAATGTTGTGTCGTATCTGGCTGTACTTCATTTTCATCGCGTCCGGTTCCATTCACATGGCTGCTGCAGGACTTTTGCCAACCAGCCGCACAATGTTAGGCACGCAGGTCTGTCGGCTGGATCTTTACCATCTGGCTAAAAACCAGTCCAATCGCATCGAGAATGACTTCCAGATTGCCTTGATTGCCGATCAGGGATTTAACCGGCGCTATGTCGCCTTAAAAGCCGACATCTCTTACCCGAAGGGATTTGAAAACTTCAGCTATTACCGCACCGGGCAACCTGTCGAAGTCTTTACCGCCAACTGGAAAAATTATTACGGCAGTATCAGTGTGGCTGATACCAATCGAAGTTACAGTATTTCGCACTTGGTGCGGCTGGGCGGAAGCAATCCCAGGCAAGCCTTCGATGTGCTCATCCGGTTGATTGCCGAAGATCACGGGCATTTTGAATTACAGAGTGCCAGCAGACGTTATCGCTTCTATTTAGAAGACGGTCATCTTGACGCCTTTTTTCACTGCCTGCATACCGAATAATTTTCCCCTTAAAAAACAAACGCCAGCTCATCGGCTGGCGTTCTGTGTTTTACAGAGTCACTATCATTTATCGATTGCTTTGGACTGGCTCGTATTCGCCTTCGATTACACGTCCCTTGCTGGTTGCGCCATTTGTTTTGCCCGCATAAAACGTCGCATACTGTTTCGACAATTTACGCTTCAGGAATGGCTGAGCAATAAAAGCAACCAAGGCCATAAAAACGCCCATCACTGTCGCGAAAGTCAGAGCAAAGAAGCCAATCACCAGTGCAAATACGCCAGCAATGATATTTTTCATCTGTCACCTCATTATCAGGTAAGAAAGCAGGAAGATACCTGTTTCAGACGTTCAGCCTTACACATTCAAGTTGAATGGCAGTTGAACAATCGTCAGTTAATAGCATTATTCCACTGCTACAGGTTCCATTTTCCTGCTCAATTACTGCATATCATTCACATACTGAATCACTGACACCACAGCGCCGCAAGGATCCATGATGGCACACATTCGGCCAACATTTGGCACATCCATGGGCGGATACATCGCTTTACCACCAGCTGCCTCCGCTTTTGCCAGACAGGCATCCACATCATCGACCGTGATATAACTCCACCAGCCGATCTGAGCATCCTGGCACTCTGCCGTACGCTCCATGATTCCGCCAACCGGATCATCACCCGCCTTAATAATGTGATACAGCCGTCCTTCCTCCGCTCCGGGCATCGGAACGGATTCTATCTTCCAGCCAATCACTTTTGTGTAGTATTCAATGGCCTTCTGAGCATCATCGACCACGAGTTCAGCCCAGCTGAATGCGCCCTGGTGTTTAAACGGGTTTTCCATAGATCCTCCGGTTTCTGGTGAATGTCGCAAATCAAAGATAGTCGTGCCTGAATATCTGTGCCAGCTGGCGCGACATATTCAGTCATCGCCAAAGGCAATGCTGCCGGAAACGCCTCCGGAGCCATTCAACCGTGTCAACCCAATCAAAAAAGCCAGCTTTCGCTGGCTTTTCTCAATGATGAATCGTTAAGGCGCCAAATCGACCTCAACCGGCAGGTAATGTTTGGGTTCCAGTTTTAACCACTCCGGCAAAACCGTCCCAATTGAAACGGACGACCAGGTGCCGGAAATAATGCCGATAAACATGGCAGTCGCAAAACCTTCCAATGGAGCACCGCCCATGAACCACAATGCCGCAACGGTGATCAGCGTGGTCCCTGAGGTCACCATCGTGCGCGAAAACGTTGCAATCACGGCCTGATCGTTGATATCTGCCGTCGGTGTTTTCTGTTTCGCCACCAGGAGCTCACGAATCCGGTCTGCAATAATGATGGAATCATTCAGAGAATATCCGAGAATCGCCAGCACTGCGGCAAAGACCGTCAGGTTAAACTCCATCTGAGTCAGCGCAAAGAAGCCCAGCACCAGCACAACATCGTGGATCAGCGCCAGCAGTGCGCCGCTGGCAAGGCGCCATTCAAAGCGAAAACAGAGATAACCCAGGATACACAGCATGCACACCAGCAACGCTAAGCCACCCTGTTCAGTCAGATCCTGACCAACCTGAGAACCCACCATACTGTTACTGATGATCTCCACCTGACCGGACACCTGCTGGAGCAGGTGATCGATTGCTGGCGGCGTCTGACCCTTTTCCGAACCTTGTCCAGGCTCCTGATTGGCCAAAGGATAACGAATGACCCAACGCCCTTCTTCACCGAATTTAGTCACGGAGGTGGACTCACCCAGCGCTGGTTTCAGGACATCCAGCAGCTGATGGTTTGTCACCGAGCGGCTGACCATCGCTTCTGTCACCATACCACCGGTAAAGTCCAGCCCCATGTTCAAGCCTCTGACAGCAAGTGCTGCCAGAGAAATCACCATCAACGCAATTGACAAGACGCTGGTGATATAACGAATTTTCTGGATACGGGATTTCAGATATTGAACCATGATTTATACCCTCACTTCACGACGACTGTCGCGTCCCCAAATCAGATTGATCAATGCGCGTGAAGCAAATACGCCGGTAAACATGCTGGTCAGCAGACCCAGTCCCAAAGTTAGCGCGAAGCCCTGAATGGGCCCGTTACCAATCGAGTACAAAATCAATGCTGTAATCATTGTGGTGATGTTAGCATCCAGAATGGTACTGAAGGCACTGCTGAAACCGAGATCGATCGCCTGAGCAAAACTGCGGCCCTCTGCCAGTTTGTCTTTGATCCGTTCAAAGATCAGTACATTGGTATCGACGGCCATCCCCACCGTCAGCACCAGACCCGCAATACCCGGCAGCGTCAGCACAGTCCCTGGCAGCAACGCAATCAAACCCAGCAGGCACACCATGTTTGCCATCAGCGCCACGTTTGCGACCCATCCGAGGCGTCTGTACCACAACGCCATGAAGGTCAGCGTCATTGCCATTCCTAATGCCAGTGCAGAAAAACCGTTCTCAATATTTTCCGCCCCCAGTGATGCACCAATCGTTCGCTCTTCAACAATCGTCACCGGCGCGGTCAGAGATCCGGCACGCAGCAACAGCGCAAGCTGCTGTGCTTCTTCTGTTGAGCCGGCACCAGTAATACGGAACTGATTCCCCAGTTGCGACTGGATCGTGGCCACACTGATGACACGTTCGCTGCGCTCAGTTTCTCCCCGCGCATTGGTTTTGTATTCCCGGTAAACGGTCGCCATCCGCTTGCCGATGTGTTTGCCTGAAAAATCGCTCATCATCTTGCCCCCGGCATGATCGAGCGAAATATTCACTTCAGAGAAACCCATTTGATCGGCGCCGGCACGGGCATTGACGATGTGATCACCGCTCAGCACCGGACGTTTGTTCAGCACCACGGTTCTGCCACTGTTGTCTTTCAAGACCAAATCATCACCGGAAACGGCTTCTGAGCCGGTTTTGACTTCATAAAACGCCAGACTTGCAGTCGCACCAATGACCTTTTTCGCCTGTGACGGGTCCTGTACACCCGGCAGCTCAATACGAATGCTATTTTCACCCTGACGCTGAACCAGCGCTTCGGTAATGCCCAGCTCTTCGATACGATCCCGCATGATCTTTAGGTTCTGTTGCAGCGTCGCCGACTGAAAATCGAGTTTATTCTGTTTAGTCGGCGTTACAGTCAGGCTGCCTGAACCCCGTTTTACATCCCAGCCCGGATAATTCTGTTTCACAAACTGACTGGCCTGACTGAGTTCAGCCTCTGATTTCGTAGTCACACTGAATCCGTCACTGCCTTGCCGGCTGATGCGGACCGATCGCAGATGTTCACTGCGCAACATGTCCTTCACGTCATCCACTATGGTGTCGCGCTGCTCCTGAAACGCTTTGTCGACGTCCACATGAAGCAGGAACTGCACACCTCCACGCAGATCCAGACCTAACTTAATCGGACTGAAACCCAGTTTTCCGTACCATTTTGGTGCAACAGAAACGTACGAGTATGTGATGTTATCGCCGTCTTGAACCCGTTTATCCAGTGCTTCACGCGCATGAGACTGCTCAGCTTCGTTGCCGAAAACCAGTACCATCTGATTGTTCTGCTGTGTAATTTCCTGTGGTTCAACGCCTTGTGCTGTCAGATATCTGTTCACACTGACAACATTGCCGAACGCACCGCCCGGATTGGCAGACTGAATCTGGATTGACGGTTGTTCACCATACCAGGTCGGAATAGCACTGAGTGCCAGAATGACAACAGTGACCACCAGTACCACGTACTTCCACGCAGCATAGTGGTTCAGCACCCTGGACGATGCTCTAGAATTATTTTTCTTCATCAATATCCCCTCAGCGTCATTATGCCGAGTTAAAAAATAAGAATTGTGACAACGTCACCTATTTGAAAGGGAATATCAGCTGAAGTACTGGCTATTCAACGCCACATACATAGCGTTGGTTTCTTTCCAGCCGGAAAGACGATAGGAAGTGGGAAAATCCTGATACGAGGCGTAACTTGGCTGCCGAACTAAACACAACGGCAAACGAGGATCAGACACGGGATAGAACGGCGGCGTGTCCAGAAGATTCGGCTCACCGTCATGGAGATTGTTTCGGTCTGGAATATTCCAGCGATAGGAATGAAGAATTGCAACCGCGTATCCGGAGTGGTGAGTTTCCGAAACCGGTGACGGATTCTGTGGTTTTTGATGTTGAGTCTCATGTTCACAGAGAACAGCATCATTCAGCTGCGACTGCGAAATCACAGTTGATTTCACTGTTGTCGCAGCGCCTTTGTCGTCCAGGCACGCCATCGCCTGCGCAGGAAATACCAGCGCTAAAAACGATAGCCAGAAAATACGAATCACATGCCAGGACATCAGGTTGCCTACTTCTAAAACTACAAAGCAGTGTATGTCTGAGTGAGACGCCGCTCAAGGAAAATTTTTGGGTCAATCTTTGCGTTTCCAGCCAATGCTGATTTCGGTATGAGCTTACTCTATTATACCCGCCCGCCTACCATGCCTTACCGGATTAGTGTTAAGATCACAAAAAACAACGCGACTTGTGGGCTGTAATCATACGGGTTGCAAGCTAGCTGGTTTAAAACAGTAAGAGGGTTTTCCCTTGCTTTTTTATACTTCAGTTTTTGCTTTCCACAAGGCAACACCAAAAAGGTTTATTTTTCAAATGTCTAGCACAAGTATCCAGTGGTTTCCAGGGCACATGCATAAAGCCCGTAAAGAAATTGAAGAAGCCATTCCTAAAGTCGATGTCATTATTGAAGTGCTTGATGCACGTATTCCTTTCAGTAGTGAAAACCCGCTCATTGCCTCAATTCGTGGTGATAAGCCGGTGATCAAAGTGCTGAACAAACGTGATCTGGCCGATCCTGAGATGACAGAACACTGGATTGCACATCTGGAAAAAGAACACAACGTGAAAGCAATGGCGATCACGACGGAGAACCAGAATGAAGTCCATAAAATTCTGGAACTGTGCCGGAAACTTGCGCCGGGCCGTGAAGAAATGGGCAAGAACATTCGGACCATGATTATGGGCATTCCGAATGTCGGTAAGTCGACCATCATCAACACTCTAGCTGGCAGATCCGTTGCTGTCACCGGCAACCAGCCTGCGGTAACCCGCCAGCAGCAACGCATTAACCTGCAAAACGGCATTGTCCTGTCTGACACGCCGGGAATTCTGTGGCCAAAAGTCGAAAACCCGCACAGCGGTTTCCGTCTGGCTGCGACCGGTGCAGTGAAAGATACCGCCATGGATTACATTGATGTGGCCTTCTATACCATTGAGTATCTGAAAGACGCCTACCCTGAGTTGATTCAGCAGCGTTATGAACTGGACGATAAACTGCCGGAAACTGACATTGAGCTGATGGAAGCCATTGGACGTAAGCGCGGTTGTCTGCGCTCCGGCGGTAAAGTTGATTTACATAAAGCCTCAGAAATTCTGATCAATGAGCTGCGTAACGGCACCCTTGGCAAAATTACCATGGAACGTCCGGAAATGATCACTCAGGAACTGATTGATGTGGCCATTGAGAATGAACGGAAAGCCGCTGAAAAAGCCAAGAACAAAGAAGAACGACGTAAGCGTTACCTGAGAAACAAAAGATAAATAAAAAAAGGTGCTGTTCCCCCGCTACGCGGAACAGCACCCCAGTCAATCATTGACAAAATGTACCTACACTCAGTAGTCCGCGATGATGCGGAGATCACTTCCAATCTAAACCTGTCAGATTACAAGAATATCACCATCGCAGCCTGACTATCTAAAAGCACACATCATGCCAACCTTTCATCTCATTGTTTTTAAATGTTTTTTCCATTCTGCATCTGCCCTATTTCATTGATTCTCAATCGGCTATGCACAGCTTCAGTGAAGCGCTGCACCAAAAGGTGTAATCAACCACTGCCCGACATCAGAATTTTTCACGAAATTTATTTTCAGCCAGCCTATTCAATTTGTACGTTTTTTAAACAAAAACAATAGAATGATCACAAATCATTCCATTACTAAACAATAAGCTTCACGCAATAAATAAATTCATTAAGCACATGAAAAAATTGAATAAATCATTTATTTAACATGGTAATAACCTGATGTAATACACATACCTCTAAAGACAGCCATTTCCTTATATTTAGTGTGAGAAAATCCATGTTTGGATATTACTTTTTCTCATTTTACCTCACCCATTTTTCAGTCCATATTCACCGAAAATTTGCAGGGAACCGGGCCACAACAAAGCCGGATGACCTGTAACACATCCTGCAAAACCCTGAGCGGACCTATCGCTGTCACCGAGACAGCTTTTTTCGGGTCTGCCCCCTGAAATCTGGAGAGAAGTGTAGTGAGTGAAATCACTGCTGCGCGTCAGTCTGGCGGTATTTTTGTACCCGTTGCCGGACTGACCGCTTTTGCGATTGCATCGGGTTATCTGATGAGCCTGATTCCGCTGACGTTAAATTATTATGAACTGCCTGCATCACTTGCAAGCTGGCTGGCCAGTATCTTTTATCTGGGTCTGCTGATTGGCGCATTGCTAGTTGAAAATGTTGTGGCCCGTATTGGACACCGGCTGTCTTTCATCGGATTTCTGCTCATGCTCGCGCTGACGATCATCATCATGCCGGTCATGGCCGATCAATGGGTCTGGCTGGTTGCCCGATTGATTGCCGGTGTCGCTGTCGCTGGTATTTTTGTGGTTGTGGAATCCTGGTTGCTGATTGGCGACAGTAAGAAAGAACGTGCCAAACGCCTGGGCTTTTATATGACCGCACTTTATGGGGGCGGAACACTAGGGCAATTCGGCATTGGTTTTATTGGTGTCGAAGGCTTGGTGCCATTTTTCAGCATTCTGGCACTGCTATTCATCGCGATTGTGCCGGCACTGGTTTCGAAACAATCTCAGCCAGCCTGTGAGCAACATATCAGCCTGACCACAAAACAGATCCTGGCTTTAAGCAAACCTGCGGTTCTGGGCTGTCTGGTCTCCGGGATTGTGATGAGCTCAATCTACGGTATGCTGCCTTTTTCTTTACAGTTACAAGGCCTGAACGCGGAGCAAATCAGTGGTCTCATGGCCTCAACTGTACTCGGCGGTATGGCAATCCAGCCAGTGGTCAGTGCGCTCTCCTGCCGGATGAGCAAATCACTGCTGATGGCTGCAGCCTGTCTGCTGGGCATTTTTGCCACAGGCTTCATGAGCTTGGTTGAGGGTTATTCTGTGATGGTGATTGGACTGGCAATGCTGGGCATGTCATCTTTCGCACTGTACCCGGTTGCGATTTCACTTGCCTGCGATGAACTGGATTCGTCTCAGATCGTTTCTGCAACTCAGATCATGCTGTTCAGCTACAGTGTTGGCTCTGTCATCGGGCCTCTGACTGCAGGACGTTTTCTTGTGCAGGCGCACGGGCTGATGAATTTCTTCTTTATCGCGCTGGCCAGCACAGCTGTGTACATGCTGATGGCGAGTCTGAAGCAAAAGCCGCAAGTTGTTGCCGGCTGATTTTTGAAAGGACAGAAAAAAGAGCGGGCGCAACTTTCGTTGCGCCCTTAGGTCTTACTTGCAGCAATCCCGCTACGATAGTGCTCCCTGCATCATTCCATGATACTGCTGTTTCCTTCAGCGTTCCCTATAACTCCATCCTGGAGGTGTTCCATTTGGTCTTACCTTGACCCGTTGCAACGTCCTGCTACAACTCTCTTCTCCATCCTGGAGGTGTCCCTGGCTTCATCCTGAAGCGGTCCTTTTGTCATCCTGACCAGTAAGCATCCTACTTACTGTATCGAATCCATCCGATATCCCTTCACAGTCCTTGTAGATACATCATCCTAATGCACCTGCCTCATCCTGAAGCTGCCAATTCCATGGCCAGTTCCTGTTCCGTTCCGTCAGTTCCTTCCGACGGGGTAAAGATTACTTGATTCAGATTTCTTCGCAACGAACAGAGATCACACTTTTAATGTCGATTAAAACAAAAAAACCACAATACAATTTAAATAATTGAAACAAAAGGAAATAAAAAATCGAGCATAGCATTCACCCCCTGAAAATAATCGCTATTTCCCACGCGCTTGTGAGATATCTCTTACAAGGGCTCTGGATAATTACGCAGAAATATCCTTTATTTCTTCAATCCAAAGTATAAAAAAATCTACTTCACCAACATGGCAGCACCAAAAACGCCGGCACTGTCGCCCAGAATTGGCTTCACGATAGGCGTATTGAACACCGGATTAAACAAATGCGGCATGACCGCCTTTCTGCCTGCGTCATAGAGCAAATCAATATTGCCGACGCCTCCGCCAACCACAATGACATCCGGATCCAGAACATTGACGATCTGGGCCACAGCCAGACCGAAGTAATGCATTAACCTGTTCTGAATAAACAAAGCATCGGGGTCTTCATGCTGTGATAACTGTATAATGTCGTTCAGTGGTCGCCGATGACCAGTGCGTTGATGATAAGCAATTTCCAGCCCCTGTCCTGAAATAACGGTTTCCAGACACCCCCGTTTTCCGCAATAGCATGCCCGGCCATCCGGCTCAATCACGTTATGCCCCCACTCACCTGCAATCCCGTGCAAGCCGTGAATCACTTTTCCATTCACCACAATCCCGGCTCCAACTCCGGTGCCCATAATAATGGCGAACACGACTTCCGCCTCCGGATGAATTTGCTGCACCACCCCAAGGTGTGTTTCTGCCAGTGCAAGGCAATTCGCATCATTGGCCAGCCGGACCTTCACTTTCAGTAAATCCGCCAGATCCCGATGCAATGGCTGACCATTCAAGGCGGTTGAATTACAGTTCTTCATCAGCCCAGTTGCGGGATCCAGCGCACCTGGTGTTCCAAAACCAATTTCAGAAGGATAGCAACCTAACATTTCGGCACAATGCGAGACCAGTCGCTGAATCTGATTCAGAATATGGGCGTAGCCACGTTCCGCCTGACTGGGAATACGTTCGCGCAAGACACAGCGATCATCTTCTCGGGACATCACCGCACATTCCACTTTTGTCCCGCCTAAATCTATGCCCCAGTAATACTTATCCATTCATGACGCCCTTTTCCCAGACTAAGATAAAATCGACCATAATTAGAGTACCCCAAGACAGGAGGTTCCCTCTATGTTTCTGAAAGAATCCAAAAGCGGCGATTTGGTTGATGTGGTCGACATGGCTTCACTCACCAACCCATTTAAAAGGCATGTGACTGTGCAGTTTCAGTCGGGTGAAGATCTGGCAGATCCGGTGATGATAGAGAAACAGCACCTGGCTTTCCCATCCGGCGAAGGACTGCCAGAATGCTGGATCAACGGCTACTACCGATTACAAAACCGCTAACCTGCCAGCGTTCACTCTGCCTGATAAAGCACTGAAGATGATAATCGTTGTGCAATTTGTGTGGTAAGACGGCTGACCGCTTCCGAAAGTGCATTCACCTGAGCGCTGTAACCTGGCTCTTTTAAGGGAACCTGAAAACTGAATGGCTGTACGGTTTTCAGATTCCCTGATTGTCCGACCAGCAGCCATTCGCCGCTGAAATGCGCTGAACCTGAGTAATGACCATTAAATTCATTGACCCGGACCTGCAACTTGGGCACATTTACTGACTGAATTGCCGCGGAGCGCTCCGTTGGCCAGTATCTTGACTGTTTGAGCCGTAAATCTCCATTGATGCGCCGGGTCAGCTGGCGAACAATGTCTTCTGCCCAAAGGTTCTGCTGTGCCTGAACCACGGCTGTTTCACTGGTTTGATAAACCAGACCGGTGCCTGCCAGATGCAACGCCATCTCAACCGGTGACACAACCAGTAAAGGCTGCTGCGTCACAATCCCCGGTGCCGTTTGTTCCGGCGCCTGCGGCAGCAAATAGGTTGTGATATCCGATTCTTCCGGCTGGCTGCTGCATCCGGTCAGAGCCAGACCGGCAGCAAGCAGCGCACTCAGAAATCTGTCTCGCATATTCATGCTTATTCTCCTGCTACCGGAATTGGGTCTTTGCCCTTGCTGTCAGAAAAAATCAGCGAATTCGGCTTATCATTCACCTGCCGGAGCACAGGCTGAAGCTCTTTCATCACTTGCTCAAAACGAATCAGTGCCTGTTCCAGATTCCTGTACGTCGTCCCTTCCGAGCCATAACTGCTGAGTGTCGCCTGAATCTGAGCCAGGCTATTTCGAAGCTCAGCCGGTATCGCCTGAGTGTCCTTTTGTGCAAGCAGCACATTGACATTTTTCGCAGCCTGTTCCGCCGCTTTCAGCGTTTTTGCCGTCGCCGCCAGTGTCTGAGTCAATCCATTAAGTGTGTCTTCCAGTGGTAAGTTGTTCATTTTATCCAGTAAAGAAGCCACCTGTTTCTGGATCTCAGCAAATCCGCCAGCGATAGTCGGGAACACATCATAATCTTTATAAGTCAGTAAACCGGGCACAGGTTCTTCGGTATAAAACTCAACATCAACCATGAGTTGTCCCGTCAGAAAGTTTGCCGTTTTCAGTGATGCCCTTAAGCCTTTTCTGAACTGGCTGCTCAGGTTGTCATGTAAATCCTGCAGATCCTGAGTGTCCACATATTCCTGGACACGCGCTAATTCAATGCGGACCAGAACCGGAATCTGCTGGTTTGAAAAACCCTTGCTCTGATTTGGCAACCGCAACGGCACTTTAGAGACAGTCCCGATGCGCACGCCCCGATACTCCACCGGAGCCCCCTGATTCAGCCCCCTCACCGATTCATCGAACAGCATCACATATTCCAGATACCGATCGTAAAAGCGTTCGCTCACTTCATTCTGATTGTTATACAGCCTGAAGCGGCTGAGTTGTTTGGTCACCAGTTCACCTGGCTCAGATCCTGCAGGTACATTGAAACTCACCCCGCCAGTCAGCAACGATTCCACAGAGCCGATTTTGAGATTAAAGCCTTCTGCCGACATTCTCAGTTCCACTCCTGATGACAGCCAGAATCGGGTCCGTTTGCGGATCAGACTGTCATAAGGCTCAAAAATGAATAACTGATAATTAGCTTTTTTGGTCTGGGTATTAAAGCTCACCTTCTCGACACGACCAACCGTAAACCCTTCATATAGGACAGGATCTCCGATGCTGAGCTTGCCTGCTTCTTGGTGCGTCAGGATTAATCGCAGACCTCTAGCATCCGGAGGTGCCACAGGCGGTGTATCCAGAACGGTAAATGTATGTTTTTCTTTTTCTTCCACGCCGGGCTGCAATTCAATGTAAGCGCCTGACAGTAAAGTCTCCAGTCCGGAAATTCCCTGCTTCCCGATCCGTGGTTTCACAACCCAGAACCGGGTATCCGTTTTCAGCATTCTGGCTGCATCTTTATCCATTTGAGCCGTGGCCATAATGGAGTTGTAATCATCACTCAGTTTTACATCCGTGATGACCCCCACTTTCACATTCAGCGCTTTAATTTCTGTTTTCCCGACTTCAATTCCGTCCGCAGTGGTCAGTTTGAGGGTAATTTCAGGTCCTTTGCTGGCCAGAAACTGTATCAGCATCCAAAAACCAATCACGAGTGCGACGAGCGGTACCAGCCAGATCAGAGATAACTGCCGGATTTGACTGACTTCAGCCTGCGGCGGATCTTGTTCACTCATATCCGGTGTTCCTTCTGTTTGGTTGTTGTCGGAAGACCTGACGTGACCTGAGGCTGCTGGGCAGCAGGCAACACATCCTGCCAGAATATCCGGGGATCAAAGACCATCGCCGCCAGCATGGTCAGAATCACAACTGAGGCAAATGACAAAGCCGCAGGTCCCGGATAAATCGCCATCAGGTTCTGTAACTGTACTAACGCCACTAAAAGCGCAACGACAAAAATATCAATCATTGACCACCGGCCGATAAATTCAGTCAGACGATACAGCTTCAGGTGGCGAATTGCCTTCCGTCCTTCATTGTCGTCATGCCGCGCTGCTTTAATAAACAGCCAGCCCAGTGCACAAATTTTTGCCAGCGGGATGATCACACTGGCAAGAAAGATCACCATTGCGATTGGGTAGGAACCGTGATGCCAGAGCAGCACCACCCCGCCAATAATGGTTGAACCCTCCGATTTTCCAAGGCTCACGGTATACATCATGGGATAAAAATTGGCCGGAAAGAGAAAGACAACTGACGCAAGCAGTAATGCCCAGGCATACTGAAGGTTTTTCCAGGGATGATACGGATGCAGCTTTCCTCCGCACCGCAAACATCGGTTATGGCCTTTTTCGGGAAGCGGATTCAACTGGGCACAGACATGGCAAGCAATATGATTCTGTGAATGATGACTATCGCCCGCTTTCACGTCAGGTAACGGCACCATGGGCGCGAACTGCAACCATAACCAGGTACGGTCAACCATAGAGACGCATTTCACCACCAGCACGGTATAAAGACAGAATGCCCAGAAAGACATCCCAAGCCCGACATCAGCCAGTGCAGCGATTTTGACCAGACTCACCAGAATACCAATCAAGAACACATCGACCATCAGCCAGGGTTCAATGCGTAATGTCAGCCTGCACAGACGTTTCACCCGCTGATTCACACTGTCTCGATTAATTTTCCCATGCTTGCCTGACAGCCAATACAGGTAGAGCACAGAGGAAACATAACAAGCCGGTAGCACCACAACGGTCAGTAAAAGCAGCAGGGCCAAGGGTCCATTTTCGAACTGGCTGAGCATTTCCGCCGAATGCATCAGCGTAATCTCCTGCCGGATTCCCTTCACACTGAAAGACATAAACGGAAAACTGACACTCAGAACCAGCATCATCAGACAGGCTATGCCGTAAGCCAGTGTGCGATGTTGCGGATGTGGGACTGTTTTCATCAGCAGATGACCACAACGCGGGCAATTGGCACGCTGTCCAGGTGCAAGCTCAGGCAAAGTTACAACAAGGCCGCACTCCTCGCAGCCTGTAATGCCAGCCGTCTGTCTTTCCTGCTTCATTCTGTGCCCACTTTCACTTCCCCATGTCACCAGTATAGATAGGGACAATTCCAAAGTTGGCTTTTATTACCGATAAAACGTTCAAATACAGAGAGATGAATTGGGATAATGGCACTAATTCAAGAAAAGACCATTGAACGTCTTTCATCCGTCAGCACAACATCAAGAAGCAATCTCCATCGTGATCGACGGCGATTCATGAATACAAAAAAAGCCAGTGGAAACCACTGGCTTTATTCAGACTTCAAATGGCAATGAATTCAATACCAATCACTCAGTTTTTATTCGAAAACTCAATGGGTAATGTCTGTTTCACATAATCGCCAGGGGCGGCACCGATTGCTGAGTAACTTTCGTTCCCAATCTCTCGTGCCGGAACCTTTTCTTCGGTATTGAAACCATTCAGCCAGTTATTCCAGTGCGGCCACCATGAACCATCGTGCCGTGCAGCACCTGCCAACCAGCTTTCCGGATCCGCGGCGGCTTTATCGTTCGTGTAGAAGCCATACTTTTTCTTATCCGGGTGGTTAATAATACCGGCAATATGACCCGATTCACCCAGCACAAATACAGAATTGCCATTCAATACCTGTGCACCACGATAAGTTCCCTGCCACAAGGCAATGTGATCTTCCTGAGTTGAAATAAAGTAGCTTGGCACTTTGATTTTCGACAAATCAATATAAACGCCACCGACTTTATAGCCCTTCGGATCCATTAACTTGTTTTCCAGATAGAACTGACGCAGCAAAGTGCTGTGACAGGCTTTGGCGACATTGGTGCTGTCACCATTCCAGAACAACAGGTCGAAATCGATTGGACTATTCCCTTTCAGGTAGTTATTCACGTAATAGTTCCAATACAGGCTGTTTTCACGTAGCAGACTGAAAGTCACGCTAAGCGAACGACCGTCCATATAACCTTTCAGCTCATTCTGCGCTTCAATCGCCGAAATGATTGGATCATTAATATAGACACCAATCTCACCAGGCTGCGAAAAGTCCAGAATCGTTGTAAAGAATGTGGCTGATTTCACCCGATTTCGCATTCGTTTGGCAGCACTGTATGCCAGCGCAGTCGCCAGCAACGTACCGCCGATACAGTAACCGACCGTATGAATCTGTTTTTCATCCGAGACACTTTCAACGACATCCATAGCTTTCAGTGCACCATCTAATACATATGTATCAAAGTCCACGTCCTGCATTGTCGCATCAGGATTGCGCCAGGAGATCATAAAGACCGTGTGCCCTTGCTCAACCAGCCAGCGTGCCATGGAATTCTTCTCACGAAGATCCAGAATGTAATATTTGTTGATAAATGGCGGAACAATCAGTACTGGCGTCGCATTCACTTTTTCAGTCAGCGGCTTATACTGAATCAATTCAAACAAATCGTTCTTAAAAATCACTTCTCCAGGAGTATTGGCGATGTTATCACCCACCTGGAAAGCATCACCATTGGTCATGCGAATTTTAAGCACATCAGCGCTGGACTGCATGTCTTCATGCAGAAGCTCCATCCCTTTAATCAGGTTCTGACCATTCGATTCAACAGTCAGTTTTGCCAGCTCAGGGTTGGTTGTAATGAAATTGGTCGGCGACAACGCGTTAATGGCCTGGCGTGAGAAAAAGCTCAGTCGCTCTTTTGCTTTCTCATCTAAACCTTCAATCGAGTCGATGGTTTCTTTCATCTTATTGCTGAATAACAAATAAGACTGTTTGATGTAATTATAAAAAGCTTCATTTTGCCAAGCAGGATCAATAAAGCGCTTGTCATCATGCTCTGGCATGACAACATCTTGGTTTTCTCCAGTCTTAGTAACACTTTGCAAAATTTTCATCTGGCTTTCAAACCAGTCCATCTGAATTTTTGCAATGACGGCAGGCTGCGCAGATGCCTTTTCCAGCCAGGCCGTTGTATCTTCCAGGTTCAACTCACTCATGGCTTTGTTGAACGGGGTATTAATGGCTGCCTTGCCGGAATCAAACTCCTTCCACCACGCTTGGTTCATTTCCTGGAGTTTAGCAAAGTAGTCCGTGAAAAAATTCGGGTTCATCGCAATGACCTCTGCTTTTGGACTAAAAATGCCGCCCACAAGGCGGGACGGCATTAAGGAAGGAATCGAACTTAAGCTGGAGTAACTTGCTTTACGTTTTCAGCAACCAGTTCTTCAACTTCAGCTTTGAAGCCTTGAGCCAGTGCAGAAAACTTATTGCTGTCTTCAACCAGTTGTTGGGACAGTTTTGTCAGGTTTTCCAGTTGCTGACCTTGGAAGGTCGTCAGTGATTGCAGATCCTTGATTTCACTGATCGCTTTCAGTTGAGACAGACCCAGATCGCTGTAAGCACGAACAGCAGCCAGTTGAAGTTCAGTCAGCTCTTCCACATTCTTTGTGAACAGCTTGTTGAATTTCACATAAGGTGCCAGCGTTTTTTCAGTTTGCTCTGAGAATGACTTAAACATTTCCGTATACATAATATGTTTCCTTAATTTAAGTGCTATTTAAGTGCTATTTAAGCGCCTGCCGAAACAGGCGCAAATTGAGTAATGCTTAGTTTCAGACACTTTTCAGTACGATTGCCGTACCCATACCGCCACCGACACAGAGTGTTGCAAGGCCATATTCTGTACCGCGGCGACGCATCTCATGGAGCAGGCTGACGATAATACGGTTACCTGACGCTCCCAGCGGGTGACCTAGTGCAATCGCACCGCCATTCACGTTACTGCGCTCGGCCAGGTCTTCAACCTTGGTATTCAACGCATCAGACAACTCATGCAAAACGCCCAGTGCCTGTCCAGCAAAGGCTTCGTTAAACTCAAACAAACCGACTGATTCAATATTCAATTCAGCTTTTTCCAGCGCTTTCACCACAGCAGGAACAGGGCCAAGGCCCATGACCTCAGGTGCAACACCAGCTTGCGCATAACTTTGAATTTCTGCCAGTGGGGTTAAACCATACTTCTCAACTGCAGCTGCAGAGGCTACGATAATGGCGCTCGCACCATCATTGATACCCGATGCATTCCCGGCGGTAACGCTCCCGTCAGGTTTGAAAGCCGGACGAAGTTTTTGCAGACCTTCTAAGGTTGCATCAGCTTTAGGATATTCATCGGTATCGACTGTTTTGGTCTCACGGCGCACTTTCACTTCAACAGGGATAATTTCATCCACGAATTTACCCTGCTCAATCGCAGCAACTGCTTTCTGCTGACTTGCGAGTGCAAAGTTATCCTGTTGTTCACGAGTCAGACCAACCTTTTCCACGACGTTCTCAGCGGTCACACCCATGTGATACTGGTTAAAGACGTCCGTCAGACCATCATTAATCAGTAAGTCTGTCAGTTGCAGGTTACCCATTTTCTGACCGTCGCGAATGGAAGCCGGTACAGTGAAAGGAATCTGAGACATGCTTTCTGCACCAGCAGCAACAACCAGCTCTGCATCACCTGCTTTAATATGTGCTGCAGCATCCATAACCGCTTTCATGCCGCTGCCACAAACCATGTTCAGGCTATAAGCCGGTACATGCTCAGGAATGTCAGCATAAATTGCAGCCTGGCGGCCAGGACCCATTCCCTGGCCCGCACCCACAACGTTCCCCAAAATCACTTCATCCAATTTCGCGGGATCAACATTCGCCTGAGTCAGCGCGGCTTTAATCGCAACAGCTGCCAGTTGTGCAGGTGAGACAGATTTTAGTGCGCCGTTAAAGCTACCGATTGGGGTACGCTTCGCTGCAACAATATAGACTTTGGTCATGTTTCAAGTGTCCTTACTTCGAAAAAAGTTAGTGCATGTATAAGCCGCCGTTTACCGAGAGGGTTTCACCGGTAATATAGGCAGCAGCATCGCTGGCAAGGAAATTCACAGAAGCCGCAACTTCACTTGGCTGTGCCAGACGCTTCATAGGAATCTCTGCTTTAATCGCATCCAGTACTTCAGTTTTGATGGCTTCAACCATTGGAGTCCCCGTGTAACCCGGTGCAATCGCATTTACAGTCACACCATAACGAGCACCTTCTGCGGCAAGCGCTTTGGTAAAGCCAATCATGCCTGCTTTTGCTGCAGAATAGTTCGCCTGCCCAAACTGCCCTTTCAGGCCATTCACAGATGAAATGTTGATAATACGGCCAAAGCCTTTATCACACATTGAAGCAAATAGTGGATGAGTGACATTAAACAGACTATTCAGGTTGGTCGTAATCACTTCATTCCATTGCTGAACTGTCATGCGTTTAAAGGTGCTGTCGCGGGTAATACCAGCATTGTTTACCAGCACATCAATCTTACCTTCTTCTTTTAAAAGAGTGGCCAGCGCCTCTTCACAATATGCTGCGTCTGTCACATCAAGAGGAAATAATCGAACCTGAGATTCAGAATAGTTATTTTCCGCAAACCATTCTTTCGCTTTTGCTTCACCCGTTGGGAAATACGTGGCAACGACTCTATAACCTGCATCTACTAAGCCCTGAGTAATTGCAGAACCAATACCACCTTTAGCGCCAGTTACTAATGCTACCTTAGTCATCAAGCAGACTCCTTTCCATCCTTTTATCAGCACAAATCAATATTTATCAAAAGTTTATTTGCGCTTTCACTGATGAGAACCTGTTGCTGTACACCTGAACCAGACTTGTTCTCAACTCCACTCTTACGCAGCGTAACGATCCCACAAGTCACTTGCGTGAAATTTACATTGCATAAATATTATAAGAACACAGACACATATAGATATCAACATAGGGTATCTGTTTGAACACCAAAATCCCTGTATGGAATCAATTTAGAACCAATTAATCGATTACACAATAGGCGCGATTTGTTAACGGAATATTTCAATGCATGAGTAATGCCAAGTTTACAAAATTCTACATTTCAAACATTTTCTCGCTGTCTCTTTTATATTCCGGTCGCATTTTTCAATTGATTGCACTTTTCCAGTGCAAGGTTGCACCAATTTTTAACTGACTCTTGTATGAAATACCGAGGAAACTTTTTTTGATCCAAAACAAAGAAATGAAGCAAAAACGCAACATAAAAAACACATCTGACCAGTTGAAAATGTGATATTGTTAATTCGATCATCTTTTATTTTTCTCAAGTTTTTTCTTAAAAAGAGACTTTAATCACCCGAGAAGTGTAAAAAAGGAAAATAACATTTATCATTTTCCCCGTATTTACTGTGAACTTTCTTTACATGACAAAGTCGAATCTGATGAAAGTAAGCCAACTGACTGGATTACTTTTCAATGATAGAGCTGCCACCGTTCTGGAAGTGTTTTTATCTGGCCGACCAAGCTCACCAGATCGCCTCCAGAGCCTGCGTCAGCAGATGAGAGTTCACAGACGTTCCAAGGATAATCAAACCCATGCTTTCAAAGACCTTTCAGCAACTCGAACAATACTTACAACAACAGGTCATTGGACAACCCGACATGGTGCAACAACTGCTCATTGCACTCTTAGCCGACGGACATATCCTTGTTGAAGGGCCCCCAGGACTGGCAAAAACCCGAGCGGTCAAAACACTGGCCGAATGTATTGAAGGGGATTTCCACCGTATCCAGTTTACCCCTGACCTGTTACCGGCAGATTTGACAGGAACAGATATCTTCCGTCCCGATACCGGAGAATTTGTTTTTCAGCCCGGCCCTATTTTCAACGCCTTGCTCCTGGCCGATGAGATTAACCGTGCGCCGGCAAAAGTTCAGGCCGCCATGCTGGAAGCCATGGCTGAAAAACAAATCACTGCGGGCAGAAACACTTATCCTCTGCCTGAGCTGTTCTTAGTGATGGCAACCCAAAATCCAATTGAGCAGGAAGGAACCTATCCGTTACCCGAAGCTCAGTTAGACCGTTTCCTGCTTCAACTGAATGTTGATTACCCAAATGCAGAGAGCGAGCTGGCGATTTTGCGCCTGAACCGCGGTGAAGCACTTGATCATCACCATCATGAACAACCGGAAGCTGTACACCTCAGCCAGCAGGATATTTTCAGTGCACGAAAAGAAGTACTGCAGATACACATGGCAGAGGAAGTGGAGCAATATATCATTCGTCTGGTGATGGCTACACGGGAGCCTCAACGTTACAGTGATGAACTGGCCGCCTGGCTGCAGATGGGCGTCAGCCCGCGGGCCACCCTGGCACTGGATCGCTGTGCCCGTGCGTTTGCCTGGCTGCAGGGCCGTGACTTTGTCACACCTGAAGATGTACAAAAAATGGCTTATCCGGTTCTGAGACATCGTTTATTGCTGAGCTATGAAGCACAAGCTGAAGGCATCGCACCCGATCAAATCATTCTTTCACTCATTCAGCAGGTCACCAGTGCATGATCAGGGCAACAGACACAAATCCCCCGGCTTTGCCACCGCACAGTAGTGGGTACAGTTTATGTCTGGCCGAGCTGTTAATGTATAAAAATCAATCCGTAAAATGGTTGCCACCAGCGCGTAGCGTCTGGTCCCAGCTCAATGGTCAGCACCTGAGCCGGCAAAAAGGTAGAGGGATGAATTTCGCTGAAGTTCGTCCCTATCAGCCGGGTGATGACATCCGGGCAATCGACTGGCGGGTCACAGCGCGAACGGGTAAAACCCACACCAAGCTGTTCAGTGAAGAACGTGAACAGCCAGTTATGCTGCTGGTGGATTTCAGCCAGAGCATGCGTTTCGGAAGCCGTTTATTACAGAAATCGGTGCAGGCTGCTCACTTTGCCAGTTTGTTAAGCTGGCTGGCCATTCAGCAGCAAGACCGTATCGGAGCCTTAATCTATAATGGTTCCGCACTGAGTGAGTGCAAACCAACGGCCAGACAGCAAGGTCCCTTGGCTGTGCTAAACACCATGATCAACATGCACCAGCATGGTGCGCCAGCGCCTGAACACAAAAAAATTCACTTTTCTGATGTACTCAGGCATATGCATCACCTTTGCCCTAAAGGCAGTGAAATCATTGTGTTGAGCGATTTTTATTCGTTACAGCAAAGCGATAAAAAGAGGCTCAGTCAGTTACGCAGCCATAACCGGGTCCAATTTGTCCATTTGTACGATCCACTAGAGCTGGGCGATACCCTATATCGTGGCCGGGAATATGTCTCAGATCGCCAACGGTCGGCCTGGATTAACTTTGGTGCACCCAGCACCAGAAAAGAGCTGGAGACACAGTTCACCCGGCATCTTGAAAATCTGTCAGAACTGGCGTCATCACTGGCCATTCCGCTGCACTCTCTTTCTGCAGGCACACCGTTACTGAAGCAATTAGGCCAGACATCCCGTCATTCGACCAGTCAGACACAGTTAGATAAGTCGTAA
Source organism: Photobacterium sp. R1 (assembly GCF_054600795.1). NCBI lineage: Bacteria > Pseudomonadati > Pseudomonadota > Gammaproteobacteria > Vibrionales > Vibrionaceae > Photobacterium > Photobacterium sp. R1. Next base: position 332,011 of record NZ_BAAHZP010000002.1, read on the forward strand.
CCTATGACACAAACACAGACACATCCGCTACAACTGGCAGATCTGCATCTGCCATCACCGCCCGATCTCTGGCCTTTAGCCTGGGGATGGTGGGTATCCGCTCTGGCACTCATCCTGTCAGCAGCACTGATTTACTTCGTCGCCAGACAGCTCCGGCAAAAAAGACGCCAGCAGGCTGCAAGAAAACTGGCCTTAGCGCGTCTGAAACAAGCCGGCTCTGTCTCAGAGATCAATACGCTGCTCCGGCAGACTGCTTTAACTTACTTTCCGCGTGCTCAGGTTGCCGGTCTGAACGGCAATGCATGGCTGACATTTCTGGATCATCAGCTCCAGCCTCAACATCAGGGATTTATCGCACTCAGTGAGACCTGGACAACTGCAATGTACGCCCCGCAGGTGGAAAACGACATTCTGAGCCATTGCCGGGCTCAGGCTGTCATCTGGGTCAAACATCTGCAGCTCCCGCAACACGCACCGAACGATCAGGGAGAAAGCCATGTTTGAGTTTATCTGGTGGTGGGCCTTTGCACTGCTTCCCCTGCCCTGGTTTGTTTATCGTTTCACCCGTCCGGTAAAACCCGTGTCTGCCATAACTCTGCCCGTATTACCGGGTGATTCAGGCATCAAACCTAAACGCCGCTGGTCCGCAGTCGTTACCTGTCTTTGCTGGCTGTGCCTGATTGCCGCGGTTGCCAGACCCGTCTGGTTTGGTGAACCAGTACAAATACAGCCGGAACACAGAGATATGCTGCTGGCTGTAGACTTATCCGGCTCAATGTCGATTGAAGATATGGCTGATTCGCAAGGGAATGCGATTGACCGCCTGACCGCAGTCAAACATGTCGTCAGCGATTTCATCAGCAACAGGCAAGGCGACCGTCTGGGTCTGGTGTTATTCGCCAACCACGCATATTTACAAACGCCCCTGACATTCGATCTCAGTACAGTACAACAACAGCTGAAACGGGCCGTACTGGGTTTGATTGGTCAGAGCACTGCGATTGGAGAAGGACTGGGCATTGCGACCAAAACCTTCATTCACGGCGAAACGCCACAACGCGTAATCATCCTGCTCAGTGACGGAGCGAATACGTCAGGTGTGATTCATCCGATGGAAGCCGCCAAGCTGGCCGCTGAAAATCAGGTCAAAATCTATACGGTCGGCATTGGCGCCGAAGAAATGGTTCAGCGAGGCTTATTTGGCAATCGTATTGTCAATCCTTCACAGGATTTGGATGAAAAAACGCTGACTCAAATCGCCACTCTCACCGGCGGGCAATATTTCAGAGCCAGAAACCCGCAGGAACTGGCTGAGATTTATCAAACCATCAATGAACTCGAGCCTGTCTCCAGCGCCAGTCAAACCTGGCGACCCAGAGAAGAACTGTTTCGTTTTCCGCTTGCCGGAGCGTTATTTCTGAGTGTACTCCTGGCAGTCAACTGGAGGCGTTATGGCTGACTTTAGTTTTTTACATCCTGACTGGCTGCTGGCTTTGCTGCCGCTCTGTGTGCTGCTGCCCTGGCTAATCAAAGGCCGGGGACAATCCGGCTTGATCGCCCCTCATCTGCAAACCAGTACAGAAAACCAATCCGCTCGGCGTCATATGCTCCCGGTAATCCTTCTGGGTACCGGATGGCTGCTGACGGTGATCGCCATGGCGGGGCCAAGCTGGCAAAAACACCAACTGCCGAGCTATAACCTGAGTCAGGCCAGAGTGCTCATCATGGACATGTCTAATTCCATGTATGCCACGGATCTGCAGCCGAACCGTCTTGCACAGGCAAAATACAAAGCGCTGGACCTCCTGCCCCACTGGCGGGAAGGCACTACCGGACTGATTGCATACGCCGGTGATGGCTACGTTGTCAGTCCACTCACTCAGGACAGTACCACCCTGGCCGGATTAATCCCGGGTTTATCGCCGGATATTCTGCCGATTCAGGGCAGCAATGCGGCGGCGGGCATACAGGAAGGGATCACTCTGCTCAAACAAGCGGGTCACGCTCAGGGGGATCTGATCCTGATCACCGACGGCCTGAGCGCCAGGGAAGCCGAGCAAACCAATTCACTATTAAACGGAACGGACTACCGACTCTCCATTCTTGCCGTCGGCACAGCTCAGGGGGCACCGATCACCATGCCTGACGGCCGGTTGCTGCAGGATAATCAAGGTCAGACGGTCGTCAGCAAGTTGCATCCGGAACGTCTGCAATCCCTCGCGCGTAAACACGAAGGCGTGATGGTCAAATGGCGGGGCAATGATCAGGACATTACGGCGTTGATTCAAGCTTCCTCTCGGATAGGTTCAGTCACCCAACCAGATAAAGAAAAGGCCATTGAAGAAAAACTGAATGGTGGTTTCTGGCTGTTACTGCCGCTGCTGCTGATTTTCCTCCCGGCATGCCGCAAAGGGGCTGCTTTGGTTTTACTGCTTGGTATTTTTGTTCCGGTTGATCACCCTGAAGCCTCCCCGTGGCTGAACCAGAGTCAGGAAGCCTATGAACTCTATCAGCAAAAAGATTATGAAAAAGCCGCTGAACAGTTCCGCTCTCCCGCCTGGAAAGGTGCAGCGCAGTATCAGGCAGGTGATTATGACGGCGCTATTGAAACCCTTTCGGGTTTATCCGATCCGCAGTCTCGCTATAACTTAGCAAACGCTTATGCACAATCCGGCAAGCTGGAGAAGGCGAAGGATATCTATCAGGATTTACTGCGTCAGCATCCGGATAATCAGGACGCCAAAGCGAACCTGAATACGGTGGAATCCCTCCTCAAGCAAAACCAGCAGGAGAACCAACAGGCTCAGAATAACCAACAAGGCCAACAAGGCCAACAAGGCCAACAAGGCCAACAAGGCCAACAAGGCCAACAAGGCCAACAAGGCCAACAAGGCCAGAATTCTCAGTCAAATCAAGCTGCAGGTAAACAGTCCGGTTCGCAAAACAATCAGGGCGCTACCGGACAGCAATCCTCCGGAGAGAGAAACGCCCAACAACAAAGGCAACAGTCTGATCCTTCATCCGGTACGGATGGTCAGTCAGCACAAGCTGAGTCTGGGAAATCGGCTCAGTCTGAGCAACAGCCAGGTTCACCGAATCAGGGGGATGAACAGCAACAGGTATCTCAGCCGGATTCATCAGCGACTGAACAGCAGCGTCATGCCCGATCAGAATCTGATGCTTCTTCAGAAGACTCACAGTCCGCTCAGACAGAAAAACAAATTCAGACAAGCAAAACGAAAGAAGACAACAGTGATCAACAAAAAGATGATCAACTCGCAATCGGAAATCAAGACAATGCCACTGGCGATGACGTCGGCGGCCTGAAGGCCAGCAACCCAACATTAAAAAAACTAGAGCAAATACCAGACAGTACCAGCGAATTAATCCAGGCGCAGATCCTGCTTCAGGCCAGAGAAAAAGACTCGCCTGATGCACCGGAAAACCGCTGGTAATGCGTCTACAGCAGCAAGGACTCACTATGAACGCCAAGCATTTCACCTTTATTTATCAACTCGTCCAAAACCGGGTCTGGGCAGGCGTGATACTTCTTATCGCAAGTTTGCTCTCTTACTCAGCCAACGCTGCACAGGTCGTGGCAACAGTCTCGTCCAATCAGGTTGGCATCAATGAAATCTTTGAGCTGAAGGTCAGTATTGATGACAGCGTCAGCAACAATGCCCTGGATCTGTCTCCGCTGAAGAAAGACTTCACCGTCGGCACGCCAAGTACCAGCTCGTTCAGCAGCTTTGTCAATGGTTCAGTAACCCGGCGGACCGAATGGCGGGTGGCACTGGCCGCAAAATCAACCGGCAAGCTGACCATTCCGGCTTTTCGGATTGGCGCAACCCGCTCTGACCCCATTGTCATCACCGTCAGTAACCAGCCGGGTCAAACCAGTCCGGCGACCGATCTTGCCATTGAAGTCACCGGCCGGATGGATAAGGACACCCTGTATGTCGGTGAAAGCCAGATTTATCAGGTTCAGATAAAAATTGGTGAGCAAATTGAGCAGGCCAGTCTGGCCTCCCCTCAGGGCGACGGCATTGATGTTGTTCAGGTTGGTAAAGATCATCAGGCTGATACCGTCTTAAACGGACGGCAATATACTATCATCAACCGGAAATACCGGATTACGGCCACCAAACCGGGCAATATCACCCTGCAAGGTGCCAAGCTGACAGGCACGGCATTTAAAAGCGGCAGAGGCCGCAGCGTCGGCTTGCGAATTCCGGTCAATATTCAGGCGGAACCAAAGTCTTTAGCGGTGAAGGGAAAGCCGGACACCTATCAGGGACTCTGGTTGCCTACCGCTGACCTTCAGCTGTCACAGCAATGGCAGAATGACAGTGCTGAACTGAAAGTCGGCGAACCGGTGACCCGTGTCCTGACGCTGAAAATGAAAGGGACACCGCAAAGTCAGCTACCTGATCTATCTCTGAGCTACCCGGACTCTGTCCGCGTTTACAGTGAAAAACCGGTCTACAGTCAGGAAAGTGACTACAGCGTCATGACATTGAAGCAGGTGATTATTCCGCGCCAGAGCGGCGCCATTTCTCTTCCGGCGTTAAAAGTCAACTGGTGGAATACTGAGAAAGGCCAGCAGCAGCAAAGTCTTGCAGACGGCAAGACACTTCAGGTGAAACCAGACAATACAGCCAATGCATCCAATCCACAGACACCGTCAGCAAACAGTCAGGACAGCGATCAATCCTCGCAAAACCTGTCCCGGCAATCGCTGAACTCGTTATCTGGCGATACGCCTCAGCAACAGGGCGTTGCACCATTCTGGCCGTGGCTGACACTTATTGTCACCGTGCTCTGGATCATCACACTGGTACTCTGGCTGCGCGCACGCAAATTCACGGTCAAAGAGCCAAAGGTATCAAGCGCCGCCAGCCATTCTGACCAATCCGCCAAAGCCGAACTGATCTCTGCGGTGCAATCAAATCAGCCGATGCTAATTCAGACCTGCTATCAGCGCTGGGATAAAACGCATCTGACTGCAACCTACCAACAGGATCTTGAAACAGAAATCGCCAGAATGATGCGTGCCTGCTATGGAAAATCTCCGACCAATTGGGATAACCGCCAATTACTGGCATTACTGAAACAGGAAACCACTGCCCAGCACAAAGCTGGTCAGTCAGAAGCGCTGGCGCCACTGGTACCGGATTTACCCCCGGTCAAAAGTAAAGGCTAATGAGCGGTTTATTGCCCAATTCGTTTGAGATCTAACGGATTATGCAGCTTGTTTGTTACATTCGTTGCATTCTAATCCTGCCTTTTTGGCAGGATTTTTTTTAACATTTAACATTCGGTGTTTTGCGAAGCATTCCACACAGCATACTGCCAAAGGCAGGAAAACAGGCAGATTGCTCTAAAAGCAGTAATTTATTATTGATAAGTTGCTCACAAAACACGGATTCCGGGAAGGTTAATGATGTGTAATCTAAAAGTTTATAAAAAGAAGTGTGGAAATCCATCGATTATCCTGTTACAAAACCACCCGCAAACAACATAAAACGCTTCCGAACCAACTCAAAACATTCAGGATGTAGTATGAGTCAACCACAACCATTCCTTGCAAAAATTGCCAATGGCAGTCTGGTTATCCAGATTCTTATTGGTATCGTGGCAGGTATCGTCCTTGCTGCTGTATCTACAGATGCTGCTATGAAAGTCGGTTTCCTTGGCAGTCTGTTCGTCAGTGCCCTGAAAGCTGTTGCACCTGTACTGGTATTTATTCTGGTTGCATCTTCAATTGCAAATCAGAAGAAAGGTGCAAACACCAACATGAAACCAATCATCATGCTGTACCTGTTCGGTACACTGATGGCCGCGCTTACTGCAGTAACCCTGAGTTTCCTTTTCCCGACAACTCTGACTCTGGATGCTGGTACCGCGAATCAGGCTGCACCTGAAGGGATCGCAGAAGTTCTGAACACGCTGCTGTTCAAAGTGGTTGATAACCCGATCAATGCACTACTGTCCGGCAATTACATCGGTATTCTGGCATGGGCTGTCGGTCTGGGTTTTGCCCTGCACTCAGCATCTGATGCAACGAAACAAGTATTCCAGGACATGTCGAACGGCGTTACACTGATTGTTCGTTTCGTCATTCGTCTGGCACCGATCGGTATTTTCGGTCTGGTTGCGAAAACTTTTGCAGAAACCGGCTTTAGCGCTCTGGGTGACTACGCTCACCTGCTGGCTGTACTGCTGGGTTCTATGGCTATCATCGCGTTCATTGTGAACCCTGCGATCGTTTTCTACAAAACGAAACAGAATCCATACCCGCTGGTTCTGAAGTGTGTTCGTGAAAGTGGTATCACTGCCTTCTTTACCCGTAGTTCTGCTGCAAACATTCCAGTGAACATGCAACTGTGTAAAGAACTGGATCTGCATGAAGATACTTACTCTGTCTCTATCCCACTGGGTGCCACCATCAACATGGCTGGTGCAGCAATCACAATCACTGTACTGACACTGGCTGCCGTGAATACACTGGGTATTCAGGTTGATCTGCTCACTGCCCTGCTGCTGAGTGTTGTCGCTGCAGTTTCTGCATGCGGTGCTTCTGGTGTTGCAGGTGGCTCTCTGCTGCTGATTCCACTGGCTTGCAGCCTGTTCGGTGTATCGAACGAAGTTGCGATGCAGGTCGTTGCAATCGGTTTCATCATCGGTGTGATTCAGGACTCTGCCGAGACTGCGCTGAACAGCTCAACTGATGTTATCTTTACCGCTGCTGCATGCCGCGCAGCTGAAGCTGAAGCAAACGGTCAAACAGCCAAAGCTTAAGCAACTGTAATACACTGTCTGAGACAGCTGACAGTCAAATGAAACGGCGACCCCAGGGTCGCCGTTTTGACATCTGTACCTGCCCATCATCAATGAGCGTTGCAATTAGTTTTGCAGAGATCCCAGCTGCTTGTTCAGAGCATCTTTGGCATCTGCTGCCTGGTCACCCATATCCTCCAGCAGATCATGCGCTTCTTCCATCGGACGTGAATCAAGCATATCTTCAATCTGATCTTTATAGGTCACGCCGATATAAATCCCCAGGCCCACCAGAGCAATCACAATATATTTCAACATTTTCTGTCTCGCTGTTATGAAGGGTCATCCAACCCTGAAAATTTTTCACAAGCATTATAACGATATCATAGATGAGAAACGTGCAAGCTTGCTTCCAGATTCGTATTCCGGATTTGTACTGACCGAATGGTACAAAAGAATGCTCAAGCTCTCTCACCTTCCTCAGAAAGAAGACGAGGGACAACCACAGTGACCGGATACTTTCGAAATCTGATGACTCAGGCCCCTTCCTGTGAAGTAATGCCAAGAACATGCAAGTGCAGCTGACCCGGAAGCCGTAAGATTTGAAGTCTGGCCGGCAAACAACGACAAAGCCCACGCGTACGTGGGCTTTGATATATATGGCTTGTAATAAAGCCTGTGACAGGATGTTCAGCAATACGCTGTAATAATTATTTTGTTTTTAAGAATGGAGACAAAGCTTCAAACAGTTTGTCGATTTCTTCTTTGGTATTGTAGTGCATAAAACCGATACGAATGACGCCACCACTCTCAAGAATACCCAGCTGGCGACACAGGCCTAATGCGTAGAAATGGCCATTCCAGACACACATGTTCTGCTGACCGAGCCGGAATGCTATATCCGACGGCGGCACATCTTCAACACGAATCGCGAAAGTCGGCGTACGTTCTGCGAGTTGCGTCTCATCCTCAATTCCAAACAATGACACATTGCTGAACTTTTTGACCCAATTCAGGAAATGCTGACTCAGCGCTTCTTCATGAGTCTGATACTGCGCATAGCTCGTTTCCAGACGCTGCCTCAGATTCTGCTCCGGTGTTCCCCACTGAGCTAGATAGTCAATGGCCGCAATCACGCCGGCCAAACCTTCAAAGTTCTGCGTGCCGGTTTCAAAACGCCCCGGACCAAAGTCCGTCGCCGGTTCTACTTTGTATGGTTTCAGCGTTTGCAGCCACTGCGGTGCCACATAGGCGATGCCAACGTGAGGTCCGAAAAATTTATAAGCTGAGCAAACGAGGAAGTCGCAGCCAAGTGCCTGAACATCCACCAGTTTATGCGGTGCATAATGAACCGCATCCACATAAACCTTCGCTCCGACACGATGCGCCGCTTCAACAATCCGGGCAACATCCACCACAGAACCGGTTGTATTCGATGCATAAGTCACCGCAACCAATCGTGTTTTCTCATTCAGCAGCGACTCAAAATGTGCATAGTCCAGCGTACAGTCATCTTCGTTGACCCGAACCTGACGAACCAGCACGCCTTTATCATCCGCAGCCTGCTGCCAGCTGGACACATTGGAATAATGATCCAGTGAAGTCACAATCACTTCATCACCCTGCTGCCAGTCACGCGAAATCGCACGGCTGAGCTGGAAGGTCAGCGACGTCATGTTCGGACCAAAAACAATGTTGTCTGGTGAAGGGGCATTCAGCAGCGCTTGTACAGCCTGACGGGCGGACGCCATCAGTGACACCGTCACCTCACTCGAGAAAAAAGCGCCACCTAGGTTTGAGTTATAGCGGCCCAGATAATCCGTCATCGCCTGAAGCACTGTCGAAGGCACCTGCGAACCACCCGGGCCATCAAAGAAATAAACAGGTTCATTATTCACTCGCTGATTCAGTGCAGGAAATTGCTGACGAACCTTCGCCACATCAAAGTGCATAATGTGTCTCCCGGGCCGTCAGAACAAACAGGTCCATATAACCTTGCTGATCTTGTTTCACCGCTTTGATCGGACGCGCGTTATGCCAGAGCTGATTATCCGCCAGAATAGCAACCTCACCCTGCTCCAACTCCATGCTCAGAATGGGCAAATCATCTTTCGTTTTGTAGACCAGGAACTCGCCACCTTCGATGTTCTCGCGACCAAAGCCGATTACGGCGATATGATCAAAGCCATCCTGATGGACACCTTCCGGCGCAACCTGAGTTTCTCCGTCCAGCGCAGCGATACGAATCTGATGAATTTCAATTTCCTGATCGTCTGACAGTGCATTGGCACGCTTGAATACTTCACACATCTCGCGCATACCCGCACTGTAAACAATCTTGTCTTCCAGCGGTTCAAATGTCCGGGCGACATTACCCTGAAAATGATTGATCTCATCCGACTGCATAAACGCTCTTTGCGGCAGATGCTCAATACCATTAGCGGTCGCTTTCACAATCGAATAGCGACGCAAACGGTATTCACCGTCGGCATGACCTGTTTTGGGAAGATGATTAAACGAAGGAGACAGATCGCTGATAGCCTGTCCACTTAATTGGGTGAGTTGAAGGGTACGATCCACTGAAACACTCATTGCATCTGCTCCTCTTAGCAAGCGCCACATCCATAGCAACACCCTGCATCCAGCAAGGCGTACGTCTCAGCCTGCACGACAATGCAAACATCGATTAACAATTTCATTACACAAGAGGATAAAGAAAAATTCGTTTTTGCCAACACCTTGCAGTGATAAACTTCATCAACTAGAGATAATTCAGTTAATAGCTCTACCCAAGTGAAAAACACTGGCCTATTAAACCAGATTTTTCTACTGGACCCTTGAAAAACCAGAGTTCTTTGCTAAAGAGTAATATAAGTTATTGATATTGAATGATTTAGCTTTTTGATTCTGATTCCAAAAGCCATCTCAGATCACACCAAAAACCAGTTTATTCTGCTGTTTGTGATAAAAATCCCATTCAAAATATTGGTATCGAATTGAATCATGACGTGATATTCGAATGAAGAAAGCCTCCCTGCCGCACACCAAAATGGTTAACGTCAGGAAGGCTTAAACTGGAGGATTTCAAAGAGACTGGAGGATCGTCAGTTATGGACGTTGTGGTGTGTAAACGTACTTGTCACCAGATTGCTTATAAAAAGCATTGTCGATAACGGCGTAGGTTATCCCGGAAATCACCGCAAAAGTCACCAGTTCCGGTAAGTTCGATCTGTGATATTCTCTACGCGGCCGCTCATGCACCACGACAACATCCCGATGGTGATAGTGTCTTGGTTCATGATAATGATGTTTATGTCTGTGTTTATGCTTGTAGTACTTTCGATGTTCATGACCGTATCCATGATCTCTGCCACCATGAGCCCAGCTCATTGCTGGCATGACCAAAGACAGACACAGCGCACCAATCCATAGATTTTTCATAGAATGCCACCTGTTCTTTTGCATTTATGTACAGCGTACATATAGCTTGGTAAAGCAGTGTCAATATCAGGTAAAGCTTAAGTAAAATCACGCAACATTCATTCAACACTCTGCATATTCAAGACAATCGACACAGATGCCTGAAAATAACGACAAGATCGCCCCTGAAAACAACAACCACCTGATCGGGCTGGGCTGCCCGGATTTCACCTTCGCGGCTTATATCGAGAGCCGTCCTGATATGCCCGGAATGGCAACCCTTGATCAATTGCAACCTGCAATCCCGGGGGAGATTGACAATATTGGTCAGGCCTGCGGCAACGGATGGCGAAAAGTGTTTAATGTTTATGCAAAACTGATTGGCGCCCTGGATCACCAGCGATTTCCCTTCGCCGCGCAAACACCAAGCTGGCAGCACTACCGGGATAATTTTTTACTCCAGCCATCCGGTCAGACTGCACTGCTTTTCAGCCCGCCCGCTCTGGCGACTGATATGGCGTTCCCCCTCAAATACCACATCATCATGGGGCGAACATATGCCAAAAAGCTGATCAGCGCAGGTCAGCTGAACATTCCTCTGACCTGGCTGGATCACGAATTTGCCATCAACCGGGAACACAGACTGGTTGTCTGCCCGTATTTCGATTATCGGCAGCTCTCCAACATCAAAATTGAACGTTTGGCAGCAATTCTCGCAGAATTCGGAACCTGAAAAGCAAGCAAAACTCCCCGGGAATTAAAAACATCTATGCTTTTAAAATGTCATTCCTGATTCTGATCGCCCGGGGGCCGTATGCTGAATGAGCTGCAAACCATGATTTTCGAAATCGGAATCATTGTGGTCAGTTCAGCATTATTGGGGACACTTTTTCTCTATGCCCGCCAGCCCATTATTCTGGCTTATATTGCCGCTGGCATCGCCCTTGGCCCCAGCGGCCTCGGAATGTTGTCGGATAATGACCGGATCATTCAGTTCGGACAATTCGGCGTTATTCTGCTGTTATTTCTGCTTGGCCTGAACCTGCAGCCTTTTAAACTCATCAGCCTGTTTCAGGAAAGTGCCCTGATCACACTGGGCACCTGCTGCCTTTTTTTTCTGGTCACCCTGGGATTCGGATGGTTGATTGACCTGTCTCTGGCTGACGCACTGGTCGCTGCAGCCGCACTGATGTTTTCCAGTACGGTGATCGGTTTAAAGCTGATTCCGACGACCACACTGCATCATCAGCGTCTGGGGGAAGTGATGACAAGCGTCTTACTGATCCAGGATATGCTGGCCATTATCGTCATTCTGTTTCTGAACGTCCGCACTCCGGATGCCATGCTCAGCGCGTTCGGACTCATTCTGATGAAACTGGCGCTCCTTTGCTTGCTGGCTTATCTTGGCGTGCGCTATCTGGTATTGCCCTTGTTCCGTCGCTTCGATGTGATTCAGGAGTATACCTTCGTGGCTGCACTGGCTTGGTGCCTGCTCTGGGCAGAAACAGCACATCTGGCTGGCCTTTCCTATGAGATCGGCGCCTTTGTCGCCGGACTTTCCATCGCAATCAGCCGGGTGGCCCAGGCCATTTCCCTACACCTGAAGCCTTTAAGAGAGTTTTTCCTGATTCTGTTTTTCTTCGCTGTCGGGGCAAAAATGGAATTCACACGGGGAGATGTGGTGCTGCTGTGGGGATTTTTGTTTGGTGTGATTTTAATTGTGGTGAAGGCCTTCGGTTTTGCATTTGCACTAAAACTGGCCCATGAAAAGGCGACCCGCGAGTTATCGGCCCGCTTAAGTCAGGCCAGCGAGTTTTCGCTCTTACTGGCCTATACTGCGCTGACCGCCGGACTAGTCTCCGATCAGGGGATGTTGTTCATTCAGGCGGCCACCCTGACCACCTTCATTTTATCGACTTACTGGGTTGTGAGCCGTTTCCCGACCCCGATTTCCAGTGCTAAAAACTTACGGCAAGACTAGTTTCCAACTATGCCGTACGGCGCTGGCATTGCATTGAGAAATGATCATGCGGCGTAATGTGGTACCACATTTCAAACTTCGCCGTGTTTTTTCCTTTCAGCACAGGCTGAAGGAAGATACGGTAACCCATTAAATCACGTTGCGCATCGTAGCCGAACGGATCCGCTTTATACGGATCAACCAGAATTTCCCGTTTCATCGAAACAGGTTTCAGCCGGTACTGGCCTTCGTGCGCTTCAAGCAGGTAATCAACGAAGAGGTTGAACTCCAGTTCCGTTTTCCCCTGCTCCTGATAGCGAATCCATTCTTTTGAAACCACTTTGCCATCACGATGAATGTCGTAATTTACCCAGCTTTCTTCCTTTTCTGATGCTTTTTTATCGGGCAAACATTGCCATTTTCCGACCAGCTCCGACATAGAAGCAAAATCTGTAACATCTGATTTCGCTGCAAGAACAGGCTGTGTCACCAGCAGCATCATTGCCAGGCATCCGCCCTGCGTCCATGACATCATCCATTTACCCTCTTTATTGTGGCTGCAAAACCTAAGATAGCCGACTTCATCTCATGGCTCCACCCGGTAATTCCCAAAATCAGACATGAAAAAAGGAGCCACAGCTCCTTTTTCAGGTTGATTCATTTTCGATTCAGGATGGTTTCGCCTGAAGCTGATCAAGCCCCTCATCAGATATCTGAGAAGAAGGGGATGCCGCCTTAGCGTCCCGCTTCTCTGCCAGGTAAGCCAACAGATGACTTACCGGCACAATCGGCCCCATCATATTCACCCGCATTGGCGACCCGACTGCACCCAGGTGCAATTCTGCGTCATCCGATGCCGAGTAGTTGTACTTATAGTTAAATTTGTCGGTTGCCAGATGGAGCAAATCAAACTCCTTCCGATGGCAGGAAATATACGCACGCCAATACATTGCATCCAGCACTTCCCCGGGGTTGAAAGCCCGAAGAATAAAGCGCCAGCTGCCATCCTCACCGTAAAAATCCAGCGGGAATATTTGCTTTATTTTTCTTTTGCTTAACAAGGTAAATCTATCCACTTAGCCAGCGAGACACTTGGATCTGTTTACCTTTCGTCATCAGCTGGCATCACGCAGTCGAAAGAAACGCTGCCGATCCGGTCCGGCGCAACACGTTTGATACCGGACAAATAACAACCACGAAAGATAATCAGACCCTCGGATTATCCTAGGATTAGGTCAGATTGGAAGAAAAAAAAGCAAAAAAATGACAATTTTGACAATTCGTTTCCGAATTCTCAGGAGGAATAACGGGGATGTAATCTTCGGGAGGATACCACAAAAAAAATGCATATTTCAGACTTGTGGAAAAATTTTCTCCGCCTATAATGCTGAAAACCGGAGCGTCTGCCAACGCTCCGGTTTTTTTGTGCCTGCTCTTCAGACAATGAAGCTATCTGCCAATAGTTCATACTCTGAAGAGCAATATCCGATAGCAACACTGAAGACAGATAAGGAAACTTCAATGCGTATCGAACAAGACCTGAAATTGGGATTCAAAGATGTACTGTTTCGTCCGAAACGTTCAACGCTGAAAAGCCGTTCTCAAGTTGAATTAACCCGCGATTTTACATTCAAGCACAGTGGCCGTCAATGGTCTGGCGTGCCGATTATTGCGGCCAACATGGATTCTGTCGGCAGCTTCGACATGGCTGCTGCACTGGCGAAACACAATGTCATGACCGCCATTCATAAACATTACTCCGTGGATGACTGGGCTGGCTTTGTTCACAGCAATGGTGCTGATGTCCTGAAACATGTGATGGTTTCCACCGGCACTTCAGATGCCGATTTCCAGAAAACCAAAGACATCATGGCCCTTTCTGACGATCTGCTGTTTATCTGCATCGACATCGCGAACGGTTATTCTGAGCATCTGGTTGAGTACGTTGAAAAAGTCCGCGCCGCTTTCCCGGATAAAGTGATCAGCGCCGGAAACGTCGTCACCGGTGATATGGTCGAGGAACTGATTTTGGCCGGTACCGACATTGTCAAAGTCGGGATTGGTCCGGGTTCTGTATGCACCACCCGCGTGAAAACGGGTGTCGGCTACCCGCAACTGTCAGCCATTATCGAATGTGCCGACGCAGCACACGGACTGGGCGGTCAGATCATCGGAGACGGCGGCTGCACCTGCGCCGGTGACGTCTCCAAAGCCTTCGGTGGTGGCGCCGATTTCGTCATGCTCGGCGGCATGCTGGCCGGCCATGAAGAAAGCAACGGTGAGATCGTTGAAAAAGACGGTAAAACCTACATGAAATTTTATGGGATGTCTTCACAGAGCGCGATGGACAAGCATTCTGGCGGTGTTGCCAACTATCGTGCCGCTGAAGGAAAAACCGTCCTATTGCCATACCGTGGCCCGGTTGAAAATACCATCCAGGATATCATGGGCGGTGTGCGATCAACCTGCACCTACGTTGGCGCGGCGAAGCTCAAAGAGCTAACCAAACGCACCACTTTCATTCGTGTACAAGAGCAAGAAAACAACGTGTACGGAAGAGAATAACTCGGTTTTTCCGAAGTGTTTAAGGCCGCTTTTAAGTGGCCTTTTTTATACCCCAAATAGCCAAGTGTCTACAAAATGGCGAAAAAGCCAAATCACTTCACAAGCAATCCGTTTCAACGCCTTTCTAATTCATTTGGTCACCTACCCGATCGTACTCCCTGAAATTTTTGTGATAAGTAGAAAAAGTGATGCACTGAAGACTATTGAACAATTGTTCATAATGGTATCCTTCGTTGCTCTTGGCTGTTCATACCAACACTAATAAATAGCTTATTAGATGAAGCAGGTGAGATTGTGATTAATGTTGTGACGTTGAATAAGTACCACCTGAAGCCAACGATCACGAAAATCTTAGACAAAGATGGCCAGTTGTATTTCATCAATTCCGAACAGACCCATGCAACTTCTGACCGATATCTGATCAGTATCGATGGCTCTCGATCTATCAACCCAGTTCAGAGATTGCCAGACAAAAAACTGGCCGTTGGGTTTAGTGGTTCAACCATCGACATATCGAAAGATGACATTGAAGTGCTTGGCCGTGTGGCAATGACAATGAGTAAGGAATAACTTTTATGCAAACAGGGATTGTTCGCAAATTCGTACTTGGTACAGCCATTTTTCTCATGACCTTTCAAGCGAGCGCTGTTAATCGAGACTTAAGCGCACTAAGCGATTGCGACTACGCAAAAAACATGATGTGTGAAAATTCACCTCTATTGGATAAAGCAGCAACTTTTCTAAACTCAAACGCGAACTACAAGGATATCACTCAATGCGGCTTAACTCCTTCAATGCGGCGCTAAGTGAAATAAAAGTCAAGTATGAATTACCTCCTTCCACTTACACATCTGATCCCAATAGAAAAATATCAAGTATCATATATTCAAAATTTATCGGTCGAATTAAATTGTTCGTGCAGGAGATTTATACGCACGCACGAAATGGTGGTGACAGAGATAGAATAAAATTACTGTGGTCAGAGATGAGAACTGCTATGAATCATCTAACTAAAAGTTGTAATTTCTAAAGTTAACAATAAACATCAGGCGTGAAATCATAATGAAAGAACATATTTTTAAATCTCGGTCAGAAAATATAAAAGAGTTTGTTTATGACGATATCAATAATATCATTCTAAAAATAAGACTAAATCCAATCATCATAAAAAAATTTGACTTTTTAGGTGGAAAATATATTGAAAGACTTGATGAAATAAATGACATTGGAAATGCTGACACTTCCTATTTCACCGATAGAGAACTAACTAGTTACCTACCATACTTTATTTATCTGGAAAATATCACCAATAGTTTAATTGATAAATTAAACGAGATTGAATTTATATTTGGAAGTGAAATCGACCATCTATCATCGCAGAACCAATTAAAAGATGCAGGGGATTTTAAATTAAGAAAGGAACTTTCCATATCTTTAAAAAAAGAATTGAAAGATCTAGTATCCCATATCTCTAGGATTGTAAAAAACATAACTGTCATTTCTATTTCAACATCTAACACTGATCATATTAATAAAAAAACAAGAATTGAAGAAATTGATTCTCTAACAAAAGAATCAATTGAAAAAATTCAATTCCATACCAAAAGCCATATCGATAAACTAGAAGATGTTAATAATAAAATACTAGATGACATGAATGATTTAATTTCAATGTACAAAAGGGAAACAGTAGAAAACATAAGATTATTGGAAAAATAATTCATAAAAAACCAAGAAACAAAACAAAGAAGCATTGATAAATCTATTGAATCATTTGAGAAATTTGTTTTAAATGCCGAAAAAAACATAGCAGATAATTTTAGGGTCAGTTCCACAGACTTTCAATTAAATTCAAGTGACATAGTAAACACAGCGATTGCTAGTATTAACAAAGAAACAAACACCAGCTTAAATAGTATACAGTCAGAAAAAGGGAAATCCCTTAGCGCTTTTCACGAAAAAATATTTGAAGAAACCTCTGGAATCAGAGAAAGAATACAGTCTGAAATCAGTGAATTTGAAAGTAAAAAAAGAAGATTGAAGATATCCTGGGTGATATAAGTAATAAGCATCAAGCACATGCGAATCGAGAACAAGCTGATATTGAAAAAACAGAAGCTGACAAGTTTAGAAAGTTTGGGTTAATTGGACTTATATGTGTCATTTTCTTATCAATTTGGCTATTCAATGATTATATTCACATGTTTGGAAAACCTGAGGATAACAATACAGTCGATCCTGATTTAGGTTTAAGTTGGTTCATAATTAGATTTATGACAATTACATTACTTACAACACCTTGTATCTACATGTTAAAAGAATCAGCCACACATCGAGCTAAAGAAAATTTATATCGGCAACGCGGTACACAACTTTCAAGTATTGGAGCATATCTAGATGAGCTACAACCTGAAGAACGTGCACAAATGAAAAAAGAATTGGCTAACCATTTCTTTAGTTTTCACGATGGTAAAGCAGACGTAAGCAATGTTCCTGATTTCCTTAAGAACCTTGGGGAAGCCGTAAAATTAGCACAATCAATAAAGGTTCCATCACTAGAAGACAAACCAGAACCTAAAGAAAGGGAGAAATCATCGACATCTTGATGAAGAATCCAGCAGAAAGAAGATCTATAGGCTTATACAAAGAGTTAAAAAATGAAAGCTGCAATTATTCAATACAAAGAAAAGTGGCTACCCAAGGCCAAATCATTTTGGGCTGGCTTAAGCAAGGATTCAAAAATCATCCTTATGGCCTGCGGTATCATACTGAGCATCTGGTTTGCGAACTGGTTCTTCCTAAGCGACAAACCTTTAGACGTAAGAGGCACATTTGGCGACATGTTTGGCGCTATCAATGCCTTGTTCTCTGGTTTCGCGTTCTTAAGTGTGATCTACGCCATTCTGTTACAACGAACCGAATTGTCTTTGCAACGCGAAGAACTTGCAATGACACGAGCAGAACTCGCCAAAGCTGCCGAGGCTCAGGAGAAATCTGAAAAGGCTCTCGCGAAGCAGGCTATAGCAATGGAGAGAACAGTATTGATCCAATCTTTAACTGCCGCATTAAAGGAAGAAGAAACAATGTTTCGCTCAGTTAAAAATTATTTAAATATAAGCGGCACACTCAAGGAAGAAGAGATTTCGAAAAAAAATAAAGCTGAACTTATTAGGGATAGAATTAACAAAATTCAAAGTAAACTAAATTTTCTCATTCAGGAAATAATTGACTAATTTCATTACGTTAAATAAGAAATCTTTACGATGTCTGTACGAGAAACCTTAAAGTCGGCAGTAAAAAACTCTGGCTTTGCGAATTCTATTCGCAAGGCCGGGATGGCATTCGCATTCGTAAACGATTTGTCACCAAAGGTGAAGCTGTCACGTTTGAACGTTTCACGATGAACGAGGTGAATGATGAAGCGTGGCTGGATGATAAGCCCGACTTTCGCCGGCTATCTGAAATTATTGATAATTCGAAAAAACAAATCACTGATGACTCGAATTTCTGGTTGCTAAAGATAAATTTCGCCAATGCTTACAAATATAATACGAGGATGGAATATAAATCAGTTCCAGCAGAAACAAGGCGGAAAATTTCAGAGACATCTCATAAAACATAGACAGCATTTCCACTTGAACGAAAAAGATAAATGAATTGCTGATTAAAATAAAAGCCATCAAATAACGATTTTTCAGTGGCGGTGTACCATAAACACAAGCGGCTGTGCCCCAAAGGGCAAATACGATAGAAACCATACACCATGCCGCCCACAAATTGGCAAACAGGTACACGTTTGAAGTCTCGGAAAGATCAGCCATCCTCCCTGAAGAAAACATTGCCGTCAGAATAAAAATCGTCAGAAGGATCCAGAAGTATATTTTCCCAATATTCATGCAGTCGTAAGCCTTTCGCATTCAAAAACATCATGTGCTTTCATCATGCGACCCATTGATATAAAACATTGAGCACATATGCGCTAACCGTAAAAAAGTTAGTCAATTCCAAAGCAACACCCCTACACGTACATCAGCAGGATGCCTTTGCTCCAACACTTCCATCGATCGTCACAATCTTTAACCCTTTGCCTCATGTAGATAAACGTGTATTCGTGCTACATTGGCGGCTGGTTTTTGATTGAAGGCAGCAAAATTTTCCATGCTTACGGAATGGTTCAACTCTCATCAGATAGATGTTCAACGCCTGATCGACCTTGGTGAAGCGCTGGGTCTGATCGCCGCGATTTCCATTGTGATTCATTTAATTCTGCATCGCGGGGTCATTCTGTGGTTAAACCGGTTTACCGGACACAGTGAAACGCTCTGGCACAAAGCCGTATTTGGCCAGAAATTATTCAGCCGGTTTGCCCTGCTGATTCAGGGGATTGTCATTGCGATTCAGGCACAGCTCTGGCTTTCCGATGAAAGTGCCGTCTATGAAATTCTGCAAACCCTCACCTCGCTTTGGATTGTTCTGTACGGTCTCCTGACACTCTTTGCCGTGCTCGGCGTGATTGAAGTCCTGCTGGGTCATACTCAGGCTGGCCGCAACATGCCGCTGAGAGGTATTTCCCAGAGCCTGAAGATCATTTTCTTTATTATCGCGGCACTGCTTGGTACCTCGATTCTGATTGGGAAGTCGCCGGTGATCCTGCTCAGTGGTCTGGGTGCGATGACGGCGGTAATCATGCTGGTGTTTAAAGATCCGATTTTAGGTCTGGTGGCAGGTATCCAGCTTTCGGCCAATAAAATGCTAAGTGTGGGTGACTGGCTGGAAATGCCGAAATACGGCGCAAATGGAGACGTGATTGATATCAGTCTGACCACGGTGAAAGTGCAGAACTGGGATAAAACCATTACCACGATTCCAACCTACGCGCTGATTTCCGACTCATTCAAAAACTGGAAAGGGATGCAGCAGTCCGGAGGCCGACGGATTAAACGCAGCCTGTTGATCGATGCCACCAGCGTGCATTTTCTTTCTGAAGAAGAAACCCGCTACCTGCGCAAGGCACAGCTGCTGGAACCTTATATGAAAGATAAGGTAGAAGAAATCTGCCGGTATAACGAGCAAAGCCGCTCTGATCTGGCATGCCGTATCAATGGTCGACGGCTGACAAATATTGGTAGTTTTCGGGCATATCTGGAGCGATACCTGCGTCAGCACCCCAGTATTCATCAGCATATGACGCTTATGGTCCGCCAGCTGCCACCAACACATGAAGGCATATCACTGGAAGTTTACTGCTTTACCAATACCACGGTATGGGTAGATTACGAACGCATTCAGTCGGACATCTTCGATCATCTCTATGCGGTACTCCCAGAGTTTGGACTGCGTGTTTCTCAGGCACCGACAGGCCATGATTTCCGTGAATGGCAAACGTCTGCCAGTCATCGGCATTCCCAAAGCTCGAAAGCGATTGCAAGTGAATACCAACCTGCCGAATCGATGAGAATGAACTAACCAGCCGCCTGCATTTTCACGATCGTCTTCAGACAGCCGTATCATTCGATGCGGCTGTCTTGTTCTGTCCTGAAATTCACAATTGTGCCCGTCTCAATGACGGCCATTGGCGCAATCATAAAAATTTTTCTTGAACATGGTCGCCATATGCACCTGTGTTTTTTCATATTTGGATCTTCATGATGAAGTTATTCGCTTTTACATTGATTCCATTTCTAGCGTTTCAAACGCAACTGGCTTTTGCCAATTCACTCCATCAAAGCACTTTGGTTGAAGAACAAAATGGCAAACGCGTGAGTTATACTCATTTTCAAGGTCATGAACCGTCAGAATATCGTGCAACGACTCTGTATTCTCAGATTTCGAAAAAGAAGTATGATGAATTTCAACAGACTTTAGATAGTTTATCGATCATAGAACAAAGTCTGGTGCCATCCGAAGATGACTATGTTCTGAAAATCGATCAAGACAAATACAATGAACGTCTGCAATGGGCCATCCGTTTCATCTCGGGCCTGAAAGTCACGAAGACACAACTTAAGGAAGGGATCACCCTGTCTCAAAGAAAAGGGACACTTTATCGGCAACGTTTAGAACAGTACTCTGAAGCGACCGCAGCGAAAATGAGGCCAGATCGCTATACGGTATTCCTGACGCACACAACCACGGGCACCCCTTCAATCGCTATTCAATGGCCCGGATATTGCCGCCCTGACACAATGCCGGAGCGGAGTGATGTACTGGTCAACAATGTGACCGTCAAGATGAAGGTCAGTTGTGATTCAGAGCACCTGATGACGACGGTACCTGAATCCCCAAAAGCATTACAGCAAGTGAAAAAGTCATTTTCCCGTGAAGCGTGGGTGACGATGAAATTCCCACAGAAAAAAGATGAAGTGAAATTCTGGACGGTCAACTTCCAGGAAAGCTGGGACGCCCTCACCAGGTAATCTGAATAGGTTCGGCCTGCATCTTCATGGCATCTCATCGCTGAGGTGCCTTTCTATTTCGGTGAACGCTATCACCTATCACCCTTTACCTATCAACTTATCAATCGCTCGCATTTGCGGCAGATCTTTTCCAGGAGCAACGCCCCGATAACCGGCAGGCAGTAAAACATCGCGTTTGTCGCAATGAAAAACAGCTGCTCTGCTTTAGGTGTAACCAAAAGAAACCAATGCATTTTTCTGTCGAGACCAAGAAACGCAGCCACCAGAACATACAGAACGGGTAAATGCTTTAATTGCAGTCTGAGCGCCAGAGCAATCGACACCATCAGGGCAGCCACAATCGTCGTGCCATGAACAATGCGTCCAAAGGTAAACTGAAATACCAAAGCCAACAGAATCATCATCGCAAGATAGATGATCGATTTCTTCAAGGCCGTTTTTAACCCGCTCATATGGCTCCAAAATGAATTCAACAAAATACCCTTCCTTATGGCGCTCTGATCGGATGATTTCTTAAATGTAACTGGCAATAAATAGAGCGCGAATAAGCCAAGCAGAAAGGGACAAGCATACAGGGACAGGTCCTTGACTCAATCGTTCCTGTGCCGTTAAGAAAGCGCCCCGTTACACAACGCTCACCCGCTCGCAGATTGGACACAAGCCCCGGAAAAGTGCCTGTCCCCGTTAGTCGTATTCACCTACAATCATACCGTTTGATTCAATTTAAAATTTTCATGTAATCATCAGCTGGTCAATCAACCGAACCGGCAAAACAGAAAATACTTCAACACCTCAATACCATCGCATCAAAAAATATTAACCTCATTCAATTCGAACGATGATGGAATCTTTATATCGTTCACAACCGTATTCACGGAGGAAACAATGCACCCGATGATAATATTTATCCCTGTATTATTAATTTTTTATTCTGCTCAGAGTTTTGCTTCCAACGGCGCCTGGATATTTGCACACAGAGCAAACAGCCCGGCATCCGTCAATTATGCAATTGATGACGGGCTGAATGCGATAGAAATTGATATTACGCATGCCTCGGAGATTTCACCCCGTATTCGGTGCAGTCAGGAAGAATGGTGTGCTTATCACCGGGGAGATGCCAAAGCTTATAATTTATCGGAGGTATTAAACACAGCCCATACAGGTACAGGCATCAACGGGCAAAGTATCAATCACATGGGTGCGGTCTGGCTCGATATAAAATCAGGACAGCGCTCAGACGCGGAATATCAGACACTCACGCAAATCGTCGACCACGCTCTGGGTACAGGTGATGGCTCGCTTCGGAAATTCTGGGGAGTATGGCCGGTCAGTCAGCTCGATACGGCCTATACACAAGTGGTCAGAGACGACATCTCCCGGTTTAAACGCCACCGGGAAAGTACGTTGATTATTGAAGTCGATAGCAACCGGGACAGTAATACTGCCGCGGAGAAGTGCAAATCATGGGAGATTCAGTGTGGTTTGTCTGCCGGGAATCCCTTTTTAGGGGATCTGGGTACGTATACGGGACCTTCCTGGGATATGAATAATTTAAACTATCTCAGCGGCGATATTGCGCACAAGTCTCACATCAACTCTGTCTTTTTGTGGACGTTTAATTGGGGCGGCCCCTACGAAGATGACATGGTGAGGCTCTTATTTGGTCATCGGAAAAACTGGGAATATTTAGCCGGATTCAACTGGCAGTGCGGGCAGGAAGGCAATGGCGTTATTATTGGCCCCATCAATTCTGTTTACGCAGAAAATTTTTGTACCCAGGACAATCATCACGATGCCTGTTCTGTTGCCATGGCAGCCATCCATGCAGGGCCGAATACCTTGGGTGACCGGAATACGGATGTCGGCCAGCCCAGAAACGCTTATGCCAGCCAAAACGCATTCAACTGCAATGCTTACTATCCGACTGACTAATCTGTAACGTTTCGATGCGTCCCCTGAAAAAGCGCAGCTGCTTTCAAGGGGCGCATTCAATCGTTTACCCTGATTTTGCCCACCTTAATTTTTCAGTCTTGGCGGTTTCAAATCACTCCATACACCCGCACCACGCTGGCTGGGGACAGCTTGCAACGCTTTCGTGCCCTGTAGCTGCTGCGTGTCCTGCTGAGCGCTAAACAGCTGACATTTTGGCAAGGGTGTTGCAGTGCACATTTGCCCGACTCTGTCCCAGGTGTCTTTCGCATTCGGTTTCTGAGTCCGGAAGCTCGTGTAATTCTGGCTGACAATCGGGGCATTAGCAGTCGTAGTATCCCCGGAGAAATAGAACGACTGAGGATGCCGGTACCAGACACCGTTATTCGCATCCGGGGACGCGTTTTTATTGAAAGCATAACCGAACAAAATCGGCTCAGAGCCTTGTAATGTCAGGGCGTAAGCCTGAACCGAATCATTCAGCTGCGCACTTCGCTTTGCGCTGTAAGGCAAATGTTTGATGAAATCGCGTCGTGGCGGATGATTTTCCGGTGAAAACAAACAGCATTCCGGCATATCTGCGGGCCTGTCTTCCGGGTAAGTCAGGAAGTAAGCTTTATTCCCGAGCGAAATGAAGGAGCAGGTGTAATTGTTATTCTGAATCGGAAAAATCGGCAGACAGTACTTATCGTAATGCTCCATCATGGCACCCTCACCGTCCCCGTCAGACGGGCGATACGTGCTGTCGTAATACGTCGTGCCATACGACACGGTATAGTCCTGTGCACTCAGCGTGGACGGCGGATTGGTATACGGTGGCGGATTACTCTGATAATTCTGAAAAACTCTGAACATGGTCCAGTCGCTGACCCAATATTCCGGATACTGAGGATCAGTGGGATCTCCCGCCTGCCGTTTTGGCAGACAAACACTCGCAGGTTCACAGCCGAAGTTATTGTGAACCCCCATGGTGAAGTAAACATCAGACGGTGCTTCTGCAGCGAACGTCTGCACATTCAGACTGAAGCTGACTAAAATCAGACTCAACACCATGCTCACCGCTGATGCAGTCAACACAGACCGTCTGCGCAAAGAAATACCCTGTCGTTGTTTCATGTGCTGCCTCCCATCCGGCTGATTAAACCGAGCTGGTTCTGTTGAGGATCCGTAAACATTGCAATCGTGACGCTGTCCATGCCTAATGGGACCGTTACCTGAGGCATCACTACCTGACCGCCTGACTGAACGATTCGCGCCAATGCCGATTCAAGGTGATTCACTTCAATATAAAAGCTGGCGAATTGATTGAATCCCGGCCTGTCGGCAATTTTTGCAATTCCGCCTTCCGGGCCTTGCGACTGTCCCGTGCTGATGGTCAGAAAAGGAGCTTCTGCCGTGCCAGTCTGCCGTATCTGCCAATCGAACAATGACGCATAAAATTCATCAGCCAGAGTGATTGGCTCAGGCGTCACGATTTCATTGAACCGGAAAGGCGTGACAGGAACGGGGACCATCTGACCGTCCCGGGTCACCGGCTCCATCACCCCAATCTGGTTTTGCTGCGGATCTGAAATCACCGCCAGACGGTACTGCCACTCTCCCAGCATTGATGACGCTGCAGGCATGACAATCTCTCCGCCCAGCGCAACAACCCCGGGCAGAAAGCTATCAATATCCCCGACCTGAACATAAAACAAGGTGGCCTGAGCAAACCCCGGCTCTGCCGAGGTTTGCGTCAGTAAGCCAGCCGGTGCATCGCCGGGTCTGTCCGGGAGAATGGCAAACAGCGCGCCCTGATCATCCATCTGCTGAAATCGCCAGCCAAACACTTCGCCATAGAAACGGCACAGCTCGGAAGGTGACGGCGTGACAATCTCATGAAAGATAAACGGATGACGCATAAGTCCTCCTTACACGTTGGTCGCAACGTACTGGAACGGCGGCGCAGCATATACGCCATTGCCCAGGTCAATGGTTACCATTTTCTGAACGCTCAGACGCAGCTCATACATCAGTCCCATCGCATGATCCAACTGCTGCGGTTCCCCGTTGAAGGTATGGTGCAGTGAGTTCAGGAGTGAGGAATAGGTGTAATTCGTCTGATCTGCATAACGCCGGGCCACACTGCCTGCCGGATAATCTTCTGCTTTGGCATTTGGTTTCAGGTTATACACATCATCCGGATTCAGCGGCACAGGCGCCCCGCTGAACGACCAGCCCACCGGAGAACCGGCATCTCTGACCAGACGTTTGCCGTAATAAATCTCAGCAAAACGATAATAGTGTGCCAGCTCACCCTCCTCATCGACCGGTGACTTACTGCTGCCCTCCCCCTGATCCACAATCAGTTGCAGCGCGCTGCAGGCACTCTCCTCGTCCGTGACGGCCCACAGCTCATTGGATGGGAACCATTTGGTATCGGCCAGCTGACGACTGGGATCACCGGTAAAAATGCCGTCCCCTAATTGTTGAATCTTGTCAATAATGGCCTGATAAAACTCACCAATCGTGGTATAGGACGGGTCAGCTGCCAGCATGAGTTTCTCAACCGGGATATCAATCGGATTTGCCGGTTCCTCAATCGCCATGAAGACAGTTTTGACCTGTTCTTTGGTCAACGGTGCCAGAGTAGCAACCAACCCCCGGTCTTCGCCAACGCCCATGGGTAACGGCCCCGGGAAAGTCGGCACGAACCCGGGCTTGTTTATTTGAGGCTGACCGCCAATCGCATTCAGCACGTTACAGGCAATACTCATGTGCAGCATTTCTTCAATCACAACACTGCGTACCAGATTTCCGGCTTCCACATTCTGGGCCTGTTTCAGTGAAAACAGCCCTGTCAGATAAACCGGGATCGTCGCGTGTTCCAGTTCAATGGCGCTTTGCAGGTAATGATGCAATTCTACGACATTGGTAATCCCGCGAATCTTTTCAACAACTTCCTTTTTGAGTTTCAACATGATCTTGCCCGCCCTTTAATCTTGTTTGTTGGTATGACGTCGATACAGGTCTGCTGCCAGCTCTTTTGACCCTTTCAAAACCTCCGGCGCTTCAGCAAGCAGACGCGCTTTCACCTGCCCCTGAGGCTCAGAAATTTCACAGGACGCACAGGGTTCAATCGGCAGCGGGGCATCATCCTGACCGCGACGCAGCACATACTTCCCGCTGCTGTCCTGCTCACACAGCCACTTCAGGATCATTTGCCGTTTGGGTTCAGACAGGTCGCGTGTCACCGGCATATAGTTGGGATCGTTATGCTCCCGGGAGAAGGCCAGCTCCAGCACACTGCGGAATCGCACCATTGACGCGTAGCTGCTGAGGTTGACCAGCATGCGCCCCATCACCGGATACAAATTGTTGTACTGACTCATGATGGGTTTGACGTCATTCCAGGTCGGCTGAGCCGGCACGGTGTAATGGTCAAAAACCAGATTGGCAATGATATCCATGAACTGCTGGATATAATCCGTCGCACCCACCGGTGTATAACTCATCAGATACACCTGACCATCCATATACTTTCTGGGATTGCCTGGCCCTGTCACCGAATATTCGTAGCGGGCTTTTCCGTTGGCATTCGTGACAGCATTTTCGCCCATCGTGATCGCGGATGCCGGAATATTGATGACAGGAATCGGGACGTCCAAATCATCCGGACCAGCACCCTGATCAGATGCCGGCGGCTGAAGCGTGACCTCAATTTGCTCGCCTTTCGACGGCACCCCATAGCGTGAAGCATAAAAATCAACCGCCACCGGCATATCCGGATTCAGCCGGTGAACCACCTGTTCGGCCCGGACTAGCAGACCGTCCGGCGTCTCACGGATCAGGATGGAATTGTCATTCGTATTGAGTAAAGCCAGTGGCTGTGAACTCATGGCCTGAATCTGCCTGTCTGTCAGATTCGTGGCATTGAACAACGCCCCGGTATTGTGCATCCAGTTTGTGCTCATATACGGAATCGGATCGCCAATGGGTGTGAATACCGACTCGCTCAGATGTGTGGTGCCTTCATCAAATTCGCTGCCCAGCATCACCAGCTGAATCGGTCCAATATCGACAAAATCACCATTGCCATTCAACAGGGGTAAAGCATTACTCAGGTCCACACAAATATTGCGTCCTTCTGCATCCACCTGAGCGTTAAAAAAGTTCATATTCTGCGGCGTTCTGTCACCGTTTGCCGGTGCAAATCGACGCCCCAGCACAAAGCTGTCTGGCTCGCCTTCCAATGCGGGGCCAATCACACCCGACACTCGCCCGATGGTAAATTCCGGGTTGGTATGATCCGTGTTATAGCTGTAAACCATCATCCGAACCGACAGCTTGCCGACTTTATCCGACATCGCTTTCAGTTGCTGCAGGAAAGGCGAATGACTGACATTCACCCAGGACAGATCTTCCAGCACCGACTGATAAATCGCCGTTGCCGTCTGATCCCCATCGCCGCTTTGCTGCTGGCGTCCGAACAGAATGTCACGAAACGGCGCAGGCAGAAACTTCCCTTCAAAAAAGCCGGGGATTTTGCCGTCAGTCAGGCGCATGGTCAGACCCCACAACTCAGAAACCAGCTGCATCTGCGGATCAAGATCGACCATTTTGGCGCTGACCAGATCGTTCGAACCGCCGATCAGCATGCCAATCACCGGATCTTTCTTCGGATCGCGGGTAGTGCTGCCGTCCTGATACCCGACTTCCGTTACCCGGCAGTCAATCAGCCGGAAAGCACCGGAACCACACGGGTTCCACCAGCCGTTCATATTTTGGTCGTCCTTATATTCCTGATATTCCGGTTTGAATTCAGCGACATCAAAATGCCGGACATCATTATTGACGGTAGAGACATCCGACTGGAATTTGCCGGAGAACACCATCCGCAAGTTATTTAAGTAGCTCATATTGCCTCGCTATTGAAAGTGCTGTTGCAACAGACCACAAACTTGCTGCATGGATAAGCAATCCGGCTGATCCAGCCGATTCAACATCTGCTTGTTATTGGTGATGAAAATCGGTCCATGCTCGGGAGAATCCGCCAGTCGGCCATGACTGCCTTTCACTAACGACGTATCTAACGGAATCACATCCATCAGCATGCGCTGCCCGAGTTTTTTCTGTAATAAACGGGCAGCGATTTTGAGTTTGACGAAACGAATTGCAGGGTCGACAAAGAGTTCCACCGGGTCGTACCCGGGTTTGCGGTGAATATCTACGGTTCGGGCAAAGTCTGGTGCTTTGCTGTCGTCGAACCAGTAATAGTAATCAAACCAGCAGCCGGGTTCTGCAATCAGAACCAGCTCACCGCTGCGGTCATGATTGACCTGCACAACCTGCTGTTCGCGGCGATCCAGCACCTGTTCAATGCCGGGCTGGGACTGAAGGAACTGTTTCACAGGCTGAATATCCCGCGGATCTTTGATATACACATGAGCAACCTGATGATCAGCAACAGCAAAGGCACGGCTGGCACCACAATCCAGCAATTCCCAGTCCACAGAATCTCTGACCCGCAGGAATCCGGCTTCCCGTAAGATCCGGTTCACTGAGACCGACTGGCTGACCGGGGTGATCCCGTATTCAGACACCACCATGACATCAGCGCCCTGTTCCCGGGCAAAGTCGATCAATCGTCCGGCTTCACGATCAATCTGAGCAAGATCGGCATTGATCGCCGGCGAATCCGGCCCAAGCCGTTGCAGGTTGTAATCCAGATGCGGCAAGTAAACGAGCTGAAGATCCGGCCGGTTCATGGTGAATTCCACCATGGCACAGTCGACAATCCAGCGGCTGGAACGAATGTCTGCCGCGGGTCCCCAGAAATTAAAAAAAGGAAAGGTGCCGACTTTCGCTTCAATATCCTGATGTAGCTGTGCAGGTTCGGAATACAGACCGAGAATTTTACGGCCATCAGCCGGATAATGCGGACGCGGTGTGACGGCATGATCCACATCGGCATACATGTTGTACCACCAGAACAACTGGGAACAGCGAAAATCGGGACGTGATCGCTTGAGCTTGTGCCAGATTTTCTCGCCCTGAACCAGCTGGTTCGGCTGCAACCAGAACTTCACTTCCGCCAGTTCGCGAAAATACCAGCCATTCCCGACAATCCCGTGTTCCGCAGGGCTCAGCCCGGTCAGCATTGATGCCTGTGCTGTCGCCGTGACAGCTGGAAACACACCCTGCAAGGGCGTCATGATGCCTTCATTCGCCAGCGCATTGAGCCGCGGGGTATGTTCCCCCAGCAACGCAGGAGTCAGCCCGACAATATTGATCACAATCAGCGGCTTAGTCATAGCGCAATAAGCCTCTGTCTTTCAGACGCTGTTCCAGCCAGTTCAGTTCTTTGACGATACCGCCAATCAAATCATCGTCATTTTGTGGCTGTAATCCGGGCGGTAAAACCAGCCAGGAGTAAGTCTCTACTTCCAGCCAGGGTTTAACCTGATACCGGTAATCAGACAAAAACTGGAAGACGCTGTTCAGGGTGTCGTGCAGGGGGGTCATGGCCGGGTGAGTACATTGGGCCATATCCAGTGGCACATGGAAATGGACCCGCCAGTTCTCGGCCTCAGCCAGTTCTGAGCCCGATGCATACATGGCTGACAGCGCTTCAGACAGATCCGGCATGGCACTGAGACGCCCGTCGGTATGCCGGGCTTTGACCTGATGCAAATATCGCGCTTCCGCAAATTGCGCCAGGACGTCCGGTAAGTCCGACAAAGGATCCTCCAGTGCCTGCGTATCGACTTCAAAAGCATTCGAAATCTGAATCTTCCCAATATAGATCCCGGCTTCCGTCAGACGACGCAGAGAATCATAGGCATCCTCGTACATGACCCCCTGATGGCAGACATCAAAGCACACGCCAAGATGCTCAGGATAGCCGCCATTTGCTGCGGACAAGGCCGCGAAAAAATCAATCATCTGTGAGGTTGACTCGAGCACGCAGTCCGGCTCCATTTCCAGACAGACCTGAATCTGCCGTCCCTCCAGATCTTTCAGGACCGCAAGCTCCTCGTTCAGCCAGATCAGATGTTCAATCGCTTTCTGGTGCTTGTCGTCATTCCAGTGTTGCCGGTAGCCGAGTGGCAGAGTTGAAATTGCGCCCATCGTCACGTGATGTGGGAGACAGTTCGCCAGAATGACCGCCAGCTGGCAGCTGTAGATGAGTCGTCTCGGATCACTCCAGTCTGGCAGGTACACATCGTCTTTCACCTCGATCTGGTGAAAGTTGCCATAAGGAAAGCCGTTTAACGTTGTCAGCGACACACCGTTGCGTTGCAGGCAGCGCCGGAAATGCTGCAAGGCTTCAGGATGCTGTAACTCCGATGCAGCGCTTGCGCTCAGCCACAAGCCGCTCGCCATCTGAGTCTGCCCCCGCTTCGCCATCACCGGTGAAAAAAATCGGCTGAGATTCGCTTCCACGTCTGCCAGCGTTTCGCCAGGGTGAAGGTTACTGCAATAAGCCAGTTCACTCGGATGCCACATACCACCCCATCTCCTTGTGTCCGTTTATCCCCTGAGCGCTGATATCAGGTTCAGTTCTCAACAACCGGTTCCTGTCCCCGCAGCGCTGAGTTGGATTCCCACAACCGAGTTTGATCAACTTTAATCGGCGTATTGACTGCCTCTCTGCTGATCCGGCCGCTTTGCGCAAAGAAATCAATCGGATTTTCAAACAGTACCCGGGTAATATCAGCTTCGCTGTAACCGGCATCTTTCATCGCGGCTCCGGTCTTCGGTACTTTCAGCGGATCACTGCATCCCCAGTCCGCAGCGCTGTTGACCACCATTTTTTCCAGACCGTATTCCTTCAGCAGTGCGACCATACGCTGCTCAGACATCTTGGTGTTGGGATAAATGGAATGGCCCCGCCAGCAGTCAGTTTCCATCACCATCGGCAGCGTGAGTTCGTTCAGATGATCGATCAGGACCATCTCTTCAGGGATTCCCACTTCACGAATCAGAGCGATTGTTCGTTTGGTTCCGCCAATCTTGTCTCTGTGCGGTGTATGAATCAGTACCGGCAGCTCAAACTCCATCGCCAGCTGCATCTGCTCAGCCAGAAAAATATCTTCTTCCGGCGTGATATCGTCATAACCGATTTCGCCCACAGCCACCACGCCATCTTTGGCCAGAAAACGGGGCAGCACCTCCATCACCTGATTGGCCAGTGCCAGATCATTGGCTTCTTTGGGGTTCAACCCCATGGTGCAGTAGTGATGAATCCCGAACTGGCTGGCTCTGAATCGTTCCCAGCCCAGCAGGGAGTCAAAATAATCGACGAAGCTGCCGACTGATGTCCGTGGCTGTCCCTGCCAGAAAGCCGGCTCTATCACGCCGACGATACCGGCCGCATACATACGCTGATAGTCATCTGTGGTGCGAGACACCATATGGATATGCGGATCAAAGAATTTCATGATGAGAATGTCCTGTTGTTGAAAATGGGGAGTGCGAGCGTTTGAAAGGGAATTCTGACAGCAGGCGATCAGCAAGCATCCGGGTTTCATCCGGCATCGACGACTGAAGGTGAGACAGTTTTCGCCAGAACTCCGGCGGGCAGTCCTGTCCCCCGTTATTGACCAGAGCCAGCAGCGTATAGTGCTGATGTTCCTCTGATTCAGAAAATACATATTGCATGTACATTTGTTTCGCTGTGTCCGTGAGATAGCGATAGCGCATCCCCAGCCAGATTGACGTCGGCACCTCCCGCGCTGCACGCAGCCGCTCTTCTGTTAAATCCACACAGAGTTGCGTCAGTTCAGGCGACTGACGCAGCGGCAGCCCTTCAATCTGCTGAATATTTAAATCAAGGAACAAGGCTTTCAGTACCAGTTGATGAAAGGCCCGCTCATTAAAGTACTTCACCGGATAAGAGTTATTGAGCGCAATTGCCGCGAACAGGTTGATATCATTGGTCCGCGTCGTTTCCATCGCAATCGGGTTCAGATCATGATTCTCCCCCAGCCAGTCCAGTGCCCGGACAGTGACAATTTTTTCGTTTTCATCAAATTGCCGGTAAAGAGAAAACAGTAACTCCCCCCACTGCGCGCTCGGCACGATGCTTCTCAGTGTCAGCAGCAGCAAGAGCCGGCCAGCCTGATCAACCTGCCAGTGTGTCCCTTCGGGCTGGTATTTCAGTTCCTCTTCCCCCAGTTTGCGCCGGGTCATGGCACTGGTCAGCATCAGGGCGTTCACTGCGTTATCGAGTGTTCTGCAATCCAGAATTTTGTCTCTGGCAACCTGCAGCCAGGTTCTGGATGCAGGATCCAGCATGGCAAACAACTCACTTTGCAGTGCATCCGGAGAAAAATGGCTTAGCGGAGTATCAAAACGTCGGGAATACATAATTTGGTCTCACACAATCAGGTTGCCTGAACCCACTTTTGTAAGTGAGGCATAATGAAAAACAATGCAACACAGAACAGACTGGGCAGAATCAGATTCATACTGGCCAGCATCAGCCCGTCCAGAAGCGGTACCGCTGCAAGCAAACCACCAATCAACGCCCGCACATTTCTGGACGCAGGAAAAAGGCAGTGCTTCAACATGAACAACAGATACAAACTCAGCAAACCGGCAAAGAGCCAGAAATAAGGAAAGGCGTACCCCAGCGTGGTCAGGAGCAAAACAGGAAGGAACAGGAGCCCCACCGACCACCATTGCGAGACCCGGTTTGCATGTTCTTCCCGGGCAGCGTAGGTAATCCCACTGATGTAAAGGCACAGCGCTACTGCCGCCAGCACTATCTCCGGAGTGATCTCCGCCAGCATCATGGCCGCAATCAGATAAACGCCCAGCCGGCAGCCGCCCATCAGGACCGCACTGTGCCGAAAGCGTTTGTGAACCAGGTTATAGAGCAAGATCAGCGCCGCCAGACAGAGCACCATCAACCAGCCCAGCGATGCCTGTTCCGGATACGCGTGCTGATATAAAGTCCCCGCGATTACCACGCCGAGCAGCAGCATCATGGCGCCATTCAGCCAGACCATCGCTGCCGAAACCTTTCCTTCCGGGATTGGACGGGCATTGCCGTGACGTCTGTCCCATCTGGCGTCAAAAGCATCATTGAGAAACATGCCCGCCAGATACATCAGCGACAGAGAGATCAGACATCCCCCCCACAACAGCACTTGCAGGCCCGGGCCTCCCGCTCGCATCAAGTCAGTGTCGAGGCTGGCCTGTGCCACCAGTGCGGCCGCAAACACGTTACTCCAGACACTGGGCAGATTGGAGGCCCGCCCGAGTGTCAGCCAGGTGTGCATTCGCATCAGCCGACCTCCTGCCAACGCGGCTGATCTTCATCCTGCTTCTCGGCAGGCTGATGAAACTGCTTCAAGGAGCGCAGTGCAAACAATAACCGGCCGGTGTCGATATCATGGACTTCGTCATCAGTCCCGATCGCAGTTAACAGCGTGATACATAACTGGCCGCCCAGATGCTGACGAAATTCTTCCAGTCCTTCAAAAATCAGAGGCTGTCCGTTCTGATCACAGAGATCGAGTGCCGGGTGCCACAACGTAAAACCCAGCTTTTCCAGCAAACCGGTCAGCCGTCTCAGGTCATAACGACTCAGCATTCCGGCCTCGCTGGCATAGTAGGCATCTAAAGCCATCCCTATCGCCACGGCTTCACCGTGCCGGACGTCATACTGCGTGAGTGATTCAAGCTTATGCGCGGCCCAGTGCCCATAATCGAGCGGGCGTATGTTGCCCGTTTCAAAAGGGTCACCGCCCTGAGTAATCTGCTGGATATGAAGTTCGGCACAACGTGCAATTGCATGTTGTGTCACCCGGCTGTCGAAAGCATTCAGGGCCGATACATTCTGCTCCAGCCACTGGAAAAATCCGGCACTGCGAATCGCGGCCACTTTCACCGCCTCAGCCAGTCCGGCCCGCTTATCCCGCTGCGGCAGCGTATTCAGTAAAGCCAGATCATTCAGCACGGCGAAAGGCGGGCAAAAGGTGCCAATCAGGTTTTTACTGCCATAGGCATTGATACCGTTTTTCACCCCGACCCCAGCGTCATTTTGCGCCAGGACCGTACTGGGCATCCGCAGCAATTTGATCCCGCGATGGAAGGTTGCACAGACATATCCGACGGCATCCAGCAAGGCACCGCCGCCCATCGCGATCACCATATTGTGGCGATCGACTTGATGCCGCTGCAGGTAACGGTAAAGGATATCGAGCTGTTCCGGCTGCTTGATGGCTTCTCCACCCTGAACGACGAAGGGCTCAGCCATCAAGTGGATATATTGCTGATGCTGAGAGAAATACTGTGTAGCCTCATCCAGTACTTCAGGATTTCCATCAATAACCCCCTGATCCACAATCAAAACACAACCCAGTGACAGGACGTCCTCGCCTGAATTCATCCGTGATCGCAACAATATCGTGAGCAAATCTGAATTATTCCGGGCGAATACATGCCGGGTAAAACACACAGGGTATTGATGCTGAACACTAAATGCCGCTTTAATCGTCTGAATCTCCCCCGACGCAGCATCTGATTCAGCATCAGAAACTGACGCTGAGTCAGCCAGCTGTTGCCAGATCCATTTCAGCATCCATCCCAGCGCCGGCACCGCAATACTTCCGGCCACCACCAGCAAAAATGGATCCTGAACGCTGGCATAGGTGCCGACATAGGCATATGCCGTGGCCAGCCCGATATTGGCCAGAGACGTCATGAGCAGGAATTTGCCGAAGGGATACTGAATCATACCGGCAGCGATCACCGAGGTTTCTGCCAGCACAGGAACACCGCGCATCACCACCAGCGTACTGCCGCCTAACTGACCTGCCAGACGACGGGCTTTCTGGCGTTCCCGGTGACTGAGCCAGCGGGCACCCAGCAAGCGGTCTGAGCGAATACCCAGCCAGTAACCAATACAGCAACTCAGGATTAATCCAATACTGATATTCAATGCCCCCCACAACGGACCCAGTGAGGCGATTGCAAACATAGCCACCAGACTGGACGGAATCGGTAAGACGATATCAAACGTCAGTAACACAATGATGAACAGTGAGATCAGCCAGAAACCGGCAGGGGCTTTTTCAGACAGGAAAGTGATGGTAGAGGTAACGAAAGACTGGACATCCTGTTCGAACAGAAGAAATAAAAGAATCATCAGCGCCATCACGCCAACGACGTAAAACAACAGACCCGCGCCTGTGCGATGAAATGTATCCATATTGTTCAACCTTGCCCAACTGAAAATGTGTCTGAGATTCAACGACAACCCGCAGCTTCACGCATGACGGTTCCCTGTCTGCGAATGCAAAGCCAATAAACTTTTCATTCAAATCACAATTGACACTGAACAACGATGAGTATTTCCGTCAGGAATACTTCTACTGTTTTTTGTTGAATATAGTCTTGTCTGCAAGACACAAAGATTTATCTGCTTAACGTGCATCATACAAAGATTCATTGCGTGATTGGCATCAATAAATACTATGTAAAAAACAAATGAATCAATTACCAAAATATTGATGACAGATAAATACGGCTTCTCATAATGAAACAACAGCTTATTTCACATGAGAAAGATCCCGCCTGAGCATTTCCATCTGTTATTGATCTCGCATTTTTAATTAAGCTCCTCCTTCACGGACGCCCGATCGAGTAAATTGAATCCGTTTGAATGTTGGGAGAATGGATATGGCGGTCAATTTTGAAGTAAAAATACGGTTCAACCGGGTTTACAAGACGGATGGTACAAAACATGGCTTACGACCTTATCGTGAAGGCGACGGAAGCCCTGAACTGAGAGTTTTTGAAAGCGATCGGGGACGTATTCTCAACTCGGCTGCCGTCAGACGGTTACAGCAAAAAACCCAGGTCTTCCCATTGGAAAGAAACGCTGCGGTCCGAAGCCGTCTGACCCATTCTCTCGAAGTTCAGCAAGTGGGCCGTCACATCACCCAGAAAATTTTTGAAACTTTGAAAAAACGCGAACTCATCAATCAATACGGTCTGAATGAGCTTGAAAGACAAATGGAATCGATTGTCGAAATGTCCTGCCTGATGCACGACATTGGAAATCCGCCATTTGGTCACTTTGGCGAAGCTGCGATCAATGACTGGTTCAGGAAAAATCTTAAAGCTATCGGTCAATCAGCCGGGATTCATTTACCTGATGCATTACAGCTTGATTTACAAAACTTCGAAGGCAACGCGCAAGCGATCCGGCTGGTTCACACTTTACTGGGATTAAACCTGACTTATTCTCAGGTTTCCGGGATCATGAAATACACCCGCCGGGGCGATCAGCCAAAACCCGAAAAAAGCAATGACCTGAGCTATTTAAAGAAAAAAGTCGGATATTACTTAAGCGAATATCAGTTTATTGAAGACTTAAAAACTTCGCTTCGTATTACAGACGGTTGCCGTTCACCTTTTGCTTACATCATGGAAGCAGCAGATGATATTTCTTACGGACTCGCAGATCTCGAAGATGCCGTCGAAAAAGGAATTCTGGATATTCAAAAACTCAGTCAGTTACTAGTCGAAGAATATCAAACCATCGCCCGGGATTTTGACATTGATGGTCAGGGTCTGAAAGAAATGGAAACCATCGTCGGCATTGCTCAAAACAGCGCAAGACGAGCCAGCATTTGCGGTGACAGCCAGTTTTTCATTTTCATGCGGGTTGAACTGAGCAAACGCCTGCCAGAACATGCCGCGAATAATTTTATCGATCATATTGAGGCCGTCTTTGATGGCCGCTACAACGCACATCTCATCGAAGATCGTTCAACAAATCATGCTTTAGTTAAAACCTTAAAAAATATCGCCGTCAAACATGCTTTTGGCACCAAAGAAGTCGAATCCCGGGAATTGCAGGGCTATAAAATCCTCACCGGTCTGCTGGACACATATCATGAACTACTGACACTCAGTGCCGGGCAATTTCAGCAACTGGTCGAGGGCGCAGATAAACCCGATGTAACCGCTTACCAGCACCACCTCTACAAGAAATTACCCAATAAACATATCCGCGCCTATCAGGCTGCTCTAAGGCAAGAGAACCTGGAAAATCTCCCCCTGGCATGTGACCCTCAATGCTGGGAACTGTATTTCCGCATTCGGTTAATTCAGGACTATATCAGCGGCATGACGGATCAGTTTGCCTTTGATGAATACCGAATGTTGCACGTCATCGACGAATTATAATGATCTATTGCCACAATAGCCCGGTGAAATATCGGGCTACTTTCTTTCATTACTTATATACGCTTTTGTTTATTTGTGAACTGACCTCTGAATTTCATATTCAACCCAATGCATTCTGATATCTGATTGGTATAACGCCATTTCCTGTTCCATCAAAATCAAAGGGTTATCTAATGAAACACATTCACTCCGGTTTTCAGCGATCTGCGCTGACGCTGTTAATTGCTGCGGGTTTGTACTCGAATACCGTGGCGGCTGCACCGTTTTGTGAAATCGATGCACTTTCTACTTCACCTTCCCCTGTCACTGAGATCGAGAAAGCTGATATCGATTGCCGAAACGCCTGGTTTTCTGCACCGGCAGAAACGCTGAATTCGCTTTTCAGCGAAAACAGCATTCACCAAATCCAGCAACAACTGATGCTGCACATCAACCAATACCAGGGGGAAAAGCAGCAGGCCGTTGTCATTGAAAATCTGGGTGAATTCGTTCGTGCGGCCTACTACGTCCGCTACGCACACAAAGCGCAGTATGGTGATTTTTCCGATGCGCTTGATGTCGCTCTGGCAAATACAATCAATGCATTTCTCACCTCCCCCGGCGCCACGCAAAGCGGCCGCGAGCAGGTCGCTGCACTGAAAAGTATGACCATCATGGTCGATAATATCCGTCAGTTACCGCTGACCATGGCCAGTCAGTTACAGCTGCTCAATCACTTCAACGCAGAAACCGCGAAGGATCTGCAATTTGTCGATGCGCTCAACAACCTGTTCCGCGCCATGAGCGGTCATATCAGCCTCGACCCGTTTTATGACGATCTGGCAAAGCACCCTGAATATCTGGAACAACTGCACCAGTTTATTCTGGATAACGAATGGGCGCTGGGCACCGATGCCGATTTCATCGTGAGCAACACGGCACGTGAAATGGGCCGGTTACTGGTGACACCGCACGAATCGACCCGCAAACAAGTACTTTCCATTCTGGAGTCCCTGCTGGAACGCTATCCGTTAGGCGGCAAGAGCGACAAAATGTGGGTCGGGATTGCAGAAATGATCAATTATTTTGCGCCCGATAAAGCAGAAGCACTGGGACTGAAAAATGCCAAAGCTCAGCTCGAAGCACGTGTCATGCCATTCCGTTATGAGTGTAACGGCCCGGCGATTGTCCGCGCTCAGAAGATGACTCAGGCGCAGGCGGCTGACGTGTGTGACGTGCTTTCCGGCAAAGAAGCTGATTTTCATCAGGTAGTTAACAGCGGTGACCAGCCCGTTGCGGATGATCTCAACAACCGCGTTGAAGTGGTGGTTTTCGATAACAATGCCGACTATGTCAGTTTCTCTAACTTCCTGTTCGGTAATAGCACCAATAATGGCGGTCAGTATCTGGAAGGAAATCCGGCAAACCCGGATAATCAGGCGCGCTTCGTGGCCTATCGCAATGAATATGCAGAAGGCTACAGTATTTTGAATCTGGAGCACGAATACGTGCATTATCTGGATGGCCGCTTCAATCTGTACGGCGATTTTAACGACGTACTGAGTCCGGGACACACCGTCTGGTGGCTGGAAGGTTTTGCCGAGTATATGCATTATAAACAAGGCTATACCGCAGCGGTTGAACTGGCCCGCGAGCAGACCTACACCCTGTCTGAAGTGCTGGCAACCACCTATGATCATGATCTGAACCGCATTTATCGCTGGGGTTATCTGGCCGTACGGTTTCTGATGGAGAACCACCCGGATGAAGTGAATACCCTCTTGTCCTATGGACGGCAAGGTCAGTATTCACAATGGACAGACACAGCGAAAAGACTGGGAAGTGCTTATTCAGCAGAATTCCGGGACTGGCTGCTGACCGTTGAATCCACCGGGAATGAGCCGGGCGAGCCGACGCCAGACCCTCAGCCAAACCCGG
This sequence comes from Photobacterium sp. R1, assembly GCF_054600795.1. Taxonomy (NCBI): domain Bacteria; kingdom Pseudomonadati; phylum Pseudomonadota; class Gammaproteobacteria; order Vibrionales; family Vibrionaceae; genus Photobacterium; species Photobacterium sp. R1. The sequence goes on from NZ_BAAHZP010000002.1 coordinate 371,185, forward strand.
ATGAAGTCACATCACTGACCTTCGATCAACCGGTGACACTGGCTGGCGAAGCCTACAGCGAACACTTGTACTATGTCGACATTCCGGCTAATACCCGTGAATTCACACTGTCAATCACAGGCGATGGCGATGCCGACCTCTACGCCAGTAATGGCCGAATCGCCCATTACTATGATTTCGACTTCACCGATTTTCAACGTGGCAGCAACGAAACACTGGCGTTTACGCCGGAAGCCAACGGCTACATCAAACCCGGACGCTATTACCTGAGTGTGACGGGTCGTGAAGCATTCCGTTCTGTCATGCTGAAGGCTGCAGCAGACATTGCGGCACCGGATCAGGGCGATGATCATCACGATTCCAAACCTGCGGATGATTTAACACCCATCGTTCTTGAAGCGGACAAACCACAGGCTGTCCGTGTTTCCGAACAGCGCTATCTGGCATTTTATGTGCCACAAGCCGGCCAGACACTGCGGGTCTGGGTCAACCCGACTCAGGAAGCAACTGGCACAGATGCATCCAACAGCAATGTGAACTTATACGCGGCCAGCGCTCACTGGCCTACCGCAGAGAAGTACGACGTTGCATCAACTTACACCGGAAACCGTGAATTCATTGAAATCACCGCAGAACAGGCAGGTTATGTCCATCTGATGCTGAGCAATGAAGGCGAAACGGCGAATGTTGAGGTTTATGCAAGTGCGGCAAGCGCGTTCTGACACCCTGAACTAAAGCCGTAAAATCTTCGTGCTTTCACTTGGGCGCCGCACGGTCACTCCCCTGACCTGCGGCGCCTTTTTCATTCTTCCATTAAACGCTGCCAGCAGTTTCAATGACCAGAACCCGCGCCTCCCCTAGCGGGTGTGCAACGTGCTCGGTACCCACAGAGGCATAGAAAATGTCACCCACGTTCAGCAAAACCGACTGCTCTGCGCCGTGCTCCCTGTAATACATCTCGACCTGTCCATCGAGCACGACGAACACTTCTTCACCGTCATTGACGTGCCATTTGTAGGGCTGATCCGTCCAATGCAACCGGGTCGTGATCCCATTCATATTGGCGATGTCCATCGCTCCCCATGCCCTGTCGGCCTGAAATTCATGGCTGCGGATTATCTTCATTTGGCTTCACTTCCCTGATGAACAACTGATTGATCAGCTTGATGAACAATACGTTCAGATTCACGGCCTGATGCAAATGCCTCAAGCGCATCTTCAGCAAACCGATAATATTCTTTTTCCTGAATCAGCGACGCACCAATGGCCCGGTAAAACTGCCCAGCAGATGGATTCGTAGTTTCTGCTGTCCAGTCCAGCCGACGACATCCTTTCTCCAGTGCCTCCCGGGCTAAATACCACATCAGCGCCTGCCCTACTTTCTGGCCTCTGGCACTGGCCGACACAAAAAGATCTTTCATAAACATCTGGCCCGAAAGCTTTGGGGCCGGATACAAAATGGAGTAAGTGGCAAAACCGACCACGTTTCCCTGCATATATGCCGCAATCACCCTGACACCAGAATGCGGTGCAAACAGGGAGCCTGACAGATAAGCTTCAATGTCATTGCGGGATGCCGCTGCATCACCAAAATAATACGTCTCCAGTTCCTGAAAAATTGGCAGTAATTCAGGGGCCTGCTCACGTGTCACTGCTTGAATCTTCACGCGTGATCTCCCTGACGCTCCGGCTGACACACCATGTTGAACTCCGTTTCAGACTCGCTGATACAACGAAAACCAAGTTTTTCATACAACCGCTTCGCCGGATTGCCTTTCAGGACACTGAGCGCCACAGACTCATGATTTGCAAAGGCCCGCGTGATCAAATCACCAATCAGCTTTTTGCCGATACTGAGATTCTGAAATTGAGGATGAATCTGAATCTGGCTCAGATACCACTGTCGTTGCTCCGGCTGATGAAACGCCTTAAACAACCCGGCATCCTGACCATTCACTTCAATGATCTGAGCCGCATCGAATTGATATTGAATACGACTGAGAAAAGACGCTTGATCCGTCGGTTCTCCCGCTTTCTCAAGGTACCGTGTCATCGTCAGTTCACGCAGTAATAGCAAGAACGGCATATCCTGCTCACCCGCTTTTCTTAATCCGATCTGATGATCTTCCCTGATATCCATCATTTACCTGTCCTTCTACCTGTCCTTTCGATATCTATCGCGACCGGAATCATATCAGAAGCTTACGTTCAGAGATGCATACAAAAACCTGAAATTCAGTTGTTCAGTTTTTTAGAATGACATGAGCAACAAATCGCTATAGATAGTGACTCAGATCACGATTAATATCTCTACATGCTTTTCGAGAACAAAAAATTTTCCCTGAAGGAGTTAGAATCATGAAAACATTCATCGCTGCACTACTAGCTGGTACGTTCACATTTTCCGCTTCAGCCTTTGCAGATTTAACGAACACCTTATCTGTTGAAGTCACACCAATGCGAGGTGGTGCCTGGGTTTTCGTTGAGAAAAATGGTGTCCCACAGGCTAATATTGATGTGACAGTTCCAAGTCAGAAATCAGCCTACAAAACGAAAGCTGACGGTCGTGTATTCGTCTACGCGCATCGCGAACACGCGCACACTTTAGCCATCAACATTTCTGAACAAGGTGGAAAACCATTCACTGTACGCCGCCTGATCCCTTCCAGCCGATAAAATACAAAAGTGACAAGAGGCGCCATCACTGGCGCCTGATTTGTATCCCTCGCGAAATTCTTGTGTTCTTCCATACTTAATGACAAACCGTTACATGGAAGAAGCTCATGAGTAATGCATTGAAAGACGTGGAACAACCTTGTGACGCCATAGATGCCTGCGGCGCCATTCAGCTTGTTCTGACCCCCAAAGATAAAGATTTGGGCGGATTTTCAGTCCGTCGCCTGCTGCCAACCGCCAGACAAAAAATGGTCGGCCCCTGGATCTTCTTCGATCATATGGGCCCGGCACACTTCCCTGCGGGCGAAGGCATTAACGTGCGCCCTCACCCACACATTGGCATCGCCACCGTTACTTATCTGTTTGAAGGCGAAATACTCCATCGGGACTCTCTGGGCAACCTACAACCCATCAAACCCGGCGATATCAACCTCATGGTGTGCGGTCGAGGCATTGTGCATTCCGAGCGGGAACGGTATGAAGTCACCTCGGTCGACCATAACCAGCATGGTCTCCAGCTCTGGCTGGCACTGCCCGTTGAAGCCGAAGAATGTGAACCTGCGTTTTATCATTACCCAGACGACAACATTCCTGCCCTGAACGTTCACGGCGTCCCGGTTCGAGTCATGATGGGGACGGCATTCGGCGTCACTTCCCCGGTCAAAACTTTTGCAGAAACCCTGTATGTTGAGGCAGCACTCGAGCCCGGCCAGCGCCTGACGCTCCCCATGGCCGATGAACGTGCCGTCTATGTTGCACAAGGCCACTTAAAAGCCAAAGACACCGATTTACCCGAACACTGCATGGCCATCCTTTCACCTCAGGAAGGCGTTGAAATCGAGGCAACCGAACCCTCCCGGATCGCCATCATCGGCGGTGAAAATATCGGCCCGCGATTCATCGAATGGAACTTCGTCTCCAGCCGGAAAGAACGCATTGAACAGGCCAAAGAAGACTGGCATCATCAAGGTTTTCCCCTGGTGCCCGGTGATGAAACGGAGTTTATTCCGTTACCGGAGTGAAGCGCGTCGTCACCGTCTGACCGGTACAACCGCCTCACGGGGGCAGACATGCCACTGAAGTGTCTGTCCCGCTTTCTCGGATCGACCTCACCAAATCAGCGCGCATTTCACCCATCCTGCACTAAAAATGAACGTCACTCAGGTTTTCTCTGCACCTTCATGAAAGAACGACCGCATAACACATTGTTTTTCAATCAATAAATTTAAAATCTAACCACACCTTACATCTGGCCTGCCCCTTGCTTCTGTGAAAACAAACAACACAATAAGGAGCAACCTCATGGTCCAAAAAGCAGTGACACTGAAATGGGCGGCCCTCGCAGCCACAATGATGTTTTCATTCAACGCGTTAGCTGCCGAGACGATTAAAATCGGCATTCTCCACTCCCTCTCCGGCACCATGGCAATCAGCGAAACCACCTTAAAAGACACCATGCTGATGCTGATCGACGAGCAAAACAAAAAAGGAGGCATCCTGGGTAAAAAGCTGGAGCCTGTTGTCGTCGATCCTGCGTCGAACTGGCCGTTATTTGCAGAAAAAGCAAGAGAACTGATTGAAAAAGACAAGGTGGATGTCGTGTTTGGCTGCTGGACGTCAGTTTCCCGTAAATCTGTCCTGCCCGTATTTGAAGAACTCGACAGCCTGCTGTTTTACCCGGTGCAGTACGAAGGGGAAGAGTCGTCGAAAAATGTGTTTTATACCGGTGCTGCCCCGAACCAACAGGCAATTCCTGCCGTCGATTATCTGATGAATGACATGGGCGTCAAACGCTGGGTGCTGGCAGGGACCGATTACGTCTACCCGCGCACAACCAATAAAATTCTGACGGCTTATCTCAAAAGCAAAGGGGTCGCCGATACTGACATCATGGTGAACTACACCCCGTTCGGCTATTCCGACTGGCAGTCCATTGTTTCTGACATCAAGAAATTCGGCGGGGCTGGAAAGAAAACCGCGGTCGTTTCAACGATCAACGGTGATGCGAACGTGCCGTTTTATAAAGAGCTGGCGGCTCAGGGCGTGAAAGCTTCAGAGATTCCTGTCGTCGCTTTCTCCGTCGGTGAAGAAGAACTGTCCGGGATGGATACTTCAGCGCTGGTCGGTCACCTGGCCGCTTGGAATTACTTCATGAGCGTCGACACCGAGCAGAATCATCACTTCGTTGAACAGTGGCACAAATTCATCAAAGATGACAAACGCGTCACAAACGATCCGATGGAAGCCCATTATCTGGGATTCAACATGTGGGTCAAAGCCGTCGAAAAAGCAGGTACCACAGATGCTGATGCCGTTCAGGATGCCATCATCGGGGTGACGGTCCCCAACCTGACCGGCGGCTACGCGACCATGATGCCAAACCACCACATCACCAAACCTGTCCTGATTGGCGAAATTCAGGATGACGGCCAGTTTGTGACCGTGTGGGAAACCAAAGACGTGGTCGCCGGAGACGCCTGGTCAGATTTTCTGCCGGGATCCAAAGATCTGTTCGCCAGTTGGGAAAAACCGATGTCGTGCGGCAGCTTCAATGTCGTGACGGGTAAATGTGCAGGCAGCAAAGAATAAACCGGCCTGATATCCCCTGCTGGTTCTGATCTCAGGACCAGCAGTAACTTTTCCCTCCTACGGACGACAATGATGATCAGACAGCAACAGCACAGGCGACAACTGACTCTGCGGACATGCTTTCAGAAATGTTTCACCCTGTTGTGCCTGCTCTGCCTGTTCGCCTCAGCACACGCCAGTGAGGTGAACAGCTTTGAGGATGTTGAACGCAGTTTTGCGCAGCGTAACTTTGCGCAGAAAGCGACAGCCATTGAATGGCTGATATCCGCACATCACCCGCAAACCAAACCGATTCTGCAAGGACTGCTGGACCGGGAGCTCGCCTATCAGAAAGGGACAGGCACTTTAGTGTTACTTCAGGGTGACGCCATTCTGACCTTAAACTCTGAAGGGTCCGTGCCTCGGCACTCAGCAAACAAACGGGATTACAAAAAAGTCACGATCAACAACAGCCTGCGAACCCTGATTCAAAGACGGCTGTCGACGCTGGACATCAGCGCAGCGGATCCGTCTGTCCGCCTGAAGGCGGTGAAAGCACTGACCGGAAAAACGGAGCCTGATCTGATTGCAGCCCTGCAGCATCAGCTTGAGACAGAAACGGACCCGGCAAATCACAGTGCCTTAGAGACGGCCATTGCTATCGGTGAGTTTCATCAGCATATTCAGACGCCGGTGACTGCCGAAAACAAATCACAGATTCTGACGCTGATCCAAGTCCTGAACGATGCGGGACATCCGGCGGCTCAGCTCAGTTTACAGCAGGCCATGCCGACAACAGATGATCCCGACATCCGTCAGCAAATCAGGCAGGCACTAAGCGACTATGAGCAGCGCCAGCGATTGTACAGCAGCATCGAAACCCTGTATTTCGGGCTGAGTCTGGGATCGGTCCTTGTGCTGGCCGGGATCGGGCTGGCAATCACCTTTGGCGTCATGAGCGTGATCAACATGGCGCACGGCGAGCTGATCATGCTGGGGGCTTATACCACCTATGTGATGCAGCAGCTGATGCCATCGCAGCCCGGTACTGCACTCGTGCTGGCGATTCCGGCTGCTTTCATGGTCTCCGGACTGGTCGGCGTCGCGATTGAACGGAGTGTGATCCGTTTCCTGTATGGACGGCCGCTGGAAACCCTGCTCGCAACATTCGGGATCAGCCTGATCTTACAGCAAGCGGTCCGCAGTATTTTTTCACCGCTGAACCGTTCTGTCGCAACGCCTGATTTCATGCAAGGCATGCTGGAAATCACGCCCATGCTCAGCCTGACCTGGAACCGCCTGATCATCATCGGGTTCAGCCTTCTGATTTTTACCCTCCTCCTGCTCGTGCTGAAAAAAACTGCGCTGGGTTTACAGGTCCGGGCCGTTTCGCAAAACCGTGCCATGGCGCGGGCAATGGGCGTTCGCTCTGAACGGGTCGACGCCATGACCTTCGGCTTAGGCGCCGGTATCGCCGGTATTGCCGGCGTCGCGCTGTCTCAGCTCACCAACGTGGGACCGAACATGGGCCAGAGCTACATCATTGATTCCTTCATGGTGGTGGTCTTTGGCGGCGTGGGGAACCTTTGGGGCACCCTGGTGGCCGGGCTGAGCCTTGGGATCTTCAACAAAGTCCTTGAGCCCTGGGCCGGTGCCGTACTGGCCAAAATACTGGTGCTGATTTTCATCATTCTCTTCATCCAGAAACGTCCGCGCGGCCTCTTTCCGCAACGGGGACGCGCTGTCGAGAGTTAACAAAAGGATTCATAATGCTGACTTCAATCCTCCGGCAGGATCGTGGCGGGCAGGTGCTTCTGAGCCTCTTGCTGGCTGCCGTCATGGTCGTGCCTGTCCTCAATCTGCTGGTGCCTCAGGGGCATCCGCTTCATCTGGAAACCTACACGGTTTCCCTGCTCGGGAAATATCTTTGCTATGCGCTGCTCGCGCTGGCGGTCGATCTCATCTGGGGTTATCTGGGGATCCTCAGCCTGGGACACGGTGCTTTCTTTGCACTGGGCGGCTACGCCATGGGCATGTACCTGATGCGTCAGATTGGCGATCGCGGTGTGTATGGCAACCCAGAGTTGCCTGATTTCATGGTCTTTCTCAACTGGCATGAACTGCCCTGGTTCTGGCACGGATTCGATCATTTCGGCTTCACCTGTCTGATGATTGTTCTGGTACCCGGCCTGCTGGCCTATGTTTTCGGCTGGCTGGCGTTTCGCTCGCGGGTCTCAGGGGTTTATCTGTCGATCATGACACAGGCCCTAACGTTTGCTCTGATGCTGGCCTTCTTCCGCAATGAAATGGGCTTTGGCGGCAACAATGGCCTGACGGACTTCAAAGACTTACTCGGCTTTGATTTACAGGCCGACGCAACCCGGATAGCGCTGTTTGTTGCGTCCGTGCTCACATTGAGCCTGAGTTATCTGCTCTGTCGCGCTATCATCACCAGCCGACTTGGCAGCCTGATCATCGCCGTGCGGGACGCTGAATCCCGGGCCCGTTTTCTGGGCTACCCGGTCGAACATGCCAAACTGGCGGTGTTTGTGATCTCGGCCGCGCTGGCTGGCATTGCCGGAGCACTGTATGTCCCGCAGGCGGGCATTATCAATCCGGGCGAGTTTGCACCGCTGAATTCAATCGAAATCATCGTCTGGGTTGCCGTGGGCGGACGCGCCACACTGTATGGTGCCGTTGCGGGGGCACTGCTGATCAACTATGCCAAAAGCTGGTTCACGGTCGAGTTCCCTGAGGTCTGGCTGTTTGCCCTTGGCAGCCTGTTTGTACTCGCCACCATTTTCCTGCCCAAAGGGCTGGCCGGTCTGCTGCAACGCCGGGAGGTTTCTGCATGACAATGTCCACCATCCCTGGCACCGAGACCTCCCGTCTGGACAGGCTGCTGGCACACAATCCGCTTCAGCCTTTCCTCCGTCGTGATGAAGTGTTCGGCTTTCTGAAGCCGCAACAGCATCCGGCCATTCAGACCCGCCACAATATGCTGTTGTACGTCGAAGGCGTCTCAGTCACCTTTGACGGTTTCAAAGCAATTGACGATCTCAACCTGTACATCAAAGAAGGTGAACTGCGCTGCATCATCGGCCCAAACGGGGCCGGTAAAACCACCATGATGGACATCATCACAGGGAAAACCCGCCCTGATACCGGACAAGTCTGGCTGGGTTCCAATCTCAACCTGCTCAACATGGATGAAGCGGCCATCGCTTCGGCTGGTGTCGGACGCAAATTTCAGAAACCGACAGTCTTCGAGTGCCTGTCTGTCCGGACCAATCTGGAACTGGCGATGGCTGGCCCCCGAAGCGTCTGGCAAACCTTCAGAGCGCGTCTGTCCGGTGAGCAGTGTGACCGGATTGAACAGGTGCTGACACTGACAGCTCTGGCGGATCACCACCAGCAAATCTCCGGCAATCTTTCTCACGGTCAGAAGCAATGGCTGGAAATTGGCATGCTGCTGATGCAGCAACCCAGACTGCTGCTGATTGATGAACCCGTGGCGGGCATGACGCATCAGGAAATGGACCGCACGGCAGAACTGCTGACAGCGCTGGCAGGTCAGCACGCTGTGATCGTCGTAGAACATGACATGGACTTCGTTCGTTCCATCGCCAGCACAGTCACCGTTCTGCATCAGGGGCATGTCCTGGCAGAGGGCAACATGACCGAGATTCAGAACAACAACAAGGTCCGTGAAGTGTATTTGGGCCAGTGACCGGACGAATCAAAAGGAAGCATGATGTTAGAGATACACCGCTTAAATCAATTTTATGGCGAAAGTCATACCCTGTGGGATCTGAATCTGTCTGTTCCTGAAGGTCAGTGCACGGTCCTGATGGGTCGCAATGGCGTGGGAAAGACCACCCTGCTGCAATGCATTATGGGGCTGAACAAAATCCAGAGCGGACAGATCACCTTCCACGGAAAAGCACTGCTGCCCCTGCCTGTTGAGGCTCGTCCCAGGCTGGGTATCGGCTATGTCCCGCAGGGACGACAAATCTTTCCCCTGCTGACAGTGGAAGAAAACCTGCAAATCGGCCTGCCTGTCCGGCCCCGCGGAGACCGGAAGATTCCGGACTTTATTAACGATCTATTCCCGGTCCTGAAAGAGATGCGGCATCGCCGGGGCGGTGACCTGTCCGGCGGCCAGCAGCAACAGCTGGCGATCGCCCGTGCGCTGGTGCTCGATCCGAAACTCCTGCTGCTGGATGAACCCACAGAAGGCATCCAGCCCAATATTGTTCAGGAGATAGGCGACATTATTCGCAAGCTGAACCACGAGTTGGGTCTGACTGTGCTATTAGTTGAACAGAAACTCCCCTTTGCGCGCAAAACCGCCGACCGCTTCTGCCTGCTCGATCGCGGACGAAACGTCGCCAGCGGCGCGATGGACAGCCTGAGTGACACACAGATCAAGGAGTACCTCACCGTATGACCGCCAGCACTCACCTTTCGGAGGCCAATCTGACGAGGACAGCAATATTGTCAGAAAACCAATCGGGCTGGCAGGCAGAGATCCGCCTCGGCTTTGCAGATCGAGGCGATAAGACCGTCCTCAGGGAACGCAGTCAGAAAGGGCCGCTTGCGGTGCATCGCCCCCTCTATCCCGAAGGCCCGGTTTGCCATACCTATCTGCTTCACCCACCGGGCGGCGTCGTGGGCGGTGATCAGCTCACCATCCAGGCTCAGGTCAGCGAACGGGCGCACGCGCTGGTGACCACCCCTGGTGCAACCAAATTTTACCGCTCAGCCGGAGCGTATGCCCGCCAGCGTCAGGTACTCCGTGTCGCGCCGGACGCCGTGCTGGAATGGCTGCCGCAGGAAAACATTCATTTTCCCGGAGCACAGGTCAGATTCAGCACCGATATTCACATTGCACCGGGCGGACGCTTTATCGGCTGGGAGATGCACTGTTTTGGGCGGCCTGCACTGAATGAGTGCTTCAATGTGGGGCATGTCTTTGGAAATTGCCGGGTTTTTCTTGGTGAAACCTTAATGCTTGCAGAAGGAATGAACCTCGAGACACAAAGCGCCGATCCTGCCAGAGCCGCCAGTCTGCGGGATTTCGCCATGAATGCCACCTTGCTGATAGCCGGAGATACCGAAGGTTTGCTCACCGTGGTACAGGATTTGCTAAATCAACAGAAACTGGCCGGGAATCAAAGCAATACCATCGCAGGCGTGACGGAAATCGACGGCCTGATCGCCGTCCGTGCACTGGCGCAGGGCACAGAGCCGCTGTTCCAACTGTTCACCCGGATCTGGCAGCACACCCGTGCGCACTGGTATGGCACCTGGCCGCTGCCGCCCCGAATCTGGGCCACTTAATGGAATCAAGGACATCGAATGGAACTGACACCCAGAGAAAAAGATAAGTTACTGATATTCACTGCGGGACTGCTGGCAGAACGCCGTAAAGCCAAAGGGCTGAAGCTGAATTACCCTGAAGCAGTTGCACTCATCAGTGCCGCCATCCTGGAAGGCGCCCGTGAAGGCCAAACCGTGGCCGAACTGATGGATTACGGACGCACCATTCTGACCCAGGACGATGTCATGGACGGTGTCGCCGCCATGATCCACGACGTGCAGGTCGAAGCCACGTTTCCGGACGGCACCAAGCTGGTCACCGTTCACGAGCCGATTGTTTAAGCCACATTTTCTCAGGACTATTTTCAGGACAGGCACCATCATGACGAAGGACAGACACCCAACGACAACACCTCTGATCCCCGGTGAACTCCGGACTGCAGCAGGTGAAATCACCCTCAATGCCGGGCGGGAAACCTGCACCATCAGCGTCGCCAATCTCGGCGATCGTCCGGTACAAATCGGCTCGCACTACCATTTTTACGAAGCAAATGAATCCCTGCAGTTTGATCGGGAAACAGCCCGGGGATTTCGTCTCAATATCGCCGCCGGAACAGCTGTACGCTTTGAACCGGGTCAGCGCCGCACTGTAGAGCTGGTTGCTTTTGCCGGTCATCGCAAAGTGTTTGGTTTTCAGGGCAAAGTCATGGGTGAGCTGGATACTGCCACGTCCGTTGAAGTGTCCAATAAACCGCAGGGAGAGAACTGAATATGGCAAGGATGTCCCGACAAGCTTACGGGGAGATGTTCGGCCCGACAACAGGTGACAAACTGCGGCTCGCAGATACTGAACTGTGGCTGGAAGTCGAAAAAGACTTCACCGTTTACGGTGATGAAGTGAAATTTGGCGGGGGTAAGGTGATCCGTGACGGCATGGGCCAGAGCCAGCGCCCGTCCTCGCAGACTCCGGATCTGGTGATCACCAATGCCGTGATTCTCGACTACTGGGGAATCGTCAAAGCCGATATCGCCGTCAAACATGGCCGGATTCAGGCCATCGGCAAAGCCGGAAACCCGGATATTCAGCCCAATGTCGATATCATCATCGGCCCCGGCACAGAAATCATTGCCGGTGAAGGCCAGATCCTGACGGCCGGGGGCATAGATGCGCATATTCACTTCATCTGCCCCCAGCAAATTGAAGAAGCGCTGATGTCCGGCATCACGACCATGATTGGCGGCGGAACCGGCCCTGCAACCGGCACCAATGCGACCACCTGTACCCCGGGTCCGTGGAACATCCACCGGATGCTGGAATCTCTGGACAGCTTTCCCATGAATTTTGGCCTGCTGGGCAAAGGAAACGGCAGTCTGCCGGAAGCACTGCACGAGCAAGTCGCCGCAGGCGCAATCGGTCTCAAACTGCACGAAGACTGGGGCACCACACCTGCATCCATCGACTGCTGTCTGAGCGTGGCTGAACAAACCGATGTGCAGGTCGCGATTCATACCGATACCCTGAATGAGTCCGGCTTTGTGGAATCCACGCTGGCTGCAATCGGCGATCGTGTCATTCACACCTACCACACCGAAGGGGCCGGCGGTGGTCATGCGCCCGATATCATCCGTGCGGCCGGGATTGCCAACGTGCTGCCTTCCTCAACGAATCCGACCCGGCCTTACACCATCAACACCGTAGATGAGCACCTCGACATGCTGATGGTGTGTCATCATCTCAATCCGTCGATTGCGGAAGATGTCGCCTTTGCGGAGTCCCGTATCCGCCGGGAAACCATTGCAGCCGAAGATATCCTGCATGATCTGGGCGCCTTTTCGATGATTTCTTCCGACTCACAAGCTATGGGGCGTGTGGGCGAAGTGATCACCCGCACCTGGCAGACCGCCCATAAGATGAAAGTCCAGCGCGGCAGCCTGAAAGAAGATCCCGCGCAGCATGATAACTTTCGCCTGAAACGCTACATTGCCAAATACACCATCAACCCAGCCATTACGCATGGCATCAGCCATGAAGTCGGCTCGGTGGAAGTCGGCAAGCTAGCGGATCTCGTGCTCTGGAAACCGGCATTTTTCGGCATCAAGCCAAGCGCCATTCTCAAAGGCGGAATGATTGCCGCCGCACCAATGGGCGATCCCAACGCCTCCATCCCGACACCTCAGCCCGTACATTACCGCCCGATGTTCGGCAGCTTCGGCAAAGCCAGCCAGCAGACGTCCATGCTGTTCCTGTCTCAGCAAGCCTATAAAGAAGGCGTCGCACATTCACTGGGGCTGCAAAGCAAGATTGGCGTGGTCAAAGGCTGCCGCACCCTCCGTAAAGCAGACATGAAACTCAACGACTGGCTGCCGAAGATTGAGGTCGATTCCCAGACGTATCAGGTCCGCGCTGATGGCGAATTACTGGTGTGTGAACCCGCCACCGAATTACCGATGGCACAACGCTATTTCTTATTCTGACTCCTCTTCCTCTGATAAACATTGCAGGATGCAACCATGATTGAATTAACCCGCTTCATCCCGGCTGCTGAACGGCCGGACAGCCACTTTGATGTGACGCTGAGTCTGCCGATAGATGCCCGGATTAAAAGCCGTCTGAAAGTCACGCTGGATGATGGCCGAGACGCCGGACTCTTCCTGCCCCGCGGCTACATTCTCCGTGACGGTGATTTGCTTACCAATGACAACGGGATTGCGGTGACTGTCCTCGCAGCGCCGGAGTCGGTCTCGACCGTGTACTGCGCCGACCCTCACCTGCTGGCACGCCTGTGTTATCACCTGGGCAACCGGCATGTTCCGCTGCAAATCCAGCCGGGCTGGCTGCGGTATCAGCATGATCATGTGCTGGATGACATGGTTCATGGCCTTGGCGGCACCGTCACGGTAGAACAGGCACCGTTTGAGCCGGAATCCGGTGCTTATGGCGGCCAGCACGGTGGCCACAGCCATCATCACCACCCTGAACACGAACACTAAATTGCGCTGCCCGCAGCACCTTGTTCAACACAACCAAAATCAGAAAAGGAACTTCACATGAGCCAGCTTTCAAATCATCACCGTCTTGTCATTTTTACTCTTGGCGCCTTACTGACAGCCCCTGCTTTCGCCCATGTCGGCCACGGTCAGGAAACCGGCGCCATCGTTGATTCTTTCATGGCGGGCGTGACACATCCCCTCACCGGATTGGATCATCTCGCCATGCTGCTCGGGGTCGGTTTCATTTCGGCTCAAACGCCGGGACTGAAGAAACAGCTTTCCCTGATCGTCAGCGCGCTGATGAGTATTCTGCTTGGCCTGTCATTCGGCGCCCTGACCGGGGCTTTTACCGGGATGGAGAGCCTGATTCTGGGGTCAGTGTTTGTGGCCGCCGCCGCACTGGGATTCAAAGCTTCCGGACGCAGCCATCTGGCAACCGTCGGTGCAATCCTCTCGGTGGTGATGTTACTGGCGCACGGCTGGGCGCATGGGGTTGAAGCACCGGCATCCGCGTTATTGGCTTTCGCACCGGGAATGCTGGTCAGCGCCACCGGTCTGCTCATCACCGGGCACCTGATCGGTCGTGCAGTCCCGGCACGCTGGCTGAGCCCGGTCCTGGCATTCAGTGGCGTGATGCTGGCACTGGCTTCGTGAAGATGCACGATCCAACGGCCGAGTTCCGGCTTTTTCAGCTCATCAGCCCTTCCCTGCCGATTGGCGCTTTTACTTATTCGCAAGGGCTGGAGTGGGCAGTTGAACACGGCTGGGTCTCTGACAAAACCTCGCTGGGGGACTGGCTGAAAGACATACTCAATCAAAGTCTGGTGACACTCGAACTCCCCGTGCTCAGGCGACTTTATCGGGCCTGGAAATCGGAGGACCTGCCGGAAGTCGCCCGCTGGAATCAATGGTTGTATGCCAGCCGGGAAACCAGAGAACTGAGACTGGAAGAAAAACAGCGAGGAAAGGCAACGGCCACCCTGCTGCAACAACTGGACATTCCGTTGCCAACGCATGCGGGACTGGTGGAAGACAATCAGCTTTCCGGCTTTGCACTGGCAGCCACACACTGGGGCATTGAGATAGACGCCCTCTGCCGGGGATATCTGTGGAGCTGGCTGGAAAATACCACCATGGCAGGCGTCAAACTGATTCCGCTCGGCCAGACTGCCGGTCAGCAACTGTTGCTCGATCTCGCGACGGTGCTGACCGATGCTGTTGCCCGATCCGCCCTGATTCCGGATGACGCCGTCTGCAGCTTCGCACCGGCACAGGCGATTGCTTCCAGTCAGCATGAAACCCAATACACACGCTTATTCCGTTCCTGAGGAGACGAGAACATGGATTACAAACAACCTTTGCGCATTGGTATCGGCGGTCCGGTCGGTTCAGGTAAAACCGCACTGCTGGAGGTCCTGTGTAAGGCGATTCGCGATATCTACAACATTGCGGTCGTCACCAATGACATTTACACCCAGGAAGATGCAAAAATCCTGACCCGGGCTGAAGCGCTGGATGCCGACCGTATTCTAGGCGTTGAGACCGGCGGCTGCCCCCATACAGCCATTCGTGAAGATGCCTCGATGAATCTGGCCGCGGTAGAAGAATTGGCCAAAAGACACAAAAATCTGGACGTGGTTTTTGTCGAAAGCGGCGGTGACAACCTGAGTGCTACCTTCAGCCCGGAGCTGGCCGATCTGACCATCTACGTCATTGATGTGGCCGAGGGTGAAAAAATTCCCAGAAAAGGCGGTCCAGGGATCACCCGTTCAGATCTGCTGGTGATCAACAAAATTGACCTTGCCCCTTATGTCGGCGCATCGCTTGAAGTCATGGAAGCAGACACACAGCGGATGCGTCCGAATAAGCCCTATGTATTTACCAATCTGAAAGAAAAACAGGGGCTGGAAACGATTATTGAATTTATTGAAACCGCAGGCATGTTGAAGCAGGCAAATGAGCCTGATGCCCGGGTTTCCTGAGGAAAGTTCGGGGACAGGCCGTTTGCAATGCGGTCTGTCCCCTTTGATTGACTATCGTTTTCTCACTTAAGCCGTCTGCCCCTTCTGACGGATAAACGGCACCAGTGAAGTAAACAACATCCCGACAAGCACCGTCACCATGCCCAGCACCTGCACGGGGGCCGGGAACTGTCCCAGTGCCATGCCAATCAGCAAAGTACAAACAGGAACCAGATTAAACGCCAGTGTGGTTTTCTCCGGCCCCAGACACAGATTCCCGTGAAGCCAGCTGTAGTAAGCCATCACCGTCCCTGCCACCGCCATATACACCAGCAACAAGCCGGACTGAATATTTAACTGCATCACCTGTGACACCACATCTTCTCTGAGCCAGGCAAATACGCCTATCATCAGCGCGCCTGAGGTGATCGTCCATCGTGTCAGTTGCCCCGCCGGAACTTCCGGCAGCCATCGCTTCACCAGTACGGTAAATAAACAGCCCGACATACATGAGATAGCAATGAAACTATCCCCTGCGGATAACACGACACCCAGAACCTGCCCCTTAGTCACAACCAGATACACACCGATAAAGCCAATGAGTAATCCAAACCACTGCCAGTTTCGGATACGACTGCCAAAAACCAACCGAGACAGAATTAATCCGACAGCCGGGGTTGCCCCCATAATCAGTGCGCCATTCAACGCACTCGTCATCGTCAGGCCAATAAACATGGCTGAATTAAAAATGAAAACGCCAATCCCTCCCAGAATAATGAGTTTGAGCTGCTGATTGAACGTCAGAACCGACTCCGGCTTTTTCCGGAAGGCACGCAACAATAAAAGAATGGCCGCGGCCAGCAGAAAACGAAAAGCGGCGGCACTGAGCGGCGTCGGGGAATGATTCAGCCCGGTGATCGCATGAAAATTACTGCCCCACAGAAAGACAGCTGAAAACACCATCAGCCAGGCAAAAGTTTGAGATTGCATCTGTATTTATCCACATCAGTTCAGGGTTGGCGTAGATTATCGATTTCACATATGGTAGTTAATGGTGATTATTCGGAAGTTTAATCCCATATATGAGAAGTAATTATTCCCTGGATGACATGCGGCTGTTCGTCAAAGCCGCTGCCTGCCAGAGCCTGACTCAGGCGGCCGAGATCACAGGCATTCCGCTGGCAACACTCAGCCGCAGGATCAAAAACCTTGAAACTCAGCTCCAGTGCCGCTTACTGAACCGCAGCGCGCACTATTTTTCGCTGACCAAAGAAGGCAAAACTTATTTTTCGCTCTGTCAGCCGCTGATCCATGAACTGGAACAGGCACAGGTTCAGACAGACCATCAGAAACAAAGGTTAACCGGTAAAATTCGCATCACAGCGCCAGTCAACATGACACAGGAATGGCTCAAACGCTGTTTTTACGACTTTATGAAGCGTTATCCTGAAGTCCAGCTGGAACTGGTCCTCAGCAATGAGCTCGAAAATCTGGTGATGAAAGAATTTGATGTGGCCTTCAGGGCTGGTGAACTGGCAGACAGTGAATGGATTGCGAAGAAGCTGTGGCAAACCCCTTTTGTGCTTTGTGCGTCGCAAATGTATTTAAGTCAGCACGATCCCATTCTGCATCCTCGGCAATTAAGCAGCCATAAGCTGATCGCGGCCGGTCATACTCCCTCGTGGTTGATGACAAACGGCAAAAGCTGTGAACGCTTCAACCTGCCGCTTGAAGAAACAGCCCTGACCGTGAACGACATCCATGTTGCCCGCGACGCAGCAGCAGAAGGTCTGGGCATCACCTGGATGCCCGCTTACTACTTCGAAACCGATGCGTTAACCCGGGCAGGTCTGACCCGCCTGTTACCGGACTGGGCTGGTGAAGCAAAGTCGATTTGGATGATGTACCGGGACCGGACCATGCTGTCGGCAAGAATGAAGGCGTTCATTGAGCATGTGCAGTATCTGGAGGTACCGCCCGCTTTCAGAACAAGCCGTTGAAATGATTTTCAGGCAAGCCGCCCCTGGCTCATTGTTCAGGAATCAGGGGCGATTTTTCACGTAGGAGGGGCCGAGACTACTCTTTCTCTTCTTCGTCACTGAACTCTTCACTGGCTTTCTGCCAGGCTTCACTCAGGCTGTCGTAAGCGCCTGAAAAACCTTCTTTGACATGTTCCCATGCCCCGGCAGAACTGCTTTTCATGCTGCCATACCATTCGGCAAGCTTCACACGCTGTTCCTGCATCACTTTCAGGCTGTTGCGCGCTTTTTCCCGCGCCGCCTGATCCATGTTGTCCCAGTCTTTATCAATTTTGGCCTGAAGCTCTTCAATATGCGCGTCCAGCGTGTCCAGACCGTCTTTGGTCGCCTTCATGGCTTCATCTTTCTGCTCAATCGAATAGTCTTTCAGCGACGACAGCAATTGCTGGGTTTCCTGGCTGATTTCTTCGGCAGACGTGGTTGCTTTTTCTTTCTCTTGCTCAGCGGCACTCACTGAGACCGGAGCCAATCCCAGGAACAAGAAGAATGCAGCGACAGAAGCGTAACGTTGAATCATACGGGCTTTCATATTTCCTCCAAGCCTTATGTCATCAGTAAAAGTCTGATCGAATGAACCAGGTCGATCAATCAAACTCTGTTCAGATTGTGTCAATCATGTGTTTTCTGGCGAATCGCAATGATTGTTCCATACTTTATAGCATTGGTTTCAACAATGAAAAACAATCAGTTATGGAAGAGAATAATACAACATTACTGAACCTTCGTCCGATAGAGCTCACCGACTACAAAGAGCTGGCGACACTCATGGATCTGGTCTTTCCGGATGTCGGGGGTGCCTGGCCCAAGTCCACCATTCAGCAACTCATCAAACAGTTTCCTGACGGGCAAATCTGTATTGAAGACAAAGGCAGGCTGATTGCCGCCGCCCTGACAATCAAAGTCAGTTATAACCGCTATTCACTCAATCATACGTACCTCGATATTGTGGATGCCAACGATGTGGCCTGCCACAACCCCAATGGTGATGCTTTATACGGACTGGATGTGTTTGTGCACCCGGATTACCGGGGACTGAGATTAGGACGTCGTTTATATGAAGCCCGGAAAGAACTGTGCAGGGCCAATAACCTGAAAGCAATTCTGGCGGGCGGCCGCATTCCCGGATACCACAAATATTCAGATGATATGCCCGTTTCTGAATATATTGAGAAAGTAAAACGGCGGGAAATTCACGATCCCATCCTCTCTTTTCAGCTGGCGAATGATTTTGATGTCAAACGTCTGATGAACCGTTATCTTCCGGAAGATGCCAAGTCCAGAGGCTATGCAACGTTGCTGGAGTGGGACAATATCTTCTACGAAGAAGATATCTCCGTGCATCAGACGGAAAAAACACTGATCCGCCTGGGGATTGTGCAGTGGCACATGCGTCGGGTCGTTTCGGTCGACGACCTGATGAATCAGGCTGAATTTTTTGTGTCTTCGCTGTCGAAATACCAATCGGATTTCGCCCTGTTCCCGGAGTTTTTTAATGCACCGCTCATGGGACTGGCTAGAGACAAAGATTCTGTCGAGGCCATTCGTTTCCTCAGTCAGTTTTCGGATGAAATTCGACACCGGTTTTCACAACTGGCTGTCACCTATAACATCAACATCATTGCAGGCAGTATGCCCTGTCTGAAAAACGACAAGCTCTACAACATCTCCTATCTGCTGCACCGGGACGGAGATATTGATGAGCAGTATAAAATCCATATTACTCCGCATGAAGTCAGAGACTGGGTGATTGACGGGGGCGATAAAGTCAAAGTCTTTGAAACTGATGCCGGACGGATCGGTATCCTGATTTGCTACGACGTAGAGTTCCCTGAACTGGGCCGGCTTCTGGCGGATCAGGGTGTACAGATTCTGTTCGTTCCCTTTTGGACGGATACCAAAAACGGTTATCTGCGCGTGCGAATCTGCGGTCAGGCCAGAGCGATCGAAAACGAGTGTTACGTGGCGCTGGGCGGTAGTGTGGGTAACCTGCCCCGGGTCGACAATGTCGACATCCAGTATGCACAGTCAGCAGTATTTTCCCCTTCTGACGTCTATTTCCCCCACGATGCCATCATTACGGAAGCCGATGCGAACACTGAGATGATTATCTTCGCAGATGTTGATCTGTCCAAGCTAAAACTATTGCATAACGAAGGCTCTGTCACTAACCTAAAGCACCGTCGGCTTGATCTGTACAAAATGAAAAAGCCCAAAAAACGAAAAAAAATAAGTAACAATCACTGAGACTTATCACAGGAAGTGACGATGCAACGTACATTTTGTCAGGCAGCGCTCATGCTGGGAGCGCTGGCTGCATTTTCGGCTTCAGCAAAGCAAGCAGTCCAGCCTGGATTCTCAGGCAATGTCAGTCTCCACCTCACCTGGATGCAAAACGACTCCAACCTGAGCACAGAACAGCCCTCCGTGCTGAACTCACTGAATGATTCGGGTACGAAAGAAGAAAAGACACTGCCTTTGCCCATGTGGGATCTGAAATTGGGCCTGTCTCCTGCCACCGCCCTCTACTTCAAGACCGCGCTGGGCGGTATGGCCAGCAGTTTCTACCTGCAGGCTGGCGTCAATTATTACCTGAATGATGGTTCCAGCATCGGACTGGGTGTCATTCCGGGTTTTCTGGAGAACGAAGTCTGGGAAGATCCATTCCTGACCGGTTCTCCCCGAACTGAAACCGACCGGACGATTCGGGGAGGCGTGTTCGAGTACAACCATATCGGCGGCAGCAATGTGTCGTTTGAGTTTGCAGGCGGAAAGCGCCGGGTCGAGAACGAGCAAAGCGGATCGGCGTATGATGCTGCCACGCAGGAAGCATTAAAGCGCGAGGGAGATCTGTATTACACCGCACTCAGTCAGAGCATTGATTTCAACCGCGGGTTCGGCATTGACTGGAAATTGCATTACATCAAAGACAAAGCTGAAGGCCAAGCTGTCGCGAACAATCGCTATGGTGTTGAACTGTCTGCCAAACATCGTTTTCAGCGTTTTATCTTTATGCTGGGTGCCAGTACCGCCAAAGTGGATTATAAAGATACGCATCCGATCTTTGCCAAAACCCGGGAAGATAATCGCTATGGTCTGTCAGCAGCCATGATCTATCTGGCTCCCTTCCAGTGGCGGAATGCCAGTATAATCGCCAGGGCCGGGGTTGATGAACAGTCTTCAAATATCGACTTTTACGACGAAACCCAAACCCTCTACACCCTCGGAATGGCTTACCGATTCTGAAACGATTGGGGGGATATCCCCCCTGCATCCCGCTTGCATCAGACTATTGAGAAAACCATCCTGCTATGGTTGTTTTCGTTTTTACCCAACGCAGCTTATCGCTGATGTCATTGAGTGTGGTCAGTTCATTTTGATAGGCCAAAGCAACCGGCCAGCGCTGACCATTCACTTCCAACACCAACGAGGGAAAACCTGAGACACCCAGTTCTGCGGTCAACGCGAGCTGCTGTTCCAGTAATGCCTGGACGGCTTCACTGGTCAGGTCCTGAGCAAACTTGGCGGTATTTAATCCCAGTTCTTCCGCAAGCTGCTCATGCGTGTCCACATCGGAAGGATTCATAGCCCGGAGATAATAGGCTTTTTGAATCGCCTCAGTCATGGCTTCCCCCTGCCCTTGCAGCTCAGCCGCGATCACCGCCCGGCAAGCCGGATAGCTCGAACGCCGGTGCCGACAATGCGTCCAGAAGTCATGGTTAAATGGAGTACCCAGTTGCCCTTCGATCCGGCGCCAGGTGTGTTGCAGCATCTGCTGCATCTCTTCCGGCATGGGCTGATCACTGTCTGGTGCCAGTCCGCCCAATACAAACCTCACCTCAATATGCTGTGGTAATTGCGCCCTCAGTCGCTGGAAGGCAGGCCGATAACCCCAGCACCAGCTGCACATGGGATCGTGCACGTAGTAGAGAATTGCATCCACAGAATATCCCTGGTTTTCGTGATGAATATTTATAAACGATCATTCTAAATATTCTGTATTGGAAAACCAGCACCGAATCCGGTTTCCTTCTCCAGCTCCGCTTTATCGCTGCAACTGACGTAATTTTACGGACTGATGTGCATATAAGGTTGCCGCTTCCTGCTCAGACACCGGCAGCTTAAACTGAGTCGTCAGTAAATGGTGCAGCATGGTGCCGTCACTGATACTAACTTCTTTGTCATCGCGGGTTACATCATCGTATTCGAAAAAGGTCAGGTTACGAATCAGGTAGCGGCGTCCTTCCAGAATGCGTGACACCACCAGATGATTCACAAATGCTGCATCCGGGGCCTGGTGACTGTAAAAATGACTGATATTACAGTCTGATTCCAGGTATTCAGCAAAGTCAAAGCGATACAGAATCTGAGTTTCCTCACCGCTTTTGGCAAGGACCATCAGGCCACCCCGGCCATCCCGTTCCAGATAGTAGTCATAGCGCACACCCGGCTGAGCCTCGTATTCATCCAGCGAAATGATCCGGCGCGGCGTCATCACCCCAAACCCGCCATCAATCAGATACTGACCGTCGTTCAGCGTCAGCAAAGTCAGACGGTGTGAACGGCCATTCTCAGGATTTCCATTCAGCATCACCCGGCCAATCAGCGGCCGGACATCAAACCCCAGCTGTTTCAGGGTCAGGTAAATCAGTTTGTTGTGCTCGAAGCAATAACCGCCACGGCGTTCTGTCACAAGCCGTTCAAATAACGCTTCAGGTTCCAGGCTGAGCTCCCGGCCCAGAATGACATTGGTGCTGGAGAACGGATACCGTGCCAGATGAGCTGACTGCAACGACTGTACCCACGCCAGGGTATGTTGCGGTGAGGGCAGATCCAGGGTCTTCAGGTACTGATGAACTAATTTTTCCATTGCTTTGCTCCATAATCCGAAGTTCATGGCGCCACGATAAAACCTCAACTTAGCTTGAGGTCAATCGTTTATTTAATTATTTATCAAAATGTTCGAAAGCGGAGACAAAGCCCCGCCCTCTGAATGACTCCGCTTTACAAAAACATACCGCCGGATGCTTCAATACGTTGCGCTGTGACCCAGCCATTTTCCTCTGCAACCAGCGTAGCAATCATCCCGCCAATATCATCTGGCAGTCCCACTCTGCCCAGAGCCGTCTGTGCCGCCAGATAATCATTGACCTCACTGACATCACGAACCGTTCCCCCGCCAAAATCAGTCTCAATGGCTCCCGGAGCAACAACATTCACGCGAATCCCCCGGGAACCCAGTTCTTTGGCCAGATAGCGGGTGTAGACTTCAATTGCACCTTTCATCGCTGAATAGGCACCGTAGCCCGGAATACAAAACCGCGTCAGACCGGTTGAAATATTCACGACGCGGCTGCCGTCTTTGAGCAGAGGCACGAGAGCCTGCGTCAGAAAAAAGACCCCTTTCAGATGAATATTGAATAACTGATCAAACTGAGCTTCGGTCGTTTCCATCAATGAAGCATGAATGCCAATTCCGGCATTATTCACCAGAATATCGAAGCTATCACGCTGCCAGTGCTGATTCAGGGTCCCTTTCACCTGCTCAGCAAAGTCAGGGAAATCCTGACTGCGTTCCACATCCAGCTGCAGTGCGACGGCATTACGATCCAGTGCCTGGATTTCGCTGACGACAGATGCAGCCTCACTCTCCTTGTTCCGGTAAGTCAGAATGATATCGATCCCCTTTCGCGCCATCGCTAACGCCGTATTTTTTCCCAGCCCCCGACTGCCGCCTGTAATGATTGCGATACGTTGTGCCATCTTTCCATCCTCTTTCAGTTGATCTGAACTCAGTATTTGAATGTCTGAACTCAGTCTATTAGTCATTCAGAAAGAGATAAATGTGATAAAAATGATTACACTGTTTATCAAATACGAACAATAGGAATACACCATGGACCGACTCAGTGCCATGCGTGCCTTCATCCGCGTCGCTGAACTTGCCAGCTTCACCCGTGCGGCAGATGAACTGCATTTACCCAAAGCCAGTGTTTCCAACTATATCCGGCTGCTTGAAACGCAGTCTGGAACACGACTGCTTCATCGTACAACGCGCAAAGTCACTCTGACTCAGGACGGAAAGGTCTACTACGAACGGTGTCTCGACCTGTTGTCAGAGTTTGATGAACTGGACAACCTGTTCCGTCAGACCGGGGAACAGCTTTCTGGCCGTATTCGGGTGGATATGCCGACGGGCACCGCCAAAAACGTGGTGATCCCGCATTTGCCAGATTTCCTGGCAAGTCATCCGGGCATCTCGCTGGAACTGAGCAGCACCGATCGCCGGGTTGATGTCATCAGAGAAGGCTTTGACTGCGTGTTACGTGCAGGAAAACTCGAAGACTCTTCGCTCATCGCCCGAAAGCTGGGGGAAATGCCCCTCATCACCTGCGCCAGCCCGGCTTATCTGAAAAAACATGGGATTCCCCGACAGGTCGGGGATCTCAGCCACCACCAGCTGATCCACTACCATCAGGTTATCGGCAGTGAGACGGACTGCTGGGAATATGAGGAAAACGGAATCACCCGGGAAGTCAGTATGAAAGGGGCTTTAACCGTGAACAATGCAGAGTCGTATATTGCCGCCTGTCTTGCCGGCATCGGTCTGATCCAGGTTCCCGCCATGGGCGTACGGCATCTGACAGAACAGGGCAGACTGGTTCAGGTACTTTCCCAGTACAGCTCAGCGCCGTTACCAGTCTATTTGCTTTACCCGCACCGCCGCCACATGGCGAAAAGGGTCCAGATTTTCATGGACTGGCTCAGTCAGTTGCTGACGAAGTATCTGGACTGACAGCCAGCTCAGAATCCGGATCCATCGTCGACTGCTGAATGACATCCCGTTTATTGCCATCAACATAGGCACCAAACTGTTTCAGCAAATAGTTCAGCTTGGGACTGATACGTGCCTGACAAAATGGCCGCTGCGGATTGCGGTAAAAGTAATCCTGCAGTGCCTGCCGCGAAGGTTCAAATGTGTCGATACGTAAAGCCTCCGTCAGAACATGCTGGTCAAATTCAGACTGAAGTGCTTTCAGGCAAATCTGCGAGGCGCGCTGCTGCTCAGGGCTGAACGCATAAATTGCGGAACGGTATCGGTGACGCAACGCATGATCCGAGGTACAGCTATGGGTATGCAGATGAATTTGGATCAGGGTATACAGGTCGATACTTGCAGGCTCAAAACGGACCAGGATACCTTCCGACATCCCTTCCAGGCCCTGCGCAGACAACCAGCCCTGCTCCACCTCACGAACACCCTTCAATGACCGGAAAATTGCCTCCGTGCACCAATGGCAACTTCCGCCTAAGCCGACTGATTCCATCCGACATCTCCTCCGCTGTTTAATCAGTTGGACCCACACGGCGGAAGAAAGGTTTCGTGCCCCGCCGGAAATTCAGCCATTCACCGGGCTGAACCGAGCTAGCCATTTGAAATTTCAGGCAGGCAGAGAACGCAGAACGAACAAGACAGCAAACGCAGGCGAAAAAAATCCCCGGCCAGACTGACCAGGGATGTTCTTGTTTTCAGACGAAAGACAATGACAGCGAATTAACGCTGTTCGCGTTGCTGCTTCTTCCGCTCAAGCTTTTGCTGGCGGCGTGATTCGATGGTTTTCATCGCATCACCACCTACGTGCTCTTCACCACGCTCCTGAGCCAGCTGAACCTGCTTTTCACGCTCACGGAAACGGGCTTTCTGTTCTTCCGTATGTTTGTCAAAACACTTCGGACAACTCACACCTTGCTCGAAGTGTGCACTTTGCTTGTCCTGCTCAGTGATAGGCAGACGGCAGGCATTACACAGGTCATAAGAGCCTTTTTCAAGCTGGTGGTTCACGGTGACCCGGCCGTCAAAGACGTAGCACTCACCTTCCCACAGGCTTTCTTCAGCCGGCACTTCTTCCAGATACTTCAGAATACCGCCTTCCAGGTGGTAAACCTCTTCGAAGCCTTGCTCTTTCATATAGGCCGTTGATTTTTCACAACGGATCCCCCCAGTACAGAACATGGCAACTTTCTTGTGTTTGGCTGGGTCCATGTTCTCTTTTACGTAATCCGGAAACTCACGGAACGTTTCAGTTTTCGGGTTCACCGCATGCTTGAACGTGCCGACTTCAATCTCATAGTCATTGCGGGTATCGACCACAAAGACTTCAGGATCAGCAATCAGGTCGTTCCAGTCTTGGGGTTTTACATAAGTGCCCACCACATGGCGCGGGTCAATCCCTTCAACACCCATGGTGACGATTTCTTTCTTCAGCTTCACTTTTGAACGATTGAATGGCTGATGTTCGTCAAAAGATTCTTTATAGACGATGTCTGCGAGACGGCCATCTGCTTTGAACCAGGCCAGCAGTGCATCAATGGCTTCACGCTTGGCGGCAACCGTACCATTGATCCCTTCTCTTGCCAGCAGCAGGGTTCCGTGGATTTCTTTTTCTTCCATCAGATTCTGCAGCGGCTGGCGCAGGGCTTCAAAATCTTCCAGTGCAACAAACTTGTACATTGCACAAACTACATATTGAGACATCGTTTTTCCTCAGTGCGGGCTGGATCGTAAATCCAGAGCATTGTGATAAGAGCTTAGATCATTGAGCGCGGCATTATAGCGAAGACTTCCGCCGTGAAACACACAGGAAAAACAAGGTTATTTTCAGCCCGGGGGCCGGTCTGTTCCAAATGAAACACAATGCTTGAAATTCCGAGCATTCCCCCCTATGTATAACCAAACCCTGTTATTCGGAGAACACCATGCTCACTTGGGCAAACGTTATTGAACATGCGGCAAAAGGTAATCTGCCCGCTGACCGCCGTGTTGAAAAAAGCGAGGAAGAATGGCGCCAGATGCTCAGCGAAGACGCGTATTATGTCACCCGCCTGAAAGGAACGGAGCGGCCATTTGGCTCAGAAATGTGTGAACTGTTTGAACCGGGTGAGTATGCCTGCGTCTGTTGCGGGAACATGCTGTTCGATGCCGGTGAAAAATTTGACTCTGGCTCAGGCTGGCCTTCCTTTACCCAACCCGTCAAAGCAAATGCCATCAGCTATCATCTGGACACGTCGCATGGGATGCAACGTATTGAGACAACCTGCTCTGTCTGCGATGCCCATCTGGGTCATGTTTTCCCTGACGGACCAGCCCCCAGCGGCTTAAGATATTGTATGAATGCCGTTGCGCTGAAAAAAGTCAGTGAGTAGCCGCTTGCAGTGACTGACCATTAGCGATATAACGCCCATATCAGCACAAAAGGGAGACACAGGATGAAGATTGCACAGCTCGGAAATCCAATTTTACGCCAGCAGGCCAAAGCGTTAACTTCGGCTCAGTGGAAAGAATATGCTCCCTTTTTCAGCGAACTGCAGGACCTGATGCTGTCTCATCAGGGCGTGGGGATCGCAGCGCCTCAGGTCAGTGAATCCGTTCGTGCCTTTATTGTGGCTTCCTCGCCCAATGCACGCTATCCGCTCGCCCCCGCGATGGAACCCACCCTCATGCTGAATCCGGAAATTTACTGGATGAGTGAGGACATTGAAAAAGACTGGGAAGGTTGCCTGAGTATTCCGGGCATGCGGGCACTGGTGCCCCGCTCGACCACAATCAAAGTGGGATATGAGCAACTGGACGGCCAGAAAATACAATGTGAACTGACCGGTTTCATTGCCCGGATCTTCCAGCATGAATTTGACCACCTCAATGGCATTGTCTTTCTGGACCGTGCTGACTCTCAGGATTATGCCACGGAATCAGAGTTCAGAAGACAGCTCGGACTCAACTGAAAAAAGCGGCAACAGCCGCTTTTTCTCAATTTCATCTTATTCTCTCTATCGGTTCAGATGGGCCACGAAACTTCTGAGTTGCGTCTGAAGCAGTTCTGCCTGACGGTTATCTGTCAGTTCACCCTGCCCGTTGAAGGCCTGATTCGCAGCTGGAATCGCCAGCTGATCCGGCATCACCATCACCCCGATATTGCTCAACAGCATGCGCAACATCACCAGCCCCCGGATTCCCCCCAGTGAACCCGGCGACGTACAGAGCAGATAAGCCGTTTTCGAATGATAGGCTGCCAGTGCCGGCACATCCCCATCCGGGCGGGAAAGCCAGTCGATGGTATTTTTCAGTAACGGAGAAAAACTACCGTTATATTCTGGTGATGCAATACATATTCCGTTGTGTGCCATCAAAATGTCCCGAAGCGCTTTGACTGTCCCAGGAACCCCCTCAGCAGACTCCAGATCGCCGTCATAGAGTGGCATCGGATAATTGGCTAAATCAATCAGCGTCACCTCAGCATCCATTTCAGCGGCCATCCGGTACGCCTGTCTGGCCAGTTGCTGATTCAGTGAGCCCTTTCGGCTGCTACCGGACAGAAACAGAATTTTTGCTTTGCTCATTCAGATCAATTCCTTCTTGATGATTCATTTCATGGTTCATTTTCCGGCCCTTGCCGGACGTTTTTTTCATCAGCAACAGTGCGGCCAGAATCAAGCCAATCCCTGCCCATTGCAAAAGCCCTAAACTTTCACCGACCAGACCGATTCCCAGCATGACGGCAGTAACCGGATTCACCAGTGAGAGCATCGACATCACATTCGGACCCAGTATTTTCACGGAGCGGACCCAAGCCCAGTATCCAAATGCGGTATTCAGCAAAACCAGCCATAACAGTCCGGGGAGCGCGTCTACAGACAAAGCCACCGGTGCGCCAGCAACAAACCAGGCGAAAGGAATGAGCATGATGCCTCCCAGCACGAGCTGCCATGCAGCAAAACTCAAGGCGTCATTGACTGGCCATCGCTTCATCCAGATAGCCGACTGAGCCACCAGTGCCGTCCCGGCTAAAGCTGCGAGGGTCCCAATCGGGTCCAGATCAGCAGACGGATTCAGCAACAAACCCACCCCAATCAGACCCACCACTGCCAGCAAAACAGAACGGGGATCAGGTCTTTTTCCTTCTCCAACCCACTGTAACAACATCAGCTGCAGTGGCATTGTGGCGCCCAAAGTACCGGCCACCGAGCCTGGCAGGCGATAGGCTGCAATAAAAAGCAGAACAAAAAAAGCAGCAATATTGCAAAAGCTCAGGAGTGTCATGCGGCCCCAGTTGAGTGGCGGCAGCTTCGGACGAAGCATGAGCAGGACTAAACCTGCAGGCAATGCACGCCAGACAGCCACCCAATAAGGTGACATATCCTGCAGAAACAGACCGACGGCGGCATAGGTACTGCCCCACAGCATTGGAACGGATAGCGCAATCAGATAATTCATTTCCCTTCCCTCAGGTGACTTTCAAGAAAATATCTTTCCTGAAAGGTAATATAGCGGCGCACATGCTCTTTATCAAGTATCTTTTTAGAAAGATATATAGTTCGAGTTTATCCTCTCAGGCTACTTTCTACCTCACCACGAACAACAAGCTCATCCGGAAAACTTTCACTTCCCGGTCAACGCTGACGAATCATCAAGACGAATCAAGCAATAAAGATGTCAGCCTTCAGCCAAGCTGACGCAATTCATCTTTCAGGGCCTGATATCGCTGCTCCACATCAGCGATATCTTCAGCTTCGGAGAGACTTTCCCGGCGTGTCCGGACAATCATATCCGCCTGACGCAGAACAGCTTCTTGCTGTTCAGCTGTCCGGCAATGACTGGCAATCCGGGACAGACCTTCCAGCAAACGGATAGACACAGCAACATCGGTCTGACTGTGCTGTCTGATTTGATCAAAAGACGCATTCAGCATACCGGAATAGTCCAGTGGCTGTTCCACCAGCTGCAGCCGCCCGTCATCGCGATACCAGCTGACAGGATGAAAAGCACGCCCGGTCAGCGTGCAGAGCACAGCACTTAACCGATCGATACAGGTCATCGCGGTGAAGGGATCATTTATCCCCGGTGATAACGCCCGAACGGCGACTTCCACCAGTTGATGGATGGCAAATTCCGGATCCTGTTCCGGCGTTCTGAGTTTGCCGATGATGAAACACGACTGCAGCTCCGAATCCAGCGACTCGTCCAGTTCCGTATCCGACAACACGACAGCCAGTGAACTGCCTTTGATCACAAAACTTCCGGCACGATGACTCAGGGCAATCTGACAGTCCAGCTGTTCAGACAAACGGCGCAGCGATGCTCTGTCCACCGCCTGTAAGTAACCTTCATGATTAGCCGGGACGATCCGGTGAAACAGCCCGGTCAGCGGCTGGCCTGTTGTCTGATCACGTGCCGGGTGCGCACCCAGTTCATCCGGGAAAAACTGTGCGATATGCTGATTCAGTTCTTCATAAACACCATTCACCACATGATCCGCCTGAATTGATGTCGCGACATGATGGATAAAAAAAATCAGAACCCCCACATTCAGCAAAGCCAGCAACAGTGAGATGTTGACCGCCAGCCGGGGAACAAAGGCATTATCGTGATTACTGGTGACGCTGCTCAGGACCAGCAGGCAATAGATGAAGGTCGCAATAAAAGTACCCAGCACATACTGATTCCCGGGATCGCGCATAAAGTTCCTCAACAGTCTGGGACCAAACTGAGAAGACGCCAGTGTCAGGGCAACAATGGTGATCGAAAACGCTACCCCGGCAACAGTCACCATGGAACCGGCGATCGTTGACAGCACACTCCGGGCACCTTCTGCCCCGCCGGTAAAACCAATATCGGGAAAAGCAAAAGGAAATTGAGTCAGTTGGTGATCCAGCGTCACGGCAATGCGGGCCAAACCGACAGCGATCACCAGAAGCATCGCCGGAACAAACCAAAAGCTGTTTCGGATTGTTTCCCAGCGATTGAGCCAGTATGTTTTCATGTCCCGCTCTGCCATCACTGAATCGTCAATGTGATTAAAGATAGCAGAGCAGGCGCTCAAGTCCCTGAAATCAGGTCAGATGACAACAAGACAAATGAAAAATGGCAAGAGAAATACCTCAATTCATTTTCATCGCATTCAGGCTGCCGCTTTCGCCCAAACGGTCTTGAACCGTTCCAGCACCAGAGGGATCTCTTCCGACATCTCGATGCCCAAAGCTTCACATTCTGTACTGAAAAACTGCCAGTGCGCCTTCCGCCACCAGCTTAATGACTGATCGCCCTCGCCTTCTGCGGCCGCAAAGTCAGCGGTGACATCTTTAAACCTGGCTTCTGACACTGAGGTAACCTGAGTAATTGCGACCGGCTCTCCATCCCAGTTCGTCACCACAAGTAAATGGCCTGTCTGAGGCATCGGCTCAGGGCCCTGTTCATCTCCGGTGAGGTACCAGTATTTCATACTGCACGTCGCTTGTTTCTGACCCATCCGAACCAGTTCGGCACAGATGTCGGCATTTTCTTTATCCGCACAAAAGTAATCAGCACTCACACTTGGGATCAGCGGAATCTGAGCCTCCGGCAATGACACCAGATAAGCGGACAGACATTCCGCTGCCTGCGGTGTCAGGCTGAATTGCTGAGCCAGCGTTGCCGGTGCAAAATTTTCAAAAATCATTGTCTTCCCTGTTGATTCAACGCCTTCACTTCATTGAAGCCAGATAAACTCAGGCAGATTCCACCACAGCCGTTGCTGCCAGCCCCATCTGATAACCAGCATCCAGCCGCTTCTTATCTGTTGTGATTCGCCCGACATCAAATTCTGCAGGCGGAGCGATCACCCGGATTTTACAATCAGCCGGCGGGTTCTCGATAAAATCAATGGCCTGATTATAACTTTCAGCACGATTCATCATTGCGTGAGCCAGATGCGGCGTATCAGCCAGCATGCGACGCACCAGCCAGGAGGCCTTACTGGCTTTCTTTCTGTATCCTAAAGGACGTGACAGGATCACGGTAATCTCCCGGGCTCCCATCTCATAGGCTTTCATGACCGGAATCGAATCAGCCACTCCGCCATCGGTCATGGCAATACCATTCAGTTCAGGAAAATCCCGATAGGCAACCGGCACCGAACAAGACGCCTTTAGGAGCTGCTCCAGATTTCCCGCAGTTCCCCGGGTATAAACCGCTTCACCCGTTGTGACTTGAGTGGTCACCACATATAACGGGACAGGCTGTGCCGCGAACGCATCCAGATCCAAACGAATTTCGTTGATGGTAATCTTCCACAGCCAGTCCAGATCCAGCCAGTGCCCGCCCCGAACGAACCTGCGCAGACTGATAAATTCAGGTCGGCAGGAATAGTCGGTAATCACCCGATAATTACGTCCATGCTGGTTTGCCAGCCACGCAGCCAGATTCGTTGAACCGGCTGAAACACCAATGCAGAAATCAAACGGCCGGTAACCTTTTTCCAGAAACCCATCCAGCACGCCCGTCGCAAATATTCCGCGCATCGCACCACCTTCGACCACCAGAGCGCGTTTCGTGCCTTTGTGTTCCATGACAGTCTCCTTATCACCGTTTTCACTTCACGTTCGATAAAGCCACTTCCTATATCGAAACGATGAAGACCGCCTCACGGCGGCCATCTCATTACATTCAGTTCAAAATGCAGCATATCCAACGTCTGGCAGGTTGCTCACGCCTCATCTTTCATCCTGAACTTTGAACATCAGGTAAAAACCAAAACCCATCGTTTCACGGCCATAGCGATGGTAATAAGTATTCCACGCTCTCACCGCATCACGCTTTTTCATTGCTTCTTTATCTTCCGGATTGGCCATGGCAGCACGCTCTGCTTTTACACGAAAACTGCCTTCGAAATGATCCCATTCATCCTGATTACTGGTGGCAGTATAGGCCACGATGAAACCGTGAGACTCTGCCACTTCAACATTACCCTGATGGCTGTGATAAATGCCCACGGGCTCACCAATAAAGTCCAGATAAGCCTGAGCTGGTGTTTGTTTCCAGTAGCCTTCACCGACAAGAAGCTGACCATGGGGTTTCAGCCAGCGTTGCATTTGAGTCAATGCTTCCGGGTAAGCTGCCTGACCTGATGCAAACGCATAGACAGCCCCCAAACAAATAATGACGTCGAACTCAGCGCCAAACTGACGCTGGTTCACATCTGCAACTTCAAAACGAACACGCTCAGTCAGGCCCAACTGAGTTGCTTTGACGGCTGCCGCCTCAATATTTTCACCGGAAATATCTACCCCGAGACATTGGGCCCCTGTCGCCTGACTCAAACGGAGCAGAAATTCACCATCACCACATCCGATATCAAGCACTTTACTGTCTGGCGTGAGGTTTAAAATATGAATCAGGCGCTCGGCCTTTTCTAAGCTGTAAGGGTTATTAAATAACATCCAATGTCCTTCCCAAAAATTACATCAACCAGAAACTGGTTTAAGCGGAGTGTCGAGCGTCAGCTGATAAAAATCCAAATCCAGCCAACGGTCAAATTTATAGGCTGCCTGCTTGATGGTACCTGAATATTCAAAGCCTAATTTCTTGTGTAAAGCAATACTGCCTGTATTCGAGGCGTCAATGCCGCCAACCATGACATGATAATTCTGTGCCCGGGCAGATTGGATTAACGCTTCCATCAGCATTTTGCCTAATCCTTTCCCCTGATGTTCCGGATGAATATAAACCGAGTGTTCAACAGAATATTTAAAAGCTGCCCAGGCCCTGAATGTACCGTAGCTGGCAAATCCCATGAGTGCACCGGTTTCATTTTCTATTCCGATCACCGGAAATTCATTTGCTGTTTTAGTCGCAAACCAAGTCTGAATGACTTCCATGGAGCGAGGCTGATATTCATATAAAGCCGTGGTATTACAAATCGCATCGTTGAAAATTGCCTGAATGGCTGCGCCGTGTCTTTCAAAAGTACAGTGAACGAATTGCATCTTCCCTCCTGATGCTCACACAATCTGTCACATTCGCACACTGTATCACTAAGGCGCCGCCTGAGGATCGAAAACATTTCACTCAACCCGCGTGTTTATCAGTCCGTTCCTAAATATTTTGCTGCCAGCAGAAACAACAGCGCGATTGCAATTAACCAGGCGGAGAAAACAATCTCATGATATGCCTTTTTCAGCAGCGCATTTTTCTGCTGATTGTTCTGATTCAGCTTTTGCCAGACGGAGTAACACCGAACGATTGCCAGATGTGCATTCTGATTCGCACCCTGCTGTTTCATATCTTCAAGCCAGGTTTCCGGCAATTCAACACCGTAGGCGTCGGATGGCCGAAGCAGACGAAAAAGGAGACTCCAGGCGGATATCAGCCCCACATAAGTCAGCAAAACGAAGATGCCGGCCAACCAGCCAATCGCATGTTGTGGTGGCAGAAAGAGTGAGGATGCCATGAAAACCAGAATGGTGAAGCCCGCAATCACAGCAGAGTGCAACGCCAGCAGATGTGCCGCTTTCTCATCCAGGTGACGGGCATAGCCTTGCTCATCTGACAGCGCTGAACGCACATGCTGATACAGCACTGCCGTATTGTCATCTCTCATAACTCAGTACTTATCCGAAGCGATTGCGGTCGCCGAGACGCATTTCCTGAGAGTATAGACGTTCTGGCAAGCCAATTCGTATCAATCACTTGCCACAGTATGAGTTACCTGAATGTTTGAATGACCTGCCCCTTTCCGTCAGACAGCATCACTTCGGCGTACGCCCCATTCACCAGCGGCAAGTTCGGTGCCACATGTCCAATATCCGTATCCGTCAAGATCGGCACCGGTAAATCCCCCAGCACTTTGGCAATGACCTGGGCGTGTGAAATCGCTTTATCATGCGCCTGAGCCAGACCGTCCCGTCCAAACAGCACGCCGTCAACCGCATCAAAGACGCCATTGAATTTCATGGATAACAACAACCGGGCCATCGCCGTCGGGGACAATTCACCATTTTCCAGAAACAGGATCAGTCCGTCATGAGCATACGCTGATTTCATCTGTTGGATATCCAGATAAGACGTGCCTGACAGCAGACCGAATGTATCCAGGCATCCGCCGATCAAGCGCCCGGAGAATTGCACCGCCCCTGCAGTCTGTCCTGACGACAATACCTGCCATTGTGTCGGTTGGGTCAGTGACAGTGTCGCGTCTGGCACCTTCGAATAATCTGGTGCGGCGGCCTCATAGTAATCTGACTGAGTTAAGGTAAGGGATTCTCCTGCAGGTAAGCCCAGCAACGAAAAAACCGCACTATTCAGCACGTCATCCTGCGTCGGATGAAGCTGCATCAGATTAGCACTGTGCAAACTGGCCCAGCCGCACCGGGCCGTCAGTACTGCAGAAATGGTGCTGATATCTGAAAATCCGACGAGCCATTTGGGTTTGGCGTGACGCAGCAGATCCCAGTCCAGCAGCGGCAGAATCTCCATAGCCAGTTCCCCGCCCCAGGGCGGAAAAATCGCATCGACCCGGTCATCCAGTAAAAA
Organism: Photobacterium sp. R1; assembly: GCF_054600795.1. Classification (NCBI taxonomy): domain Bacteria; kingdom Pseudomonadati; phylum Pseudomonadota; class Gammaproteobacteria; order Vibrionales; family Vibrionaceae; genus Photobacterium; species Photobacterium sp. R1. Next base: position 406,083 of record NZ_BAAHZP010000002.1, read on the forward strand.
GTTCATGAACTCATTCGCACGGACTGCTGCAGGCGCACTGACATGCTCGTCACTGTCACGCAGGCATTGCCCCTCCAGCACTTTAAACCCGCGGTCCCGCAGGCCCTGAATCACCAGATCCAAACGTTCATGACAAGCTGCCGGAACACCCGCGGAGAATGCTGTCACCGCAACCGTACTGCCGGGTTGCAATGGAGATGGGTAATGCATGAGACCTCACAAAACAATATGAAACAGAGGGAGCAACACTACGACATCAAAAAAATAAATCAAGCAGATTCAACGCTGAGTACGAAGTGCTCATATAAAGACAATGGCAAGTTTTCCGGACACTGCGCTGTGTGAACAGCAGTGAAGCACAGAAAGCAGAAACGCCGGTCATCTGACCCGCGTTTCTGCTCCGGTATGAAAAAGACAATCAACCTGATCGATTATTCGCCATAAATGTCGAATTTAAAGTATTTGCCGGCGATCCGATCATAGGTTCCGTTCTCACGAATCGTCTGAATCGCTTTGTTAAATTTCTCGGCCAGCTGTTTATCAGTTTTCCGTAATGCCAGTGCCGTCCCTTCACCGATATAAGCTTTATCCGTCACAGCGGCGCCCACAAATTCGAAGCCTTTCCCTTGCTCCTTATCCAAAAACGCCAGTGCCAACTGATCGGAATTACCAAAAGCGGCATCCAACCGGCCCGACGCCAGATCTAAATAGACTTCATCCTGTCCGGTATATCGCTGAATTTTCGCAACATCGCCGTACATATCAGTCACGTAACGATCGTGAATCGTCCCTAACTGAACCCCGATCCGCTTCCCGTCCAGCCCGGTTTTATCAATACTGAGTGCCGCATCTTGTCGGGCCACAAAACGGGCAGGTGTCTGGTAATACTTATCGGTAAACAGGACGCGCTTTTTACGCTCTTCCGTAATGCGCATTGAAGCCATGATGGCATCTGATTTACGGGCCAGTAATGAAGGAATCAATCCATCCCAGCTTTGTGACACCCACACACATTCCAGCTGCGCTTCCTGACACAGTGCATCCGCGATTTCGATATCAAACCCTTTCGGTGTACCTTGCTCGTCTTTGTAGTTAAATGGCGGATAAGTAAAGTCAGATGCCAGACGCACGGGTCTGTCTGCTGCCTGAACATTGCTGATCAGCGCTGTCGCCAGGATCAGGCCCATTCCCAGTTGTTTTTTCATTCTCATTCCCTCTTACACCGTCGTTATCTTTGTTGGATCAAATGGATAATCTTTTAACGCCTGAAGTGTTTCCGCCATACTGGCCTGCGTTCCGATTGAAATCCGCACACAGCGAGCCAATCGTGGATCATGAGCCTGATTACGGGTCACGATACCCTTTTGCAGCAAATAATCGTAAAGGCAGTCATCCGTGTTAAACCTGACCAGCACAAAGTTGGTCGAAGACGGATAAACCTGCGCCACAAAAGGTAAGGCAGATACGGCTTCTGCAAACCAGTTTCTTGTTGTAATCAAGGTGTCGGCCTGTCTGCGCATGGCTGCAAGACCCTCTTCCTGCAACGCTTTTCTAGCAATCAGTGCACTTGGATCCGCAATCGGATATGGCGGAATTAACCGGGCCACATAATCCATCACACTCTTGTCTGCCAGCACAAAACCGACCCGAATCGATGCCAGACCAAAAGCTTTTGACAGTGTACGAATCACAATCAGATTGGGATAGTCTGCAATCAGGTGCGACACACTGGTCTGAGGGGCAAACTCGATATATGCCTCATCAACGACCACCAGCGTGGAGTCCTTGCCGGCTTCAAGCAGAGCGACAATGTCTTCCTGCGGGATTACATTACCTGTTGGATTATTCGGTGAACACAGAAACAGAATTTTACTGTTTTTCAGGTGCGGTTGAACGGCTGCCACGTCCAGACCAAAATCATCCGTCAGAGGTACCTTCACCGTCGTCACCGCAATTGAATCCGCACAAAACTCATACATGGCATAAGTCGGCGGACATATCACGATTTGATCGTGTCCCGGCTGACAAAAAGTACGAATCAGTAAATCAATGGCTTCATCCGCCCCGCGCACGGCCATCGTTTCACACTGCAACGCAGGGGCGCCGAAGAAAGCGCTGTCACTATATTCCAGGTAAGCCTGCTCAATGATCTGAGGCAGAAAATCAGGGTAACGATTGTAACTTGCTGATTCACCATAGCGCTCACTCTGCTCGAGTTCATTGGCATTCAGCCAGATATGTCCCTGACCGCCAATGCGTCTTGCAGACTGATAGGGTATGAGATTTTTTACCACCTCTGGAACTAGTTTCGTAGCTAACGACATCACAGCACACCTCTTCGCAATGCATGAATATCAAACTCAAGCGCTTTATTTCGATTAAAAATTCAACCTGATCATCTTTATATCTTTCTTTTACATAAATTAAACAAATTAATTTGAAATAAGAATCGAAAAGTCGGCATACTAGCCATGAGAAAAATGCATTGCTAAACCGAAATGGTGTCACCGATGAGATTGCCTTCAACCCGAGAGCTCCACGCCTTTCTGATCACAGCAGAACACTTAAACTTTACTGCGGCGGCAAAACACCTGAACGTCACTCAGGGTGCGGTCAGCAGACAGATCCAGACCCTGGAAGAACAGCTCAGAGTCCGCCTTTTTCAGCGACATGCCCGCGGCCTCACCCTGACCCCCAAAGGACTCGAGTTTCTGCCGCTGGTCCAGCAAGTCCTGACTCAATTGCAAAAAGCCGTTGATCAGGTTTCGAATGAGAAGCAACAGATCAAGCTCAAAGCACCAAGCTGTATCACCGCCTGGCTGTTACCCAAACTGATGTCATTCCAGCAGGCGCATCCGGAGATTGATGTGGAGCTGACTTCCGCCATCATGCACAGTGTCAGTTTTGCCTCTGAGCCTTTTGACGCGGCGATCTGTTATGCAGAGCAGCCCCCGCAGAAAGACACGAAAGCATTCAGACTCTTTGATGAGTATTTATCCCCCATGTGCTCCCCTTCGCTGTTCGGCCGGGAGTCACTCCCCGTCGAACTGGACGCATTGCACAGATACACCTGGCTGCATGCAACCCCTCAGCACTCTGACTGGAAATTGTGGCTCGAACATATCGGGTATCAGGGACAGGTTGCGGTCCAGAACCAGCGTTTCGCTACGCTCGATCTGGCCGTCAGTGCTGCAATCCAGGGGTTTGGCATTGCGGTGGGTGATGTGACGCTGGCGCAGCAGGACCTGAATGCAGGCCGGTTGATCCTGCCTTACCCGCAGCGTGTACCGTCAGGAAAGTGTTATTATCTGGTTCGGCCAAACACCGCACCGAACCCTTCCCTGACGCTACTGTTCGACTGGATACTCAGTGATGTGTCACAACAGGCATTAACCTGACGCAGCACTTCCCAGAAAACTCATCCGCTGCTGTTCTGCTTTTGTTGGTACATAAGGCTCATCCGACAGCAGCGAGGTGTCAATGTAGCCCAAAGGCCAGTCCGGCTGCTGACTGATGCCATACTGGCTTTTCTCACCGGGAAAACCGGACATTTTTTCGACCTGAAACGTCCGAAGCTCAAATTCATCAGCACTTGCAAACACCTGATGATAAGCCTGCAGAGTCATTGTCTGTTCCCCTGCAGCCAGTGTTTGCTTTGCTGTTAACACAGCAACCGGCTGACCGCTGGCCGTAAACAGGTTGGCCCGAATCCGATAAATCCCGGCTTTCTTCACGGTTAACATGACAGGAATTTCGACGTTGGCCCCGGAAATGACAGGCTTGGCCACCTGGGTCACTTCAGCAACGGGCACAAAGAATTGAAAGTCTGCGGTCAGAATGTCTGTCCCGGTCGAAAAATCCACGGTGGCTTTCGCTCTGATTTCATTCGGCCAGTGCTCCTCAGACGGAAAAACAACCTGATTCCCCAAAGTCTTCTTCCCGGTCAACCGCTGATGTGTTTGCAGATCAAACAGTTCCACCGTCATGGCGGCCACAGGTAAACCACTCTGAATACTGAGCCGGATATCCTCAGGAAAAAAATGCCGTTACTTTTTCAGCACTATTGCCGCTGAATCCTCGCCGTCCAGCACCGGAGCCTTCACCGGCATATACCGGTTGGGTTCCAGCCATTGTTTGTCTTGCGCCGTGATCGGCCGGGAATATGCCGGATAGGCCAGCTCAGCCGCATAAACCTTCGATAAGACCGCAAACTGGGTTTTCATTTCAACCGGCAACCGCAACTCTGGTTCAGTGCTCAATTCGCTGTGTTCATGATTCTCCGAAATCGCACCCCGGTTCATGGTTTCCCCCTGGGGTCCTGCTTCCTGCTTCATCTTTTCCGGCGTACGCTCAGGTGTTTCATCCGGAGTGATCTGAGTCTGAAATTGTTTTTCCGGCCACAACGCCGCAGCACCCCATAACAGCACGCAGCCCCCGGTCAGTGCGGCAGCGATTTTCCTTTTCTTCATAGTCACGATTCACGAAAAAAGGCTTTGGTCAGAACCAAAGCCAGAAAAAGACATGATTAAAAGTTGTATGCAATTTCAGAGATCGTTTTCGAGTCTGAACCATCGACGTAACGATAGTAGTGGCCATTGAGCCAGTACCATTCATCCGTCGAGTTCACCCGGATCACTTTGCCGTCCAATAAAGTGGCCTGAGCTGCGGCGGTCGTTACCTCCCCCTCATGCTGAGAACTGATCACCCCCCGATGACTGTAGTCCTCACCCATAAGCAGCGGATAGTGATAAGGCATGAAACGGCTCACGCCTTTCGGCTGGGTTGCCAGCTTGCCGCTGTACGCCACATGCACTGAACAGCTGCTGAAATCCCTGGCTTCGCTGGCTCCGCAGGACGAATGGCTGGCAACCACGCCATCATCATTGCCCGGCAGGAAACCTGATGTCGCCCCCAGGTAGTCACTGCTGTCCCCGGCAAAGCGTAATCGCGGCACCCGGCTGTCGGGGAGTGCTGCAAGCTGACGGGCATTTGCAACACGCAGATCGTTGAGCACCCCGGTATTCTGACTGTCCGGTAACTCACCAAGCCAGAGCGAGAGCGCATAGCGTAGCGTTGTGTTCCAGGCTCCGCCGCCTTCGGCGACATTCACGACCAGGTCACCTAACTCAGAGCCGCCGCCGGCACCGGCAAAGTCATACGTTGCAACAATATTTAAAGGTTCCAGCCCCGCATTCGTCAGCCAGTTCGCCTGATTATCAATTAAATAGCGTGTAACCAGATCACCCGTGGAATGGGTGACAAAAACACACCCGGGCTTACACGTCCCTTTTTGTGAGAGTTCCTTAAGTTTCGGCCACAGGTAATCGGTGGAAATTTTCCCTTCGATCCGCTCATGAGACGGCCAGTCGATCCGGGCATCTGCATGGGCAAGCCAAAAATCCTGCCAGTATTCTGCACCTTCCACACCAACCTGATCCCGGTCGGGTTTCGATTTTAACTGGTCAGGCTGGAAGCCATGCACCAGTACAATGGCATAATCGTTTAGTGCCGCTTGCGCAGAGCCTGTCATGAGGACTGCTGCCAACGAAAGGTAGATTGGATGTTTCTTCATCATCGTCATTCTTCTTAATTATTCATCTGCTCAATTTGGGAAACATGATGTGCATTACACCTCATTGCACGCCTTGAGTATTTGCCAACTCGAGCATTTTTTTACATACAAATGTTAAATAAATTGATCAATATCATGACAATTTTTAACAAATGAAAAACAAAAAAGTGCGCTAATGCGCACCTTTAAAAGGAATTCTGTTTTATTGAATGAGCTAAACTTTTGTTTAGAGGCGGATTAAAACACAAGCGTCGTTTTAAACAAAAAAATCGATAAATTTCATCTGCATTGAGCAAAAAGTGAGAATTTTATGTCCCCGAACAGCGTAGACATTCCGTATGAGTCCCTTACACGAAAAATACCAGTCTTCATTCTTGGCGCAGTCAAGACACACCCGCTTCACAGTAAATCACGCACAAACTGCCTGTGAATCAGACAGCCACATCAGAAAAATCTGCTGAATTTACTCCGTGACTATCATTCAGTGCTTAAATTGAACACAATACTGATATGAATGGTCATCAATCTGAATTGGCCGCTATGGACAGGAAATGCATATGCAACGCTCAATTGCCAGATATCTCATTAAAGCAACGCTTTTCGCCTCGTCACTGATGGCCGTTGTTCCGGCTCAGGCAGCTCGTTCAGACTGCCCCCCGTTGCTGAATTATGAAATTGGCAAACTCAACAGTACGGATACCGTTAACTTGTGTCAGCAATATCAGGGACAGGTATTACTCCTGGTCAACACAGCCAGTCAATGTGGATTCACGCCGCAATTTGAAGGTTTAGAAGCACTTTACAAGACCTATAAAGATCAAGGGTTTGCTGTCATCGGCTTTCCTTCCAATGACTTTTTTCAGGACAGAGGCACTGAAAAAAATACCGCCAAAGTGTGCTACCTGGACTACGGCGTTACTTTTCCGATGATGACCCGGAGCGCAGTGCGTGGCAGTGATGCGAATCCGGTCTTCCGGCAACTCGCCGAAGACTCAGGTGTCACACCAAAATGGAATTTCTATAAATATCTGGTCGATCGTCAGGGCAAAGTCGTGACCGTCTTCGCCAGCACCACCAAACCGGACGATAAAAAACTGACTCAGAGCATTGAGCGACTGCTGACTCAGCCACGCTAACAATTTGGCTTCTGGCCTGTTTCAGCTATCTTTGACGAGATAACTCGCAACAGGCCGGATTATTGCTTCATACCCCTTGTTCTTTCACGAACAACCTGCGATCGTATCGGCACACTTTCCGATTCACCATACACCCGACTATGTCAGGACACGCCATTAAAGGTTTCTCTGTGAAGGCTTCAGCCCTTTCCCTGATCACACTATTTATTTCTCTGCCCTCTCTGGCCAATCAGTCGCCGGTAAATGTCAATCTCGATCCCGGCACGAAACAACTGTGCGCACAAGCCAGAAATCTGAAACCAGAAAACCTGACAGAAGCCGACAGAATGGCCTACAACAAAGCTGTTTCAGACAATTCGCTTTATCAGATATGGGAAGTGGCAGAACAGATATCCCGCAATACCCGATACCTGCAACAACCAAAAAATGAACAGACACTGCAATTGATCTGTCAGGGCGGTTTTGCCCCGGCTGAAGTGAAATATGCCGTTCTGGATGCCTACGATCACTGGCAGCATCAGAAACCGTTTCAATTCGACTTATGTCAGTACGTGACCAGCGGAGTTGGCACCGCCTTTTGTACCAATCGCTTTGCCGGCGAACAACAACTGGCCAGAAATAATCGTCAGGAAGGGGCCATCCGCCACCTTTCACCTTCGCAACAAACTGCCATCAAAAATGCGGTTCAAATGGCGAATGATTTTTTTGAACACAAAGCAAGGCATGAAGAATTACACAGCGGGAGCAGCCATTCCGCTTTTCGGATTGAGTCCGTTTCCGTACAAAATGACAGGTATCTCTCACAAATTATCGACACACTGTCTGGTTCAGAACCTGAAGATATTCCGGCCCTGGAGGAAGCAGATTTAACGCTGGAACAGACTTTCAGCAACCTGACGCAACGATTAAAAGCTGAACCCATTGAAGATATCAATCTTGAGGTCAGCGCTGAAGATCTTGAGAGCGTGCAGCGAGCCTGGCGAAGTTATCGCGATCAGACGGCAGCTTTGCTGACATCACTGAATCCAAACCTGACGCAGGAAGACTGGCTTGGGATATTAGCTGCCGAACGCATCCGGCAGCTCTCAGAGTTACAGGAATATCTGGATTTATCAGAGGATTAACCTCGCACTACCTTTGCAGCAAACAGACTGAATACAGGCACAACATAAGAGTCTGTTTGCTGCGAATTCTATTTCACCGGCATGCAAAAGCTGGTATCACAGATATCCTTTTCTTCATCCACACTGTGATAAAGCTCAAAGCAAGGTCTTTCTCCATCAAAACTCAGCGAGGAAACAGCCGCTAATTCCTGATTCAGTTGCTGCCAGTAAGCGCCGTATTGAGACTTATCTGTGACTTTTTCCCGCAGGGTTGCATATTCACCCCCCGGTAAATGCATCAGCGCAACTGCACCACCCGTTACCGTTCCTTCAGGAACAGTCATCCCCACCCGGGTCCGGCATTTCTGCGCAGGGGTCGTTTCGACGTCATCCAGATAAACAAAAATACACTGACCGTCTTCAACTCCGTGCTGACCTGTCCAGGAAAACAGGGTCTGTAAAGCCGGCTCATAATTCTCGCCATACGGACCCGTCACCTCAACATAGGCCAGCCAGGCGGCAGCCAAAGTTTCCTTTTCCATGTGTTCTCTCCCTTATTCATGTCATTCCAAGTTTATGTCATCAACTTGCAGTCACTGCTTGTGATCAGAGCTCAGTAGCCACTGAGATCATCATGTGGACTGCCAGTGCACTCAGTAAGATTTTCATGGCAACAATCCACATCTCATCATCTGTTCGTCGGCGAACATGGGTTCCCAGCCAGGAACCCAGAATGGCCGAAAGCATCAGGACGAGCAGCAATGGCCACTGCTCAAGATAAGCAAATCCAATCCAGCCAAACATCAGCAGTTTCAGGCCATGCGCAATAGTCATCATCATGGCCGTCGTTGCCACCAGCTGATGCTTATTCCCGAGTTTTTTCATCACCATCGGATGAAACACAGGCCCGGGAGCCCCAACCAGCAACCCCAAAGCGCTCAAGACAAAACCTGCCATAAACATAGACTCAAACCGGCTGATCCAGCCCATGAATCCTTTGTGCCAGACATTGAGCAAAATATAACTGCCGATAAACAGCGGCAGGTAATTGGTGGCTAAATGCACCACAGTCAACCCAACCAGCAAGGTACCTGTTGCTGCACCAATGAAGTAGGCCGGCAACAAATACCATGCAACTTCACGCCAGGAGAAAACAGCCCGGCTGACGTTGCTGACCATTTGCGTGACACCATGGACCGGAATGACTGCAGCAGCCGGCAGAAACAGCGGCATAAACGCAATCAGCAGCATCCCACCGCCAAAACCCAGGATGGCGGCGATCACTGAGGTCAGAATCGCGATGCTGCTCAGGCCCAGCACCGAGAGCATCGAAACCGAAAAATCAGCCAATGAGCCTCCTCCATGAAACGTCAAATCCAAGCACTAAAATACTGTTTAAATATACAGTCAAATGCCTTTCTGTCAATTCGCAACTCTGGCATCTTCTGACAAAGGCGCGTATTGTTTAAACCACGTCACATATTCCTCACCTCGCGTGAGCACACTGATATTTAAGGAAAATGACATGGGACTTCTGGATAAGCTACTTGGTAATGCAGGTGAAATGGAAAATCAGGAAGCCACTGAAGAACTCAGTGCCATCCTCGGCCCCGGTGAGGAGATCGAGCTGGCCTATAAACTAATTCGGGACATGCTGATCCTGACTGACCGACGCCTGATCCTGATCGATAAACAAGGGATGACAGGCCGGAAAGTGGAGTACCGTTCAATTCCGTACAAATCCATCACCATGTTCCTGGTGGAATCAACCGGGAATTTTGATTTGGATGCAGAGCTGAAAATCTGGGTCTCGGGCCAGCATGAGCCATTAGGTATGGAATTTGGCAGCAAAACCAACATCTACAAGCTGCAAGGATTACTGGCTGGCAAAGTGGCAGGAAAATAATCCGGCTGCCATAGCGACAGCCGGTGCTACATCAATCTTTATTGAATCTGCAGGGTATGCTTCAGCCAGGCCGCGATGTCTTTGACTTGCTGCATGCATACCTGATGCTCCATCGGGTACAGACGCCAGTGCGGATGAAATCCAAGCGCTTCCAAATCATCAACTGCATCTTTCCCTAACGACGGCAATACAACCGGATCATAACTGCCATGCATCACTTCGATAGGCAGATGCTGATTGGCAGGTGAAACTTCAATGCGTCTGGACGTTGGGAAATACGTCGACAGAGCCAGCAGACCTGCCAGCGGGTGCGGATACGTCAACGCGGTCTGATATGCCACTGCGCCGCCCTGAGAAAATCCGGCCAGGATGATTCTGTTACTGGCAATCCCACGGGCACGCTCGCGATCAATCAATCCGGCTATCTTTTGTGATGATTCAAGCAACTGGGCTTTGTCCAGTTTACGACCGATGCCCATTTCCAGAATATCGTACCAGGCAGGCATCACCATGCCGCCGTTCACTGTCACAGGCATTGAAGGGGCATGTGGAAAAATAAAGCGAACCGGTGCATTTGCAGGTAACTTTAATTCAGGCAGTATGGCTTCAAAATCGTGTCCGTTCGAGCCGAGCCCGTGTAACCAGATGACCGACGCTGTTGGTTTTACTCTGGGGTTCACTTCCACGCAGTCGAGAAGAGGCATGAGAATATCCTGATGAATCAAATGTATTGCCACTGTAGCCCATTACACGGATTCATGACCAGTATTCTCTTTTCATCTACAATCATGCGCACTCAAACTCATAAGAAGGACAGCGATGAATCAGGCTTTCAATGGCTCATCCAAAGATGATTTTCCTTTTTACAATAACCAGCCGACAGCGATCCGGCCGGTATTATGGGGGATGATCCTACTGTCCGTGTTAGCCGGTTTTGCTGTGCTCATCGCGCCTTTGCCTTTATTCTCGACACCCTTCGGACAATTTATCCCTGCAATCCTGTTTTTCGCCATACCTCTGTTCTGTCTGTCCAAAATCACACCAACGCACTGGCGTGCTATTTTCCGGCCTGTGACCCGTAATCATCTGAAGTGGATGCTCCTCATCGGCTTCCTCAACGTCATCGTCAGTGTGGTGGTTGGGCTGCTTGTGCTGAAACTCTACGGTGCCAACCCCAATCAGGCGATGACTCACCTGGCAGATGCCGGCACCTTTGAACGATTTCTGTTTTTTCTCAAAACGCTGCCCCAGTTGTTTGGAGAAGAAGTTTTTACCATCCTGCCTTTTCTTGCGCTGATGTATGCCTTTTACACGCATGGCGCACTATCGCGGAGCCAGTCCGTGATCCTGGCATGGTTTATCACTGCGGTGTGCTTTGGTCTGGCCCATTTACCAACCTATGACTGGAATCTCGTACAGTGTCTGCTGGTGATTGGAACAGCCAGACTCTGTTTATCACTGGCTTACATAAAAACCAAAAGTATTTGGGTATCCACAGGCGCTCATATTATCAATGACTGGACCTTATTTGGCCTGACCCTCATGTTGGGACTAAATACATCCGGTTCTTAACAGACCTATCAAGGAGATGAACATGAAACACGACCATCTGGTGTTCGACCTGGACGGTACGATCAGTGACCCCAGGGAGGGAATCGTCAAATCATTCAATTACGCCTTATCCCATCATGATCTGCCCGAGCTGCCGGAAGCAACAATTGCGGCTCACATTGGCCCGCCGCTGGATAAAACCTTCATCGCACTGACGCAAACGCACGAGAAACCATTTATCGCCAGCCTGGTCGCTAAATATCGTGAGCGGTACGCAGACATGGGATATGCCGAAAATACCCTCTATGACGGCGTCAAAGAAACGCTGCTGACCCTGCACGATCAGGGCGTCCGAATGGGGATCTGTACTTCCAAGCGTGCCGACTTTGCAAAAAAAATCCTGACGTTATTTGAACTGGACAGCTGTTTCGAATTCATTAACGGCGGTGATATCGGCATTGAAAAGTGGCAACAACTGGAAGGGCTGCGGCAGCGGTACACCATTACCCAGCACGCCGTCATGATTGGTGACCGGGCCGTAGATATGAGCGCAGCCCATCACAATGGCCTGCAATCGGCCGGGGTACTCTGGGGTTATGGCTCGCAGAAAGAACTGGAACTCGAACACCCTGAATATCTGTTTGACCGTCCGGAGCAAATACTACAGTTGAATCAGTAACATGAGAATCAATCAGGGACGAGAAGAATGACGCAACCGACAGAACGCTTTTCAGACAGAGCAGACGATTACCAGAAGTACCGCCCCGGATATCCTCAGGAGATGATCACAGCACTTCTGACAATCACAGGGGTAGAACAACGGTCTACAGTTACAGATATCGGAGCCGGTACAGGGATCCTCACCCGCCTCTTACTGGACAGGTGGCTTCAGGTCTGTGCTGTTGAACCCAATGATGCCATGCGACAGGCTGCGGACGAGTTATTGTCCGGAGAACCCGGTTACACCAGCCTCAAAGCGCCAGCGGAACATATCAGCTTACCGGATCACTCGGTTGACCTCATTACTGCCGCCCAATCCTTTCACTGGTTTTGTAACGAAGAAACCCGGCTGGAATTTCAGCGCATTGCAAAACCGGATGCTTATCTGGCTCTGATCTGGAACAGGCGTCGGTTGACATCGCCACTTCAGCAAGAATACGACGCCATGCTTCGGCAATTCAGTCCAGATTATGCCCGGGTGAACCACATGAACCTGAGCGATAACGATATCAGTCAGTTCTTTGCGGCGGGTGAAATGAAACGCCTTTCCTTTGACAACAGCCAATGCATGGATCTGGAGGCACTGATTGGCCGAGTCCGTTCGGTTTCATACTGCACTCAGGAAGGCTCCGCCCATTACACTCAACTTATCCGTTCACTCACTCAATTACATCAGACTTATCAGGTCAACGGGCGCATCGCATTTGAATACGACACACAGCTTTACCTTGGCCATATTCATTCTCAGTAAGTTTCCACCATCAGCGGGCAGCTTTGCCCGCCGAACGGCAACGCACATCAGCCCAGCCGCGCGCCAACCGGAATGTCCTGATCCGGCACTGCCAGAACCACAGCACCATCGTCCCGATAAAAACCGGTGACCAGACATTCCGACATAAACGGGCCAATCTGCTTGGCCGGAAAATTCACGACTGCCATGACTTTCTTGCCAATCAATTCGTTTACCTCATACAAGTCTGTAATCTGAGCACTGCTTTTTCGCTGACCAATATCCGGACCGAAGTCCAGAAAAAGCTTATATGCTGGCCTTCTGGCTTCAGGGAATGCTTCTACTGCGACGATCTGCCCTACCCGTAAATCGACTTTTTCAAAATCCTGCCATTCAATCAACATCACCACTCCGTATTGATTTCTATGTTGTTAACTGCCAACAGCATAACGCAGACAGGTATTTCAGATTTTGCCCAAAAGCCGATTCACTCTTTTGAAAAGCCGGAGTTGAATCAGAAGTATCTGCAGGCCTAACGGTGACGGATCTGTCGCGGTGTCTCGCCCCAGTGCGCAGAAAAGCGGCGGCTGAACGCAGAAAGATCGCTGAAGCCAACCTGCTCTGCGATATGCGAAACAGGCAAATCAGAATGAGACAACAGTGCTCTGGCTTTCTGCATCCGTTGCTGTTGCAGATACTGACCCGTTGTCATCCCGAGCTGCGCCTTAAACAATGCCTTATACTGACTCAGGCTCAGGCAGGCCAAAGCAGCCAGTTCGCTCAGTGGCGGAGACAGACTGATATCCCGGTTCAGCGCTTCAACAACCCGGGCAATACGAAGGTCACGAACGACATTCATCTTCTGATCCGCCAATAAGCCGGTAAACAAGACCGACAGACTTTGCACCAGTTCCGGCTGTGCAGACCGAGACAGTTGTAAATCCAGAAAATGACAATACGCGGCTAACTCCGGAGAAACCGTAAAAAGCGGTCTTGGCAATTGCAACATCTCTGCTGGCAGGCGCTCTGTGTCTGCAACCAGAAAACGGCTTTTTTCATCCGCTTTAAACCCGTGGCGACTTGTTGCCGGAATGACAATACACTGCCCTGGCCCAACCTTTCCCCTGAAATCAGACATTTCCATGGTGATGTTTCCCGCCAGAGGAAACACCAGCTGATGATAGTCATGCGCGTGAGCACGCATTTGCAGAGAATAGCTTCGAATCGAGAGTCGGACCATCTTCGTCTTCCGTATAGTTGGCTCAAAAGTCAGTCTCAGCTTAACGAATATCACCCGGTTCACGAACCGAATTTTTTGAATAAGCGGCTGAAGAACTATGCTTTACGGTAAGTAAACCCTGAATGAAAGAAGCAAAGTAATGACAAAAGCCCTTGCCCCTGACAAACAACGCGGACTCAGTATAGTGATTCCCTTATTTCCCGGATTTAACCTGCTTGATGTCAGTGGGCCGATTACCCTGTTATGCGGACTTGAAGATGATGTCAGTATTACCGTGATCTCACAAAATGGTTTAGCTGTTGCCAGTCAGCAGGGGGTACAAGTCGTTGCGGATGCCAGCTTCAAAGATGACATGTTCTGTGATGTGCTCCTGGTGCCGGGCGGAAGTGGTGTCAAAGCCGGGCTGGGAAATGCGCAGCTCATTCAGTGGCTGCGGCATCAGGGCAGAAAGACCCGGATCCATTGTGCTGTCTGTACCGGCTCCGCGCTGCTGGCACAGACTGGATTACTGGATGGGAAATCAGCAACAACAAATAAACATCAGTATCACTGGGTAAGTGAACTGAACAGCCGTGTCCTCTGGCGCCCTGTCGCCCGATGGGTACAGGATGAAAATACCTTTACTTCATCCGGTACGGCGGCAGGACTTGATATGACGCTGGGACTGATCACTTTCCTCGTTGGCGAAGAAGCGGCCCGGAAAGTGGCAATCGATGCCGAATATCTCTGGCGAAATGATCCGGATGACGATCCGTTTGCTCCGCTTCATGTCGTTGAGTAACTAAGTCATTGAGTAGCTATACCGTTAAATGCTTAGCCGTTGAATGCTTAGCCACTGAATCGCTTAGCTGTCCGATTCCCACATCACGGTGCATTCTTCCTCAATTGCTGCCTCGAGCATTTCGATCAGAGGTCTCGCCCGTGTCAGCATACTGACATCAGGCTCAGCATCATCCCAGGGATCCTTTTCTTTGTCCGCTTCCGCGGCATGTTGCGCGTCTTCCTGTGCCTTTGCCACCACCAGCGATTTCTGCAGGTTTTCAAGGGCTTTGGGCACGTCTTCAACATCAATAATGCCCGGGACGTTTTCGCAATACCCCATCATATGCAGCAGCTGTTTCGCGACATGACCAAACATCGTAATGTTGGCACTGGCTTTGCTGTGAAAAGTAATCAACATATCTTTTCCCCTCATTGTTCTACATTTGCCAGCGCACGTTGTTTATCACGTCTGGCAAACACGTAACCTGCAAATGCACCACCGATGACACCAAACAAGTGGCTTTCGTAACTGATCCAGCTGTGTGCCGGAATGATCCCCGCGAGCATCGAACCGTAAAAAAACATCACAATGATCGCAATGACAATCGACTTAATGCTTCGGCGTAATAATGCGTACACCAGTAAATATGCCCAGAGCCCGTAAATAATGCCACTTAAACCAATATGATAGTGCATTCGTCCGAATAACCAGACGCCGGCTCCGCTGATGGCCCAGCTGATCAGAAATACGGCCATTAACCGGGAAACACCTGAACGCGACACCAGATATCCCAGCGCCGCAAAAGATACAATATTGCTGAATAA
The DNA here is from genome assembly GCF_054600795.1 of Photobacterium sp. R1. Lineage (NCBI taxonomy): Bacteria > Pseudomonadati > Pseudomonadota > Gammaproteobacteria > Vibrionales > Vibrionaceae > Photobacterium > Photobacterium sp. R1. The sequence goes on from NZ_BAAHZP010000002.1 coordinate 421,628, forward strand.
ATGCGCCCAGGAACCATGAATGAACGGATAAGCCACCAGACCAATAGAATGTGTGACATGTCTGGGCAGAAGACCGTAATCCATCAGATATCCGCCCATCAGCATATTCAGGACATGTACAACAAAACAGACAACAACGACAGCGCCAATAAAATTGATGGCATCTTTATCACTTTGATCCAACAGGCTTTCCTCCATATCTTCATTTAAAAAGTATAAGCCTCTTGATATCACAAGATAAGGAAAAGTTGTTGATTTACCAAAAAGACTGGCGCTTCTGATAAGCCCTGTCAGGATTATTGCGCTGACGAATACCGGCAATTTTGAAATTTTTCCCCAGGATCAGCCGTAGCTGACTGAAGGTTTCTTTGGCAAGCAAAGCTCGTTCGCTCCGGACCCAGCTCTTGTTTGTCGTGGACTTAATGGCTGCAATGGCATCCGGGGATGCCTGACACAGCTGATACGCAAATGTCTGCGCTGCACTCAAGGGATCATTGTGGATTTCTGTCACCAGACCTAACTGCTGTGCCCGTTCCCCGGAAATAATTTCTCCGGTCATGGTCAGCTTCATGGCGACATCCTTGGCAACCAGTTCACGCAGCGACAACAAACCGGCCATGTCGGGCACTAGCCCCCAGCGGACTTCCATAATCGAAAGCTCTGCGTCCGGGGTCGTGAACCGAAAATCGGCTCCCAGTACAATCTGTGTACCGCCCCCATAACAACGTCCTTCAATCACCGCAATAACCGGCACAGGAATCAGTCGCCAGTTTCTGGACACACGCTGCGCAAGGTTCGCATTCCCCGGCAGCCATTTTTTCAGCAAACCAAGTACCTTTTTCGGCGAAGTTGCCACACTTTTCACATCCAGCCCGCTGCTGAAATTTCCGCCTTCTCCGGTCAAAATCACGGCCCGGATGTCTTTGCGTGTCCGAAGCAAGCGGCTGACTTTATCCAGCTCCTGGAACATCAGAATATCCAGTGCATTCAGCTTTTCCGGCCGGTTCAGTGCTACCGTTACAATCCCCTCACTTTCTGTGATTTTCAGGCGTTGCCAGTTTGTCATGTTACATCCTTGTGAAATATCTGGTCAGTCCAGTTAAGTGTACAGACAGAATGAAAAAAAACATCCCGGTATTTCACAAACTCAGCTTCTGAGCCCAATGCGATTATTGATAACCCATGATGGTTGCAAAAGACTGCCATTTTTTGTCCTGTGATGAGTACAATGGCCGATACGCATGAATCACAGCAATGATGCCGCCAGCCTGACACACTGAGCCCTCTGTCCCGAACGATGCACTGAAAAGCGCATTCTCAGATACGTTTTCCGTACACCACTCCCCTCGCATTCGTCCATCCAGCTGATGGCAGAGTGCGCTGATCTGCGCCTGATAGTCTTCATCTGAGTATCGCGTTGAAAAACACCAGGCACGCTCAAACTCAATATAACCCTCCACCGGATGAATCAGCACTCCAGGGATGAGGGAATCTTCATGCGCATCTGCCCGGAGTGACTCTCGCCAGGACTCTCGACTAGAATCTTGTGGTGACTCTTTTGGGGAATTTGGCGGTATGACAGTCGTCTGCCGGATGAAATCACGGGAAAGGCTGATGATATTCATCGGCGGGTGATGGTGCCGTTCATCAGCCGCAAACAGCTGATGCGCCAGTATCCCAGCCATGAACAGTGCCACGCTAAGGCAAACGAAAGCGCATCTCATGCGTTACTCCTGTCACGACTGTCTCAGTGCCTTGATTATAGAATCGGCGGAAACGCTATACTCAAAACAAACGATAACTGTACGGATATCCGGCGGGTACCGTTCAGATAACCTTCGGACAACGAGGACAATGATATGCGAGCCTTACTGAGCCTTGTTCCCTGTTTCCTGATTCTGCTGGGCGGATGCAGCGCTAAAGTTGCGACTGATTACAATGCCAGCGTGGACTTCAGCCAGTATCACACTTATCAGTTCGCCGAAGTGCCTCAATCCTCGATTGTCAGCCTTGATAAGGATCGACTGGAAGAAACCATCAAACGAGAGTTACGTTATAAAGGATTGCAACCTGCTGAGGGTGAGGGAAAGGCTGATCTAACCGTAAATCCTTACATCCGGGAAATGACGGATTTCGATTCATACGGCACATCCGTCGGATTTGGTGTGGGTTACCGATACAGCAGTATTGCCTATTCAACGCCGGTACGTTTTCGTGAATATACCTACGGCAAACTGATCGTCGAGCTGATTGATAATAAAACAAATAAAGTGATCTGGCGTTCGATTTCCCGTCGACAACTGTCAGAAAGCATGACGCCGTCAGCACGGCAGAGTTTTATTCAGGAACAGGTCGGAGAAATGTTTGCACAATACCCGCCATCGCGGGGCTGACAACAATAAAAAAGCGAGGAACCGGTCAATTCCTCGCTTTACAATCACAAAATCAGATCAGGCTCTCTGACGACGCTGCGCCACTTTATCAGCCAGTTCACGCAGAACTTGCTCAGTATCTTCCCAGCCAATACAGGCATCGGTAATACTCTGGCCGTAAGTCTCGACTTTTCCGTCAACAATATCCTGACGACCTTCCACCAGATGGCTTTCAATCATGACGCCGAAGATTGCTTGATTACCCTGAGCAATTTGCTCGCCGACATCTTCAGCAACCAGCATCTGACGTTTGTATTGTTTCAGGCTGTTGGCATGGCTGAAATCGATCATCACTTTCTGGCGGTGACCTGCCTGTTCCAGCTGTTCAATCACGGCATTCACATGCGATGCGCTGTAATTCGGTTCTTTCCCGCCCCGCAGAATAATATGGCAATCTTCATTACCAGCTGTAGATACAATCGCAGAGTGGCCAAACTTCGTCACTGACAGGAAATGGTGCGGCGCGCTGGCAGAGCCAATCGCGTCCGTGGCAATTTTAATATTTCCGTCCGTTCCGTTCTTGAAGCCAACCGGACAGGAAAGACCAGAAGCCAGCTCGCGGTGCACCTGAGACTCAGTCGTCCGGGCACCAATCGCACCCCAGCTGATAAGGTCGCCCATATACTGTGGCGTGATCATATCCAGAAACTCACCCGCCGTCGGCATGCCCATATCGGTCAGATCAAGCAGCAGTTTACGTCCCATCCGCAGGCCATCGTTCAGCTGGAAGCTGTCATCCATGTATGGGTCGTTGATTAAACCTTTCCAGCCGACCGTGGTGCGTGGTTTTTCAAAATAAACCCGCATCACAATTTCCAGACGATCTTTCAGTTCTTCGCGAAGTTCCTTCAGGCGGGAGCCATATTCAAGCGCAGCTTTTGGATCGTGAATTGAACACGGACCGACAACGACAAGCAGGCGGTCATCCTCGTCATTCAAAATATCATGAATCGCTCGACGGGCCTGAAATACGGTCTCAGACGCATTTTCAGTTGCCGGATATTTCTCCAGCACAGCCACTGGCGGTAATAATTCTTTAATTTCTTTAATTCTTACGTCGTCTGTTTTATGCATACTGCTTACTTCCAAATAACATGTGCTGGCCTGATATGGTCAGTATCAGGCCGATCATCTACTCCAACAGCCATTTAACTTATCGCCTTCAACCGGCATGTGCAAACGGTAATTGAAAATGAATTACAGCCTGAGTCGCTGACTTTCAGCCTGATTTTGTATGTCCCAGACGACTGAGCATACAAACCTGGAATTCTGTGCAGATTTTTCTCTGTTCATCCTCATGATTTACTAAGCTTTCACGCATATGCAGCAGATTGATTTGATTCACTCTTCTGCTGCTTCAAAAACAGATTGCCACTCCGGCCAGATTACGGCCAAATTCATATGCGATTCAATGGCATCAGCCAGCCTTTCAATATTCTCAGCCTTGATTTGCGCCATATCAGGTGTCTGGCTGTCAGTCAGCCCGGCCCAGGTCAGGATCGCATTGCAGGCTTCCGGCAAATCAAATACGCCATGCAGATAAGTTCCGAAGACCTGTCCCTGTAAACCCACAGACCCCTCAATCACAGATCCTGATTGCGTCTCCAGCAGGACAGGGGCAGCATCAGCGCTGACACCCGAAGTTACCCCGGCATGAATCTCGTAACCACACACTCGAACCGGCGCCTGCCCCGGCAACGTTAACGTGCCCCGGGATTGCTTCAGCTGTTTTTCCGGCTCCAGCACTGTCTGAACCGGTAAATAACCCAGCCCCGGGCTCTGACCCGCATCGCCTTCAAGTCCGTTGGGATCTGCAACCAGTTCACCCAGCATCTGATAACCCCCGCAGATCCCCATTACTTTGCCGCCCAGGCGCAAATGGCGTTCAATCTGCCGATCCCAGCCCTGTTCACGCAGGTAACCCAGATCACTCCGGACACTTTTTGTGCCGGGAATAATTATCAGATCAGCCGCTGGTAAAGGCTGCCCTTTGCCCACCAGATGCACATTCACCTGCGGGTGCATCCGCAGCACATCAAAATCAGTATGGTTGCTGATCCGAGTCAGTACCGGAACAACAACCTGCAACGGCCTGGCAACCTTAGTCACCTGTTCGACCGTAATGGCATCTTCAGCTTCAAGCATTAAACCGTGTAAATAAGGTAAAACACCCAACACCGGTTTCCCGGTCTTCTCCTCCAGCCAGTCCAGTCCGGACTGCAGCAGCGAAATATCCCCCCGGAAGCGGTTAATCACGAAGCCTTTCACCCGCGCCTGTTCTGACTCAGATAGCAATGCCAGCGTCCCGTACAAATGCGCGAAAACCCCGCCGCGATCGATATCCGCCACAATGATGACTGGGACATCCGCCACTTCAGCAAACCCCATGTTTGCCACATCATTTTCACGCAGATTAATTTCTGCCGGACTGCCCGCCCCCTCAATCAGGACGGTGTCAAAATCTTGCTGTAAACGGGAAAACGAATCGAGAATCGAGGGAAGCACAAACTTTTTGTAACCCTGATAGCCGATAGCATCCATGTCTTGTACGGCTTTGCCCTGAACAATGACCTGGGCGCCGGTATCCGTGTTTGGTTTCAACAGGACCGGATTCATATCCACCGTAGGCTCAATCCCACAGGCAAACGCCTGTACCGCCTGCGCTCGGCCAATTTCCCCGCCATCAGCCGTCACAGCGCTGTTCAGCGCCATATTCTGTGGTTTGAATGGCGCGACCTGAATCCCTTTTCTGGCCAGAACCCGGCATAAACCGGCAACCAATACACTTTTTCCTGCATCTGAAGTTGTCCCCTGAACCATCAGAGCGCGATGTGTCGATTGCATTTCCAGATCTTCCCCACATTAAATAGTGACGCTGTCACATAGATTATCGATACAGGATGTCTTTCTACCCTATCTGATTTCAGAGTACCAGCTGTCATCTGTACGCATTCGTACATCACAACATAAAATAGAAGGCGGAATTCATGGCTGGAAAGCATTGCGAATAACGAAATGACGAACAGTACGAAATATCTGTCGCTTGCCAGAGACCCAATTTCAGGATCAATGAGTGCCAGAGCGGCATCACAATACCATTCAAGAAGAATCTGGAGCTTACAGTACGAGAAAGGAAATAGAGTGCACTGACGATGTCAGTGCACAACGGAGAGATTTATCCTGCCATTTGCCACATTATCCGCGATGCCCGTCTTATTTTATCCCGCAATTTTAACCTGCGAGTTGCCCGGCAGATTTATCCGCCCTGCTTTTCGACCAGTATGCCGCCAGCAGAGAACCGGAAATATTGTGCCAGATAGAGAACAGGGTTCCCGGAATCGCTGCAACCGGACTGAAAAACTTCATGGCCAATGCAGTTGCCAGACCAGAATTCTGTAGCCCCACTTCAATCGCAATCGTCCTGCTGATGGTTTCATTAAAACCCAGCAGGCGGCAAGCGAAATAACCAGCAGCGAGACCAATGCTGTTGTGAAGAACGACAGCCAGTGCCATCACCGGTCCGACATGTACCAGACTACCTGCATTCAGTGCCACCACAATCGCAATAATCACCACAATTGCAAATACAGACAGCAAAGGAAGCGCCGGAGCCAGCCGGGTCGTGACACCTGAAGCATAACAGTTCAGCAGCACCCCGCCCAAAACAGGCAAAAGGACAATTTTCACCAGACTCAGCAGCATCGCCCCCATGGGAACTTCAACACTCAGCCCGGCCAGAGCGCCGGTCAGCACAGGCGTCAGAAACACCCCCAGTAAAGTTGAAATCGCGGTCATGGAGATCGAAAGCGCGACATCGCCTTTCGCAAGATAGCAGATAACATTGGATGCGGTTCCCCCGGCAACACTGCCCACCAGTACCATGCCCACGGTCTGTTCAGGATTAAACCCTAACGCCAGACTGACCACGATAGCCACCATGGGCATGACAGTGAACTGAAGCAACACACCAACACTCACCGCCCGCTTTTTCTTCACCACATCCAGAAAGTCTGACGGCTTCAGCGTTAACCCCATGGTCAGCATCACAACCGTCAGCAAGGGCACAATTGCCGTTTTCATCTCAATAAAAAAAGCCGGATATACCATGGCATATCCCGACAACAAAACGGCCCAAAGCGGAAAAAGCCGGATGACCATCCCTAGCATGTTCATTCCTTTGTATGATCTTGTTATGCCATCACTTTCTGACAAAAGTTCAACAGCCCTTCTGTCACGATTTCAGGCTGCTCCAGCGGACATAAATGCCCGGCACGGGGAATGACCTGAAGCTGACTGCCTGTAATTCCGTCATGCATGAGATTGGACTCCAGCACAGTGCGAATGCGATCTTCAGCTCCGACCATCAGCAGGCAAGGGAGCGCAAACATTTCTGCATCCTCAAAGCTGTCCCGACGGCCAAACCACATTCTCCCCGCCTGCGCTAAAGCAGTCACCTGCGCTCCCTGACAGCTTTCCAGCCTGCGGCGAAACGATGCAACAAGCTCTGGATGTAAATACTCTGCATCATGACCGAACTGCAATGATGTCCATGTATCAATCATTGCGGAACTGAAACTTAAATTGTCCCCGGCCTCACGCAGCATCGCCTGATATCTCAGGTTCGCGACTTCCGGTTCCAGACCAGCGAAACTGTCCATCAGGACGAGTATCCTGACTCTGGCCGGTGCCTGAACTCCAAGTTCAATGGCCCAGCCGCCACCCATTGAGTGGCCAATCAAACCAACCGTTTCAATTTCAAGATGATCCAGCAGCCCGCACACCACCTGCGCATAATCGGCTAAAGTCGCACTGGCCGCAGGCGCCGGTTCTGACTCACCATGCCCCCAAAAGTCCGGCACAATACAGCGGAAATTCTGGCTGAGACGCTCGAGCTGAGGTGCCCACATCCCGCTGTCCCAAAGAAAAGCATGCCCCAGAACCAGCACTGGCCCCTGTCCGATATCCAGATAACTGATCCCTTGAAAACGCTGTCTGTTTGCCGGAAAAATACCGCTCATGATTACTCCAGGTTAGATTCGTTTTTATCCGTTTGATTCTGCCATCACCCGCGGTGTGAACTTCGCCACCACCCGCTGCATGCCCTGCTGGAAACAGAGCCAGGCCATGATCCCGGCGGCAAGATTACCAAACATCGCGCCAATAAACAGACCTTTGATACCGCCCATTGATGCTCCCAGCCAGATCAACGGCAGAAAACAGGCAAACAGCCGCAGGCAGGAAATCACCAGCGCACGCATTGGCATGCCCAGCGCATTACTGACGGAAACCATCAGCATACAGACTCCCAGAGGCCCCAAACTCACGGGCACCCACTGAAGGTGAAGCGTAAGTATTTCACGGACTGATGGGTCACTGCTGAGTAATGTCGGTAACCAGAAACACAGGGCAAGGAGAACAGCCGCAATCCCTAGCTGCCAGATAAAGACGAACTTCACCGCCAGTCTGATCAGCGTTGTGATGGCAGGCATATCCTGACGCCCCAGAGACCTGCCAACCATGGGCGGCAAAGACATGGTTAACGCCAGAACCACAACAATCGAAAAGAATTCCAGTCTGGAGCCCAGAGCCCAGGCAGCAACCGCCGCGGCCCCAAAACCAGCCACCAGTTTTGTCGCCAGCATGGAAGCCAGTGGCGGCATCAACTGGCTGAGCATGGCCGGTGCCATAATGTGAATGAGTTCTTTGACGGAACTGAGAATATTCAGCCCGCACCAGTTGAACGTCATCCAGTGACGGCGAATCACAGCCGGAAACATCACCAGCATCCCGATCCCAAATGCCACGATCGTTGCCAGTGCAGCTCCAACCAGCCCCAAATCCAGGGTGAAAATGAAAATGGGATCCAGAATCATATTCAGCACACTGGTCACAACCATCATGATACCGGGCAGCACAGTATTGCCATTCGCCCGGCACAAACTGTATGCAAAATACACCATGGCGCCAAACCAGCTGCTGATCAGCCATGAGGGCCAGTAGGCGTCAATCAAAGGCCATACATCACTTGGGGCGCTCAGTAGTGTCAGAATCGGGCCACGCAACAGCCAGATGCAAACCCCTATCAAAGCAACAATGGCAGCGCCAGTCAGGACAACCAGACCACCCAGTTGCCGGGCACGTCTCTCATCCCCGCTGCCGTGCACCCGGGAAATCACCGCTGTTGTCGCAATGCCCAATCCGACCTGAAGGCCGATGATGATCATCTGCATCGGCAGAGTGAAACCCTGAGCCGCCAGTGGCAGAACGCCTAACTGGCCGATAAAGGCACTGTCGACAAGCTGAAAACTCATCAGGGAAAGGACGCCGAACATCATCGGCCAGGTCATGGAAAAAAGCTGTCGCGACAGCGCGCCTGAGTGCTGAGGATCAGCGGCATTTCGTCGGAGCATAAGCAACATTCATCAGATTAAAAAAGGTAGTGTAAAGCGTTCGGTCAACAGTGCGAAGCCTGTCCAGCAGGAGTCTTTCAGACGATCCCCGCAATGCCGCAGGGATCAAGGAATAATGAAAAAGTGTTATTAGTTAGTTACAATTTTCACCAGATTAGCCGGGCGATAGTATACAGATTTCAATACCTTACCTTTTCTGATCACTTTATCTTCAAGTTCAACATCTTTTGCGCACTTCGCAATGATGTAATCCCCTTTCTGACTGCCCGTAATCTCAACGCCCTGCTTGGCATAGTAAGCCTGAGTTTCAGAAAATTCCTGCTCATTCCGGCAGACTTTACTCATGTTACTGGCATGAACTTCATCCCAGCATGGTACAAAATCAATATTCAGACGCTGTGCAATCTGCAGCAGCAAATCAATCATATAACTGACACCGAGGTTTTCTTCGAGCTGTGCATGACCCAGATGCACCAGACGACCCATCAGTACATAAACTGAATCCACAATTGCATCAGCCTGCTCAACCAGAGAATCTGCTTCTGCAAGTTCGGTCAGCTCTTCCACTGCCAGTGAAGTATGCAGCTGATCCATTTGCTCATTCAGAGTCGACGGACTCTCAATGTCCAGATCAAACGTCGTGCGAAACTCTCGAATGTCACGATACAAGTGGTCAAACAATGCCTGATCCAGCACAGTCAGCTTCATACTGAAATTCCTCATTTTTTCATCATTATTGCGCAAGCCGGGGAACCGCTGTTCACAGGGGGCAGGCTGCCGCAGTCATCAAGTGGGCGCATCGTATCACACTTCCTGACTCGCTTTCACAGATCTTGATAATGCCTGACGCTCTTTTGACAACCTGAATACTATTTGCTCGGTATGCAGGTATTTAAATAACATCATGCTTAATATGCAACAATGTTTTGTGATTCATCTCTCATAAAATCTCAATTGGTCACCTAAAATGCGACCATCGTTTCATAAAAAAGGTGATGCTTATGTGCCCTCACTGCAAAAGCAAAAGTGTGCCTCAGCGAATTCGCCGGTCTTTTTTCGACAAAATTGTCCACAAAAACAGCCACAAATTTCAGTGCAGCAGTTGTAACCAGCGATACTTTGTCAAACTGGGAAGCTATGTGGGCAGCGCCACGGTCGGGCGCTGAGACACGCACTTCCATTTCGTCATCGAACTGTTATATTTCAGGCGCATACTTCAGGTTCAATGATCCTGTTTCTCCGGCCTTATTGATTTCAACGGTACAGAATACTTATGATTTCCGGACATCGCGGAGCCGCTGCGCTGGCTCCAGAAAATACACTTGCCGGGCTGCAGGAAGCAGCCAGAAGTCACATTCAGTGGGTTGAAATGGATACCCAACTGTGTGCTGACCTTATTCCGGTCATGTTCCATGACGCAAAAGTAAACCGCTGCACCGATGGCCGCGGAAAAGTGCGGGAACTCGATCTTGCCCAACTGAAAGCGCTGGATGCCGGCAGCTGGTTTGGACCTCAGTTTACCCATGAGCGGATTCTGACGCTGGACGAAGCGCTCAATGCCTGCCATGAGTACGGGTTGAATCTGAACCTTGAAATCAAAGTTCACGACGACCATGAAACTGAACTTCTGGTTCAGCAAGTCGCACATACCATTGCCAGCAATGGTATTTCAGCCGATGAACTGGTGCTTTCCAGTTTTTCTGCAGATGCCGTATCACATTGTCAGAAACTGATGCCGCATATTCGCAGAGGATTGATTTGCGAGAAGCTGCCCAAGAATCTCTTTGCTTTAGCCGATCAGCTTGAACTCTTCAGCGTGCATCTGGATTACCATTTACTGAATGCTCCGCTGGCGAACCAGATTAAACAAGCGGGGCTGGATCTGCATATCTGGACCATGAATCAGCCAGAGCTCGTTGATCAGTTTTATCAATGGGGCGTTGATATCATCATTACAGACAATCCTCCTCTGCTGCTGCAAGCCTGATAATGGCCGGGGGATGCCCGGCCAGTTTTCACGACTTCCGCTTAAATTTTCAGCCAATACGCAAATCTGCTGCCACAGACGATAATTATTGCTCTATAATCCCCGGTTTTGGTCTGTCATACCAAACGGAATCATCTAACCTGAAGGTTGTTTCGTTCGGTATACCGTCTGTAGGAATCTAAGATGTCTTTTGCTTCACAAAATTTTGCTCCGGAAATTGTTCGCGCACTGGATGAGTGCGGTTATGAAAAAATGACCCCAATTCAGCAGAAAGCGATTCCTGCTGCCCGTCGCGGCGAAGATATTCTGGCGAATGCCCAGACTGGTACGGGCAAAACGGCTGCCTTTTCTCTGCCAATCATTCAGCGCATTGCGGACCAGCCGAAACCACGTAAAGGATTCAGTACCCGGGCACTGGTGCTTGCGCCAACCCGTGAACTGGCAGAACAGATTGCACGCAATATTTCTGATTACAGTCAGTACCTCGACTTAAAAGTACTTGCTGTTTTTGGCGGCAAAAAGATGTCCAGCCAGGAAAAACTGCTGGAAACTGGTGTCGATATCCTGGTTGCCACACCTGGCCGCCTGCTGGAACATATCGAGCTGGGTAATGTGTCGCTGGCGAACCTGGAATTTCTGGTGTTTGACGAAGCCGACCGGATGCTGGATATGGGCTTTATCGGCGATATTCGCACCATGATGAGCGGTATTCAGGGACACCCGCAAACCATGCTGTTCTCCGCAACCTTCTCCGGCATGATGAACAAGCTGGCCGGAGAAATTCTGCAAAAGCCAAAACGTATTTCGGTGACTCCGGAAAACTCAACCGCAGAAACTGTTGCGCATGTTGTCTACCCGGTTGATGAAGATCGGAAACGCGAATTACTGTCTGAACTGATCGGTAAAAAGAACTGGCAGCAGGTTCTGGTTTTCGTCAACTACAAAGAAACAGCCAATGAGCTGGTCCAGGAACTGAAACTGGACGGCATCAAAGCCGTGATTTGTCATGGGGATAAAGCGCAAAGTGCCCGCCGCCGTGCACTGGAAGAATTCACCACAGGCAAGGCCCGGGTGATGGTTGCCACAGAAGTTGCTGCCCGTGGACTGGATATTCAGGGTCTGCCGCATGTCGTGAACTATGACATGCCATTCCTGGCGGAAGACTATGTCCACCGGATCGGCCGGACCGGACGTGCCGGACAGCAGGGCCATGCGGTTTCCTTCGTCAGCCGCGAAGAAGAACTGACTCTGTTGCAGGTAGAAAAGATTATCAAGCAACGTATCCGCCGGGTGCTTCTGGAAGGCTACGAGCCGGCGAAACGCGATGCTCTGATCGAAAAACTGAGCACCAAAGCGGCATACCGGGATCGTAAAAGCCGTACCAACAACCCGGATCAGTCTGCTGCTGAGCGCCGGATGCGTTTACAACGTGCCATCCGTAACCGGACCAGCGCACCGAAAACTCTGAAAAAATAAGCAATACATCCCCTGGCAATGCCGGGGGATTTTATTTCGGCGTCATTTGTCAAACCGCCAGACTGATTTTCAATCACCGTTATCACCTCTTGTAATCAGACTAAAACAGCCCACCTGCGACTTCATATTCTTTATCGCCCTCGGTAAACTGAACTACACTTTTCCGGTCTGGCAGCAGGGAGATATGACATGAATACAGAGTCTGAGGTTATCCATTTCATTGCTGAGTTTACTTCGGTCGATGCAGAAAAATCTCTCCCTGCACTTTCATTAACTTTGATTTAAGCGTCGATGGAAACGAAGGCGCTGAATGACTCAATGCATATTCCTTGCGATTTAACGTAGGTCTGAGCCCGGTTAACGAAACCTATTTTGGTCCCGAGGGGATACCCCTTCACTTTTCATTTTCTGGCCTTATTTTCTGATGCGTTGGGTTTTTCGACGAAAACTAAATCGCCTTAAGCCATTACCTGTGTCACAGCTGGTGAAATCCGCAAAAGCAGGGGTCTGGGTCGCAGATAAAAATACGGATGGATGAAGCTGGTTTTCCGGTCAAAACAATCGACGATACGCCATTTTCTCTTATCTAAATCTCTGCCTCTGATTTTCTCTTCGAGAGAGTACATCACCTGTCTGTAGCAAAAGACTTAAACGGGGCACGACTTCCGCCCCGTCTATCTGACGTACAGACACCTTCAAGATATTCCGATGCCCGTTTTGTTGCCACGATAGCTGAAATAGCCTGTCACATCGCCGGGTTATCAATCCGATTCCAGAAGCACACTTTCTGGTTGCTGCGCTTATCCACCAGCCAGCTGTAGTTACAATTATCGTCGTAGCTGTAACGTCCGGTTTGCACCTGATACGGCCCGAAACTGCTGCCTTGCATGGACTGGAAACGTCCCTGATATAGCAGTGAGAAATGCAGGTGCGGTCCGGTTGATGAACCGCCTTCGCACAGCGCAACCGATTTCTGGCTGGCATAGACACCAAGTTTGGTGTTCTTGTTCACCCACTGTCCGTTCGAGACCTGAATCCCGTCCATGTGGTAATAGTTGGTTCCCCAGCCATTGGAATTGGTTACACGGACCTGACAACGGGACAGCACAGTGACGTATCCATCATGCGCGGCTGTCACACTGTAGGTTGCCCCACCCCAGGATGGCCAGTCGTAGGACACATCAATCGAAGATAACGGGAAGCCAGAACCGCTGTGCGCATGCGGGCCATTCGGCACCCAGTTATACCCTTGGCGCCAGGGCATTTGCATGAAACCATAAGGAGGCGCAACCGCATTCAGCGTCCTTGCTTCAGCATGGCTGGCCTGACTCTCAAGCGCTGGTGCTGGTTCACCAAACCATGCGATATATTGTTTTGACCATGCCGGCGCCAGCTGACTGTCGTTCAGAGTGCTGAGAATCGAGAGTGTCGAAGCATTCGCGGGCAACTTCGTGTCTGCGGCATAGCGATAAAAATACTGTGAAAGGTAATTCGCGATTCGTTTGATTGCGGCTTTGATATGCGTCACTTCAGCGTCAGTGATTTCAGACTCCGGCTCCCAGTGTTCCGATAACTGCAGAGTCACCAGAATGACTCGCGGATCAACACCCGTTGCACCACTCCAATGCATTAACGTTTCTTCCAGCGACAACCAGTTCGGCGCATAAGTCTCAAAGAAAGTGCTGGCATCAAATGGATGCTGATAAGGTCTGAACACAAAATCGGCATCAGATACCACCGTCTGAACCTGAATACCCTGTTGTTTGATTTGTTGCGGTACGGATGAACCCGCAACCGCCGGATACAAGTCGTGTGCGAATGCAGCCTGACTTGTGAGATAAGATAAAGCCACTAGCGTGATTAACTTTTTCATGATTATTTTTTCTCCAGTTGCATGATATGCACTAAGGAGTCTGGCAGGGTAAGAAACAAACCGGAGAGATGTCTGAAAAATTGCGAGTCGATTTAAATTAGATTGTATGCACCTGTAATTGATAATATTCAAAGTGGTCATGTAATAAAAACGACAGCCAAAAATAAACTGTAACTCTCCTCCCTCATTTTCAAGAATATTAAATCATTGATCATGGTATGACGAACCTCCATTCATGAAATCAAAATAGTCGTTTATCATTCAAATTTTTTCAGACAAGCTGACTCATGAAATATCCTCAAATCAATATTTACAGACAAAGGACAATCAAGGTTATCTCTATTTAAAAAAATGACGTTCGCGATAGCTTTAAGCCTTCTTTCCCCACTTACTTATGCAAATACCTGGGCGAATCAAACCATCGAACAAATCTATTATTGTGCTGAAGACTTCGCATTAAAAATGAGCGGGGGCGACTGGTATCTGGTTCAAAAAAGCGTTGTGGGTGAAAAGAAGTTTGACCACTTTCTCTCTTTATCGATGTACATGATGTCGACCGGAAAGAAAACCGCAAATATTTTCCCCAAAGAACCCATTGAAACCTGGTGTGGTAATTCCGGATTTAAACCAATCACAATTCTGAGCATTCAAAACTGAGCGAACTGATATTCAGGGCTGCTGAAATACAGCCCTATCTCCAGAGAGCATTTTTCCAGTCATCATGCACTCCCCTTACAGCCATCGTCTGACCGTCATCTGATATCGTAAATACTTTTCTCCAAAGCACTGAATCATCGCGCGCTCTTCAGGCAGGATCTGAAAACGATTCATATAAAGAATAAAAGCGATCACCCCGAAAATCAGAAAAGGTGACTGAAGGAAAACGGCTTGTGCCACCAGCAGGCTTGCAAATCCAACATACATCGGATTCCGGGAACGCTGGTAAACCCCAGAAACAACCAGCTCAGAGGCTTTTTCCGGCTGTCGTGGATCCATTGTCGTCTGACTTTTTCTGAATTCTTTGACACCAGAAACGACGAACCAGCAGCCAAAGATTACAATCAGCAAAGCAATGCTCGTCGATGGGACGGTGCCCAACGCCATTGATGGCAGATATGGTGCGAGCAAACCCATGATGATCGCGATTATCCCCATCACCAAAAGCGGGGGGATCTTATTTTCCAGCGTTTGCATTCAGCCTCCTGTCGCGTCTTCCAAATCAATAAGCGGGCATCTGATATCGCTAAGCAATACTCACCGTCGCTTTCTTCTCAGCCTGTACCGTGAACAGGAGGCCCTCCTGTGCTGGCGAGACCCGAAAATACCCGCCATCGGATGAGAGCTGATGAACTTCCAAATCTTCCTGTCCCAGTTTTTCCAGCCAATAAGGGGCCAGCGAACATTGTGCCGAGCCTGTGGCTGTGTCTTCATTGATGCCAATCTTAGGGGCAAAGTTTCGCAGCACATACCCACTTTTGCCCTGAGATGCCGTGAGTATCACAGCATGATGGTTTTTCAGGTTTTTTATCAGAGTGAAGTCTGGCTGATAATCCCGGACCTGTTGTTCACTGTCCAGCACGATGACTAAATCGCGGGTCGAGAACACATCTGCAGGCGTCAGCCCCAGCCTCTGAGCATCCTGCCAGTTTTGCTGATTGCGTGTCCCTTGCCAGGCTGGCATTTTCATACGGTAACTGTTCCGCATATCATCGTCTGCACGATCGGCTGCACGCTCAATCACCACATTGCCATGCGGACTGAACAAGGACACGGTGTCCTCCTCTGCAGTCTCTAAAATACACACAGCAGCAGCCAGACTGCCATGACCGCACAAGTTAATTTCCGCATCCGGGCTGAACCACCGAATGTCATATCCCTCAGCACGTTCGACAAGAAACGCGGTCACAGGCTGCGCTAAAATTTGGCTGATCCGGAGCAAAGCTTGCGCAGAAGGCCAGTTCTTAAGCATTACGACAGCCGCGGGGTTCCCTTTCGCGCATTTCTCACGGAAAGCACGGCCGGTAAAAGCATGAATGATGTGAGCTGTCAGCGCTGTTTCCTGATGAATGTCCATTCCCGGCCTCCGGATCAAAATCAGCAAAGCCATTGGCTTTGCTGATAATCGTTACAATATTTGCATTAACGGCGTTCTTCTGTGAACAGTTTCTTGAAGAAGTCCGACAAATCAATTTTTGCCAGATCTTTAAATTCACCCGCATCATAGAAACGTCCTTTACACGTCGGGCAGCTTTCAAACCAGATATGCGGCTGCTTCGGGTCAACTAACCTCAGCAACTGATTGTTGGGACACACCGGACATTCAATCTGATCAATTTTATTGAATGACTTTCCAATATTCGCATCACCAATGTCCACGGTATCCGCCAGAGGTTTCATTTTTTCAATTTCATAGGCATCCAGCCACAAACCTTTACAAGCGGTACAACGCTCAATATCGCCCAGCGGGGTTGTTACATGTTCAAAATTCGAATGACACTTCGGACACTGCATTCGAAACTCCTTTCATTATTCTCATTAATTTCAGATACATATTACATTCACCCGAACTGATACCGATAGGCAAATTGACTCATAAGTCATGATTCTGTGATACAGGAACAAGAAAGCAGAATTGTCTGCCAGTGAAAAGCCGCCCGGTTGAGCGGCATGATGATCAAGGGTGCTGTTGCAATTGAATCGATCGCAGGGCTTCCGTCACCAGTTGGTGATCGTCTTCCTGGGGCAGACCGGAAACCGTCACAGCCCCAAGGAGTCCGCCGTTTTTCACACGGATCGGAAAGGAGCCGCCGTGGGCACAGTATTCACTCGCATCAATGTGCGGCTGACTTTCAAACTCACGCTGTTTCTGAGCATTATAACGCCCGAGATAGTAAGAGCTTTTGGCAAACCGCAGCACACTGTTCCGTTTCCGGCGAATCCAGTCCTGATGATCGCCGCTGGTCTCCGGCATCGCATACGAAAACAACACCTGCCCGAAACCATAGACTTCGATGGCCACAGCAGCCTGTTTCGCTTCCGCACTGCTTTTCAGCAAACAGCCTAACGCCCAGGCTGTTTCATGGCTGAAATAATCCAGCTGTAAACTGACTTCTTGTTCCGCCAGAACTTCCAGTGTCAGGCTCATGCGTCCACCTTCATGGTTTGACCCAGCTTGCTGCTTTCCAGCGCCAGTTGAATCAGTCTGATATTCAGCAAAGCTTCCTCCGCCGGTACCGGATTCGCAGCGCCCAGCCGGATAGCATTCGCCACACCAGCAAAGAAATGCTGATAGCCGCCCAGCTCGGTTGGAATCACCTGTGAGCCCGTTTCCTGATGGAACTGACCATAGTGTGAAGAGGGTTCCTCAGCCCAGGCTGGCAACTCAGGTTTCACGCCAGCTTTCAAGTACTCTTCCTGCGGATCCAATCCGTATTTTTCATATTTCCCATGCGTACCCAGCACCTTATATCGCAGGTTTGGTTCCGGGCTGTACAGGTTGGCATGCAAATGCACAAAATGCTCAGGGTAATGCAACACCAGATTGAAATAATCGATGGTTGTTGCACCCGGGCGCATGATTTCACACTGTGCGGTCAATGCCTGCGGTGCACCAAATAAGGCCAGCGCCTGATCCAGCAGGTGCGGCGCCAGATCGAACAATATCCCACCGCCGTCTTGCGCCTGCTCTCGCCAGCGCTGGCGAACAACCGGCCTGAAACGATCGAAATGAGATTCGAAATGTTTCACTTCCCCCAGCTTGCCTTCATCGATCAGCTTTTTCACCGTCAGGAAATCACCGTCCCAGCGGCGATTATGAAACACACTCAGCACCAGCCCTTTTTCTTCCGCCAGTCGGATCAGCGTTTCCCCGTCTTCCACTTTCGTGACAAAAGGCTTTTCAATAATCACATGTTTGCCGTTTTCAAGCGCCAGTTTTGCCAGGCGAAAGTGAACGTCATTCGGCGCGGTAATGATCACCAGCTCCGCATCACTTTCCACCAGCATCGTGTCGGCATCTCTGTAACAGGTGATACCCGGTAAATCGGTTTGGACTGCCACCTGCTGACTGCTGCTGATTGCGGTCAGTTCCAGCGCCGGCAGCGCCTGAATAAAAGGCAAATGGAAGGTTTTTGCAGAAAATCCATAGCCAACAACGGCCGTTTTTACGGGAGCATCAAACATATCAGCGTTGTCCTTGTGTTGTGCCTGCCACAATCACCTGAATCTCATGGTGATCAAAAAGTTCGGCATAAGCGGTGGTCAGGGGTTGATCTGTAATCAGTACGTCAATCACATCCAGTGCACAGATATGGTGAAAGTTGTCCTGCCCGATTTTGTGCTGTTCACAGACCAGAATGACCTGCTGGGCCTGAGCCATCATGGCTTTCTTCAGCGAAGCTTCCTGTTCATTGTTGGTCGACAGCCCGTGTTCAGACAATGCGCAGACGCCGATAAAGGCTTTATTCACTCTGTATTCCGCAAGCTGTTTTTCTGCCTGTGCCCCCAAAATGGCACGGTGGAAGGTATCAAATTGCCCGCCCAGCAGATGGACACTGACGTCCGGATTCCCGGCGAGCTGCTGGAGAATATCGACGGAGTTCGTGACAACAGTCGATGGCTGGCTGAGATGACTTGCCAGTACAGTGTGTGTCGTACCGGTATCCAGCAGTAAAGTGTCATTTGCTTCCACCAGTGTCGCCGCATATCGCGCGAGACGCTGCTTCGCTTCACTGAGCACTTTTCCAGCATAGGGCTCAAGATGAGCACTGACCGCAGCCCGGACTGCACCGCCACGAATCCGCTGAATGCCCGGCTGCTGCGTCAGCTTCACCAAATCACGGCGTGCGGAATCGCGCGACACTAAAAACTGTTCACAAATATCATTCAAAGTCACTTTGCCTCGCTGTTCGACCAGCGAAGTTAAGTGAATCAGACGTTCTTCCTGCGTCATTGACCCACAACCGCTTAAGTAATTTTAAGTAATTATGAATGAAGTCTTGGCAATTGCCAAACAAAAGCGAGAGCAAGGTGAAAGTGATCGTGAAAGCTATATGATCAAAGAAGAACCAGCAGAGTCCCCCCAATTCCTCCACTCACAAGTTTCGCCGGTACTCGTCCGGGGTCACACCCATCAGACGACGGAACATTGCGATAAAGGCTGAGGCGCTGGCATAGCCGAGATCGTGAGCGATGTTTTCAACTTTCCCACCAGCCTCCAGCATGGGCATGGCTTTGACCACGCGTAATCGCTGCCGCCATTCCGACAGCGGCATTCCGAGATCTCTTTGCGCACGCCGCATCAGGGTACGTTCCGTCGTGTGCGCCTGCCGGGCGAATTCTGTCAGTGAGGCATTACTGCCGGGATCTGCTTCCAGCCAGCTCAGTACTTTACTCAGCGCCGTATCCGTGGAGGTTGGCAGATAACTGCCCAGCGGCGTGGCGTCACCGAGCTGATCCACCAGTACAGTTAATAACCGGGTTTGTGCCTCGGAATAAGGCAAAGTGGTTTGGGTCTGGCGAAGATGTTCCAGCATCGCTGTAATGAGCGGACTGATTTCAAGCGCACAGGTCGTTTCCGGCATGCGCCCGCACAGGCTTGCATCGATATAAAGAGAACAATGCGTCACTTCGTAGCGATTCAGTCCCTGATGTTCAACGTCAGGCGGCAGCCAGAGACCGTACTGAGACGGCGTCAGATACTGACGATTCCCGATCTTCACTTCCATGATACCACTGAAGGAATACACAAATTCTCCCCACGGGTGTCGATGAACCGGATACGCGGCATCAGCCGGCATGCAGGCCGTCCGGAACACTACCGGCGCGGGTAATTCTGTGCTGAATGGCGGGCTGTGAAATTGCTTTCCGGGAATGCTCA
Source organism: Photobacterium sp. R1 (assembly GCF_054600795.1). Classification (NCBI taxonomy): domain Bacteria; kingdom Pseudomonadati; phylum Pseudomonadota; class Gammaproteobacteria; order Vibrionales; family Vibrionaceae; genus Photobacterium; species Photobacterium sp. R1. The sequence continues at coordinate 441,684 of NZ_BAAHZP010000002.1, forward strand.
TCAATCATTCTGTCATTTCATCGTTATCAGTTGTCGTATTCTAGCTATATCCCTGAATCACGACAACGCATACTGTGAACAGGATGTTAAGAAGCAGTAGAGGATTGCATGAACGAGCGGAAGCCAGTCGACACCACCGCAGTGAGTATTATGGTGGTGTTTTGTTTTGTCATGGGATTGCAGCAAATTTTCCTGAAAGCTACCGGCGACGACATTGCACCGCTCCTCCAGATTGGCATCCGATCTGGCATTGCCGCCGTTCTGGTTTGTCTTTATGTCGTACTACGGCGCAAGCGCCTGTTTTTCGCCGATGGCAACTGGAAACCGGGTCTTCTGGTCGGCACCTTGTTTGCACTGGAATACCTGTTCCTCGGAGAAGCGCTGCGCTACACCTCAGCCGCTCACGCGGTGGTGTTTCTGTACACATCGCCTGTATTCAGTGCGCTGATGCTCCATTTCCTGATCGATTCAGAGCGCCTGTCACCAGCACAATGGGCAGGGATTCTGCTGGCCTTTGGCGGTATTGCCATTGCGTTTCTTCTGCATTCGGAAGCGCGTGTGGCTGTCTCACAGCCAGACCAGCTCTGGGGCGATTTTCTTGCCTTGCTTGGCGGGCTGGCATGGGGCGCGACGACAGTTCTGATCCGCAGTACTAAACTGGCCCGGATCTCCTCAGAACAGACTCTGCTGTATCAGCTGACCATGGCCTTTGTGATTCTGGTTGGCGCCGCATTCATCATGGGACAGACTCAGATCAACCCAACGCCGCTGGCAATCGCGAGCGTCGCATTTCAGACGTTCATCATTTCCTTTGCCGGATTACTGCTGTGGTTCTGGATGCTCAATACTTACATCGCTTCCCGTTTAGGGGTGCTGTCATTCATGACACCACTGTATGGGGTTGTACTGGGGGCCTGGCTGCTGGACGAAGCTATCGAGCCCGGATTTGTGTACGGCGCAACCATGGTCATCACCGGAATTGTGCTGGTCAGCGGTCACAGTTGGCTCAAACAGCTGTTCTTTGGCAAACAGCGTCAAAACGATATCCAGGCCGACAAGTCCTCAGAAAGATAAGCGCCTGCTTATCGCAAAACAGAACAAATAAAAAAGGCTCAGGGGGATTGCACCTGAGCCTTGAATTCAACGTTCAAACGTTCACATACTCACGCGTTCGATAATGCCAGCCTTGCAGCAAAACCGATAAACAGTGTCCCCATGAGCGTATTGCCGAGTTGTCGGGCCCGCTTGCTGGCTTTCACCAACCGGGTCACATACGAGCCGGCAAAAATCAGGACACTGAGGAAAATCAGGCTGAACACCTCCAGCACCGCCGCCAGAATCATAAATGGAATTGCGGGGCTGTCGTACGTCATATCGATAAACTGCACAAAGAAAGACACGTAAAACAAAATGGCCTTCGGATTGGTCAGACTGAGGATCAGGGCTTTTCGAAAAACCCGCTTTCCGACTGTCGCAGGTAAGGCCTCCTCAGATTCACCGGGTTGAAAAGCGCTGTAGACAATCTTGCCGCCAAGAAACAACAGATAGATTGCCCCCAGATACCGTACCAGTGTGAAGAGGATCGGCGTGGTCTGAATCAGGGTCGCGACGCCGGCATAGGCGCAGAAAATCAACACCGCATCTCCGATGAAAACACCCAAGGCCGCCATATATCCCGGGCGGATTCCTTGGGTCATTCCGGTTTTCAGTACAAACAATGAATTAGGGCCAGGCAAAAGGACGATAAACATGGCCCCGACCACATAAGCCCAAAAATTCAATACGCCGTAATCAGCAAACATAGCCCTTCCCCTTCAACCGACTGAGTTCTTACTGTTTCACAGCACTATAAACGGTTTGAGCACGGATGCAATTGGCGTATCCGATTGCGATGAAATGAACTATTAGTACGCTCAGCCCACTGGGATCAGCTGCTGCCAAAGCGGGTTATCCACCAGCAGCCAGAACGCGACAACCATCATCAAAGCAAAATAGATGAGTCCCTGAATTTTCTGGTTTTTCCGGTTCCCGGAAAGTTTCGCCAGCAAACCGCCCGCCCAAATCCAGACCAGATGCATCGATATATTCAGCACAGCAAGCCATGCAACCAGCACCCAAATCGCATGCTCGCCGAACTCCTGCTGCGCTTTCTCCGAAAACAGGGAGAACATGAGCAACACCAGCAACCAGCCTTTACTGTTTAGCAACTGGATAAGCACCCCATCGGTAAATCCCAGATGTTTCACTTGTCCATTCGCCGTGTGCAAACTGGTTTTTAAAAATCCCTTTGCCAGATACATGATGTAACAGGCCCCGACAACCTGTAACAGTTGCAAAACCAGCGGATTTTCGTGAATCAGTGCGCCTAATCCCAGACCGATCAACAGCGACTTCATCAGGAAAACAGTATCAATTCCCAGTAACAAAGGTATGGAACGCCGGACACCGACACTGGCCCCCGATGCCGCAAACACAATATTGGCCGGCCCCGGACTAAAGACCAAAGGAAACATCACCCCTAACCAAAGCAATAAAAAACTCATTCATTCACCTCCAGATTCAACAGTGAATGCATGGTATTGCGTGCCGGTCATTCCTTCTTGTACAAAATTGCAGGCCAGGCGTCAGACGAGATAATGCTTCGGCGGTACCCCGAAAGCACGCTTGAAGTTGCGGGTGAAATGGCTCTGGTCAAAGAAGCCGCAGCTGAGTGCCGTATCGACACAACTGTGTCCGCTCATCAGCAACCCTTTGGCTTTCTGCACTTTCAGCAGCAGCAAAAACTGATGCGGTGTCAGCCCGTAATGCGCTTTAAAATAGCGGATCAGTTGATATTTTGTCAGGCCACTGACGGCTTCAAGCGCTTCTAAAGAAACATTCTCCTGCCAGTGGTCATGAAGATAATCTCTGACCTGTTTTGTCCGGTTCTGCGCTTGACCCGCAAGTTCATGTGCGGGCTTCGCCGTGCCGTATTGAGTGAACAAATGCTCGAGAGCGAGTGTCAGCAACGACGACTGCGTTAAATTCAGACTGGGAACTTCCAGTGCAATATGACACTGCAAAAGCCGCCCGAATAAAGCAGGATCATCGATTAAAGAGGTATTTATCACAGGCTCTGCGTGCTTCTCGCTGGCATCAAAATAGCCCGAGATAAATTCAGGCGGGAAATAGAACATCCGGTAACGCCATCCCTGCTCGCATCCGGCGAACCCCGTATGAACCTCGGAAGGGTTAATTGCGACCACGTGGTGCTGAGGGACAACAATATTGTTACCCCGATAAAAAAGACCTTCAGCACCCGATTCAATCACGCCAATCGCTAATTCATCATGCCAGTGCCGTGAAAATTCAAACTGCTGAAACGAAGCCGACAATAGCTCAACCTCTGGTATCCGTGCCGGACGCCAGAGTTTTGAAAATTCCTTTTTCTGTGGTTTTTCCCGCATCGCGGTTACCTCACCGCCTCAAACCAACGGGAAATGGACTCAATTGCTTTCATCATTTGCCCCATCTTCCTTGTGCAATGGGACACATCATCACATCCGCCAATATGGATTACAATGTACGACCGTCGAAATACTTCACTGGAATGACGTCTAAATCGATCTCATCCAGGCATCGGATATTCACAGCGACAATAGCATTTCCCTGCTGGTCTTTGCCTTCACCATAGGGATGAATTCCGCAGGTCGGACAGAACCGATGTTGAATCACATGTTTGTTAAAGGTGTAAGTGCTTGCTGCGCTCTCGGGCGTGAGTAAACGAAACTGACTGCGAGGGACAAACCACAATAACGATCCTTTACGCCGACAGATAGAACAGTTACATGCCAAAGCTTCCTCAATCTCGCCTTCGGCCTCAAACGCAATATTTCCGCAGTGGCAGCTACCTGTATATTTCATGCTCTTTCCCCTCGTCAGGTTCATTCTGAAGTCGGACGGCGACTGCTTGATGCAATCGGATTGAGTATAGCTTGGCAACGAAACTACAACTCAGCATTCACAATGCGTCGATTTCAAAACAGTTTTTTGCATCCAAAGCGAACTGATAAACTCACCATTTTTTTGGGCGTAATTTTGAAAAATACCGACCTCTTTAAATCCGAACTTCTGATGTAAAGCCACAGAGGCATCATTTGGCAGAGCAATCCCCGACAGTACACAACGCACCGGCTGGCTTGCCAGCGTATCCAGTAAAGCAGCCATGAGTGCACTGCCTGTGCCTTTTCCTTTTGCATCCGGATGGAGATAAATGGTCACTTCAACCGTTTCCGAAAAAGCCGGACTTGGCCGGTACTGCTGGCTGCAAGCAAAACCCGTCACGGTTTGATTCTCGACCGCGACAAAAAGTTGATACAAGGAATCTGGCTGAAACTGTGCAAACCAGTCATTGCGATTCGCGCGCGTGAATCAGCACCCCAAAAAATAAAAGCATTTGAAGGGAGTGCTCACTCATGGCTTATTGAAAGATCTCGTCATCTTTTACAAATTCGCCATTATTTGCAAAAGCATTATAAAGTGAAGCATCTGTAGCACTACGGCCAGTAGATATTTGTACCCAAGACTTATAGTTATTGTCAATTTCTTTCTTGTCGTTTAATTTAAATAGTATTGCCGCGCCATACCTTACATAATTAGCATTTAATCCAATGATCTCGAAATTATTGAATTTCCCCATTTTCCTATCTTCTATATCTTCATATTTAAATGTTTTAGTATGCATATCAATCAGGAAACGTTTCCGACCACTTTCCCCCCATGCATATCGGCCTGTTGGACTAATTGATTTTTTTATAAATTTATATTTACCAAGTGATTTCTCATCCGGATTTACGCCAACAGCATATAACCACTCGTTCGTTTTCTCATCATAAACAACGACACCATAATCATTCACAACATATCTTTTCCCATCATAAATGACGGAGTATTCATTATATTGAACTTCTACTTCTTCTACTTCAGATGTTTTCAGGTTATATTTCCAATCCTGCCATTGATCTGTGAAATACAGATAACTACTGTCCTCAGCCCATAAAAACTCTGGGTACCCACGTGATTTACCTAACTCAATATACTCACCCGTTTTCAGGTCTTTAATCACTTTAAACATACCATCACTATTGGCATACGCTAAAGCAAGATATCGATTATTCGGTGACATCCTCATCAAACGAACGTTTCCATCAAACTCATCAGCGACGAGACGCAAATCAGTCCCATCCGTTTTGATACTCCAGACTTTATCTTTTCTTTCATAGTAATCATCTGTTTCACCCTCACCATTATCCCAGCGAAAAACAACACGAGGTAAATCATATGAACTTTCATTACTTAAGTCTTCACGCGGCCATTCTTTGGCTTTAAAAACATAGTATTTGGGCTTACCATTATTATCTTGATAGCTAATATAGTTATGTTCCGTGATATAGATTCGGCCATCATCCCAGTGCTGCGCATTTTTCTGTTCGACAATACTCATGGGTTTCAAAGGCTTACTATCAAGTGTCGTGCTTTGCTCTGCTAAACTATGCTCTGCATTCGAAGATGTCATCGTTTCTTGTTCACAACCGGATATCAGTATCCCAGCTAAAACACTCAATATTATATTTTTTATCATTTTCTCTCAACTTACTCAGTCAATAAATTCTATCATTTACATTATTTAATACTGATATTTTTAAAATTAAAACCATCCAAATCATATATTTGGATAAATTTATTTATACAGTAAATATAATAGCGTTTTTTTATAATCATCTTCTGATGGCAACTTTGGAAAATAGTCTGACAAATTGACTTCATCAAATTTATCCTGCATAGCTTTAGGCAGATATAAATCATCATAAACTTTTATTTCATAGTTTTCACCGGCATCATATATATAATTTATTTTCGTGAGAGGTGTATCTTCCTCCTTTTGAATTACTCGGTATATGCTTCCATCCTGCATTCCCCAGGCACCCGATTTTATCACTCGGAAACCTAAGCTTTTCCCTAAAATTTTTTCAGGTTCATTTGAATCATATATATTGTAAACCAAATTCTGTCTATCATAGTTGCAGGTAAATAAAGTATCTTTCACTCCAAAAGATCCACCAGATTTGCACTCAGCAGAAAGATAACTCCCTCTTTTGGGGTTTTTGAACCCAGGCATATCGTAAATAATCTGATCTCCATCACCTTGTACAGACTGTAAAAAATCGTTGTTGTTTTTTACTTTTGCGATAGCCTTATTTTCTTTATTTATAATGAAAAATCTATTATTTGCATCATCAAAATCATAACTATATAAAACTTTAAAATATATAACCTCTTGCGATTCTAGTGTCAATTGTGCTGTCTCACCATCATTATTAATTAACGCTATTTTTCTATCGTCATCCCATGACTCTACAAAACATCGTCCCGAGGTAACCTCATTACCTTTTCTAAGCTTCAAATCATAAAGAGTGCAACCATACCCATTTTTATATGATGTGGAAATTATATATCTTCCATCAGGAGAGCGATTAGGTTCAGTAAAATAGCCAAAGGGTAAAACACTTGATCCAAAGTCATCATGAGTTGCAATAAGTTTGACATTCTTTCCATCCACTCCCATCGAATAAATATTATAATAATCATCTCCATTTTTTCTTGCTTTAAACAAAACTCTTGGGATTTCATTATTTTCATCCCAATTTTCATACCCTAATTCTTTAGGGATATTTACGCTTAGGCTCCAAGAGATGACATCACCTTTTGATTTCCAATGCTTTAATTCAATTGCCTTGACAATTAAATCCAGCTGCTTCTGATAATCCTCATCATAAGCTAACTTCTCTTCAATCATCTTCCAGGCTGGGTATGCCATTGACCCAAGGCAGATAGCAACCAAACCATAAACCAATAATTTATTTTTCATGGAGACTTCCCTAAACATTTTCTATGCTATTCAAAGGTATCTAAACTCGCGCTGTTATTTTATTCGACGGTATGTATTACCAGAAGAATAGCAGGTTCAACCTCTTATTCTTGACATTGTTTATTTAGAATGTCTGTTGTGAAATATCATAAATTTTTCATTCTCATCCTTACGGATTTTTCAAATAATTTCTATGGTCCGCTCAGACCCATGTCAACATTCTAATAAATATCTTGAATCAACAATATACCTATCAATTTAAATCATCTCAATATAACGATTCCACACAGCTATAGATATGTATACTGGATTTTGATGGTTTAATTTAGTGATATACTGCATATCATTACAACTATTTCCTCAAATATATCCCCCGAAAAATCGTGCCCATGTAATATTTGTCCGGCTAAAAAATTGACGTTTAGCCAGAATACCCGTCAAAAGAAAGGCAAACAGGTGAGCCAAGAACACCAATCCAATGCCCCAATAGATAGCAGCCGTCCTATCTTCGCTCATTCGGATCACCATCGCCATTGCAGTAATACTAAAGAAGCGCCGAACTGACGGTTAGCATTCAATAGCGCAGTAATCACCGATGCATGCTGTTGACCAACCAGCTACATGAATCATCAGAGCCGCCTGAATTGGTCAGACACACGTACGCAATCGATTTATTATGGACTTTGCTTTCCAATTCAGACCTGATCTCATTACAACAGCAAAGTGTTGATGACATCCATTCACTCTCACAATGATTTCCATGATAGCCTCACCTTTTTCATCAATGTTTCCCCATCGAATAAGCTGGCATCGTTGCATTCAGCCAAGAGGGAGACACCTTTCAATTGAAAGCACTACACAATCTGGGCTTTCCAACGGAATGAGAAAACAGAAAAGTAGCAGCTGAGATTGTATCGTTCTGAAAATGAGGGCCCATATTGCTGGCTCAGTGTTCTGACGACTTGAAAAACCACGTCCCGGATCACCACGGTAGATGGTCTAAAAGGCTTCCCGAAAGCCATTGAAACCAACTTTCCCAAGACAGAAGTGCAGGTCTAAAATTTACAAGATCCGCGAATCCATGAAGCTTGTCGCCAGCAAAAACATAAGAGCTTTATGTCGGATCTCAAGTGTGTCTGCATGGCAGCAACACAGAACGCAACGTGCTAAGCGCTTGATGAACAGGGAGTGAAATGGGGGTAGCTGTTCCCGTTAATCATCAAATCCAGAGCCAAATCTGTCGGAATACTTGAAATTTCCCAAGCAGATCCAGCGGACCATCTACACGACCAATTCGGATGTGTTGGGGGCCTCTGAGAAGTGGACGCATCCAGTGCAAAGGAACCTAACGTAATCTCAATTGAGCATCCACTTCCCGGGCAGGGTGAGCAATATGTAGATCTGTAATTTACGCTGGCACAGAACTACAAACACCCTTACTGAAACATTTAGTAAAATTAATAATACATACCAAGTCTTTTCCTCTGTTTCAGCGTAGAAGATTCGTAGAATGGTGTTTCTGAGATGTTAAATGTTACACCTTTAAATTGATCCACCATCTCGAAATCTACACTTTCAACAGGATTATTTTCAAAGTTCACCACTTCTAACGAAGGCATTTCTCTAAATCCAGAAACAGATTTAATTTGATTACCCTCCAAATCGAGAAGTTTCAGTTTTTTAAGTCCAGAAAGATATGATACTTTAGTGATATTATTATTTTTAAGATGTAACTCCTCTAAGTTTTCTAACTTTCCTAAACCAGAAATATCAGTCAGCTGATTATTTTCCAGTTTAACTTCCTTCAACTTACTTAACCATTTCAAATCTGGTACCGAAGAAAATTTCGCATCAGTGATCATTAAGAAATTCAGATTTTTGCAGTTTTCTATTTGAGGAAAAATATTTGAATTCAATCCTCTCACTAACAACGACTCCAGTTTTCTAGGAAGTTCAAAGTCATCCATATTATCCACTTCAAGTAAAGTTAGATATTTTAACTCTTTCAGACTCTCAACCTGTTTTATTTTTGATATATTTACACCAAGTGCAGCTATATATTCCATCTTCTTATGATTGTCAAAAGAAATTTTATCATGGAAATCTTTCCCAATACGGAAAACATTAATTCTTCTCAGGTTTTTCAAGTTATCCAAACCATCTAAATGTCTTAAATTTGTATAAGTCAACTCTAGAGATTCAAGACCATACAAAGATTCCAGACCAACTAATTTTTTAACTTCAGAATATGAAACACTTACCGTTCTCAAGTTATTTTTCTTAGAAAAAATAATCTTTGTCGATTTTGATTTAGCTAAATCAAAATATTTTAATTCTTGCAATTGAGACAAATCTAGAGGCCTGTCAAAATCTATCCCATAAATATACAAAGACTCTAGACTTTTAAATTTACTTATTTGTAAAAATTCAGATAAATCTGGATTTTTCATACTCAGCATTATGACTTGCCCATTTCTGTTGAGTACAATAGTATTTTTTAGACTCTGAAATGAAACTGTTCTTTTATAACTTTGAGGTTTTACTTTGGGAAATTTTTCAAACCTAGCATCACCATAATTAGACATAAATCTTTCTATATTAATACTCTCTCCATCAATGAAAACAGAATAATCTTTTTTTGAAATAATATCTTTAACTAACTTAATATCATCACTTCCATTAATAACACCACTAGAATTAATAACATTAGATAAATCTAATTGATTTGAAATTGCGACTGGAGATAAAAACAAAATAAATAAAGGTATCAATCGTTTTAATAAACTCATACTATTCACCAATACTTTCAATAATAACCATTATGGCATAAATAAATTTATATTAAAAGATAATTCAATGGAAAAGGTGGCATGAGCCACCTTTTGATAGGAAATTAATCTATGATAATAGAATATTTATATATCGAATATTACATTTCTTTTTTTTGCAACAATATCAATTTCGCGGAAGAAATATTTATGAGACCAAAGTTCTGATCCATAGAAATCTTCATAGTTCTTTGGATTGAAGGCTCCAACTTCTAGTAATGTTGATATTTTTGTATTAAACACATTTCCATTATCATCAATATATAATAGCTGATCAATCTCTTCGTTTGATTTTACAGATTCATAATATTCAATCAATTTATCAATTTTATTTATTCCATCAAAATCATTTATTTCAAAATCAACAAGATTCCTGATTTCTTCAATGTCATATTTGTTATTAATATAAAGAGGTATAACAGCCTGCCATCTCAAATCCCCAAGATTAACACCTTCATCAAATATTATCTCTTTCACATGCAGATCATCAACAATATTAATCAAATCTTTAGTTAATCCATATAACTTATACATCTCGTATGGGTTTGAATTATATATTTTAATTATGTCATACTCTGTGTCATATAATTCATTTGCTCGCATGCTAACGATATTTCCATTATTCATGTCAATTGAAACTGGTAAAAGTTCATATTTTCTTAAAACATCTACTTTCAACATTGGTAATTTTGATTGAAACTTAACCCAGTATTCTTCAAGCAATGATTGTGAATTGGTTGATAAGAGATTCCAAGATAACTCAGCTATTTCAATAGCTAATAAAAGAACACTTACAATTGTACCAACAATAATAAGTATTGTTCCGAGAACTGGCCCCAATATGGCGGCTACAGGTATTAAAACGCCTGTTCTCAATATAAAACCAGAGACTAAGAGTAAACCTGAAGCGGCACTACCTGCTGCTAGGACAGCTTCCTTATATTCACCATTTTCTAAATGTTCAGCCACATAATACAAAGAAACAACGGTTTGAACGATTCCCAAAGGTATTGCTAATTTATCTAATAATGCTGATATATTTTTTCCAAATTTTAATAAGTTTTTACCGAGCCCCCCCGTGTAAGCACTAAATTTTGCCCTCTCAATTACTGCAGCTATAGCCATAGACGTCGATCCACTAAACGATCCAACTGCATTTGTAATGTCTAAATATCCATTAAGGTACTCTAAATATATCCGTTCAGATGGCCACCCCTCAAGTTTAGCTTTCTCCGAGAGCGCTTGCAAAGACTGTATGCTCAGGGTCAAATTAAACATAGTGTAAATTGATTTACCAACTGCAGTTGCTACTGGCTTTTTTTGGTTAATAGCATCGTAGAAAGCTTTACTATTACCTTCGCTCTCATTTGCTTTCTCAATAAAAACCTTAATTTCTCTCAAGGTATCTGATGCACGAAGATTAGATCTCTTTATCGATCGAGTTACAACAAATGCTTTAAAAAAATCTGTGACTGTCATCAAGCCATTTGCTAACTTTGTTTTACCATCTCTAGGATTTAAAACATTGAATACACATAATACACTTCTTAAAAGTCTGATATGATAAGTAGCATCATTAGTTAATGCTTGTTTAATTTTATTAAAGATAAAAGGCTGATAGCAGCTTAATACAACCTGCAGAGTACAAGGTGCCCCCGGACCTGGAACTACATGACCGAGATAAGGTTTTAATAGTGATTCATAATTTGACACTATCAAAGAAAATATTGAGTCATGATTATTTGAATTATCTGGTTCGAATTCATTTAAGCTTTCATATTGTGAACTTAAATACTCGGGTATATCTTCATCATTTTCTACATAACTTGCGTTTAAAACACCAAACCAGAGATCACAAATTTCTTTATAGGATTTATCTCCTGAAAAATTTGCAAGAACTTCTATTCCAAAATTGATATCTTCATTCCAAATTTTATCTCCATATATTTCCGAATGAGACAATGCAGCATAGCACTCGGCAATTGTTTCAAAAATTGCATGCCAACCATATTCCTCTTCCATATATGGACCAGTGTGCATTTTCACTTCAGATGATTCTTCATCTGCAGAACTTTCAATATAACTCTTTAATTCCGCGTACAGAGCTGGTGACTTTATGAGGTAGAACAGCTCTTCTGCTTTCAGATCAATATGCTTCTTCTGCGTATAATACTCAAAAGTTGGATGTTTATCTTCAGGACATTCTATAGCAGTTCTAATCGCTGAACTTAGTTTATTAATAGAACTTATCAGTTCTTTCTCAATTTTCTTGTTTTTCGGATCGTAATTTGTACCAAACCGTTGATGCAGTTCTAGTAGATCTTCCATATCACTGAGTGCATTCAATTTGCTATAGTGTGGCGCACAAATTAAATTATACTCATTGATTTGCATTTGTAATTCACCTAACACTTTACGAAGTCGGTGATTCCATTCAGGCAAAGTACAATGCAAATATATTCTTGCTGGTGCTCTTTCAGATTCACCCTCAAAAATAACTTTCCTGTCTTGAAGATTTTTATCATTCACATAACTTGGTGCTTTTATTTTTGATAATTCATGAAGTGGTTTTGTTTTAAAAACAGTTTGATCCAATGGATATAATATGAATGCAGTCCGATTACTCAAATTAATACGACTTTCTGTTAGGTTATAGTAATAGCGATCTTTTTCCTTTAACAAATGTTTTGGATGCATTAATTTCTTCAAAATAAAACAATCTGATTCTGAGGTTTCTTCAGTAACTAAGAATGATGATTCAGCGCTTATTTTTGTCGCTTCACCATTGCTATTTATATATGCAGTATTTAATCTTGATGTATTATACCCAGCAGAATTGAGTCCGTAATCATCATCAAGTTGCCAATATAAAATAAAACGGTCTTTAATTATGGTCTCATCATCAGCGTAATAAAATTGTGTGAGGCTGTAGTCCCATTTCTTTTCAAATGATGCAACTGTTGTAGGAATAACACCATCAACTTCTTTATGCTGTGTAATAGTCTTTGTTACTTTAGGCACAAAACATTTAGGAAATGTTGCATTTTTAGTGTCAAGATACCAATCTTTTGGGTCTAAAATTTCACCATTTTTATCCGTAATCAATGGACATTTTTCAAACTCTTTTTTATAAACACCACTACGAAATTCTAAAATATCAATATTCTCTTCTAAATCCTGCTGATAATATTCGTATGGATTAATACCTTTATGTTTTTCTACAGTTCTTCTAATATATCTTTCGATAGATATAATTTCCTCTTTTATTATTTTACAAAAATACTCAGCCCTAAAAATAAGAACATTATTATCATACCCAGCTGATATTAATTCATTTATTTTATCTTCAACCTTAACTAGTAGGATGTTTTTATATTCAACATCCTTAAGTGATAAGTCAAAATTCACTTGATAAATTTCTAAGCTCATAATTAAACCCTATTTAGTAAGACTCAATGTCTTTTATAATTTTATTTAATTCGTCTCCAATCTCACCGGTTATTTTACATTGATGAGAGAACTGAATTTCTTTAATTGCATTTTTTGTTTTTTCTCCAAATTCCCCATCAATTTTCCCATAATAAACACCTAAATTTGAAAGCCTTTGCTGCAATCCAATTACTTCGCTATCATCCGCCATCTGATTTAAATTAACAGCCATTCTATGTTGTATATGTTCGACGTCTTTATCTGGAGAAAATGAAACAATCACCTGCTGTTCATCGGTTTCAAAATTGAATGGAACAAATCCAAATTCATTAGTTTTCCCTGAAACTTTTTCATCTCCAAATTTAATCTCATACTGAGAGTCTGAATATGGATTTCCATACTGATCCTGAAGAACAATCCCATTCCCATAACTTGAACAGCCAGTTAAAAATATGACTGGCGTATTACTATCCTGATATTGGCTAATAATTGCATCTGAGGAACTAATCCAAGTTCTCTTAGATTTTTCAGATGAAACTTTTGCCAAATTTATTGATTGCGAGTTTTCCTGCTCTGGAAACCCTTTAGAATCAGAGTAAATGCTTAACTCATCTAATGATGTAGCTCTCTTCGTGAGTTCTTCAGATGAAGATTCAAGTTTTTCAAGCTCTCTGAAACTCATCTGTCTTGGTGAATAGACAACGTTCAGTCCACTTTCCCCTTCCTGAACCTCACCCGCAATTTTATAAGGCACCCAAAATTGAGGGATATCAAATCCGTCAGCTTCCCGGTGTTCAATCACAGGCTGTTGGTTCTGGCGTTCCTGTTTGTCTCTGGCCCGGTAATACTCAGTATCAATATCCTGATAATAACCACTCTCATTGACCTTCAGCTCTCGCCAGAGTTTGCCTTTCCAAAATACATACAAGTAGCCGCCTTTCAGCTCTGCTGCTTTGTTTTTATCTTTACTGCCATCCAGATAAGCCAGTGCACGAACGGGTATCAATACGGTGTCCCATTCGTCCATTTCTGCTTCCTTTTCAACTGGCATCAGGTTCTCAGCCAATAAGAATGTCAGCGGGTTTGGCATCCCTCGCAAAGGCGATACCAGATACAAGTTCTTCGGTTCATTTTCTAGTCCCTGAAACGTTGCAAGGGTTCGGTGTCCATTTTTTACGTCGGCTACGGCTCGGGTAATTTTTTTTGCCTGCTTTTCAGTTTTCGCTAACTGAAAGTGAGCCCAGTTCCCCTGCCACTGCCCGGCCAGTTCAACCACCAGTTTATGATCCGGCACAGGTTCAACAGCTTGAGTCACGACATTACGCGGCAATGGGGTGATGTCTTCAAGTGGCGTGTAATTCGCCTTTACATATCTCACTATTTCCATATGAATCTTCTCGTTTTTTATCGCAATGGCGAAGCAGAATCATATTGTTTGCCGGAAAATACTGTGCACAAAACGACAGACATTCTGACAGACAACATGAGGGAAACAGGCCTGTTATTCAGTTCACAGAACATCAGGCTACGTGTTATATGGTGTGAGAAGAGTTTTCGGCAATCTGATTGGTCATTCAGTCTCTGTAGACAGCACATCGAGATGACAGTCTCCGCAGCGTTGTTTGCATGCAATCTTGCTGGCTGCGGGTGCTAATGCCAGATTCAGAATTACACCAGCCAGGATTCACTTTTGGTTTTCCGTTCTTGAAAGAACAATGTGTACCATCATCCAGACGTACAGCGAAAAAACCTAACAGATTGAAAGACCTAATCAACTGATTTAATACTCTGCCCGTATTCATTACGTGACTTTGTGGCATTGGGACAAAAAATTCAGTTTTTCTCTTCACACACAATAAGTTCCCTGCTTATCAGGCAGGTTTCGGTATTTCAGTTAAGGACAGGGTGAGCATCGCCCGGCTGCTGACCGCACCAAACAGAAACAAACTTCGGATCAGTTGCTGGCTATTGTGATGCGCAGCCAGCGCGAGCGTGGCGAACAAGGAAGCATCGCCGAGATAGCCCCACAGAGAATGGCTGAGTATGATCTGCTCCGGATTCACAAGCCGTTCGCCTCGGGCGCCAATCGCAAAACCATAATCTTCCTGATGTTGTCTCAGGTTAGTCATGTCGCTGAACAGCAAACCAAAGTCGTCCACGGTTTTACATTGCCTGCGTAAAACCCGGGACATCAGGCGGAAGTCCTCACCCGGCTCATGGCACCAGCTGTCCAGCACAGCCAGCGGTTTGATTTTCATGGCCTCGACAAAGCTACGGCTGGCCAGTATTGCACCGGCTGCACCTTCACTGGCAATGACGCCCCACGGCTGACGATTCGTTTGCAGCCACTGTTGTTCTGACAATTCATCCAGTTTGGCAATCGGGGAATCGGTGGATACTGCAATCAGAACTTCCTCATCATTCAGTGCCTTCTGTACCTCTGAAAAATGCTGATGGCCGGAGACATGGCTGAGTACCACACGGGAAATTGTTTTCTGGGAATCTTCATCCTGCTGCAATTGCGCCAGCCACTCATCGAGCATGCGCTGCGTGACAGCATCCGGCATCCGGACATACAGGGGCACCGACGAAAGACTACCCGGGAGCTGAACCGTCAGCTGATTCACCAGCAAAGTCAGCAGCGACAGCAATCGGTCGGTCACGCTCTCTTCTGTATCCAGATAGCAGACGGGAGCGACCGTTGCCTTTTCATCGCCCTCGCCCAAAATGCGGGTTTCATACATATCCAGATTGGCTTGCGCCACAGCAACAGACACATCCAGATTAAATCCGGCAGCCGTTACTGCGTCTGCACTTAGCACATATCTTGCTGATGTAGCACTCATACAGTGGCCTTCTCTTCAGAAATGACAGTATTGATGAGCTGCGCTTCCCGTCCCTGACACGGGAAAGCGGCTGACCAGGTTGCCGTAACAATCAGTGCATCGGCATCCACCGATAACGTGTGTAATGCCATGGCCTGCTTTTCTTTGTTTTCACCAAAAACGGCCTGCGCTTCAAAACTGCGTCTCGGCACGGTGAAATACAGCGTTTCTTCGTGGCTGAAGCCGGAGACAATCAGCCGTTCTCCCCCTTCTAACAAACCCTTGGTTTGTTGATCAGCAGGTGCAGACTGATAAAACGCCGGATTGAAATCCACCGGATAAAGCGGGCGGCGCTCCTCTTCCCATGCATCATCAAAGGTACCCGCCAGTTTGGACCGGGGCATATCGAACACAGCGATCGGACCGAAACTGGCAGGCTTGATTTTCGACGCTTCCAGTTGCCAGTCCTGCCCGGGGTAAAAGACAGACGGGACCGGCTGCGTCAACAAATTCTGAGTTTTCTGCGCGACACCACAGCCAACACGGTTCCTTTCATCTTCGCCGCCTATGGTCTGTGCAGAAGACACAGGTTGTTCGATAAAGGCAGCGGGCACGGTCACGCCCACCTGACCGGCCTGAGTGATCCACTGACGTGTCCCCAGCACCAGCAGCGTTTTATCAATGTGCCCTTCGATTAAAAGGCGGCAATTCATTTTCGTGACGGGCGTTTTGCCATAACTTCTGGCATGGCCGCTGACAAGCACATCCGTGTTGGCTTTGGTCACCACAAAATCCTGATCAGCCAGCAATGCAGAAAATCCGGGCTCTCCTGCAAACACCGGTGTGGAGTAGATGTCCGGTTGAGATTTGAGCGGCTGCCATTGTCCGCCCACCAGCTGCCAGCCGGTCTTCATGCAAACGACCCACACAGATTGTCCGTCATGATCCCGGACGAACTGCCCTTTCGTGGCATAAGGCAAAGAAGATTCAACGTCCCACAGCTGCATCGCGTATCCTCAGGTCATACCGCTCTGCGGCAGTCGTGTTATTGGAGAGTGTGTAAATCGCGCGGCGCTGACGTTCCGGCCAGCTCATCGGATCGTAAGCCACATAAATACCACCGTTCAGACAGAGTTCTTTCCAGACCCAGGTCCGGAACTCAGCCGGTAACGACTGGCTGCGCAATGCATCAATACTGCTGGTGTAGCTCAGTGCGCTGCCCATCCGCATCATCGGAGACAAGGTGTACCCGCCATGGTTGTGCTGCCACCAGTACGCCAGAATGTCTGCCGCTTGCTGGCCGTCATATTTCACACCTAACTCAGACACCCGCACCGGTAGCAGCTCCCCCAGGATCAGGGTCAGCGCATGGACCCAGTTTTCAAGACGCGTGTCATCATCTTCCTGCCGGATCGCTTCAATCATGGTTTGGACGGTGTCCGGATCCCCTGCCAGAGCAGCCTTCAGATAAGCCCGTTCATCCTGCTGAAAATCAGGCTGTTCAAACGATTCCGGCAGGCGATTGAGAATGGCATATATTGACACGTCGGTCAGATAGTCCGCCTGCGGCAGCAATTCACCCCGTAGCCAGGCGACTTTGTCTTTGCGGACCAGCAGATGGGTGAAAAGTGATTTGGACGGATGACCGTGCTCGTTGATCCAATTGATCCCCGCCTCTTGCCCCATCCGGGCCAGATGATACCGAGCGAGCAAACTGACTTTGTCCGTTCCTTCACGAATACACAGTGAGGCAAATGTTTCAGTAAGTTCACTCCGCCGGATCAATGCCTGCATCGCAGGCTCGGCCTGATTGAGTTCGCTGATCGCAGCCGACTGCAATATCAGCGGCAATCCTGTAGCAGTCGCCAGGGTCACCACTTGCTGCCACTGTTTCGCCGGCATTTTCTCCGTCAGCAAAAGTGCCAGTTCGCAAGCTTCCGCATCAAGTGATTCGAGATCAGCTGAGGTCAGTACCCAGAGCAACACCTGAGGGTAGATGTCAGCCAGCCAGAGGATATAGCCCGGCTCTACCCGGTACAAAGCAATCAATACCGCCAGATACCGGTTCAGTTTCCGGTTCACCAAATGGTAGTAATGACTGCATGTATCCGGCAGCCCGGCATTGAAAGCACGGTCTTGCTGCATCAGTAAAAAGCGAATTTCTGTTGCAGCCGTTTCTGCTTTTTCTCTGGCAAAACGCAGAATCCCCGGCGACGTCGCATTGGCCTGTTCAATCGCCTGTTTCATACGGGCGGCCAGCTGTTGGATATCCTCATCCTTTAACTTGGCAAACCCCGGCGTTTCCGGCTTAATCAGACTGTTCATCATGTCAGCATCCGTCAGTTAATCGCTATGATTGCACCCTGAATCTTCTGGGATTTCTCGGCCTGGCTATGAATATACTTACCTTCCGTCGTGACCCGTTTCTGCCTGGCTTCATAACGGGTTTGTGCTTCGCCGCTGGCGACAACTAACTCGTTTTCGGCTTCAATCCGGATATTTTTTGCCTTGAGAACCAGCTCATCCCGCTGTTCTATGATCGAAAAAAAGATATCCGAGATCAGCGGTAAATTCGGATCCTGACCAACAAACTCAACCCGGCAGGACAACGCGTTTTGCCTCGCCAGTTCCAGCTCAGCAACCGAGAACTGTCGACCGAGTCGCGCAGCCATGCCCGATGGCATGTCGCAGCCATCGAAAGTCACACGGACACAGTCCCCCTCAATCGCCAGAATCCGGCCGAAGCGGGGATGCAAAGACGCCGGGGATTCCCCGGCACCTGTTTCAAAGAACTGACTTCGTTGCGTCTGCTGTTTTTGCATTAGTTCACCGATACTTTTCCGCCCTGAACAACAACTTTATCTGAACCATTAATCGTGATGGACACGCCCGTCACCTGGATCGTGCCATCACTGTTCAGCACAATTTGCGACTGACCGGCTTTCAGGACGATTTTGTCTTTACTGATAATCTGGGTCGTACTCTTTGACTCAGAAGTAATATTGCCAGTGACTGTGAGCGTCGAATTTCCGTCAACATTAAGGTTGTTGTCTTTATCAACCTGCGTCTGACGTGAGCCATGCACCGTCAGCGTCTGGTTTTCCATCACCGTCAGTTCATCGTTCTTTCCGATTTCCGTCGTGCGGTTCTGGTTCACCTTCAGGCTGGCATTCTTCACAACCGTCACAGATTCGTTACTGTTGTATGTGGCCGTGACATCACCATCGACAGTTTCCGTGAAGGTACCCTTCACTTCAGTCGTTTTCGTGCCCTTAATAGTTTCTTTCTGATTCTGACCAATCTCATTGGTTTTATGACGGGCTACTGTCAGCATGTCATCGTTGCCAATCTGTTCGAAACGGTCGTTCAGCACTTTTACGGACATGTCTTTCTGTGCCCGCAGATACAACTCTTCCTGATTGTTTTCATCATCCAGGCTGATTTCGTTGTATCCCTCACCCTTATGGGTTTTAGATCGCAGTGTGGTTCGTGTTTTCTTCAACGGCAGATCATAAGGCGGGCGGTGCAACCCGTTATAAACGGAGCCGGTCACCAATGGCTGATCCGGGTCGCCTTCGAGGAAGGTCACGACCACTTCATGACCGATACGCGGCAGGAATACTGCCCCCCAGTTGGGTCCAGCCAGCGTCTGACTGACACGCACCCAACAGGTCGAGTGCTCATTCATGCTCCCCAGTCGGTCCCAGTGAAACTGCACCTTCACCCGGCCAAGATTGTCGGTATAGATCTCTTCGTTTTCGGGACCTACCACGACGGCTGTCTGCGGGCCTTCGATCACAGGCGCAGGCAATGCAGGCGCGCGGTAGGTCATTTCGGCAGGAAATGCCTTGAATTCGTTGTAGTAAATGGTCGGTTCGCCGCTGTTTTCTTCTGCATGAACCTGAGGATCCCGACCGACATGTTTCACTTCCAACAGGATAAAATCCCGGTTCAGCGACTGACGCGGATGGCTTTCCATCACAAAGCTGTAACCCGGCAGAAAACGCATCACACAGCCCATTGCCTTCAGTTCAGTACCGGAAATTTTCAGCGCCGACAGGCGATAATCCGACTGCAACTTACCGTGGGGCTGCTGGCCGTAACGGCCAGGATAATTGTAAATCGCCAGATCGGTATACGCTTCTGACTCATCAGACTCTGGCACATTCACCATCAGGCTGGTTTTCGGCGTCAGATAGTTATAATCCGTCTGCGACACCGCGCCTGTGTGTGCCCGTTGACCAAAGTCAGCCTCAAAGATATGTTCCCGATCCGGCACACCGCCAGAATCACCTTGGAACAGAATGGCATGCTCGCTGGCACCCGGCACCAGCGTCGCATTGTCTGCAGTACTTGGAAGCTCACTCAGGAGTTCATTTTTATCCACGATCACCAGCTCGTGGCCGGTTTCCGTATGATCAAAGAAGTACCACAAACCATGCTGAGACATCAGGCGATGAACAAACGCCAGATCGGTCTCGCGGTATTGCAGAATGTATTCCTGCTGTTCACCCGCATCGGCCAGCATCCGGAATGCCGTCACACCTGCACCTTCCAGCACTGACTCAATGATTTCATGAATCGTCAGACCCTGGAAAATCCGGCAGTCTTCACGCTGAGTCAGAAACCACAGTTCTGGTACCAGAATCAGTTCATAACGACTGAACTGCCGGCCAGTACCAAGAAACCGAACTTCATTGACAATACCGTGGAACAAACGGGAAACATCGCGTCCCTGGCCATAAAGTTTCAGTACACCGGCTTTACGGACCAGATCATCGAGTGAAATATCTGCATCACGTGAAAGCAATGACACCTTAATTTCGAATGGTTGAAACAGACGCTCTTTGATTTCAAAACTTTCAACGCGGAATTCGTGTTCTGCTTCTTCGATTGAGAACGAAAATTGAACCTGATTACTCATTACTTTTACCTGATGCAACTAAGACAAAAGGGGCCAAACGCGGCCCCATTTCCAATCAGCGTGATTACGCTTCGCGTGGTGTACGCCAGTCGTCGTTACCTGCTGTACCACACACTTCGTGCGTCACTTCGATTGCGCGGTAAGTAAACTTCAGTACTTCTTCAACTACACGGTCAGAAGTTGCTGCGTCCTGGCAGTGAGCCATACGGGTTTGCATGTCAACCAGCAGCGCATCGATCAGCTTCACTGTGTAGTAATGCTCTTGTTTGCCCTGAGTCGAGGTACGGTAGAAGTTAATGTAAGCTTCTGGCAGCTTCTCACCGCTGACCAGTGCGTTAAACAGCAGCGGAGAAGTACGGTCTTGCTGTTTAGTGACGATAACCGGACGGTGAACACGCTGGCCCGTTGGCTGACCGCTTTGCGGGTCACGTGGTACAGTCAGTACATGATCCAGCTCCTGTACCAGGAATTCATTGACGTGAGCTTCCTGCCAGGTATTACCAACAGAGTCAGCAGTGTACGCATCTTTTGTAATGTGGCCCTGAGTTTCACCGTGAATCGACATATAAGCTGGAGTAGGCATATCGCTTTCCTTTCAATTTCAATTATTTTGATTAGTTTGAGCATATCGCTAAACGTTGCGATGATTTTATTATTGCAACTGCCATGCCAACTTTTATTAACATAAAAATCAATCACTTATAATAACAGCAATTTCAGTAAGCCGTCCTGGCATCCAATTTCTTAGAAAAATTTCTCAATTCTTGGAAACCTGTGGTTTTACCCGAATCATCATTGAATGTGAGGTTCGGTGCTTCGTGATGGGGTGTCGGTTCAAAGAAAATGGGGCTGAGAAAGAGAAAAGGCGCTTGGTTAGAGAGGTTGAAGAGAAAGTGAGATCAGGTCTCCAATCAAAATATTCTAAAACCCGAAAAGCATACGACATCATTTAAGAAAGGACGGGTAGAAATGAGGAATATAGACATACTGCCCGCATCTGCAATAACTGCAAACTTGGTGATGATTGCAGTGACTGAGCTTCAAAAAAACTCTGGCCGGTTAATTTGGACTCGTTACATTGATTACTGTGATATCACGTTTCCTTCTTTGTACCCGAACAAACCCAATCACTACCGGGAAACAACCTGACCAAAGTACTTCACTTCATTTTCGTATTTTAATTTTGAGGATGGATAAACTGTTAACATAACGGCTAATTCAGGCTTTTGTCCCCAGAAATGGTGAAACGCGATAGATGCATCATGTGTCTCAGAAGCACTGGCTCTCACTAAATTAAAGTGCTGATCCATTTGGGTTCCTGCACCATACTGAAGCACTTGTTCTTTCTGAATATTTCGATCAACAATTGCACCATAAAAATTGATTGCATAATCTGCAAACATCGTATTGTATGGATGGCTTTTATATTTCGCCTCACTAATGCGAGGAGGATCAATTTGGTTCTTTGAATTGAGTCTGATCCTCACATCAACAATATATCGACTCATGGGATCATTCAGCGTACCTACTTGTCCATTCACCCAGTCAGATTGGGGTGCTTTATTATTTCCCTGTACTTCCAGGTCGGTCCCTAAATCAGGATAGATAAAACGCCAAGCATCAAATGATCCAACTGAATTACGCTCGCCTTGAATATAGTTCTCTCCTAGAACGTTGATCCAATCTTTCAGGGGCTTTTCAAAACGAAGTGGCTGACCATCAAAAGTGATAGTTTCTGAAGTAATCACCAATCGAACAGGTTGATCGCTGGTGTTCGCGCTCTCTGCTTTGCAAACAGAGATTGCAGAGAGCAACATACACACCACAGCCAATATTTGGGGAGCTAATACTTTTAGGCGAACATGAAAGCCTGTGCCTGATATCATGATCACCCTTCCTCCATACCGAAAAATTGACTACCGGGAAACAATCTGGCCAAAGTACTTCACTTCATTTTCATATTTTAACTTCGAGGATGGATAAATTTCTAGCATCACCGGAACTTCGGGTTTTCTTCCCCAGAAATCATCAAACAAAAGAGTGGCATTATGTGTCGCAGAGACTTTAGCATCAACCGAATTGAAGTGCCGGTCCATGGTGACACCTTCACCATATCGGAAGACATTTTCCTTTTTTACTGAATGTTCAACTATCGCACCATAAAAATTAACGGCATAACTTGCAAACATTGTATTAAATGGATGATTTTTATATTTAATTTCTATTGCATCTGGGTTCATCTTCACTTCAGGGGTGAGGTAAACTCTCACATCAGTGATGTACCGACTCATTGGATCCTGCAATATGCCTATCCGTCCATTTACCCAGTCAGAACTAGGCGATTTTGTATTTCTTTGCACTTCAAGATCAATCCCCAACTCAGGGTAGATAAACCTCTTAGATTTAAATGCAGCAACCGAATCACGCTCGCCTTGAATATAGTTGTCTCCAAGTACTTGAATCCAATCTTTCAGGGGCTTTTCAAAACGCAATGGCTTACCATCAAAGGTGATGGATTCTGAAGTAATCACCAATCGAACAGGTTGATCGCTGGTGTTCTCGCTCTCTGCTTTGCAAACAGATATTGCAGAGAGCAACATACACACCACAGCCAATATTTGGGGAGCTAGAACATGAAAGCCTGTGCCTGATATCAGGATCACCCTTCCTCCATACCGCCAAATAGACTACCGGGAAACAATCTGGCCAAAGTACTTCACTTCATTTTCGTATTTTAATTTTGAGGATGGATAAATCTCTAACATCACTGGAGCTTCGGGTTTTCTTCCCCAGAAATCATCAAACAAAAGAGTAGCATTATGTGTCGCAGATACATTAGCATCAACCGAATTGAAGTGCCGATCCATGGCGACACCTTCACCATATCGGATGACATTTTCCTTTTTTACTGAATGATCAACAATCGCACCATAAAAATTGATGGCATAACTTGCAAACATTGTATTAAATGGATGATTTTTATATTTAAGTTCAATAGCATCTGGGTTCATCTTCACTTCAGGGGTAAGGTAAACTCTCACATCAGTGATGTACCGACTCATTGGATCCTGCAATATGCCTATCCGTCCATTTACCCAGTCAGAACTAGGCGATTTTGTATTTCTTTGCACTTCAAGATCAATCCCCAACTCAGGGTAGATAAACCTCTTAGATTTAAATGCAGCAACCGAATCACGCTCGCCTTGAATATAGATGTCTCCAAGTACTTGAATCCAATCTTTCAGGGGCTTTTCAAAACGAAGTGGCTTACCATCAAAAGTGATAGTTTCTGAAGTAATCACCAATCGAACAGGTTGATCGCTGGTGTTCACGCTCTCTGCTTTGCAAACAGAGATTGCAGAGAGCAACATACACACCACAGACAATATTTGGGGAGAGAACACTTTTAGGCGAACATGAAAACCTGTGCCTGATATCATGATCACCCTTTCCTCCATACCGCCAAATAGACTACCGGGAAACAATCTGGCCAAAGTACTTCACTTCATTTTCATGTTTTAACGTCAAAGATGGATAAACAGTTAACATAACGGCTAATTCAGGCTTTTGTCCCCAGAAATGATGAAACGCGATCGATGCATCATGCGTCTCAGAAGCACTGGCTCCAACTAAATTAAAGTGCTGATCCATTTGAGTTCCTGAACCATACTTAAGCACTTGTTCTTTCTGAATATTTCGATCAACAATTGCACCATAAAAATTGATTGCATAATCTGCAAACATCGTATTATATGGATGGTTTTTAAATTTCTCCTCGCTAATGCGAGGAGGATCAATTTGGTTCTTTGGATTGAGTCTGATCCTCACATCAACAATATATCGATTCATGGGATCATTCAGCGTACCTACTTGTCCATTTACCCAGTCAGAACTAGGCGATTTTGTATTTCTTTGCACTTCAAGAT
Organism: Photobacterium sp. R1; assembly: GCF_054600795.1. Lineage (NCBI taxonomy): Bacteria > Pseudomonadati > Pseudomonadota > Gammaproteobacteria > Vibrionales > Vibrionaceae > Photobacterium > Photobacterium sp. R1. The sequence goes on from NZ_BAAHZP010000002.1 coordinate 466,523, forward strand.
CAATCCCTAACTCAGGGTAGATAAACCTCTTAGATTTAAATGCAGCAACCGAATCGCGCTCACCTTGGATATAATTGTCCCCCAGTACCTGAATCCAATCTTTCAGGGGCTCTTCAAAACGCAATGGCTTACCATCAAAGGTGATGGATTCTGGAGTAATCACCAAACGAACGGGTTGATCGCTGGTGTTCGTGATCCCTGTTTGGCAATAAGACGTTGCTGAGAAAAAAACAGCCACAACCGCCAATATTTTTGCAAAAAAAGAACAAGGATGTGTTGATATCATGGGTTCACCTTTTTCATCAGATCCGTCGTAAATTTCAGTTGATAATCATTTATTTCAGCAAGCTGTTTCAATTTAAGATACTCATGCTCTAGATGGCCCTGATAGCTTCTCGCCTGATTCAGCTGAACGGGGCTTGATGCAGCCCATTCGGCAATCACATGATATACATTTTGTATATGCCCCGGGCTCTTTGGCGAAATATGCTCAGGGTGAACAAAGAAATCATCGACTAATGACAGGAGCATATTACTATTTTCTTCACCATCCCAAACTTCACTCATGATCTCCCCAAAAGTCCGCACCATTTCACGGGCAGCTTCTGCTGCAATCGTATGCAATGGATGATCGTCCGGATCTTTTGCCAATTGTGTGTGAGTCGGGTCCGTCGGGGAACTATCATCCTGTGCATTCTTCATTGCTTCCATCGCCTGACGAGCCAGCAAAGCAGTCAATCGATTAATAAAGCCAAACATTGCCTCCATCACCGCATGATAACTTTCTCTGAAATCATAAGATAACTCATCGAGCTTTTTGGCATTTTCAAGGGCTTGCTCAGCCGTTTTTCTTTCATCCTCGCTTGAATATTCCAAGCCGAAAGCATCATAAATCATTTCAACGGCATTTGGCGCATAATCTTGCATTAAAATTAATGCAATACTTAATTGAGTTTGAAAATGTGCCTCTTCCACTTCCGGACTGTGATCCTTCGTTTTTTCAACCACCGACAGCAAACTCACTAAAGTATCGGAGGCACCAAACACACCGGTTGTCAGAGGACGAATGTTCTGAGCCGTCTGATCGGCACTCTGGACTGGTACAGCCTGAACCCAATCATTCACATGCCGCCGCTCATCTTCGGATAAACCGGGAAGTTCCTTCAAAATTCGGTTGAGTGCCAGTTCCACGAAGTTAGAATGCGCGAAGATATCTTCCATCACATGAAGCGCCTGACCAAAATGAATCATACCTTCCGGTGTTCTTCCCGATGAAACAGCAAGTCTAAGCTGACTCTTGGCATATTCAATTGACTGTTTAAAGTAGTTTTTATACCACTTCCCAGAGTCAATCTCGCCTTCGATCGCTTGATAATCCCCTCTGAAAATATTCGCATACTCAGGATTTTCCGGTGCTGTAACGCCTCGAGGATTATCCAAGTGTTCTTTAGGCAAATAAGCACCCAGTTTCTCTGGGGTTAATCGATAAGGAGAATTATCCTCTTGAGCAAAGAGCATTGGAAACTCTTTTCTTGCCAAAATTTCAACAATTTGGGTCAGTGCCTCATGAGAGATGCCTTTACTTCCAATCGTTTTACCACCACCGGTAAGGCCTGATGGATCATCGACCTCTTGGGCTGCAATTTCCTTCGTTGCATTGAATGCGGAATCGATATGATCTTCCAATGCCTGAATCTTCTGCTGAGCCTCAGGAATATGCTTTTCTTGCTCTGCAAAAAACTTTTCTGTCTCGAGCAGGGAGATTTCCTGTGAAGATTTGTCCAGCCCTACCTGCGCACTTTGACTCGCAGATTTTTGCTGAGTATTGCCAGCTTTAACTTTAGCCTGCAGAGACTCCATTAATTCCAGGTGCTGTCGATTGCTTTCAATCGCATGCTCAATGTTCACACGGCTTTTCACATTATCAGCAGATAAATTATCCTTTGTTTTTTCTAAATCTGACCGCTTTTTCTCAAGGATTTCATTTTGCTGTTTCAATGTTTCTGAGTATCCAAACAATCTGCCGGATACATCATCTGCAAAATCAGAAAGACCATCACTGAATCGCTGTGTATATACCCGAGCGGTATTGAGTCCTTGAATTGCACTTTTTTTCAGTGATTCTGTCGTGTCTGCGATTGTTTTTAAATACGATGACAGTTCATTGCGAAGTTTGTCCAGACCCAGATCTGTTTCTACCGCCTGTTGTATGAGTAAGTTAAGATTCAGGTCTAATACCTTGGGATCGACGACCTGTGAGTAATCCCGCAGCCAGTTTCCATAGTAAATTGCCTTAATTTCTTGTTCAGTAAAATATTCCAGTAAAACCAACTCGACAGACTGGTGGCCATATTTACCTTTCAGTGCTTGCTCAGCTGTGCCGCCTGCCGAGAAATATTCACGATCGCCATTCTGGCTCTTCTGATCATTTTCAATATAATTTCTCTGCTCTTTGAGCGCCGCATGCAGTGCTGGATATTCCAACGAAATTGATTGTGTTCCCAGCGAACCCGTGTACTGCGCAATGAGGGTTGATGATTGTTTCCGCATATTCAGGTTGCCAAGAATCGCTGCGAATGCTGCTCCCTCATCAAGCATCGCATCACCGCCCAATGTGCTGTAAACATTTCTCAGAGAATAATCGATGTGATGTCCGAACTCATGAACGAGAATGGCCAGCAGCTTTCCTTTACTTTGTTGATCCTGACTCTCTATCGCATCCTGAATCAGTCCCTTCCCGACAAAAATCGTTTGCTGAAGATTGTCATAAAAAGCAATGTTGCCTAAAGTCACTTCAATTGGCGGATTCTCGAATGCTCCATTTTGCAGGTCTTCAAATAAGCCAAGATAAGCTTCAGGTGGAATATTGTACCCAAACACGCCACTGAGCCACATAGCAAATTTTTCACGATCAAAAACTGTTGTGAGCCCTTGAAGATGCTCAATCGCATAAGTTGACTCCAGAAGGTGGGTTTCATCATTAAACTGAGCAAGTACCGCTGCTGCGACTGGAATATCCGTATGCAGTGGTGTTTCCTGGCCCGGATTTATCTTTACATTTCCACCCTGAACATTCAGTTTATCCACCCCATCCAGGGTCACATTGAGGCCAGAGAGCAGAATTTTCCCGTCACTTTTTAAAACAATACCCGATGATCCTGTGAGCAGTTGAATTTCATCCGCACTGATAATGGTTGTCTGACCATCGGAAGTAACTGATACATTTTTCCCGACACTGAGTGCAAACTGACTATCCACATTGAACCCATGATTCCCCCCAATGTTGAGGTTGCGGGATGCATGAACCGTAGTCACTTGATTTTCACTAATCTCTAACCGATCGTCTTTACCGACTTCACTATCCTGATGACCAAGGACTTTTCTTGTCTGATCCTGAGCAATATTGACAGATTCATTCGCGTTGTAAGTGATGACAACATCTTTTGCCACATCTTCGACAAACGTCTGCTCAATCAACGAAGTTTTATTCCCGCCGATGGTTTCCTTCTGGTTCCCCAGAATTTGATTGGTTTGCTGATGGCCAACAATCAATTCTTCATCTTGCCCGATTTCGCCAAACCGATCGTTGAGCACTCGGGTACACATGTTCTTCTGCGCATGGAAGTACATTTCCTCTTGATTGGCTTCATCTTCAAACGAGATTTCGTTAAATCCGGTGCCTTTATGAGTCTGTGTACGAAGAACGGTTTTTGTTTTATGTTCAGGCAACGGGTACGGCGGCAGGTGCAGCGCATTGTATACAGTGCCGGTGACAAGCGGTCGGTCAGGATCACCATCCAAAAATGTCACCACGACCTCATGGCCGATTCGCGGCAATACCACGGCGCCCCAGTCAGGGCCCGCCAGGGTCTGACTGACGCGAACCCAACAGGTTGAATGTTCATCCAAAACACCATGACGATCCCAGTGAAACTGCACTTTCACCCGTCCCAGATTATCGGTGTAAATTTCTTCGTTCGCCGGACCCACAACGACAGCCGTTTGCGGGCCATCCACGACGGGGGGTGACAACACAGGCGCCCGGTATGTCATTTCTGCCGGGAATGCGATGATTTGGTTGTAATACGTGGTAGGTTCGCCGCTGTTTTCTTCGGCATGAACCTGGGGATCATGGCCGATGTGCTCCACTTCGAGCAGGATGAAATTACGGTTCAGCGACTGACGCGGGTGACCTTCCAGCAGGAAACTGTAACCGGGCAGAAAACGCATCACACAGCCCGTGGCTTTCAGTTCGGTCCCGGAGATTCTATGCGCAGACAAACGATAATCCGACTGCGATTTACCGTGTGGTTGCTGGTCGTACCGGCCCGGGTAATTGTAAATGGCCAGATCCGTATACGTTTTTGATTCATCCAGTTGTGCCACACTGGTCATCAGATTCGTTCTCGGCGTCAGGTAGTTATAATCTGACTGCGACACCGAGCCTGTGTGGACACGTTTGCCAAAATCCGCATCAAAAATATGCTCGCGATCCGGCACACCGCCAGAGTCGCCATGAAACAGAATAGTATGTTCCCCGGCATCAGGAACCAGTGTTGCATTGTCTGCTGTACTGGGGAGTTCACTCAGGAGTTCATTTTTATCGACGATCACCAGCTCGTGGCCGGTTTCCGTATGATCAAAGAAATACCACAGGCCGTGCTGAGACATCAGACGATGAATAAATGCCAGATCGGTCTCGCGGTATTGCAGAATATATTCCTGCTTCTCACCGACATCAGCCAGCATCCGGAATGCCGTCACACCCGCATCGGTCAGCACATATTCGATGATCTCGTTAATTGTCTGGTCCTGGAAGATCCTGCAGTCCTGGCGCTGGGTCAGGAACCACAATTCTGGTACCAGAATCAGCTCGTAACGACTGAACTGGCGGCCGGTTCCGAGAAACCGCACTTCTTTGACAATACCGTGGAACAAACGGGAAACATCGCGTCCCTGCCCAAAAAGTTTCAGTACGCCGGCTTTACGGACCAGATCATCGAGTGAAATATCTGCATCACGTGAAAGTAATGAGACCTTCATTTCAAAAGGCTGAAACAGACGCTCTTTAATTTCAAAACTTTCTACGCGGAATTCGTGTTCTGCAGCTTCGATTGAAAACGAAAATTGAACCTGATTACTCATTGCTTTTACCTGATGCAACTTGGGCGGTTAACCTAAAACAAAAGGGGCCGACAAGGCCCCTGTTCCAATCTGCGTGATTAAGCTTCGCGCGGCGTACGCCAGTCGTCGTTACCCGCAGTACCACACACTTCGTGCGTCACTTCGATTGCGCGGTAAGTGAGTTTCAGCACTTCTTCAACCACACGGTCAGAAGTCGCTGCATCCTGGCAATGTGCCATGCGGGTTTGCATATCAACCAGCAGCGCATCGATCAGTTTGATGGTGTAGTAATGCTCTTGTTTACCCTGAGTCGAAGTACGGTAGAAGTTAATGTAAGCTTCTGGCAGCTTCTCACCGCTGACCAGTGCGTTGAACAGCAGTGGTGAAGTACGGTCTTGTTGCTTCGTCACGATAATCGGACGGTGAACACGCTGACCCGTTGGCTGACCACTTTGCGGGTCACGTGGTACAGTCAGCACGTGGTCCAGTTCCTGTACCAGGAATTCATTGACGTGTGCTTCCTGCCAGGTGTTACCTACAGAATCTGCAGTATAAGCATCTTTCGTGATGTGGCCCTGAGTTTCACCGTGAATCGACATATAAGCTGGAGTTGGCATATCGCTTTCCTTTCAGTTTCAAATTCAATTGTTTTGATTAGTTTGAACATATCGCTAATCATTGCGATGCCAATATCAAAGCAAGCACTGTGCCAACTATTTTAGTTATTTTAAATCAACAACTTACAATTAATCATTACGATAATCCCAAGAAATCCGTCTAACTTATTAGAATATTTTCTCATTTTTCAGAAATTCATTTTTAAATATGAACATCATATTCTCCTTTACTCTTCCTCTCTTTTTATTACTATCCATTTTTAAAAATTCCCGACAGAACACGCTTATTTAGTAAATTCTGAAACCCCTGCCACACTTTTGAATATCCGTGAATTTCACAGGACAAACTTTCATTTCTCCTACAAGAAAGCTCACTTCGAAACGCCTGATTGGAATGTCCCTATGCGGAATGTCATTCAGCCATGAAATAGTCACTAATACAGCCACTTAGAGCCCTTGTCTCCGCCGTCAGCAATTTTTGAATCTGATTATAATCAAGGCTTTCCACGACTCGAATTTGATGGACCTATGATTAACGTAAATTTAGCTTCTCTGATTCAGCGTCTGCATCCCATTGCAAAAGTTGCTCTGGAAGATGCAGCCGCACTTGCTGTGTCTGAACGTTCAACAGAAGTATCGATTGAACATTATTTATTGAGCCTGCTTGAACGCCCGAACAGTGACTTTGATTGTATTCTGGCGAGTTTTGACTGCTCTGAAAATTTAATTCGCCAGTCACTGAATGCTTCTTTACAGCGCAGTGCAAAAGCCGCAGGCGGCAAACCGGTGTTTTCTGCCCTGCTGATTGAATGGCTGCAGGAAACCTGGCTGATGTCTTCCATTGATCTGGGCCATCAGCAAATCCGTACCGGCGCTCTGCTGCTGACACTGGTGAAAAACCCGGTCCGCTACGGCCAACATGACATTCAGGAACTGTTCGAACCGATTAACAGTGAAACCCTGAAACGCAACTTCAACCAGTTTACCGCGGAGTCGATTGAGGCTCAGGTTGCCAGCACAGAAAGCAGTGAGCCGCGTCAGGAAGGTTCGGCACTGAGCAAGTTCACCATTGATTTCACAGGTAAAGCACGCGAAGGCAAAATTGACCCTGTGTTCTGCCGTGACCGCGAGATCCGCCAGATCATTGATATTCTGGCCCGTCGCCGTAAAAACAATCCGATTGCCGTTGGTGAGCCCGGCGTTGGTAAAACTGCCGTGGTTGAAGGCCTGGCCCTGAAGATTGTTGAAGGCGATGTGCCGGATATTCTGAAAGGCGTAGAGCTGTTTGGCCTGGATATGGGCTTACTGCAGGCTGGCGCCAGCGTGAAAGGTGAATTTGAAAAACGCCTGAACGGTGTGCTGGAAGAAGTGAAGAACTCACCCACGCCAATCATTCTGTTTATTGATGAAGCACACACACTGGTTGGCGGCGGAAACCAGGCTGGCGGCAGTGACGCAGCCAACCTGCTCAAACCAGCACTAGCCCGCGGCGAAGTGAAAACTATTGCTGCCACGACCTGGTCGGAATACAAGAAGTATTTCGAGAAAGACCCGGCTCTGGCCCGCCGTTTCCAGTTGGTCAAACTGGATGAGCCCTCTCCGAAAGAAGCCGCACTGATCATCCGTGGTCTGCGTCCGGCTTACGAAAAAGCGCACAATATTTATGTCCGTGATGATGCAATTGCCTGTGCGGCAGAAATGTCTTCCCGATATATTTCAGGTCGTCAGCTCCCGGATAAAGCAATTGATGTTCTGGATACGGCCTGTGCCCGTGTAAACATCAGCCTGCGCTCAACGCCGGCCCCGGTTGAAAGTCTGCAACAACAGATTGCCTCACTGCAACGTGAACTGGACGGTCTGAAACGTGACGAAATTCAGCAAACCGGTGATAAGAAAAATGCCACGCTGATCCCGCACATCGAAAGCCAGATTGTCGAACTGACAGAAGAACTGGCCGAACTGACCGCACAATGGGCAGAAGAAAAAGCGCTGATTGATGAAATGATCAGTCTGCGCGAAAAGCTACATATCGCGACCGGTGAAGCAGAGGCTGACGCTGATTCTGAAGCAACCGAAGCCGCAGAGGAAACCGTGGACATGGACGAAGCGTCGATCCGCGAAGCCATTCTACGCTGTCAGCGGGCACTCGACGAATGCCGCGGTGATGAAGCACTGGTTCACTTTGAAGTTGGTCCGGCTGAAATCAGTCAGGTCATCGCAGACTGGACAGGCGTCCCGGTCGGGAAAGTGCTGAAAGATGAATCCGCCTCTGTGCTGAATCTGAGCGATTCTCTGTCTGGCGCCATCAAAGGGCAGCCTTTCGCCATTGATTCCCTGAGTGAAGGGATTCGTGCAGCGAAAGCCGGCTTGATGAACCCGGATGCACCGATGGGTGTATTCCTGCTGGTCGGCCCGAGTGGTGTGGGTAAAACCGAAACCGCACGCGTGGTTGCCGATCAGTTATTCGGTGGTGAGCGCTTTATGACCACCATCAATATGTCGGAATTCCAGGAGAAACATACCGTTTCCCGGCTGATCGGCTCACCTCCGGGCTATGTCGGTTATGGTGAAGGCGGCATGCTGACGGAAGCCGTTCGCCAGCGTCCTTACTCCGTCGTCCTGCTCGACGAAGTCGAAAAAGCCGATCCTGAAGTCATGAACCTGTTCTATCAGGTCTTTGACAAAGGGGTGCTGAACGACGGTGAAGGCCGTGCGATTGACTTCAAGAACACCCTGATTCTGATGACCAGTAACCTGGCGACACAGGAGATTGAAGCACTGTCTCAGCAGAGTGACGACATCACGGCGTCGCAAATTGGTGAAGCGATTCGTCCGACACTGAATCGCTACTTCAAACCAGCTCTGCTGGCCCGAATAAATGTGATCCCTTATCTGCCACTGGCTGATGACGCGATGACCGACATCATCAAGCATAAACTGGGCAAACTGGGCGAGCGCCTGAAAACACACCATGATCTGACACTGGCCTTCGAACAGGATCTGGTCGATTTCGTACTGGGCCACTGCCGCCTGAGCGAAACGGGTGCCCGTAACATTGATGCGGTCATTAACCGTCAGTTACTGCCTCAGCTGTCGACCGAGCTGCTGTCGCATCAGGGTGAGGAAAGCACCCATACCACACTGACGATTTCCGTCGATGAACAAGGAATGATCGAGTATGCCTTCAGTTAATTCTGGAGAACTCAGTAACCTGTTACTGGCCATCAGTCAGACTCTGGCCGATCGTACCCAGCTGGCGTCCACCATGGACGCCATCCTGGCAGCGGCGCGTCAGCTGACACAGGCCCGGCACGGTATCATGTACGTGCTGGACCAGACCGGACAGGCACTGGTTCCCCTCAGCGTGCACAAGCACGAACAGCCACTGCAGGAACACCCCTGGGTACCGTTGCAGCTGGAACTGCTGAAAGAAAATGATCCGTTTGGCTATGCCATCACCACGGGCGAAATTGTTCTGATCAACGATCTGTATGCCTACTCCGGCTACAATTGCGATGCGATCTACCAGAACGAAACAGCAATGGATTTGCACAGCGCCAATCTCTTGGCCTGGCCACTGAAAGATCACCAGAATCTGACGGTCGGCCTACTGGTACTGTTCGATTTGTGTCTGATTGAAGATGAACAGTCGTTGTCTGTCTTTACCAAACTCGCCGGCACCAGTATTCGTCAGGCAATGTTGCTGGATACTTATCACACCAGTCTGCGGAGTCTGGAAGCTGATAACGCGGCCCTGAACCGTGAAAACAAGCAGCTGAAAGCCCGGAAGAAAGCCGACTACAATGGCCCGATTGCCGAAAGTGATCCCATGCGTCAGGTGCTTGAACGTTTACAGCGTATTCTGGCCCTGCCGGTTGATGTCCTGCTGCGGGGTGAAACCGGAGCGGGAAAAGAAGTGATTGCCCGCTATATTCACGAAAATTCGGACCGGGCAGGGAAGCCTTTTATCGCGCAGAACTGCGCGGCAATCCCGGAACAGCTGCTGGAATCAGAGCTATTCGGTCATAAAAGAGGAGCATTCACCGGCGCTGATAAAGACAAAAAAGGTCTGTTTGAAGCTGCCGACGGCGGCACGCTGTTTCTGGATGAAATTGGTGATATGCCATTGTTATTGCAGGCAAAACTGTTGCGCGTATTGCAGGAACGTAAAATTCGCCCTATCGGCAGCAGTGAAGAACGCAGCATCGATGTTCGTGTTGTGGCAGCAACTCACTGTAATCTGAAGGAGAAAATTCAGAAGAACGAGTTCCGCGCCGACCTGTTTTATCGTCTGAATGTTTTTCCGATCACTCTGCCACCACTGCGGGAGCGTCCGGCTGACATTCTGCCGCTGGCTGAACACTTTATTACTCTCACCAGCCAGAAACTGGGACTGGACAGCGAACCGGTCATCAGCAAAAAAGCCCGACAGAGCCTGATGGATTATCCTTTCCCGGGCAATGTCCGTGAACTGAGAAATATCATTGAACGGGCTGTGCTGTTATCTGATTTCGAAACCGTCGATGCCATTGAGCTCGGTGAAGGAGACACTTTTATTCCGGACGTTCAGGCAGACATCCCGGATGACAGTGTGTTCGACAGTACGCTTCCTGAAGTGGATATGGCTTCCCTGAAAGATTCCGTCACTCAGTATGAGCGCACGGTGATCATGAAAACGCTGGAACGCTTCAACTGGCAAACCCGTAAAGCTGCAGAATCTCTGGCGGTGCCGCTCAGCACCCTGAGCCATAAGATTAAAAAGTATGAAATCATGCCTTAGTCTGCTCCCGAAAGGGAGTGGTCCCGCAGAGTCCGGGATTCTGCTTCATACCAGACTGACAAAAAAAGGAGATGAACATTCATCTCCTCGATTTTTCAGGATAAAACCATCCTGAATATAGTTGACTTTAGCTGGTTCCAGACTCAGCCAAAATCAAAGTCAAATGTCTGGTAAAAGGCATTGCCTGTATCAGCAACCAGCCAAAGCAGAACCACCACATGGTGACCTTGTTTATGATCAGGTAACACCAGTTGATGATGAATTTTCGCAGGTAAATCATGCTCCCAATAAGGTGCTTCAGGGTAGATATCTTCAAAAAATGGCTTTGACTCCAGTTGGTTGCGGGTAATCACCTGATCTGAATCCCAGCCGTCTCTGGTAATAAAAGCAACATAGCCACGGGTTTTATGCGCCATGGTATAACGCCACTCAATATCAATCACTTTCGAAGCCGGAACCGTCAAGCGCGGCCAGGGCGTTTTGCCTTCAGCGAGCAATTGCTGATCTGTATAGTTCAGTTTCTGGCGAACATCTTCATGACCACCACTCAAAATCAGACCATCAACCGGAGGCTGAAAGCTATTGACATCGGTCGATTCATAAAATGCGGCACCACCTTCTTGCGCAGGAAAGTTTTTACCGCCTTCCAGTTCAACAACATGCCACTCCCCTAAATTCCACCAGCCTTGCTCAACCGCATAAGCACCGCGAGACGGCGGGTTAATGACATATCCATGTTTCGGTTTTAATTGATTAATATTCGAAACGGGCTGATTCATAAGTCACCTGACGTTGTTTGTGGATTTCTCTATAGGTATAGAACGCCAGAACAAAATAAGCACACGAGTGCATATATTTCTTGAGGAAGGGTGAAGTGACTCGCAGCGCTTCAGAACTCGACACTCACCCTATGCTTATCCGTCTTTGCACATCAAAACCAAAGACGGCAGTTTTTTATTTCAGGGCCAGGACTTGTTGCGTCAGGGTTTGGAGCTGAGCTTTTAAGAGTTTAATTTCCTCCGCCTGCTGATTGATCAATTTTCGATTATATTTACCGGCATCTTCATTATCGACCATCATCTGTTGCACATTATCAATACATGTATCCGGAAATACAACGGCACCATTGCATAGCTTCATTTTGCCCCCCACAACAGCAAAGGTATTATTCTCCGCCACTTATTCTCCATGAATATCATGGCCTCGAGCAGGATCACCCACACTGATACCGACCGAGTTCTCTCCGGTGACGACCATATTAGTACCTATTGCCGTTGAGTTGATTCAGATGGCATGCGCGCCATCCCCCCAAGCCGTAGAGAGCTTCTCTTTTGCATGACCACTACCCCAAGCAGTTGCATAATCCCCTTTCGCCTGTGCACCAAACCCTCAGGCTGTCGAATAGTCACCGGTCGCTTTGGCAAATATTCCCCCAGGCCGTACTACCTTTCCCCGATGCAACAGTCGATGAACCTGACGCAGTACTGAATTCTCCGGATGAAATTGGCGCTTCATAATAATCATTATCAGCATATGCATGACCAGAAAATGTAATGATGAGTGAGGCGAGCAACGTTTTTTTATTCATTTGTTCATCTCTTCGAATATGTAAAACCAATATGAGCAACAGTGCATATACTGATGGCCACATGAACTCAATATACCAAGACACATATGTAGTTTTCATTGGCTGAAGATCACCGATGAGGCACGGGAGCGGCGAAAAAATATCCAGTGAGTTTAAGGGTTAATTGAAGGGAGATTCGGGTGCTGTTGGTGGGGGAGAAAAAAAATCACCGCCGGATGGCGGTGATTTTTTTACTTACTGAACAATTATATTAGCTGTTTTTCCTTGGCCGTAATTCTCGTATTTATCTTCATAGCCAGCCTGAACACCGATGCTCTGAACGCCTTGATTTAATTTATTTGAATCTAATTCGTATACAAACTCAGTCCGTTCTGGATTAGTCTGCAGGATAGTCCACTTTTTAGATAATATAGCATTTTCAGGTGTTGGTGTAATACTACCCGGAACTGAGCGATTAAATGTAAATTTAACTTTCAATTTCTGCCCTTTTGTAACTGTAGTGCTACCATCCGGGAATGAAATTTGTGCGACCAATGGAGAGCTAAACACTTTAATTCCAAGACTGTCAGATTTACCAACCATTCCATCATCTGCAGCAGCATAACTACCTTCCGGCAAGGTGATATTAATATCTGCATCAACACCATTAGGTGTTATATATTTCACTGTCCAAGTGTCGTTTCTACTATTCGAATAAAATTCATCAATATAACCGACACTACCTCCTGCTGAAGAGGTAATGATTAAGTCGTCCTTCGTTAGCTCTTTCACAGACTCTGTGAAATTAAGATAAAACCAAACAACTTTATTTCCACCAACTTCGCTTTGATTACTGTCATCAAGAGTGATCTCAACCTCAGGCACTGTCCACGGCTCCACAACAAAATTAGAGTACGGAGTGCTGACTTCATTGCCTGCATAGTCAGTGGCCTTAATCATCAGATCATGTGTGCCTACGGCTGCCTTAAAGTCGAAGGTGTACACGCCGCTCGCTTCCGACGGCTTGGTGTAATCAGACGGGTTCGTGCCACCGTTCAGTGTTGCCACCACCTTGGTACTGTTCAGGTTCGCATCCTGAATATTGGCTGTTAAGCGAATGGTGTATTTGCCATCCACAGTCGGCATGACAGCCTGTTGCACTACCTGAACATTCAGAATATTCGGTCTTGCCATATCAACAATCAGTGGCGAGATGGTCACCGGAGAGCTTTCCCCCTTCAGGGTATAGCTTGGCAGTGAACGGCCCAGATTATCCAGAATCGACAGTTTCAGGTGATACGGCCCCTGCATACTTTCTGTCAGAGTCGCAATCTCAGTCGCCGTTGTCAGACCATTGAATGTGCCGGTCAGCGTAATTGGGCTCAGGCCCGCAGCCTGTGGATCCAGTGTCACCACGTAGCCTTTCACTTCTGCACGTGAATTCGGATCTGTCACTGTGCTGATGTTGAATGTCTGCGTATTGTTCGCCAGCACTATATTCGAATCTTTCTTCTGCGCACCCAGCAGTTCCAGCGTCGCTTGCGGCTTGATAATATTGACGGTGAAATCTTTTAATGCCTTCTGACCCACTTTATCGTATGCAGTGAGAGTAACTCGGAAACTGTCATTATTACCCAGCAGTGCAGGGTCAAATGTCAGTTGCTCAATAGTGTCATCTCCAGAGTATTTATCTACAACGATAGTATCACCAAGTCCTTTTATTGCATATTTCACCTGACTGAGGCCACTTGCTTCGTCGGAAACATCGAATCTCATTAACACATTACCATTGCTATCAGAGCCAATACTATATGCATCTTCAATGACTGGAGGAGCCTGATCGATGCCTAGTGACAGCTTAGCCACAGCTAGATTTTCCCAAGAGTCACTCACCGTTACCAAGACTGGTACATCAGTCGCTACATAATCTGCTGGAAGTTGTCCCGTAAAAGTAGTGCATCGATAACTAGGATCATCAACACATTCATTTACATTGCTGCCAAAATTACCTGGCTCAGTATTGAAGTCAGTTTTAGTATTACCCGTGTTAGTTCCGCCTAATTCAACTACGACATTGCCGAGTCCTGCCTCAGGCCCTAAACCTATTTTCAAGCTGAATATCAATGTTTTAGAGTTAATATAATCATCGTTTTTCATATCCGTGATCACGACTGTTGGCATTGTATCTGGTACATACAATTTAATGGTTGAATCCACATCCAGAACTGCATTCCCTGCTATATCTTTCAGGCCATTGATTTTCACAAAATGTTCAATATCACCACCACGGACTAAATCATTATATTTGCCAGTAAATGTGTATGTAATCGTCTTATTGCCGTTACTGCGCTGAATAGCCGTCGGCTCGTACTCTTTCAAGCCTTTCAAAAGCTTCACAGATGCGGTGTCATCCATACCAGATAAGGTATCAGTGACCGTAATACTCAAAGAAAGCATTTTCACACCATCAACCGTATCCACAGCTTCTTTCTTCAGCATAAAGTTGTCTTTATTCGCGATCACTGGCGCATCAATATCCACCATATTGAACGAGAAGATTTGATCAACTTTGGCGTTATTACTCGCTGTGGTGAGCGTAATCAATACCGGATTATTCGCCATATTGCGATCAATGTTGTCGAACTGACACACTGGCGTAGCGGTATTGGTGTATACCTTGTAGTAACCCGATGTATCGTTCTCCGGAGCTTTGTCGCTGGTGTAATTTTCACGCAGCCAGCATTCCAGTTTATTCAGGACTGCACCTTCTGCATTCTGAATGCCAAATTCAGCTTTCAGGCTCTGACCAAACGTAGACGTACCGAAGTTCGCTGGTTTCAGAACGGTCAGGCTGTAACCTTCACGCTGAACGGTCAGTGGTCGTACTACGGTTCTTTTCTGACGTGGTCTGCCTTTGTTCACCTTCGTTTTGTTGTACACATCCACCACCAGATTATATTTACCATCGTTGGCAATCTGGGTATTCAGACTGGCTTTACGCTGTGTTTCGTTGCCTGCAACCGGACTGAAGACAATCGTTTCTCCCTGTTCAGTCCCCACGCGAAACAGCGTTGCTTCCACTTTATCAATGCCACTTTCCGGATCGATCGCATCCAGGTACAGATCAATCGTCCCGGCTTCAGTAATGGTCTGCGCCGGAGAAATTTCTTTATTATCGCTCTGATAGCGCGCGGTCAGCGAAGCATCAGGCGGTGTGGTATCGACCTGAATGGCAAAGGTTGTTTTATCCTGCAGATTGCCACGAATATCCTCAGCATTGATTTTCAGGGTGAAATCCTGCTGCATATTGGTTTCAATCTCATTTGGATTGGTTGGCTGCGTGCCAGCCACACCCGGCGGTGGCGTTGTACCGGTGTAAGTCCAGTAAACGACTGAACCCGGTTTGATTGGATCTGTGCCCTCGTCCTGAACGGAAATACCGAACACATAGCCTGGCTCAACATAATCATTCACTTCATCAAAATTGTTCAGTGTGATTGCCGGGCCTTCATTATCGAAGTAAGTTGAGACCGCATTTGAGCGGCTCTCGAAGCCATATTTATCCGTTGCTTTGACAAAGACTTTGATCTGATGACCTTCGCTGATATTGATCAGCGACGTATTCGCCTTTTGCAGATCAATATTGATATTGGTCAGCCCTTCCGGCTTGAACGGCTCCACCAGTTTGACGTCACTGGCGCTCAGTTCCTGCCAGAAGCTGATATTTTCCACACTGGAATCATCGGTAATGCTGGCAATATTGGCGATGAAATTCGTGCCCATGATATTGCCGGACAACTCAGGTGCTGTACCGTCTTTCAGCGTAGGCGTCGCGATCGCTGGCCCCATTTTGTCAATCTTGAATGCAAAAGTGCCCTCACCCTGATTCGGCGGGTAAGCAGTATCTCTCGCTGTGATATACAGCGTGTAGGTTTTACCATGCTCGAGATTTTTTGCGACCAGCTGCATTTTGGTGTTGGCTTTCTCACCCAGCAAATAGGCCGGCACCGTTGAGCAATCCGTGCCACAAGGCGCCAGATCAATCAGTCCCGCACCGGTATGCAGTTTGAGTTCAATATCCCCCAATGCACTGACATTACCGATACCATTATTCAGCACTGCGAGTGGCGACCACTCGCTGTTACCGCCCAGCAGTTCCACATCAGAATCCAGCACTTCCGGTGCCTGATAATCGACATTCACCCGGAAACGTCCGACATTCGGATCGGTGGCAGGAATGAAATTGCCCAGTTTATCCGCACCTTCGGTGATCAGCGTCCACGAACCGGCATCCAGATGTACCGGCTTCGGAATTTCCAGATCATCGGCACACTGCGTATCCAGACACAGGTACATGGTGACGGTGTTACTCTCAGATTTTGATTCTTCCTGCGTCACCACACGCTCTTTCGTCCCGTTACGGAAAATGAAACGACGCTTGGCCGGATCCTCACCCACTCTTTCATCCACCTCAAACTTCAGGGTTTGTTTAAAGTTGGTGTTGATATAGGTATTGTCCGGCAGATTGTCGGCTTTAAACGGCGGAATGAAGGTATATTTCGGCGGATCGTTATCGATGATAAAGATGGTCGCTTTTTTCGCCTGGCCATTATAGCCATGGCTGTTGCCTTCACGGTCGGTCGCACTCAGCAGCAGATCCAAACGGGCAATGCCCGGATAATCGTTGGCCGTGTCTAAACCAAACTGATGCTTCTCTGTGTAAGCATCGTTATCAATTTTATTGACCGTGATCCCGGTTGGCGTGGTCGCATTCGTCTCCGTGTCCAACCCCCAAAACAATTCCAGCTTGGTGGGTTGTGCACTTTTATCCAGGCCGGAAGGATCGGTCACATTCACAATCGCGCTCAGATCCCCACTCACATACCACTTATTGAATAACTGAATGGCATTACTGGCCAGCGGATCCAAACTGACCGCTGGTGGTTCCTGATCGACCGCTTCCACAGGCGAGTTAAAGACCTTCTGGCTTTGCAGCGTCGGGTCTGCTTTCGCGAAGCGGTTGGCGTAGTACATCGCCACTTTATCATCGACTTTGCCGGTAAAGTTTGTTTTCACAAAGTCGTAGAAATGCTCGCCCAGTTTCTCGCGGTAATAACTTTCGCCCAATGGGTCATTGGCAAAATACAGCTGCTGACCGGCAGCATTCTTCCCATCCGGTTTCCCGTCTCCGACGATATCGGTGTAATACAGTTTTGCCAGATCCGTGCTGTTCTGAACCGCACTCGCGTTGGCAATATCGCCCATGGCTTCCAGCAGGAAACGGTACAGATATTTATTGGACGGCGGGTTTGGAATCGTCAGCAACTCATCATTATTCGCGTAATAGGTTGTCGTTGGGTTGAAGCCAAAGAACTGACTGGTCTGCTCACCAAACATGGCATTCACATCCGAGAGAATACCCTGAGCAGTCCCTTGTGTTTTATTTGATTTATCAAACAGGTAATCAAAGAATCCGGACTGAAAGACCGACAGCTCCGTGACGATAAATTCACGGTCACCAGACTCGCCGCCAACAATGCCATAACTGCGCAAACCATGATCAACTGTCAGATCCAATTGAGTCAGCGACTTCTTGTTCCATTTGTAGAAATCAGCTTTGCCTGTCACCGTGACCCGGTGAATTTCACCTGAAAACTGTGAGTGCATCTGGCAGCTGGCCGTATCTTTCAGTGTACCGCCGCCTGATTTCGCGGGTTCAGCCAGCATGGTGCACGACGCAACGGACGCCCACTGACCGGAACCATTTAAACGTTCGACGATCGCATTTGCGTTAATATACGGTGACGTCACCTTGATCGTAGGCAGATTGAAGGTTGATTTAAACTGGAATTTATAAGGGACTGAGGTATTGCCAGACCCGTCTTCTGTCACAATGGTGATGGTTTGCGCATAGCCTTCATCAACCCGGGCAAAATCTGCCCCAAAAATTTCTTTGACGAACGGAATAAAATAGTGAGCTTCACTGATACGCCCGTCAGCGTCTGGTGCCGGGTAAACTTCATGCGGAATCTGGTTCAGGCTACTTTTCACCGTTCGGGTGATTTTCGCCGATTCGCCAATCTTACCGGCTTCATAAGTCACGATGACATTCAGTTCTTCAGCCGAAGAACTGGTCACTTCTGAGTTGCCTGTTGCGTCAGAAACACTCAGCGTCAGATAGGGAATCTGATTCTGATCCAGGACCAGCGTCGTAAAGTCTGCAAAATCGACTTCCGGATGGACGCCTTTCAGCCCTTGCTGGGCATAAGCATAATTCAAGTTCAGGTACTGTTTTCCGTACAGATCCTGGAAATATTCTTGCGTCAGGTTGTCCTGATACTCGCCGGTATCTGCGTCGAAGAACTTCATTGCGACTTCAGGAAACGCGACGCTTTGCGTGGGTGCTGTTGTATCCGACAAAATCAGGTGCTGTTCCTGACTTTTATTCCCATTCCCATCCGTTGCGGTGAGGAAGAAAGTGGTCTGTCCGCCAATGAACAACCCCCGATCGAAGTTTTGCGTAAATGCACAAACATCTTCCTGAGTGTCCGGATCTTTTTGCATCGTGCAGTTCAACACTTCCGGCGCTCCGGCATTCACAGCGATCGTCGCGCTTGAAATCACTGAACCTGCATCTTTGATGGTTCCGGTCAGGGTATAGAATGCCTTGTTGACCGGGTTAAACGTCGCCGGTGAAGTTACATGAATCACCGGAGCAATATTGTCCCATTTGAATGGCACGTACTGTGCATCATCGGCATTTCCCAGAACATCCGCCACTTTCAGGACCAGACGGGCTTCAACCGGTTCCGCCGACAATTTATCGATTTCCCGCGTGTTGACTTTTGTCACTACCAGCGTTTCACGAACACCGCTCTCGATCGCTTCCGATTCCACACTGCACAATGCAGACACACCCGTCTTACAATTCTCAGGCTCTCCCCAGCCGTTTTCTGCCGTTTTGGTCTGTAAGAAGACTTCTGCATACTCAATCCCGATGAAATCAGTCACCTTCACAGAAACCAGACCAGCGCCGGACAGCACTTCATTGCCAAAGCGAGCCACTTCCGGTGCATCATCATCAATAGAGACAGGCGCACGCGGCGCATAAATACCACCCGAAGCATTGTTCAGGCGGTTGACCAGCAGGCTGTAATCACTGGAAGGGGTACCCGAGACGTTCAGGTCCGTATTGTTCACAACACGGAGTAAGTGCTGTGCCAAAGTGTTGGTATAGTAATCGACGGTCAGTCGCTGCAGACCGAAAGACAGCGCCGTCGGCAGTGCAGAAATCTCATCTAAAGACCAGCCATCCAACTGACCGGTTGCTCTGATGTCGCGATACTGTAAATCTGCCAGATTAAAGGAGGTATAAATGACCTTTTCACTGTCACTGCCGCCCGATTTCTGCAGCATCTCATAAGCCAGAGAAGAGTAAGCCAGCAAAAAAGCACCATACTGATGCCCTTGCGTGGCCGTCGCACTCCAATTCCCCATCGAGATGTCCAGAGGCTCCACAGAAAACACATCAAATCCATACTGGCTGTTGACCGCTGCGTTTGCCGAATCAATTGCTGCTGCAGTCTGCTGACCTAAACGCTGAATATTATATTCAGCCAGACCTGCGGCAATGTTCGTTAAAGGTGTCAGCATGACATTTCGGCTTTGTCCTTCAACAAAGTTGACATACGCACGAAATTTCAGCGGACCTCGGTCATTCACAACAACCACATTTTTTGAATGGGGATCTAAATAGCCGCCACCTGCAGCTTCAATATACAGAGGCGCTGAACTGGAGGTCAGAGCAATTGAAAAGCGACCATCCGGATTGGTATTCGTGGCCGCTAATAAACGGCCCAGTTTGCCATTGTTAAATTCATAGACGCTCACCTTGGCATTCGATACCGCAGCATCAAACACCACACCACTGATAATCCCCTGCTGGCGATCTTTCGGATATTCCGGATAGGTTTTTTCTTCGCCACACGCAGAGAGAAATACAATAAGCAGAAATAGAGTGATTCGTCTAAACACAATAGCCACACTGAATTATAGGTCAATAACCTGACATTATATTCACTCCAGAAAACAAGACAATCCAGTAAAAACAACAAGTTATACTTTCACTTTCACTGGATCAACCGTCACAATGACAGGTATTTCATTCATAAAAACAGCCAGACCTGAACCTGAAAAGGCCAAAATGACGCTTTTCCTCAGATGGATTTCACGAAAAAGTAACGTATAAATCTAATTTTTGTGACATGCAACCAAGCGACAGTAATACTCCCTAATTTAGGTAAAACTACAACGCAAAGTGCAATGTCCATTAAGCGAAATCAATCTGTTTGAGTTTGCCTGATTTCATTCCGGCCAGATATGCATGTGTGATATTGATTCACAAAAACAAGGATGGTTCTTTGGCTGAAAATAAAAAAGCACGACTAAACAGAAATGAACCCTGTTCGTCGTGCCCTGAATTTTAGCGAAAGTTAAAGTTGTGATTCAAACCATCAAGGTTTTTTCTTCTCTTTCCTTTCACCGTCCGCATATTGTTCAGATTTATCTAAAATACCCAGCGCACCCAGTCCGGTGATGATATCCAGATTGGTCGTCAGCTTACCGCTGTCATTCCCGCCAAAGTAGTTTTTTGGCATTTCAATTTTATAGTTCTTCAGGTTTTGATACAGAGCGGTCGATACGTCCCTGTTCAATTCCGCCAGATAAACAGCTTTATTGGCGCCCAGTGCATCATACTTCGCCTGCAAGACTTCAGCTTCTGCACGGCCTTTTGCAAGGATTGCTTTCGCTTCATACTCTGCCGCAAGAGCATTGGCTTTTTGAATTTCCAGATTCGCTTTCGCGATCGCCAGTTCTTTCTGTTTTTCGACTTCGGCTAATTCCTTTTTCTTCTGAACATCCAGAATTTTCCGGTCAGCGGCCCCCTTCGCAATTTCCAGTTCTTTCTGCTGAGAAATTGTCACTAACTCTTTGTTACGCACGGCATCCTGAACTGCGCGTGTCCGCTGAATCTCTTTTTTCAGCTGCTCTGTATCAGACAGCGCTTTGGAGGTTTCCTGCTCCTGAATGGCACGAATGCGCTCCGCCACCAGACGCTTTTTATCCGCCAGAAGTTTCTCTAACTGCTCTTCCGGTTTCGGATCTCCAATCGTGATTTGCGTAACCGCAATCCCATATTGCTGCAGCGGGTTTTCCTGACGACGCGGAACGCCTTTCTCATCCAGAACCGGGATCGTTTTCCAGACCAGTTGTTTTGTGCGCTGGAGCTGATTTGCATTACTCTGACTCGCACCTACCGGTGCCAGATCAGTCTCTTCAACTTCGACTTTGCGTCGTTCCGTCATATAAATGCCGTTTCTGAGCTGATCATCCAGTTGCGTTTTAAACTGGTTCAGACCGCCCTGAAAAAATTCCTCGCCCGTGTACTGTGTCGCCGTAATCACGGTCACGTTTCTTGCGTTTTTGACCAGCAGTGCATCAATCAGATTGGTGTTGTTTCTGAATTCACGGTGCATTTTCTTGATCGCTTCTGGATTCTGCGACAGTTTGAACCTGAATGTCACAGGAATCATTCCGACATAGGTGTCCGCAAAACTTGCACGTACCGGAGGTAAGCTCTGCCGGGAATCTTCACCTAGATTATTACCATATGAGACCGTAATGACCTGATCATACATGGTGATTTTAGAAAGAAACGGCGTTCTGAAATGAATACCCGGGGTGGTAAAAACATCCAGCTCACCCGTCAGGTTGTTCTGATGAACATAGGTATAGCCCGCATCCGTCATTAAAATGGAACTATTAACCATGCCCGCAATGACAGCCAGACAGAGAACACCCCCAACGATTTTGGCGACGGACTTTTTCGTGTGTACATGTTCGATCATTTTGCTTTCCATGTTTCAAGATTCTTTAGAAGATCAGACCATGGTCAGATGCGACCAAAGCTCAAATAAAATGAACAAAATCAATTATTTATAAAAACAAAAAGCGCGAACAAGTCGCGCTTCAGCAAACAGTCTTCTGAACATCAATGAATCGGTTTAACTCAGGATTTGATTAAACTTAAAGTCAATCACCCAGTACGTTGCGGCATACATCGCTGCCAGTAAAGTGACGGTCAGCCCGACAATCAGTTTGGGGGGAATCACTCGCCGTAGCGGTCGGCTGATGGAGGCCGCCTTCATATTCACTAACTGCAGCTTTTCCTGATCAACCAGTCGATCTTCTTTAATCAGCCGGTAAACCGTATCAGCAATATCGGCAATTTTTTCATTGCCTCGTTCGACACGACCAAACTTGCCTTTAAAACCAACCTGCAGCAGAAAATACAAAAACTCTATCAGATGCCGGTAACGTTTCGGATCCTGACGCAGTCTGTCCAGGATGGTGTAAAACTTATCGCCGCCCGACGTTTCATTATGAAATTCAGCCAGCAGGCTGTGCGTGCTCCAGTTACTTTTCTCGCCCCACTCCTGACTGTATACGGCCTCATCCACAGCCGAGCACACGCAGTAGCGCATCACCAGCAATGAAGCGCGATCCGTGTTCGCCAGCAGGAGGCGTTTTTCCGCGTCCTGAATTTCACGGCTGATTTGCTCCCGCAAAGCTGTCGGGTCATCCAGCCAGGGAATCGATGGGATGCAGGTCAGGCAAGCCAGCACCCAGGTGAATTCATCCACCAGCTGGTTAATACCAAGTTTCTTGATTTCCAGCTGTTTCACTGCAATATTTCGCGGAACTTCCGGAGCGGGCATGACCTCCATCGGTTTGCCCGGCTCCGACTGAAATAATACGACCGTTACATCATCGTCTGCCGGACTCATAATCTAACCGCCCACAACTGCAGTTCCAGATTCGGGAAGTCTCCCGAAACATGCATCGCAATACCTGAAGAAGAAGACAGCGCTTTCCATTCTTCAGATGCCTTGTCCAGTTCGAAGTAAGTAAAGCCGGCATGATAAGGCAACTGTCGCGGCACAACCGGCATTGGCTTAATTGCAATGCCCGGCAACTGGAAGTTCACCAGATCACGGATATTTTCCAGGCTGCCCACTTTCACCTGAGAAACAAAGCGTGTATGCAGGACATCCAGCGTGACATCTGCCTTCACGGCCAGAATGAAGGTGGTGGTTTCAATGATGTCGCGATCGGCGATATTGGCCACCCGAACACCATAGCCCTGCTCTTTCAGCACCAGCGGAATGGCACGCTGCTCAGACATGACGGTCAGGCTGCTGCGGTTCCGGCTGATCAGCGACCACATACATTCGGTCAGATCACCGTGGTTATAAGGCAGATAGGCTTCAGGACGACGTGAGGATGAGCACAGTGTTGCCAGATCACCTTCTGCCTGCAGCAATACACGATACAGCGCTTCAGGATGAACACCTTCCAGACTGCCGATATGCCAGAACAGCGGCTCTAATTTATTCACCGCCTGCAGCAACATAAAGTCAGCAACAGAAGAAACGCCCTGCTGATCAACCACACCCAGGCGTGCCACAATGGATTCAGCCCGGTGCTTCAGCAGTGATGCAAATTCAGTCACAAATTTAGTCAGTACTGCTGAGGCGCGGATATCCAGACAAGTCGGGATAAACTTATCATCCAGAACGACTGTCCCGTCACTTTTCACTTCAGAGATTTTCAGGATTGCAATTGACGTGTATGCCGAGCGATCGTCGCTCTCCAGCATCAGACGGAAATTCAGACTGCCGACGTGAATCGTAGTGGTGTCTTCACTGTCATACAGGCAGTCCACGACCTGCTGTTCCTGAAGGCAATAACGTGCACCATCCCCGGCATTGGTATAGAGTTCGCCCTGTTCAGAAGGCAGCGGGCAGCACAGATACACAACTTTATCGACAGTCGACGAGTCCACTTCAAGCATTGACGGAGCAGGCGCTTCCGCCGGTAACGCAAACGGCGTACGGTCCTGCAGAATCCCCTCTGCAACCGTTACACCAATTTTGCCCATTTTCAGCAATTCGTGGTTGATCTCCAGCCGGCTGATGCCCCAGCTCAGCGGTGAACTCAACGCCGTACACAAACTCATCTGCTGGGAATGAAACCGGTCCAGTTGCTGGAAGTGCTGCGGTTTCATAAACATGCCGTCTTGCCAGACCACAGGGTTATACAATGACATAATAACTTCCTTAGAAATAAATCTGTTCTACACCTTTCGTGCGTTCTACCGACAACACGTTATTCACCAGATTCACGTCCAGAAAATAGCTTTTACGCTCTTCTATCGTGTGAATGGTGCGCCAGCTGGTGCCGTTGATATCCCGGAATGCGACCGCAAATCCGACCGCACGCGTTTCCGGCTGAAGTTTCAGAAATTCGGTCAGTTCCTGTCCCGGCTCTAACTGGTATTCGTAGCGTTTGATGTACTCATCACCCAGCGCAGATTTGTCATTCTCAAACAGCGAAAAGAAATCCAGGCTGCGAAACAGCACTGGCGAAGACAGTTCATAAATCCGCAAGATTGCCGGTGACGATGATCCGTTCGGCCGGACATTCAGACTCTTGTCCGTTGTGATGTGCACTTCAATTTCAGCCGTTTCCGGAATCAATCCGGCAGTATCTTTAAACTGTTCCCACACTGCACAACCAGACAAAGACAGTGCAACCATTAAACCCAACAATAAATTACGCATTTTGCCCCTGTAATAATTCCCTGTACTTGGTTGCCAGATTCGCATCAGCGCTTTCTTGCGTTTCAGACTGCATATCCGACTGCTGCTGTGCAAAATGGTCCTGATACGCACTCCAGAGACGCTGCTTCTTCAGCCAGCCGCCGCCTTTTTCCTGTTGTTCTGCTTCGAAAGCTGCAGGGGAGAGTGACGTCAGTTGCTGCATGAACAGCGATTTTCTGGCTTGGTTCAGACGAGCCCGATGCGTGTCCAGCTCTTCATGGATATGCTCAACAAGTTCAACCGGTTCAAGAATGGACTGCTGATAAAGCGACAGCATGCTGTCCAGCAAATGGGCCTGAGACTCATCGGCCTCACCAGCCAGTGCCAGTGACTGGCGCAGCTCGGATGTCATCGCATCCAGACAGCCCCGCAAACATAATCCCATCTGCCGGTACCAGTTTTCATCGCAAAGCTGTCTTTGCTCCGGCGACATCCCCAACCCGTCCAGAAAAGCAGATTCAGCCTGCCTGCCAGAGAGGGGCGACATTTCAGTGTGAGCCAGTAAACCCAGGGCAGCCGGCTCAGCAATCGGGGCTGGTTTTTCAGGTTTCGGCGGATGGGACGGGATGCGCTCGGCACGCATTTCAGGCTGAGGTGGTGCTGGTCGCTGTACCGGTCTCTGAACCGGTTTCGGCACGGACACTACCGGTTCACCACCAAAATTCCAGTCTTCCGGAATCAGGTTCGGCACGTCCATTTCGGAATGAATACTTTCACTGTCATCCAGCATCTGCCGGTGCGGTGGTGTGTAATCCACTTCAGGTTTAGGGATCTCATCTTCAATCAGCGCTTCCGCTTCATCTTCTTCTTCCTGAAGATGGTACAAGGGCTCGGTGGTGTCAGCCTTTTCATCCGGCGGAAAAAAGAGCTCTTCTACGGTCCCTTCAGCAAACTCTTCGGCTTTGGGCGGCAAGACGACATTCAGTGATTCAACGGGGTCGCTGCTTTTCATCTCCGGCATAATGTCTTCTGCCAGATTGATATGCTGGATTTCATTCTCGAAGCTGACCGTCAGCTCATAACGCCCCAATGACACCGTGTCCCCTTCCTGCAACGCAGAAGGCTGATTTTTCAGGGCTCGCTTGTCATTAATGAAAGTCCCGTTGGTACTGATGTCATTCAGGTAGAACTCACCGTTATAGCTGGTAATGAGCGCATGAGTACCAGACAGATACTTGTTATGATCTTCCAGATGGAAAAAGCACTGAGCACTGCGGCCGATGCTGCCCCCAAGACTGTCAAATTCCATTTTTTTGACCCCTGTATACTCGTCAGGGGCGCTGTTCACGGTGAGAATGAGCGTTTTATGCGTCATAAGCAAAAATCAGAAAAGAAACGATAAGGAAAATTCAACGCCGCCCAAGCCATTATTGACGGGAATGATCAGCGTTGCCTGAGGTACCAACTGCAAATGTGCATCAGGATTACTGCCAATTTTCAGGACGGTCCCTGCATTGAGCAACAACCCAGCCTCAAAGGCATTATTGTCCTGCAACTGGGTGCCATATTTGAACTCATCGGAATCGACATACCAACGCTCTGAATACTCACTGTATGCCAGTGAGATGCCCGCCCCGATATAAGGCGTTAACCAGCTGGTGACGGGAAACGCATACTGAGGCAATACCCTGAATTCATAATTGTCCACTTCCTGATAGATACCATTCTGGGGTGCAGGAATATTGTCGGAGAGATAATTCAGGCCAAACCACCAGCGCCAGCGTGCGCTGTTATCATCAATGGGCCGGGTATGCACAAGCCCCCATCGCATACTTTGGTTTTCACCTGACTCGCCCTCTTCGGCACTTGAAGTGAAATCATAATAAGCAGCCGTGACACCAAAACGCTCGCCTTTGGATAAAGCCGGAGCAGAAAGTATCAAACCGATGAATAAACAGACTGAATGTTGAAGACGATTCATAATGTTCGCGTTCACTAAATTAAAAACATCTGAAAGATAAACGCATGAAATAATGAATTCAAGGGCTCAATTGTGCCGTCATGAAATTCAGTTAATTTAACTATGGATATTTTCATTTTGACTGAGATTGTTGTCGATTTAACACCCACTTCGCATCCGGAAATGAGCTCATTCAAAACTGATAAAGAAATTATGGTTTTTAATTAATGTGAAATTATTCCCAAAACACTCAAGTTGTTAACACTAAATATAAGCCCTCACATATGGAACAAAAGTCACAATAATATTTTACCTCTTAAAAAACAAGGATTTAATTAAGACACAAAATGCCTTTTCACTTTGTCAGAGGAATGTCAAAAACAAAGAAAACACAAAATAAAACGAATAAAAACAAACAGATAAACCATTATCGTTATATCTTTTGTGATCTTAAGCCAGTAAACAAATCATCCACTTAGTTTCGTATGCCCGTTATGCTTAAAATATTCTCAATTCAAGGGGTTTCCGTGAAAATGAACCTCGATATTTTAAAATGGACTGCATAAAGCGACAAAACGCCTGTAGCAGAATGATGGAACAATTTTAAATACGAAAGGTATTAACAAAAAGACAAATTTTTCCGCCTTATAATTTAGTATCTACTAATAAATTAAACTTTAAGTAAGCGATTGGAAAGGACTATCCAAACGTAAAACTTTCAGTTTCTATTACTTTTGAAGTTGGCTATTTACCATGAAATTCACTGATATTGCACTCAGGCCAATATCGGCGCAGTCGCCCGTTGGCCAAGATCCGCGTACACTGGATCTGTTTTCTGATCTCAAAAGAAATGTAAACCGGCTGAGTAGTTTTGTATCCCCTGCACCATGGAAGGAGATCTATTCTACGGCCGAAACACTGTTAACCTCACACAGCAAAGACTTTCGGTGTGCGAGCTACTATTGTGTTGCTGCCTGCCGCATCGATGGCTTAAAAGGTGCCGTCGTCGGCTTAAATGTGCTGAACGATCTAAGCATTGTGTACTGGCATTCGGCTTTTCCAAGTGCCGACAAACCCAATGCCCGGGTTCAGTCTTTTGACTGGGTTGCTGAACAGCTTCCCACTGCGCTGAAAAAAATCAAAGTCAGCCTGAAAGACCTGGCGCTGGTTGAGGCCGGACATCGCTTTGCACTCAGTCTGGAACAGGAACTGCAACACCAGCTGGGCAAGCAGGCACCATCGCTGGGGCCTGTACGCAAACAATTCACCGAGTGGAAAGATCACCTCGAAGAACTGGCTGAGAAAGAAGAATCCCGCCAGCGTAAAGGTACTGCGCAGCCACTGGCTGAAACAGCCGAAGAGGCAACACCGGCGCAGGATACAGCGAAAGAAACTGAAACCAAACCCAGACTTCCCGCCTGGTGTTACTGGCTTGCAACTGTATTTATCCTGGGCTGTCTTGTGTTTTCAATTGCTGCTGTTCGTCAGTATCTGTATCAGCGAGATATCCCGGCGGCTTCTGCAGTGCAGTTGGAGAAGATCACCTCAAAATTGATCCATGCGGAGCCATACTTCAAAAACCGCCTGAAGGAAGAAGTACTGACCCGTACCAGTGAACTGATGCAGGACTGGACCGCCTATCCTGAACGTGTTTACAACCATCAGGTGCTGGAAGCACTGGCGAATCATGTGAATTCACTTTATCCGGATTCCATTGCGGCTAAAACTGCGGTGTCTCAGTACCAGGCAGGAAAAACAGCGCTGGCCAGTGACTATCAGGCCATAAACGACCAGTTCAAACGTGCACGAACGATTATTGCCAACGCCGCTTTAGTCGACGAAAGCGACAACATCACCGCGGCCTATAAATTTAGTAATACTCTTTTTCCGTTTCTTGGTCGCCTTGATTATTTGGAGAAAGGTCACATTGAGCGTGAGGATATTATCAAAGCGCAAAAAACGCTCAGCGCTTACCAATACCGCCTGATGGAAATATCAAATCAATTTGAACAACAAAACCAATAACAAAAACTGGCAGGTTATATCTTGATTAAAACACTCAAAACACCGAGGGTATTTATTATACTCTCTGCTGTGCTGCTCTCTGTATTGTACGGCTTATTCTCTTATTTCGTGATGGACTTACCTTTCAGTCATTATCTGACTTGGGGTCCGATTGCCCTGGTCTGTACAGCGGCGATCATCGTTTTGATCGGTTACGAGGTCAAAAAACGTAAGTCACGTTCAAACAGCGATATTGAAACCGAAGAAGAGACGCTGAAAGGTCTGCTTGCTTCTTTGCTGAAAGGGTCCAGCCATAAGCCAATCTACCTGATGCTTGGTAATAAAAAATCAGGGAAAACGTCTCTGCTGACCAGTTCGCATGCGATCAAACCCATTGATCAGAAAAACACGCTCCAGACGGATTATTTCCTCTGGTATGAATCTGATCAGGCGATTTTTATCAAGCCTGCCCCCCGTTTGATCTATCAGGACACATCTAATACCGACCAGATGCTCTGGAAAGCATTTCTGGATAAAATCATCAGCATCAAGCCAAGAAAGCCTTTCGCTGGCTGTCTGTATGTGGTTGATCTGGAATTTCTGATCACACAGGAAGATACACAGCGTGAATATATTCTGGATATCATCAATACCCGCCTGAGTGATATTACAGAAAGAACCTACAGCGCCCTGCCTGCGTATGTGTTCCTGTCGAAAATTGATAAGCTGAAAGGCTTCAAGGAATTCGTTTCACTCAGCCCGCTGAAGGCCCAGTTAGAACACCTGACGATTTCTCTGAAAGATGCCAAGGGCACAATCAACGACATCTTCGACAATGGTTTTTATGCCATTCTGAGCAAGATGGAGCAGAGCACACTGGACTGTGCCGCCATGGAACGTTCTCTGATCAACAACAGTGCGCTGGTCACTTTTCCGAAACAGTTCGAGCTCTGCCATGGTCTGGTCCGGGACACGCTGAATAAAGTGCGGCTGGAAAAAGACGGCTTCCATATGGTGGATCTCCGTGGCCTCTATTTCACTTCCAGTCATCAGGGTGGCCGGAAATACAACCTGCTGGCCAAAGGCTGCAGCAACCATTTCAATGTCCCGATGATTGCTTCCGAGCATGACCAGCTTTCGGAATCGCCGCTGTTCACCCGTTTTATTATTGATGAACAGGTGCTGCCAGAGGCCAACTTTGCCGGTGAGAACAAGCGACATCTCAAACAACTGATCCGCAAAAGCCGGATGACAATGGCTGCCTGTGTCACTTTGCTGGGTGTAAGTGGTTACTATTTCCTGACAACCACCCAACAGAACATTTCGATCATTAACCAACTACTCGATGTTTCAGAAAATCCGACAGAAGATGACGCTCAGGCCAACCTGAAAAGGCAGCTGGCGCTCACATCCAGCGGGATTCAGCCGTTGTATCAGGCCTGGGTCGATGCCAGTCGTTTACTAGATGAGAAAATCATTGATATCAATGTCGATAAACTCGACAAAACCACTCAGATTGCTTATCGCCATCTGCTGGACAGTATTCATCTGCAACTGATGCCCCTGATTGAAAAGCATATCAGTCAGGAACTGGCACAGAGCCGTCTGTCTCATCAGGAGAAACTGCACCTGCTGAAGACGTATCTGATGCTGAGCGAAAGTGATAAACGTGATTACAGCTTTTTGCTGAAATCGATCTCCAGAATTGTTGCTGATGATTTTGGTACAGACGGCAGTTACGCCAACATCAAAGATTATCTGGCAGTTTATTTCAAAACCAATTTCCCGTCGCACAACATTAACTGGGATCTGGTGCGGACCACACGCCGTGAGCTGCTGTCTCAGTCGAAAGTTGATATTGCTTACAGCCAGATTCTGAACAGCGGCCGGGATGCAGACCTTGGTCAGCTCAGTATTCCAAGAGCAATCGGTTTTAACTTTGGTGAAATTTTCGACATGGAGAAAAATCACCAGGATGAACTGAACATCAACAAGATTTATACCGCTACCGGTTTTACAACCTTCTACCGCCCGCTGTCTGAATCACTGTCGCAAGACCTGATTGCCGATAACTGGGTGCTGGGGCTGTCGAATAATACCCAGCCGTCGGAAGAAGAACTGAAAGCATTTCAGGCGAAAGTTCGCCGTAAATATACCGATGACTACATTAACATCTGGCGGACGGCCATCAGTGATCTGCGCTTTAAGCAATTCGACAATATCGTCGATATGACCAATGCCATCGACATTATGTCCGGCCCGGCATCACCGCTGAGTACGATCCTGAATCTGCTGTATACCAATACAAAATATTCGCCGGATACGTCTGCACTGGCACAACTTGCGCCGAAAGATCAGCGTCTCAACCAAGCGGTTGATGCATTGAAAGCTACAGCTGAGAAAGCCATTGAGCCGGATTACGAATTGATGAACCGGGTAGAAAAAACCTTTGCCGTCATCAATAACCTGCAGACCAGTGAAACAGAAAATTCTCAGGCCCCCTGGGATCAAGTCATCAGTTCGCTCAGTAACCTCCGGGCTTACCTGAAGCAAATTACGGATGCCCCGAATGTGCAGCAGGCAGCTCTGGCGGCAGCGAAAGCCCGGATGCGTGAAACGGATGCGGATCCAATTGTCCGCCTGAAACAAATCGCACAGAAAACACCGGAGCCGGTGAAAAGCTGGCTGAACGAAATTGCTCATCAGGCCTGGGCCACACTGCTGACCGAGTCAGAGCTGGGGATTCAGGAACTGTGGACCAGTAACGTTTACAGCAAATTTGCCCTGGTCGGACAGAATAAGTATCCGTTCAGCAAGCAGGCAGAAACAGAGATCTCACTGACCGATTTCGAAGAGTTCTTTGCCGCACAGGGCACAATGGACGGCTTTATTAAAGATAATCTTTCTCCGTTTTACGACACCAACCTGTGGCAGGCGAAGCGTGTCGACGGTGAAACCCTGCGACTGTCGCAGGAAATGATCACCCAGATGAAGAACTATACGATGATCAAGAACGTCTTGTTTGACCCGACCTCGAACAAGTTCAACATTGATTTCAGTTCGCGCTTCATCGATCTGGATTCCAGCGCCATTCGTGCGAGTCTGGATTTCGGGGGTGAGTCACTGGATTACTACCACGGTCCGGCAAAAAGTAAGCAGTTTGCCTGGCCACCGGCAAGTAATGAGTTTTTCGTGAACGTAAACATTCAGGACATTACATCAAGCGGAGAACAACACAGAATCGCAAAAGAGGGATTTTGGTCTATCTTCCGGCTGTTGAACGAGGCACAACTCGAGCCAACATCCGATGGTGGATTCAATGCTGACATTCTTGTCTCAGGACGTCATATGACGGTGAAAGTCAAACCGTCAAATTCTAATAACCCATTCCTGCTGCAAGAATTATACAACTTCTCTGTCCCAGAACAGATTCAGTAAGTTGGTAGCCTAGGTTAATCAAAGTCGAGAATAAAGATAATGAGTACTTTACACAGCAACACCGTAGACCGGATTGATAGGAAGATATTGTCGAGTCTGCTGATTAACGGACGAGAATCTATCGCGAATATGGCCCGCAGTGTGGGCCTTTCACGAACCGCAGTGGCTGAACGCATTTCCCGTATGGAGAAATCCGGTGTCATTGAAGGGTATACGGCGAAAATCGGGACACAGAAAAGCGCCAACCTGACCAGCTGCTACCTGCTGATTAAATGTAAGAATGGCTGGAAAAAGAAAGTGTGTGACAGCCTGAGAGAGATCCCTGAAATCAAGACCATCAGTGTCGTTGGCGGCGGGTTCGATATTATTACGCTGCTGGAAGCTTCTTCATTACATGTCATGAATGAATTGTGTGATGAAGCCGAGAATATTCCGGGTATCAAAGAGCTGCATACAACCGTCGTATTCCACAGCCCGATCTGCCGGTAAGTGTCATCCCGGCAAACGTTCGCGTTTGGCGAGATTTGACGAGAAAAACCACGACACCCGACTGCCCCTTCAACGCCGGCAGCCGGGTGTCGCTGTATCCATACTCAGACAGCGCCAATGACGACAACCGTCTGCTTGTCACCCTGTACATTGCCCAGCCAGCTGACCTGACCAAGCCGGTTCGCCCCCTGCGCACCCAACACGCTGGCAGGCAGATCGTCGTTCATCACTTCCATTTTTAAATCCCAGGCCATCGGGTCGCGCAAGACGAAACGCATCAGTTCCTTCAGCAAAATATTCCCCTGCTCGCCGGGTAAAAAGTGGCAGTATTCCTCAAAACTCAGATCATGAAACACCAGGTTAAACTTCCCGGTAATATCGATCAGATGGTCACCCAGGTGATAATCGCGCCCGAGAACACAATTCACATGCCCCAGACTGTTCAGTTGTGAGGGCGCAATTTTGACTCTGCGCGGCACCCACTGCTCAATGCTGACTTTTTTCAGATTAAAGCAGTGCGCCACCACCCCGGAAACCAGATTGGGTGACCGGGTTCTGGAGGACAGCTGGCCGATATAAGACAGCAGTTTTGCCCTGTCGAAATGAAAGTCACTTTCGTCACTGAGTTCAGAGGATATCCCAACCAGGTTAAACAGATTGCGGGACAACGGATCGACGGCACCGGATTCGTAACGCACATGGTATCTGTACTTTTTCCATATCCGGTAAAGGTGCGATAAATAACGGTGATGAAAGAAGTCGAAGAAATCTTTGACCGGATTATCCTCGCCGTCTCTGCCGGCCAGCTTCTCCGTGTATGCGGTTGGCAGCGGCGAACCGGTCCCGTGCAGTCCGCCGAAGTTCACCGTCAGGCTGGGCACCTCACGGTGACTCCATTGCACAGTTTCAAACTGCGCGATATCAGCGCGCGGAAATCCAAGTTCAGGAGAAATACGAAAGCGGAGAAACTCCTCAGACTGCGTTTTCGCCAGACCGGCCGATTTAAACTGTGCCGGCTCCTGCTTCCTGGCATTCGCTTCAAGCAGATAAACAGCCTGAAAAAAAGCAAACTCATGGCTGGCTTGTTGAATCTTGTCGATCATATCACTGCCTGCTTACCCTGATTGCCATTCCATCGGTAGATTTCACCGGTTTTGACATCCACGACTTCCAGCTCAGAAAAAGAATTGATACTGGAATACAGCGAGAAAAACTCATTCAGAATCGACACCAGCAAATACATGTCCCCTTCATTGGCAAACATGGAGGAATCCATTTGCAGCTCAATCAAATTCCCGCGAATAGGAAGCCCGCGGAAGATCCGCTCGACCGGCTTCATGCTGATAGCTTTAATCCCGTTTAACCGGTTGGCCGAGGCCCGCTGAGACTGACGGTCACTGCGCGAGTGGAAATCGTAAATACTCAGCATCATTTTCAGCACATCAGCATCAATCAACGACAAATAATTGAGCGACATATTGGCAATCAGCTGCCAGTGCAGGCTGCTGTCAATCTGCGGGCTGACAGACACCGTCGGTTTTGTCAGGTTTTTAAAGTCCGCATAGTTCGTTGATTTGTGCGTGGTAAAAGCAATATCACCCGGTGCCAGACGCTGCGGCAATTTACCATTGGTACAGGTCAGCTTGATGAGCACAGTTTCCGTCTCAAGATTCGCCACTCCGGCGTTATGATCAAAGAAGGAAATGTAATGAGACAGCCCTTTGCCGGAAACATGTTCCGCCACTTTGACATTGTAGTAATGCTGCTGGCTGTCGATTCCCAGCTGGTGTTCGAAGGATTCGAACGGCAGGTAATCAACCTGACGGCGGTTTTCCTGACTCCAGCCCCGTACCTGATTCACGGAATAAACCTCATGATTTTGCTGTCTCGTGGACTGAGGCCGGACCCGGTATTCCGTTCGCTTGTGATCCAGACGAATCGGGTCCGCGTCCATCTCGAACAGGTTGGCAACGGGCGTACAGAACAACCGCAGGTTCTTCTCGCGAATGGTGACTTCCGAAGGCAGAGACCGGGAGAAATTAAACACCAGACTCATGGTGTTCTGATTCGGTACCCCTTTGAGCCATTCCAGTCCTTCAACATCAAAGAACATGAATTTATCAGGCATTGAGAAATACTCCTGAACCAGACGGTAACCGGAAAATGAATTCGGTCCGTATGGCAGCAGGGCTTCATCATCTGCAAAACCCACTTTCTTGATGCAGGATGCAGGCAGCCGTTTACTTCCGCCACCCGCCAGCTGCACATCAACACTGTCCAGGTACCGGAACAGCCACAAATACAAAATCCGGGAAACGTGCAACTCCCCGTGAATATGGAAACGCAGGGAGTCTAACCCAATCCGTGATAGCTCTGAGCCGCTGTCTGTCGACAGTGTCACATTCAGGTGGCTGTTCGATCGTGTGTTTTGCTGTGTGACCGAGTTAATTTCCAGCGGAAACAGGTCAACATCGTAACAGGTCCGGAAAACACATTGCGTGTCATCCACTTGCCTGCTGGCCATTTCATGCCCGCGCGTAATCGTCGTCTTTTGCGACAGACTCCCCGCATGGTGGCTGAACTGAGCAATACACATCGAAGGCACTGAACGCAAATAGTGCGGCCAAAGCAGAGCGATCAGGGATTGAGTCAGTTCCGGAAGTTCATCATCCAGCTTCTGACGCAGCTTACCATTCAGAAAAGCGAAACCTTCCAGCAGACGTTCAACATCCGGGTCGTTACTGCTTTCTGAGAGAAATTTGGTTAATTGCGGGTGACTTTTTGAAAACTCGGAACCCGCTTCTTTGAGAAACGAGAGCTCGTCCTGGAAATACTTGCTATAGGTCATGTTCGTCGTCTCTAAACAGAAAACTTACCGTCGACACCCACGGATAAGTCGATATTCATCATGGTTTTCTTATCGTTATGCAGCACTTCACCGCTGACAGCAAAATTCAGCTGCAGTGGGTTGTCCACATGGGGGATATACCGGACAACAACGGCGGATAAACGGGGTTCATATTTCTCAATCGTGCTTTTCACACTGTTTCTGATTTCTCTGACAATATTCGATTTGTCCGCCAGGACATCGTTAAAGTCCGGCAGCCCGTAATCGTTGGCAATCATGGCATTACCCGTGTGGGTATTGAGCAAATCTGCAAGGTGATTGTGAATTGATTCAATCAGGTGTTGCGTCGAGCCCACAGCATCGTAACTGTTTTTGGGTTCCCCCAGCTCGATCCGTTCCAGTAACCGGTAACCTTTATCCATAAATCATATCGAGCGGCCTGCTGGCGGATAAGCGAGATGCTTACCTGACAGCGACCGCTCGCCTTCAATTAGTTCTGATCCAGTTTGCCGACCAGAGACAGCTCAAAGCTTGCGCCCATGTATTTGAAGTGCGGACGAACCGCCAGAGAAACACGGTACCAGCCCGGATCGCCTTCAACATCGGAAACTTCAACTCTTGCAGCACGCAGCGGACGGCGGCCACGAACTTCTGCTGGTGGATTTTCCTGATCAGACACGTACTGACGGATCCACTTGTTCAGTTCAATTTCCAGGTCGGTACGCTCTTTCCACGAACCAATCTGCTCGCGCTGCAGCACTTTCAGGTAGTGCGCCAGGCGGTTGATGATGAACATGTACGGCAGCTGAGTGCCCAGCTTGTAGTTGGTTTCTGCATCTTTGCCTTCCGGAGAATTTCCGAAGAACTTCGGCTTCTGAACCGAGTTAGCAGAGAAGAATGCCGCGTTGTCAGAACCTTTACGCATGGTCAGGGCAATAAAGCCTTCTTCCGCCAGTTCAAATTCACGACGGTCAGAAACCAGCACTTCAGTTGGGATCTTGGTTTCAATGCGGCCCATGGACTCAAAGTTATGAACCGGCAGATCGTTCACCGTACCACCGCTCTGAGGACCGATGATGTTCGGACACCAGCGGAATTTCGCGAATGAGTCGGAAATACGTGAAGCCAGTGCGTACGCCGAGTTACCCCACAGATAATGGTCGTGGCTCGCAGACACATTCTCGTTGTAATCAAATGCTTTGATTGGGTTATCTGCAACCGAGTACGGAGAACGCAGCATGAAGCCCGTGGTACACAGACCCAGGTAACGGGAATCTTCGTGTTCACGCAGACCACGCCACTTAGTGTACTGCGGGCCTTCGAAGACCGACTTCAGATCTTTCAGGTTTGGCAGCTCTTCATAGCTGTCGACACCGAAGAACTGAGGACCCGCCGACGTGATGAACGGCGCATGAGACATCGCACCCACGTTTGCCATGTATTCCATCAGCTTGATATCCGGTGATGCAGCCGTCATCTTGAAATCACAGATCACAGCACCAACCGGTTTACCACCGAACTGACCGTATTCACGGGTATAAATTTGCTTATACAGACCCGATTTCACCACTTCCGGTGCATCATCAAAGTCATCAAGCACTTCATTTTTCTTCGCAGAAATCACTTCGATCTGGATGTTTTCACGGAAATCCGTCTGATCAACCAGATACTTCAGGCCACGCCATGAAGATTCAATCGCCTGCAATTCTTCTGCGTGCAGAATTTCATCAACCTGTGCAGACAGTTTCTGATCGATTTCAGCAATCATCAGATCAACCAGCGACTGGTCAACTTTGTCAGAGATGTTTTTGCTCAGCAGTTCAGAAATGAACGCTTCCACACCACGTTTCGCCACATCAAAACCATCTTCTGATGGCTTCAGACGGGTTTCGTTTAAAATGCTGTCTAACAGAGAACCGGATTCAACCAGTTGTGCATCCTGTTCCGGTGTCATTGCTTCAGTTGTCATTCGGCACCTGCTTATTCTTCGTTGTTCGTATTGATGCTCAGTTCGCTGAGCAGTTTATTGCGTGAATCTTCATCCTGCAGCACCTGCGCAATGCGCTTACGGAAAGCAGGTACGTTCCCCAGCGGACCTTTCAGTGCCACCAGTGCTTCACGAAGTTCCAGCAGACTGCCCAGTTCCGGGACCTGACGGGCAATCGCTTCCGGAGAGAAGTCCTTCATATTTTTGAAGGTCAGATCAACACCCAGTTGTGCGCCTTCTTCATCGCTCAGACGGTTAGCTACATTCACTTTGACGTTCGGTGCATGCGCACTCAGCACATCGTTGAAGTTGTCTTTGTCGATATTGATCGGATCACGATCTTCAATCGGTGTTTCATTGTCGCGGCCGGTGAAATCACCCACGACCATCATACTCAGGGGCAGCTCTACCTCTTCCTGGGCATCGCCGGTAGCGGGTACGTATCGGATATTAATTCGCTCTTTCGGAGCGACTGAACCATCTTTAGACATAACTTGTCCTTACTTAGCAGCTATATGTTAATGAACGGCTTTCAGCCATTCTCTGTACTTGCCGGGAAAGGCTTCTTCCCGTGAATAAATTTGAGTCAGTGTTGAAGACAGTAACTGCTCCAGTTCTGCATCCAGATGCGGTTCCCAGTAACTCAAATGAACCCGTTCTCTTTCTGGCCAGATGACTTCCAGATGTGGCAGCGCCAGACTGTGAAGACCATTGTTGTGCAGTAATTTGGCCAGTTGCAGATGTAAGAGAAATCTGGCGCGCCCGGACTGAGCGGCATCCAGTTGAGAAGAGGCTGAAACCAGTAACTGACCCAGCTCAGCACCTTCCAGATTGTCGCCGTCCAGATCGCCCAGTAATTCAGACAACCCTTCACTGACTGCACTGCCGGAACCCGCAGGTGCAGCAGCCAGCCATTGTTTCGTTGCCTCGTCGGCAAATGGGGTTGCGTCATCAAATGACAGGGATTCCACGCCTTCCAGGCGGGAGATAAAACGACGTGTCTCTTCACGGACAGCCTCGGCTGCCTGAACAAACGCCATCTGCTTCAGCATCTCCGAAATCAGACGGTGTCCGGTCAGCCAGAACGGCGTATTGCGAAGACTTTTCTCCAGGCGGCGATAATGTTCATCCACAGCTTTGGCTGACAGCGCCGCCTCATAATCACTGATGGTGTCCTGGCTCACCGGCAGACGCAGCGGTGTTTTTCCGTCACCGTCATGTGGCGGCAACTCATCCACGGCCATCCAGGTCAGATACCGGCCAACCTGATAAGCCAGCGGCAATGCCGGGTCCTGGTGCAGCAGATGCTCAGCCATCTGTTCCAGCGATTTTTTATCGGTGTCACCACTCAGCGAGACACTCGGTGCCGCTGTCGGTCTGGATACCGGTCTGGCCGATTTTGACGGCGGCGCAACAGGTTCCGGCGCCGCTTCAGCTTGCTTCACAGGCTCTGCCGGTTTTTCTTTCGCAGCAGGCGCAGACTGTACTGCCGGTTTTGCCGGAGCGCCCATACTGCGGCTTTGGGTTGCCAAAGCATCCCGGGCACTCACCATTGAGACATCCGACCCTTCGAATACCTCGCCCATCGAGAAGCCAATGTCCTGACACAGCGCCGAACTCGTATCCAGATCCTCGTAAGACGAGTTCTTCAGTTTTGGCGCGACCAACTCGATTTGCTTGTCCAGCCATTCAATGGCGCTATCCCGGGCTCTGGCCCGAGACGGATAAAGAGCAGACCCGAATTGTTCCAGAGCGGATTTCAGCAAGACCAGACCGGCTTTCAGGCCAGCACTGCCATAATGCTCCGCCCAGGCACGGGCGATATACGCCATGGCTTTCAGATCTTTACTGTGCTGCAGCAGAACAATCTCGGCCTGCTTCTCCACTTCCATCCAGTCAACTGTTTCACCAAACAATGAGCCGAACTTCTTCACTTCAGCTTCCATCAGCTCATAGCAGAGCTCATAGCGGGCATCCTCACCCACAGGCTGGTCCGCGCTGATTGGAGACAACAGTGCATCCAGCCGAGTATTTAAATCACTCATGCTTCCCACTCCCAATCCGGTAAAACAATGGACGTTACATTTTTGGCATTGATACTCAGCGCACCGGCTTTGAATCTGGATTCACTCCCCTGCGCAATTTCTTCTTTCAGCTGTGCTTTCACCTGCTCCAGTCGTTCCGGCGCAAACGTCTTCACGTCCTGATACGCCTGCTGAATAATGCTTTTATCCACGACTAAATCTGAGTGGAGCGACTGCTGGAGAATGTATTCCCCGCGGCGCGCATACAGTAAGGCACCCATCCGGCGGATATCCTTGCTTTCCGGGAAT
Source organism: Photobacterium sp. R1 (assembly GCF_054600795.1). Classification (NCBI taxonomy): domain Bacteria; kingdom Pseudomonadati; phylum Pseudomonadota; class Gammaproteobacteria; order Vibrionales; family Vibrionaceae; genus Photobacterium; species Photobacterium sp. R1. The sequence continues at coordinate 506,332 of NZ_BAAHZP010000002.1, forward strand.
ACTTCCTGTGCACTTTCGATCAGGCTGGAGGCATCTTTGAACTTGCTTTCATCCATCAGGACAGAAACGCGCGACAGTACCTTCACGACCGTCTCATAACGGACTTCGTGCGAATAGTAGTAAGCCTGAGCCGTGGCCTTCTGCCAGGCAGATTCAAACGCTTTCCGGGCAAACACCGCATCGCCGACCTCCAGCAAATTCAGGGCTTCCTCAGGCGTGACTGCATTTTCACTGTATAAACTTTCGTTTTGCAGGAGCGCATTGATCCTTGCCTGAGCACTGGAGAGCTGTTTTTCAATGTGCACACTGTCGCCCGGCTGTCCGCCCTGCATCAAACGCCGAATGGTGATCAGTTCATTTTTGACCGCATTCAGTTCTTCACGTCGTGTCGTCTCAGCCTGACGCTCATCCTCAAACACCGGACTCAGGTGCTGATACAGCTGTTTTTCACGTTCCGACTTTTTCCGGTCATAGGCTTCAACCACAGAGACCGCCGTTTTCGAAAGCTCTGGTGTCTCAGATGTAAACTCATTCAGAAACTGGTAGGTAAACCAGGACGTATCATCCGGCTGGAAGATCTGGCCGTCGTAGGTGAAACTGGCTGGCTGAACCGGCGTTCCTGAATTCATATCGAACGCAAAAGAAAAAACATTGCGAAGCACCAGGAAAGCAACCAACACCAAAGTGGCGCCAATCAGGGTAATTTCCAGCGACTTCCAGCCCTCAATGGCACTGAATGCATGGACCTTTTTCTTACTCAGAACCAGGTCGGCATTTCGCATGTTATTGAAAATCGGTGCATTCGACAGCGGTGTATCCGTATCAATCTGACCCAGCACCTGCGCAAACTGAATCGGCGAATAGCCGTGATAACGGGGTTTGGTGATCACGGTTTTAATGGCTTTCCATGCATGCGGCGGAATCACCACCGGCCGCTTCTGGCCCTGAATAACCATGCCGATATCTGCACTGGCAGTTACCCCGAGGAACAGGCAATACGCCATCACAGCCAGTGAATAAACATCATCTTCAGGTTGTCCGACTCCGGTACGTACATAATCAGGCGAGGCGTAGTTCAGACTGGCCTCGACATATTCGTTACTTTCACCGACATATTGCGCAGCACCAAAATCAACCAGACGAACAGCATCGTCTGCGCCAATCAGCACATTCGAAGGCTTGATATCCAGATGACACACACCCTGGGTGTGGGCATAATCCAGCGCACCGGCCAGTTGATAAATCAGCCAGGCAATGTGATCTGCACGAAAGCCACCGTTATTGTGACGGCTGACTTTCTGGGCCAGATTCTCGCCACTGACCCACTCCATGAAAAAATAAGGGGTGGTAAATTCGTGGCCAACCTTAATGAATTTCACAACATTCGGGTGCTGACAGACCTCAAGCTTTGTTGCTTCACTCAGTAATGCATTCTCTGCTGCTTCGTTTCCACGCTCGATGACGGACTTACAGCAAATGACTTTATTGGGATCATCTTTATCGGCCAGCTTGTACACAACCGTGCCGCGACCGGGCTTGGTCATTGTTTCGAGAATATCGAACCTGGCCCGCAGGCTTTCCTCAAGAGAAGGTTTGCTTGCAAGCTCCAATTCCTTTTGACGTTTCTTTTTTTTAATCAGCGCACGATGAATCACACTATCAATCGCAGACACTTTTTGATTATCAGACTCAGACAAAGGGAAATACCAGCCATAAAATGATTCGATGCGCTGAGTTTAGAATTCTCTTATAAAGCATTTCAATAGCCTATTTCAATTCCGACTTTTTGAGGGTAAAGAAAGTCATTTTGACTATAAGAAAGCTCATAACGAAACACACCCTCAAGCCACGCCAGCAAAGGGCTGAACGAAAACCCTCAACTTTATTTGACCTTCCTCACAAATATTAATGGCGAGGCTAAGTCGTTTTTATATCAGCAGTTTTTTTAATATCAAAAAAACTGGCATTTAATATTTCCTCCGCATCGTCGCCTTATGTCTGAATGGCTCAAACTTAATAAAGTTAATTATAATTTACTTGCAGATATTTAAATAAAAAACATCTCTGACTCCGCCACCAGCCAAAATTAAAAACAAAAAATTGAAAACAAAAAAAGGGCTCAATTGAGCCCGTTAAAATTATGAAATGTTCGTTATACGATCACGAGTTCAACACGAACATTGCCACGTGTCGCATTTGAGTAAGGGCAAACTTCATGCGCTTTTTCTGCCAACGCCCTGGCTTCATCCTTCTCCAGATCCGGCAGCGAAATATGTAACTCGACATCAATTGCAAAGCCAACGCCTTTCGGATTTTCACCAATCCCCACCTGCGCTGTCACGCTGGGCTCATTCGGTAATTTGATGCCATCCTGTGCCGCTACAAATTTCATTGCTCCGATGAAACAGGCAGAATAACCCGCCGCAAAGAGCTGTTCCGGATTCGTGCCGCTGCCGCCGGCTCCGCCCAGCTCTTTCGGTGTGCTCAACTGCACTTTCAGTTTGCCGTCTTCAGTCTCCGAAGCACCGTCACGCCCGCCAGTAGATGTAGCTTTTGTGGAATACAGAACTTTCATCATATTTCTCCAATCAGTAAATACTTGCTCTGGCAAGCTGCAATACCGGTTCGGATATGCCTGCCGTGTGTTACATACGCTTTTGCTCAGTGATTCTCGTTCTCTGCTGGTCTAACTGTAGCTGAGTCTTCATACATTGGCGGAAGCTTCTGTCACGAAATCGGGCCAAGCTAGGCCGGCTCAATTTTTATGAAAAACGATGCCCGAAGAGAAGCATCAGCGCATCCTGCATCACGCGACTTTCGTCCGAACCAACAGCACAACCAGCCGTTGAAACCCATCACTATACGTTTCAAAGGCCCCGCCAATGCATGAAAAAACTGAATAGTCAGTATTCGGAAAATAAATACTTTCGGGTTTCCGGCTGTATCTGTTTCTTATGATGCCGATACGGTCGCAACTGCGCATGAAACACTGACTGAAGCTATATTTATGAAGGAAAAATCATCCCGGATCAGCCGGTGATTCATCACCTGAGGACATATGATGCAAACACCTGACTCTCTGATGAAACAGCTTGGCTATCTCGGCCTGCTGCCTTTTCTGATCACCCTGATGCTGGCTATGACGGATATCAGGCTGTTCAACTTGTCCGGCCAACAGATGTTCATCGCCTACAGTGCCGTGATTCTGAGTTTTCTGTCCGGAATTTTATGGGGCAACGCCATTGATCATATGGCCCACAAACTCAGCCGGAATGCCCTGATTCTGAGCAATCTGTTTGTTCTGCTGGCCTGGGGCGCAATTTTGCAGGGCAATAAGCATAGCGTGACAGCAGCCGGACTCCTGGCACTGGGTTATCTGGCTGTCTGGTTTGCAGAAAAACTGATTCGGCAGACGGAAGGGGAAGAGAACCCCAAAGCATATCAGCCGATGCGAAGCCGACTGACTGCAGGCGTTATCCTGCTGCATGCGGTGTTGATGCTGACATAACAATGGCCGCAACACCTTGCTCAGTCAAAACAAACCACTGAAAGCCCGCCAGATTTGGCGGGCTTTCACGTTAAAGACGCTTCAGCTGCCCGGATTAATATTCTGATTCATTCTGAAAAGGTTGTTTGGATCATATTTTTTCTTGAGCTCGACCAATCGTGCGTAGGTTTCACCATAAGCAAATTCAACGCGATCGCTCTCATCCTGCGTCAGGAAATTGATATAGGCACCGCCACTGGCGAAAGGTTTTGATTTCGAGAAAAACTCTCGCGCCCAGGAAATACAGGCTTCATCTTCTTCAGGTGTTTCCCAACGGCCATGAACATTCATCACATACCGTGCATCACGACTTGAATAGGCCATTGCATCCGCTGCCACCTGAGTTGTCTGCCCACCGATCGTACCGATAAATATCTCGCAATGGGGTGACGGCAGCTTTCCGGCGTATTCAATCAGAACATCTAAGGCGCCTTCAGATAAGTGGGTAAAGTTATGTGATTTCCAGTAGTTCCGGGCGCCCGGGGTTAACAGAGGATCAAAGGCCTGCTGCCAGGCACTATAAGGCTGCACACCGACATGCTCACCGTATGCCCTTCCGAAACTGCGTAAAGGCGCAATCAGTTTTTCACCTTCAGCCGGGTCACCGAAATAACACAAAGCCAGCGCGACGATTTCTTTACCGTGAACTGCTTCAGGCAGGAATGGCAGTGGTGGCGCCTTACGGGTGACCATCCAGACATTCAGTGCCTCCGGCATAGACTCCGTAAACTCAGCGAACTGAGTCAGCACTGACTTCGCCTGATCAAACGGAAAGACAATCAACCCGCTCAGCACATCAGGGCCGACTGGATGAAGCTGAAACTCAAAGCTAGTGACCACACCAAAATTACCGCCGCCGCCCCGCACACCCCAGAACAGATCGGCATTTTCAGTTTCACTGGCTTTCAGTTGGGTACCGTTCGCGGTAACAACATGGACAGAAAGTAAGTTGTCAATCGTCATGCCGTAAAGCCGACTCAGCCATCCAAAACCACCGCCCAACGTCAGACCGGCAATCCCGGTAGTCGAGTTGATTCCAAGCGGTGTCGCAAGAGCATGTTTTTGCACCGCAGCATCCACATCGCCAAGGGTGCAACCAGGTTCCACAACCGCCCTTTGTGTATTCGGATTCACATGCACAGCATTCATCAGGGACATGTCAATCATTAAGCCGCCGTCACAGACAGCGTTCCCGGCAATGTTGTGTCCTCCCCCACGGACAGACAGCAGGAGATCATGCTCACGCGCAAAATTGACCGCCTGCACAACACATTCCGCAGAAATACAGCGTGCAATGATGGCTGGTTTTCGATCAATCATTGCATTCCAGATCTGACGAACCTCATCGTAATCATCATCTGAGGGAAGAACAATTTTTCCCTGAAAGTGCTTTTTAAAGCTCTCAATGGATACGGCCTCTAGCTGGCTCATACCTGCCTCCAATTGTGTTTTTACCCGCGCTGCATCCACCGTGACGCTGTTCGGAATTGATCAGCTAAAGCAATCTGAAGTCATTATCTTCATCAGACGCAGACTTCACATAGGTCGCCCGAACGACGATTCAACACTTGATTCTGGTGCCGCAGACACACCTACGGGAGCCAGACCCGGCCCCTGTTCCTCAACCTTTTTATGAGTAAAACGCAAACGCCGGGCTGGTGCTGTCCCTTATTGAGACTGGAGGCAAGTTACTGAGGTTGATCGGCCCCGACAGGGCCGAATCCTTTACGATTGTCTTAAACAGACGGCAAGCGGGCCTAATGAACAAGCGATGGTGTCACGGTAATCGTAATGACATCTTCATATTGTCCGGCAGGTTTTGATCTGACATTTCCGATCCGGAACATCATCGAATACCGGTCTCCAACCGCGCTGGCCGGTTGCCTGAAACTCACGCTGTGTCCGCCTGCTGCCAAGGGTACGGAACGGTTGTTCACAAAAAAGTCGTAGTCCACATCCCACTTGGTATCCCCGGAACGGTGGCGAAGATGACCATAATTCTCAGACTGAAAATCAATGGAATAATCCGCCGTACTTTGAACCAGAAGCTGAGGGGCGATCTGAAGGGTTTTTCCCGTTTCCAGTTCACCAAAATCAACGGTGTACTGATGCCGGTCATTGGTTCCCCATAAGCTGATTTTTGCTGTTTTATTGACCCTGACTTGGAAGTCATGCTCCGTCTCGTCAAAAATATTGGTTCTGTTTAATGGGTATTCAACGGCCGTATAGTCAAACAGGTTCTGGTACTGTCCATGGGAAACATACTGCCCCGAAGCAAACCTGAGCTGATAGGAAAGTGTTCTTTTTTCTTTGGGCTTGAGGTTTCTGACCACAATGGCTAAACCATTTTCATAAATCGAAGCCGCATTTTTTGCCGCCAGAATCTGATATTCCAGCCGTTGTCCGCGCTGAGAGCCCGAAAAATAATTCTGCTTGGGCTGAATCAGCACCACGGTATCGCAGGTTAAATCACTACTATTATTTTTAATATCAATAAGATGATTCTGTATCAGTGAAAAACTACCGGCTTCAAAAATGTCATAAATCACATTCTTACCGGTGTTCTCCAGCCGAATGTTCTGCAGAGAAAGATTACAGTTCGGTGCAGCCCATGGACTGCCGGAAAATACTGCAAGGGCACACAACATCAAAAACGGTTTTAATTTCATCTTTTGACCCTTATATCACCCAATCGAATGATGTTGCCTGCATCATCAGGGATTGAAAGGTTAAATTCCTGCGGGGGTTTACTGTAGACACTGACCTTATAGCGGCCTGGTTTCAGTCCTGAAATGGCGAAGCGTCCTTTACTGTTCGTGAAAAAGTCTACCACAGAAAAATCAGCATCATTCTGGTGGACTGCTTTACCTTCGGTTAACGGCACAGCTTTCCCTTCTGCATCATACAAATAACCCAGTGCTGTGATATTTGCATCAGAACCGATGGTTAAACTATAACTGCTGCCATGCTCCGGATTAATGTTGAATCCGCCTTCACCAAGGTCATAACCCACGGGTAAGTCCTCAACGTCATAGTCGATCCGCTGAGGACGGTAGGAAACGATATCCGGTAAAAGCATCGGGCCCATGAAATCAGAGTGTACCGCATAACTGCCATCCACTTCCGGATTGACCATGACCGGACTTTCCCCCAGTGAATCATGGACCGAGATAATGGCGAAGGCATCACTGATCGGACGGCCGACCGCAACATGACTGCCGGTGAATGCAACCGCACCTTGCAGGCCCAGACGGTTGACGGTTGAATACTCACCGTCAATATCAACCAGACTGTCGTGATCAAGGGTCAGCAGATAGCGATTCCCCGTATAGTTCGCCGATAGGCTGCCGACAAAATCTTCATCCTGGTTATTTTCAGCCAATGCAAAAACACCAACACCACCCACCGTGCCGGTGTTCTGATTATAGCTATACCTGAGCTGGGAACGCTGATCGACCGAGTCATAGCTCGCGCTCATCTGATGATTGGGATTCAGCCATGAGCCAATCGGTATCGAGGTTGAGACAAAAAATCGCCACTCATCCGTATCCGGATCTTCATCATCTTCATAGGTGACGCGAATATTCCAGCTAGCCGGTGTATCAAACCAGACACCAGCCATCGACGGCGTCAGGGCATAGTCAAAATTATTCCCGTACAAATATCGTGCATTTGCAGACATGCCGACAGACAACCGATCTGATAACAGATAGTTATAGAACACATCAAAACGATGCTCGACACCGTTCGGGTTTTCTACAAAATTATCAATACTGCTGTCACTGATGGTCGTAAATTTCGATGTAAAATATTCATACTGTGCATTCAGCGTATGGTCATCGGAATCAAAAAAAGCATCATATTTCAAACGTAAGGCAAATCCGGTGTCCAGCACCTGATGCTGGCTGACTGCCCCTTCCACGCCAAACAAACCCAGATCTGTCCCAAACCCCGTTGTCGCACCGAGCTGGAGAATGTTCTTTCGTGCCTGAAAATTTAATCCTGCCGTCCAGGATTCTGTAATCCCGTAATCTCCCCCGACAGAAAAGATATAATCATCGGTTTCATATTCTAATTGGTTGTCTGAAAGCTCGCTGTCGATCCCTAATGAGGCCGAATATTCATATTCCCCTGCAGCCAATAAGCTGATCCCGGTCGCGATACTAAAATTGATGACTTCTTGCCGTCCGGAAGGATCGGTGATCACCAATTGAATATTGTTGACCCCCGTCGTCAAAGGTAAGTCCCGGATATCGTAAGCGCCGGGAGCCAGACGAATACTGCGCATTAAGATACCGTCAATATACACATCGACAGATGACGTACGCTCCAGGACAAACTGCTGATTGGCTATCGGGCGGACGTTTTTCGTTGGAATCACCCCAAAGTCACGGCTGATATTCAGCCCCAGAATGCTCTCGCCACTTTGAAATCCGAAAGCCCGAAACGACAAATCCCCCAAAGTAATTCGCGTTCCTTCATCAGGAAAGTCATAAGTGAGCTGGGATAATAAACGATAAAAATCCGTTTCACCGTCATCGAAGTCCAGTGAGAAATCATTAAACAGATTAAATTTCTGATAACGCAGACCTGTTTCTATCACATTGCTGGAGAACCAGTTATCTCCATTGGTTCCGCCGGTCAGATAACTGCCCGACAAGAAATAATTCACAAAGCCACTGATATCATCTGCCTGCGCAGCATTCCCAACCGCTTCATCATTCTGAAACAGATAAAGCCCGCTGTCTTTCAGTAACTCTTTCGGGATTGAAATTGTCGTTTCTAAAGTGGTTGAGCTGAGATCAACATTAATCTGATGCGTCGCAAGCTCTGCACTGTTCACATACCCGTCTTTGACTGAAGTTTGAACTTTTGAAAATGCCTCTTCATTCAGCTTTTGCTTCAAAAAGGGTTCAAGCGTGTCGTACTTGATAAACAGCTCCTTTTTGGGGGTGACCTTTACCATGACTTCCCCTACGGATTGGCCGTAAAAGTTCAGCAGACTGGTAAAAGTGATGACTCTGGGGGTGACCAGATCCGTAGCTGCACAGACATCGGACACCCTGAAAAACAGTGTCATGATCGCGATGAAGCATGCACAGAGTCTCAACCTCATGGCAACCTCTTCTCAAGTGTGACCTGCTCAAACTGCCGGCCAGAAAAGAGAATATTCGGCAAGTGAATTTCAGTTGCCTGCTTCGCCGGAATAAAAACATCGTAATCACTGCCGGCAATCTGTTCGCCGGTCAACACATAAGGTTTTGAGCTTTGATTCTTTTTGAACCGGAGGTTGTAATTACTTAATTTGGTATATTTGGTGCCGAGGTTATCAACCGTAAAATTGACAAGATTATCAGATTTGCTGACGTGAATTGGCTGGGTTGAAATATTTGCAACATGTTTGGTGCTGGATACATGCACAATCACATTGTAATTAATCAGAATCGAAATATTGTTTTGCTGCGCTCCAGTTTTCTGGCTGAGCGCTGACAGTTGCACGCTGTAGCTGCGAGATTGTTTCAGTGACTGGCCGCCAGCCCAAACCACCATAAATGACTGAATCTGACCGGGTTCAAGTTTGAAGGCTGGTGGCGTAACGATAATTTCATCACCATTGACTGGAGCGGCCACAAAGCCGCTCTTGTCAAAATTTAACGCCATCACTTGTGCATCAACCAGCTGGGTATTGGCAGAATTATTCCTGACCGTGACCTTGCTGCTTCGCATCGGAGAATCGGACTGGATTTCATGGACCAGCGGGCCAACTTCCAACGCATGGCATACACCGGCGACGCTACCGAACAAAAGCGCGATGAAAATCCATTTCATTCCCATTCCCCTGCAAGCTAATTCGTGTTTTTCACTTCAAGCGATAATTGCTTACTAATGACTATGTCTTTGTTTAACTTAAATGTAGTCTTGGTTGAGCTCAGTGGTGGAAAAAAAGTTGCATCGATGTGATTCGCAATTTCCTTGCCCGGAATTGTCACAGGTCCCTTATCCGTCTGAATCACCCAATCCGCTTTGGTTGCCCAGCCATGTTTATTACCGGCATTCTCAATCAGGACTTCCCACTTCCCATTGCCTAACGATTTGGCACTGGCAAGTTGCAGGTCAGAAATCGCCTTATTCGGAGCAACAGTGACCACAGCATCATAACTGACAGCCATAGAAACCAGACTTCCGTCCGTTTGTTCAGTTTGACTGTTTTCCGTCATCACCTGATTAAACTGAATGACATAAGCTTTGGAACGCGATAAATCCGGCTCGCCAAGATATCTCACCATCACCGCCTGGCTGCTGCCTGGTTGAATCATTGCTGTGTCTGGCAGAATCAGAATATCTTCGTCTGCAGGGACTGCATGATAGGCGCCGTCCTTCCACTCTAACTGCAGCGGGACCACTTCGACCTGTAATGGTGTTTCAAACTGATTCGAAACAACAAATTTCTGCTGTGCTTTGCTGCCTGATGCGCCAATTTCCACAGTGACCGGCATAATACCGAAGGCAAAGCATTTAAAAGAGAGCAACAACAAAACGAGCCAACGCATACATCCTCCTTTTGAAAAAAGTGGGAGCAATGCTCCCACTGATTTTCAAGCCATGACGGTATTAGTAGTATTTCACTGGCGTTACTTTGAAGTAAGCCGTATCAAATTTATAACCAGGTTTTACTTTCTTGAAGTCATATGGTTTGCTTTGAATCACGATATTCAGGTAATCGCCCATGAAGTTGTTCGCAAACATCTGATAACCTTTGTGACCATCAGCGTTTGTATCAAATTGGTAGCCACCAGATTTGATAACGTAATCGACATCTTCATCACCGTAGTGATCATGGAGACCTTTCAGACCGTCGTTCATTGTTCTGACCTGAACATCTGCTTTACGTGTGTTACAGTAAATGCGCAGTTTTTTAGGCTGAGATGTCGTTGAGTGCCATGCATTCAATTTACCCAGGTTGACATAGTCATGGCCTTCGAATGAACAGAAGCATTTTTCTTCAACCTCTGCGATAATTTTCAAATCACACACATCACCATTACAGCTTCTTCCATCCTGTGGTCCACGAGGACCGTGTGAACTTTCACCAGCACTCACAGACATAGACAGAGAAGAAAGAACGATTACAGCTGCTGCAGATAACATGAACTTTTTCATAACATACTCCATAACTGCTAATTACATACATTAAGGATATTTTATTGTTTTTTACTGCTTTGAAATTATGAATACTCAATGGATACAGCACATTCAGCATTCATAAAAAACTTTTTGGATATAAATTTATTTTCAGTGTTTCCTGATAATGCCCAGACATTTCAAGCTTATCAATCAAACTGACCTTTATCTCTCCTCTGCTTTCGAAAGGAATTTTTTCCACATTCACAATCTTTGAGTTGATAACACTTTTCTCGCTATCACCGTAAATGCTTACTCCGGCCTTTGGAATATCCAAAGCGTAGTGATATCGAACCAAGTAATTCCCGTTTTTCAACCCACCATTCTGTGATGAAACTGAAATATCAAATGGTGAGTTACAGTAAAACTTAAAAGCTACAATTTTTGTTTCACTCTTAGACAAATCAATCAGGTCTGACATGTTATAAATACTGCATTTCTGACTGATTTTACCCTTCAAGTTCAATTTTACCGCTTCACCGGACATCGCTGTTGAAGATATTAAGCACAGCAACAAAACCAACTTATTTTTATGAATTTTGATGTTTGCCATCTTCCCCACACCATCTCCCGTTCGCTTATTTTTATTTTAGATCGTTGTTCCCGAAACAAAGTATGAGAAAAGTATGATTTAAACCTGAACAAATAACGACCAAACCTAACAAACTGATTCATAAACAATTCACATCAAATATAAAGTTCGAAGTGATTTACACGTTAAAAATAAACTTTAAAATCAATAAATTAAAAATCAATCATTTGATACAAACAGAATTACAGACATAAAAAAAGGGAGACAAGCTCCCTTATTAAAAAACAAAAAAACTAATATTCAAACAATAATTGCTCTCGTGCCCAATCCCGGGCTTGCCTTCTATTTTTCACATCAATTTTCTTGAATGCATTATACAAATGCGTTTTCACTGTACTTTCACTCACAAATAAAGATTCTGCAATTTTTGCATTACTTTCTCCCTGAATGATTAACTTCAAAATATCTTCTTCTCTCTTCGTTAAACTCAGCGCTTTCCTTTCTCGTTTCTGTGCCTCAAAGTTTCCCTGGTTACGATAAGAGGCAATGAGATCTGCCATGACCTTCCGCGTAAACCAAAATTCACCGGAAGCAACTGTACTTAATCCTTCCAGCCAATGATGATAGCTGACATCCTGAGTCAGTACGCCGCAGCACTGAGGCCATTTTAAGACGTAGCGAAAATCATAATGGTCGCCCACATTAAACAAAACAATTTTATCTGGCCGTAGCCAGTGACTTTGAATCAGATGATAAATTGTCATTATTTCAGATGCTTGCGTATCAACAATCAGGATGACCTTCCCTTGATTTACAAGAGGTTCCAATTGCTGAACATCGCTGATTTGTAACAGCTCAAATCCACCACTTTTTCTCAATACATTACAGAGTGCATCGCAATGAATGCTTTTATCTGAAAACATCACTAACTGAGGATGACGACTCATGACTGCTTTCCTATATCACTCAATCCCTGTAATTATCTACCTGACAAATAAATACAGATATCTCAATTGTGAGAATATAAGACAACAGTAAGCAATTCATTGAATGGAAATAAAATTTAAAAATTAGGTGTGATTTTTTGTTGAATCGACAGTTTTCATTTGAAACAGAGAACACAAAAATGTTCACTCAAAATATCAATACTTTAGCGTTCGCTGTTATACACATCCCGCCTCTGACATTTTCATTCGCGATCATTGAATCAACAGCAGATCCGGTCAAGGTAAGCGCTCGACTCTCAACAGCTTATGCCCAAACCAGATAAGCGAACAGTGATTCAGAGAAGAGCGGATCAGAGTCCGCACGTCAGTGTTCACTGATTTCAGACGGCATCTTCCCCGGCATCAACGGAAGAATCGATTTGCAATTGGCTACACTTAGGTGGGATTCGCACTACAAGCAGCAGTCCACCCAGGGGGTTCAGTTATGTTATCCGATCAGCAAGGTAACAACTTGTCAGGCGCGTCGGTAGAAGCGGTACAGCTCTATGACAGGGCTGTGACGACTTTCAACCTTTATCGCGGTGATCCTTTTCATTTATTAGACCGTGCCATTGAGCAAGCGCCATGTTTTGGGATGGCTTATATACTCAAAGCGTATCTGTGCGCGATGGCGACAGAGCCCAGCTCGATAAGTGCCGCTCAGGGAATGCTTGAAAAAGCACAGGCACTACCCGTCAATGAAAGAGAAAAATCCCATATCAATGCATTGAATCATTTGCTTAAAGGCAACTGGAGCAAGGCAGCCACCCTGTTAGATCACCATAATATCACCTACCCACGCGACCTGATTGGCTTGCAGATTGGCCATTTGATCGATTTCTATCGGGCAAATTCCAGAAACCTGCGTGACAGAATCGCGCGTGTATTACGTCAGTGGTCTCCTGAGATACCGGGTTACGCCATCCTGCTTGGCATGCACGCCTTTGGGTTAGAGGAATGTGGTCATTATGCGCAAGCAGAGGAGTCCGGACGTCAGGCGATTGAGATGGAACCCCTTGATTGCTGGGCACACCATGCCGTGGCCCATGTCATGGAGATGCAGGGACGTGTCCAGGACGGCATCGGTTGGATGACGACCAGAGAGTCCTGCTGGTCTGGTGAAGATAACTTTTTCAAAGTCCATAATTGGTGGCACCTCGCACTTTATTATCTTGATCTGGGTCAGTTCGACACAGCGCTTGCACTCTATGACGGACCAGTTCGTGAGGATCGCAGCAGTGTTGCCCTGGACATGGTGGACGCCTCAGCACTGCTGTGGCGACTGGAATTATTGGGTTGCAAGGTGGGTAACCGCTGGCAGGAGCTGGCGAATCAGTGGGATCAACATGCGGATGGAAAACTGTACCCATTCAATGACTGGCATGCCGTGATGGCCTATTTGGGGGCTGGACGAGATGCAGACGTAGAACGGCTCCTGACCCTCTTCCAGTCACAGAGTCGCTCGTCGAAGGAGGTCGCAATATGGGCTCATCAAATTGGATTGCCTCTGATGAAAGGATTTAAGGCGTTTTGGAATGGGGACTATCAAGCCGCTGCAGAGCAGCTCTACAGTACGCGTTACATCTCGAATCGCTTCGGTGGCAGTCATGCTCAGCGCGATATCATCGATCTGACATTGACAGAGGCAGCTCTACGAGGCGGTATGAGAAATCTTGCGCAAGCTCTCGCGAACGAACGCTTGGCATTAAAACCTCACAGCGCCATGAATCTGAATTTTCTTTCCAGAGCTGCAATGGAGCAAAACTTAATGTCAGACTAACGTATTCGCCTCATGAAAATGATGGCTGCTTTTCAGGCAGTCATTCACGATACGGTATAAGCATCACCCATGGCGTTGATATCATGGCTCTGACGAAGATTCAGACGAAAAAAAACCGCTGATAGTTCAGCGGTTTCTTTAAATGTGGCGGAGAGATAGGGATTTATCGCTCGCAAGCTCGCGCCCCTTCGGGCGTTGCTTGAAGGCAACGTGGTCTCGCTGCGCTCGGCTGAACCCAACCAGGCTTCTTCACCCTATCTCTGTGTGCCGAAGTTCAGACGAAAAAAAACCGCTGATAGTTCAGCGGTTTCTTCGAATGTGGCGGAGAGATAGGGATTTGAACCCTAGATACGCTATTAACGTATGCCGGTTTTCAAGACCGGTGCTTTCAACCACTCAGCCATCTCTCCGTAAGTGCGGCGAATAATACGTGGTGATGGCCCGGCTGTAAAGTAAAAAAAGTTCAAGTGCTCAATAAGCCATCAAAACCTGTTTTCACTGCTGTGAATCAAACCTTTTTGCTAGGAAAACAGGCTACTTATCCAGATCGGAAGCTACAAAACCCTGATAATGGCTCATGCCTTCCCGTATCAGCTCACGCAAGGCAACCGGATAAAGCTGGTGTTCATCCAATGCGCGAATCTCCGCCCAGAAAAACTCCAGATGCGCTTCTTTGGAATCAATCTGCATGGCCTCACAAACCCCAGCCAGTTCAGCCTGAAATACAAGTGCGATTTCTGCCTGCTGCTGACCACTCTCCAGCCAGTCATTTTCAGCCACGCCGATCAAAGAGCCAACTCTGGCTTTCATCCCGGTCTCTTCTTCAATTTCTCTGGCCAGCGCTTTCGCAGCAGCTTCCCCCAGTTCAACATGCCCGCCGGGCAGAAAACTCATCCTGTCTCCAACCCGTCTGACCAAAAGTATCTTATCCTGCACCTGAATCAGTGCACGGGAAGAATAATGTAATGTCACCTTCTCACGACCTGTCATCTTGCTCTCTGTGTGCACAGCTTAACGGCTTGGCGTGAGACTGACTACAGACTTGCTATAGTTGTGCTATCCGTTTGCCCGATAAGGTTCAGTGTGATGAAAATTTTCAGTAACTTCGAAAGCGGCAATATCTGTATCGTAAAGGCCGAACAACCGGATGACATCCGGCTTCAGATCAACAAAGATAACCAGTCGGAGTTTTACCAGTGGTTTTACTTCCGTCTGGAAACGCAGGCACAAGTCGAACACAATTTTGCATTACTGGATTTAGCAAAATCGGCCTATCCGGAAGGCTGGAAAGACTACGATGTCGTTGCGTCATATGATCGGGAAGAATGGTTTCGTGTGCCGGCCCAATTTGATGGCGACACCCTGCGCTTTCAGGTAATGCCTGAACAGTGCTCCATGTATTTCGCGTACTTTGCGCCTTATTCCTGTGATCGGCACCAGGATCTGCTCCATCAGGCCCAGATGAACTACAACTGCACTCTGGAAACTCTGGGCAGCACTCTGGACGGCAACGACATCAGCCTGCTGACCATCGGCGAACCTGGGGATTCAAAAAAGAAAATCTGGATCATTGGACGCCAGCATCCGGGAGAGACAATGGCGTCATGGTTCATGGAAGGTCTGATGCAACGCCTGCTGGACGAAACCGATACGGTCGGGCGCGCCCTGCTTGATGAGGCCGTCTTTTACATCTTGCCGAACATGAACCCGGACGGCAGCATTCGCGGCCATCTGAGGACCAATGCCGCTGGGATCAACCTGAATCGGGAATGGCAGTCGCCAAGTCTGGAGAAAAGCCCGGAAGTCTTCCTGGTACGCGAACGGATGCTACAGACAGGGGTTGATCTGTTTCTGGACATTCACGGGGATGAAGCCATTCCGTATAACTTCGTGGCAGGCTGTGAAGGAATTCCGTCTTACGATGAACGACATGCCCGGCTGGAAAACAACTTCAAACAAGCGCTGCTGACCATTACACCGGAATTTCAGGACGACTATGGTTATGACAAGGATGCTCCGGGACAGGCAAATCTGAGCATGGCAACCGCCTGGGTCGGGGAACAATTTCACTGTCTGGCATTCACGGTGGAAATGCCGTTCAAGGATCACAACCTTCAACCAGACGCCTTCTATGGCTGGTCACCGGAACGCAGCCTGGCTTTCGGTCAGGATGTTCTGGCCGCTATCCGGCCGGTCATGGCGCAGTTGCGCTGATATTGCAGGGTTCAGGACACCGAGGAGCCAGTTTCATCACTGGCTTCTTTTGATTCAGGCCGACGATTTATTCAGCACGATAATCACAGGCCCGAATTGCGGAAGATACTCCGAAATGATCATCTGTCAAAGCAGTATTTTATCCTGCAGGCGACTTCATCTCGCAAATACGCTTTTGCTCACAAAGCACGATTTATCTGCTTTGAAGCGAGGAGAAAGCTCTGATAAAGATATGCGTGATCTCGACGCAGAGTGCTTTTAGGAGGTAATTGTGTCTATCAACTCACTTGATTTTTCTGACATGGCTGATGCCACTACCAAGTGGGATCAGCAAGACGAAACGGCGACCCCGGCAAAAGCTACAGGGAACAAACAACAACAAGCTGCTGCCCGCCGACGTATTGAAATGCTCCGTGACATCCGCGAATGCGGGCTAACCATCGAAGAAGCAAAAGAGCTGGGTCTGCTCCACTAAGCCCGGTATATACAAAGGTTATTTATCCTGGGTTTTACTCATCAAGGCTAATGTACTGAAAAGGCATTAGCCTGTGTTCGCCTTCTTTATCCATTGATTTCCCCGATTGCACAAATTGTTGCATACCTCTTTTCTGAACCGCCTAAAATCAGTACATTGAGTTTATCCCAGCAAACAATGGAAACTTACAATGTCAACAATTACGACCCGATGCCCGCATTGCCAAGGACTGAACCGTCTTCCGGTTGAACGCATTCATGACAAAGCAACCTGCGGAAACTGTAAAGAATCCCTGCTCGACGGCAAACCCGTTGATGCAACCTCAGAAAATTTCCAGGCTTTACTGCAAAGTGAGCAGCCTGTAGTCGTTGATTTTTGGGCCCCCTGGTGTAACCCATGTGTCGGATTCACACCAATCTTTGAAGACGTAGCCGCAGAACGCAAAGATCAGGTTCGTTTCGTCAGAATTGATACGGAAGCGCAGCAAGAGCTGGCCGTTCAGTACCGTATCCGCAGTATTCCGACCATCATGGTGTTCAGACAGGGTCAACTGGTCGATACCCTGAATGGCGCATTACCGAAATCTCGCTTTGACCAGTGGCTGAATCAGGCACTGACAAAATAATCCGCCTATGTGGCACGGGCTCAGACCCTGACCGTGCCACTTCTTACCCTCTGTAATTCTTCAAAAATTCCTGACCTTTCCTATACTAGAAAACAGCATAATAAGAATATGTTTCGTGTATTAGGGGTTACGGCATGCAAAGGCATCTTTCTCTTGTGCTCCGCACATTCTCTTGCGCACTTATCCTTTCAGGCTGCAGCAGCCTGCCCGCATCACTGGGCTTTGGCAGCCAGTACAGTATGTATCGCACCACACAGGACTTTATCTCAGAGAGTGAAAGCCGTGAAAATGGTGCAGTCGTCGACAAAGGCATGTATTACCCGAAAAGTGCCTACTCATATACCTATCGCTATTGCAGCAATACACCGGCACAAGCCCACGAAGACATTGCCCAGTATCAAAACATGGTCAAACAGGTCTGCAACGCCAATCACGGCCGGATGATTCATCTGGACTCCGGCTCCTGGTGTGTCGCCGATGCCAACACGAAAGATGAACGCCCCTACTTTTACGCCAGCATCAGCAGTACGGAACAATGGGCTGATCTCTGTCTGGATGGCCCTTTCATTACTCTGAAAGTGATTGAAAATAACGGCGCCCCTGACAATGAATGGTATCTGTCTGCTATCGCACTGGGTTATCTGCCCTTTTCAACCGATCGTCAGCTGATTGATCTCCCTCCTGAAACAGTCCTCCTGACCAATACCCGCAAAGCACCCGGCACCAATGGGACCTGGACTGAAGAGAGTGAACATATTTATACCAGTATCGGTGAACGGGTATGTCTGTACGAAAAACCAGACAGAAACAGTCTGGGCTATACCTACCGGGGGACCGTACAAAAGGCAGACAAAGGAAAAGTCAGAGTGCTGATTAAAGAAAAATTCAAAGGCGATATCCGTACAGCCCCTTACCTGGAGCCACTGGATTGGCACGAGGAAGCGTACATCACAGCAAGCGCCAGCGCATGGTTTGTGTGCTCGTCTTAGATTCCGTCTGAAACACAACTTGCCACCATCAGCTCCTGTGAACCATGAGGGCTTCAATCCGTTGCGAGAGCATAAGCATCAGGTTGAAACTCTCAGTTTTATCATGATATTTTCAGCGCTTGCCCCATTTTCATCACCCAAAACAGAGCGCCTATGTCGACAGAAAATACATTTGTCTTTGCAAAAATCACCCCTCATGAAACGTTCTTTGAATCAGCCAAACGAGCACTCCTCGGTATGCTGGATGCGACACGTCAGGAACCCGGCTGTATCCGGTTTGATATCCATACGTCTGAATGCGGAAGATATATTTATCTCTACGAGGAATGGATCAGTAAAAACGCACTGGAAAACCATCATCAGGAAGCACATACACAAGCTGTCGCTCAAAAATTTACACAATGGCTGGCAGCGCCGACCGAAGTCTCACGGATGAAAAAACTCTGAGCAGCAGCTACCTTCAAACACACAAAACCCGGCATTTGCCGGGCTTTGTCCATCTGCAGCACAATCTTTTAAACCGTAAATTTCTTCATGGCCTGATTCAGGTCCTCAACCTGAGATTTGATGGACTGCGATGTCTGATTTGCAACACTGCAGTTACCGGACACGTCATCGGCAGAAGATGACAGCTGGTGGACTAACTCAGCCACCGACTGAGACACATTGGACTGCTGCTCAGTGGCGACGGCGATATCACTCACCTTCTGCGACACCTCTTCCATATACCGGACCGTATCTTTCAGCATCTCGTTAGCGGTTGCCGTGTGTTCCGTTCCGACTTTGACCAGAGACTGACTCTGCTCAATCACTTTCACAACATGCTGAGTTGAAGACTGAATCGCATCCACGATTGCATTGATTTCAGTGGTCGACTCCGTTGTCCGCTGTGCCAGCAAACGCACTTCGTCTGCCACCACCGCAAAGCCGCGCCCCTGTTCACCGGCACGTGCAGCTTCAATGGCAGCATTCAGAGCCAGCAGGTTTGTCTGCTCCGCAACGCTCTGGATCACGTCCGTGACATGCTCAATCCGGTCACTGTCAGCGCTGAGCTGCAGCACCATATCACTAGCCTGCGCCACCAGCGTATTCAGTTCAGAAACTGTCTGGTGATTTCGCATCAATGCCGCTTCTCCGCTGGCCAGCAACGAAGCAGAATGTGCCAGATCATCCGACGCTGACTGAGTATTCTGAGCGGTTTCATGGGCCGTCGCCGTCATCTCTTCAATGGCAGTTGCGACCGAGCTGATCCGCGATGCCTGATCAGTCACTTCGCCCGCTGTATCCGTATTTGTCACCAGCAGTTTATCCATGCTGGCATTCACAGCCTGCGCTTTGTCCGAAACCCCGGTCACCAGCCCTGACAGCGATACAGACATCCGGTTCACAGACGCTATCAGGGTTGCGATTTCATCCGAGCCTTTATTCTCCATGGCCCGGGAAGAAAAATCGCCGTGGGAAATTTGTTCTGCACGCTCAACCACCCGGCCCAGCCGCGACCCAATATCCCGGCCAAGCCAGGTCCCGATCACCAGAGAACACAAACTGGCAATCACACTGATCGCGATCAGCAACATCACGACTTTCTGGACACTGCTGCCGATGGCTTCTCCACTTTGTGCGGCAACAGCCTGCTGCTCACGCACGACCGCTTCAATCGTCTGTGCAAGCTGTTCTACCGCCAGCAGGGTTTCAGTTTCCATCAGATAATTGGCTTTATTCCAGTCCTGCGCCTGCCGCTGCATCACCACATCTGTCGCCATCGGCAAATATAAGTCCTGCATTTCTTTAAACAGCGACCACAGCCCTTGCTGACTCTCTGTCAGGCTTTCTTTTTTGCGTTCAATTTCAGAAACTGCGCGATTGTGCGAACGCATATATTCTTCGAACTTGTCCAGATTGTCCTGATTTGCATTGATGAGGAATGCCCGCAACTCACCCAAGCCATTCGACAGAGAAGTATAAGCGTCGGTAAACAGCTTCATCAGACGCTTGCGTGCTTCACCTTCAGGGATGCTTTCTTCTTCGTTGATCATCCCCTGAAGTTGATCCAGCGCCACTTCAGCCAAAGGGGCAGCCTCAAATTGCAACTGATGGTGCGCAGGTAAGTTTTCAGGCTGATGACTGAGCTCAGCAACGGCAAGTTCGCTGGTTTTGAGCGCATCCCAGTCAGCTTTCACCTGAGCAAACTGCGCCTGTGACACATGGCTCTGCAATCGAACCAGTTCTTCATCGACTTTGGCAAAAGCGTCATCAAGCTGCTGCCGGTATTTAGCCTGCCTTGTTTCATCCGCTGCCAGCATATACGCCCGCAAACTGGATAACGAAAATTCGGCATTTTGCTGTAATGAGCGGCTGGCATCGACCGTCGGTAAATCCACACTCAGCAGCGAGCTGGCATGGTTTTCAACCTTGGTGATCTGAAGGTAAAGCAGGATGGCTGCCGCAAGAAACAAGGCAGTCAAAAATAAGAAGCTGACCCGAAGCTTCCTTGCAATGGAAAGTTTCATCAGTGATAAGTCCGTTTACATCTCGGTCAGACCAATATAATAACAGTGATATAAATTGTGAACACTTTGTCATCAAAGTATGAATTTTTTCACCATCCTCTGCGGTAAATGTCTAAAAATCACACGAACCATTCAATCTATTGAATATCTATGCCGCCATAAGTATTTATCAAGGTCTTTCGCCAGGCCTCATAAAACCTACCCTGCTGCTCAGCAAGTCCCGTCAGGCACTCACCGCAACCGGCTTTACCTTCTTTCCGACATTGTATTTCTCAGACCAAAGCCGGATCTGCTCAAGAATATCCAGAGCCGAACGACCAAACTCGGTCAGCTCGTAACTGACAGCAATTGGCCGGTCACTGATCACTTTGCGGACCACCATGTCTTCACTTTCGAGTTCTTTTAACCGCTGGTCGATCATTTTCTTACTCGCCCCGCCCAGCATCCGGGCCAGATCATTAAACCGGACAGGTCCATCTTTCAGATGATAAAGAATTGTGCCTTTCCACTTCCCCCCGATCAGCCGCATCCCTTTCTCGACAGAACAGGGCTCCTTACATTCGTTGAGCACAATTTTTCTGCCTTTAGTATCTGTTTTTACTGAACTTCCCATAGAAAACGCCTCCGAAACAACTAGGTTACTAAAAGTATACTAGTTGATTAAAGTTTTGTGGTTACCATAATAAACCACAAATCACACTGATTACAGAGAACAAGCCAGGAGACGTGACATGAGCAATATTTTGATTATCAATGCCCATCAGGCCTATCCATTTTCAGAAGGAAGACTGAACCAGACGCTGATGGACCGTGCTGCCACTTTACTCACCGCAAAAGGCCACCAGACCCGCGTCGTGACCATGGAAAATGATTACGATGTACAACAGGAAGTTGAGAACCACAAATGGGCTGACATCATCATTCTGCAAACACCAGTGTTCTGGATGGGCGTACCGTGGATCTTTAAAAAGTACATGGATGAAGTCTATACCGCCGGAATGGACGGCTCACTCTGTACCGGCGACGGCCGTTCCTCGGCGGATCCGAAGAAAAATTACGGCACTGGCGGCACGGTTCAGGGGAAAAAATACATGTTGTCACTGACCTTCAATGCACCTGCAGAAGCATTCGGCAACCCGGATGAATATCTGTTTCAGGGCAAAAGTGTCGATGACCTGTTTTTCCCGATTCATATGAGTTTTCGTTTCTTTGGTATGACGCCACTGGAAACCTTTGTCTGTTACGACGTCCTGAAGAATCCGGACATTGAAAACGACCTGACACGTTTTGACGCTCACCTGGAACGTTGTTTCTGAAAGATCTGAATATTTCCATCACACAGCGGACCGGGGCACGATGTCCCGGTATATCTGGAATCAATCCTGTCAGCGCCAGTGAGCCTCTTTTACAAAGACTTGCCAGTCAGCCTTCTCATAGCATGAGCGAATGAATCGTTTACAAATTGATTGATAAAGCCGGATAACCTCAATATGCTCGCTTCATCACCAGCTCACGAAAAAGAATCACCCACTTCAACATCATCTTCTTTGTTGGAGACCGCTGTTTCTTCCCGAACGGGGCTCTGAACCCTGCATCTTGAGGCCACTTGACGATATGTTAGATTTCACCTTACTCAGCGCATTTATACCGACTTTTTTCTTTGTCTCCATTACGCCCGGCATGTGTATGACATTAGCAATGACACTGGGCATGAGTATTGGTGTCAAACGGACACTCTGGATGATGCTGGGCGAACTGGTGGGCGTGGCACTGGTCGCCATTGCCGCCGTTATGGGTGTCGCCACAGTGATGCTGAATTATCCGCAGCTTTTCCATCTGCTGAAGTGGATTGGCGGCGCTTATCTGATCTGGCTGGGTGTCAGCATGTGGCGGAATCGCGGAAAAATGTCAATGAATCTGGATGCTCCAACCGAAACCCAGCGCGGACAACTCATCTCTCAGGGATTTATCACTGCAATTGCAAATCCTAAAGGCTGGGCATTTATGATTTCTCTGCTGCCACCTTTTATCAATATTGAACTCCCTGTTGCACCTCAGATGGCCGGTCTGCTGAGTATCATCCTGCTGACCGAGTTCATCGCGCTGATGGTCTATGCGAATGGCGGTCGGAGTTTACGGCTGTTCCTGAGCCGGGGAGACAATCTTCGCTTCATGAACCGGATTGCCGGCACACTCATGATGGGTGTGGGGCTCTGGCTCGCTTTGGGATAATAAAAAACTACCGCCAGGATAAAATGCCAGAAGAAAGCCCGGATTATTTATGCAATCACCAAGTCAATATTTTGACCACCCCTTGTAAGCATCTGAATAAAAATGCTAATTTCCGACGATTTTAGTAACATTTTTTTGCCACCACCCTGGCTTTTGCGAGAGACATCACTTTAATTTAGTAAACAAATTGCATTACAATTCGTATATCGTCAAAAAAACACGACAATAAGGACTAAATCATGTGTTGCGATAAGCCGAATTTAATGAGGGTAAAGCGTGGGATCTGGCAACGGATTACCTGCAAAGCGGTCTACTTATGCAAAAGCTGCCATAAGAAAACCAAAGTCTGAAACGGTTCTGAATTTCTATTTTTCCTTTCTTTTCAACCTGTCTATATGTAGCCCAAGGGAGTATCAACTCCCGTTGGTCGCTCAACTTTCAGACAACCGCTGACAATAAAAGTAATATTTCGCACCCATCCGTCAAGATGATGTCACGATAAAGTCAGCTTTATGTCACCCTTTTTTGATAGTGACCGAAGTCACAAATCCACGACAGGTCTGGCTGTAATCTGCTGATTATCAAAATAAAGAAAAATGAGAGCCAATCATGTGCTGCGACAATCCTCAAATTTACCGGATAAAACGAACGCTTTGGAGAAAGCTCACCTGCCGTGCCCTCTACAAATGCAGGAACTGTCAACAAACGTTCAGGATTTAACCTCAGGCTCCGGCGACAGCTTGCAAAAGCCTCAGGAATGCCATCTGAAATGATGGCGTTCCCCGTTAAGCTTCAACGCTCAAATTATGCTCAGCCTCAGGCCAACTGCTATGTTTAAACATAAATCCAGATCAGCCTGAGGCGGTATGCGAATCCTTTCTTACCTCTTTCTGGTAATGACTTTGTCAGCTTGTTCGCTGACGGACAGCTTTTCTCCGGACACCGTAAATGGCGTCACTAACATCAGCGTTTCCCAGGCACGCCAGGACAGAGACCAACTAGCCACAGCAAAACGTTATTTCACGGAAGTCCGAAATCTGCCGTCCCTGCCCTGTTGCGATGAGCTGCCCGTTCTTTTCCGGCTGACTCATGAAGATGTCATTATTGAGCTTTCTTCCGGCCGCAGCTTTACCAAGCTTATCAAATTGAGTCCGGCCATCAGCCGACAGGACCTTCTTCTGACCAGCCTGGTCAGCCAGACGGTCTTTCCACCTCAGGTACAGCTTTATTCTGAAGATTTTCTGCTGATTGACAGTCTGACCGCATACCGCTATCAGCCTTTCAGCGTAGAGGAACCTGACAGGCTGGAACTGGAAATTCCGATATCGCGCTACAGCACGCCCGTCCGCTATCTGCTGGTTTATACCAGTTCAAAAGCCATGAGGGACTACACCCCGTTGCTGGACGCGGAAGCTCAGTACGAGAGCCGGATCGGCATGGATGTTACCCCCCACCCCTGGTTTCTGGCGCCGCATGCTCCGACCGGCAGTCTGATTCTTCGTCGCCGCTGATCACAACATCTTAACCACACGAATCAAGGTCATACCTGTGATTGGCATGCAGAATCATTGCGTGCATTTTCAGCCCTGTTATACCCGGGACAGACTTCCCCAAAACCATCCCCTGACGGATCAATTTTCTGCTCACGGATTGAAACATTTAGTAATATTTACACATAATACGCAATACTTACTATTTGAGGCTGAGCGGATGAACCCGAATACCCTTGGTTTTGTCATGACCGATCTGACCCGTCTGATGCGGAAACTCTTTAAAAAGCGTTTTAAAGATCAAGCATTAACAATGGTTCAGGCCCGGGCGCTTTACTATATCGCCCGGTTTCAGGGCATTCGGCAGGTTGAGCTGGCAGACATGTTGGAGATCAAACCCATCTCACTGGTCCGGCTGATTGATCTGCTGGTCGATGCCTCGCTGGTGGAGCGCCGTCAGGATCCCAAAGATCGTCGGGCCTACCAGCTGTATCCGTCACCGACGGCACAACCAATTCTTGATGAAATCCTCCGCGTGATTCAGAGCATTCAGAAGGATGCGCTGGCCGGGCTATCCGAGAATGAGATAACCACCGTAGCGACCGCCCTGCAGAAAATGCGCGATAACATGACCTCGCTGTAACCAGCCCGCTATTGACCGAAAGTTGGAGACTTCCATGAGCAACATTTCCCAAACAGAGCAACTCAGCCCGCCACCCAAACGTTCCAAAAAACGCTTTCTGCTGCTTGTTGTCGTACCTGCCATTGCCCTGCTCGGCGGCAGTGTCCTCTATCTGAAAGGTGGCCGGTATGTCGAAACCGATAATGCCTATGTCAAAGCCGACAAAGTGCCGGTGAGCGCTGAAGTGTCCGGTCCGGTGCTGCAGGTCCTGGTCAGAGAAAACCAGTCGGTTACTGCCGGTCAGCCGCTTTTTCGCATTGATCCGGCTTCATTTGAAGTGTCGGTCGCAAAAGCTAAGGCAGATCTGGCACAGGTCCGAACGGATCTGGCTGCTCTGAAAGCCAGCTACAAAGAAAAGCAGGCAGAAATTGCTCTGGCCCGAACCAAGCTGGCTTTTGCGGAAAAAGAACTGAAGCGTCAGAAAAATCTGGCGGTGAAAAACTATGTTTCGACGTCCAACTTCGATCTGGCACAACAGTCAGTTGACCTCGCGAATCAGGAAATCAATACCCTGTCACTGGATCTGAAGCGCATTGCAGAGACCATGGGCGGCAGCCTCGAGACGCCGATCGAGTCTCATCCGAAATATATGGCCGCCCTCGCCCAGTTAAACCGTGCCACACTGGATCTGGCGCGTACAACGGTCAAAGCTTCGGTTGACGGAATCGTCGGCCAGCCGCCGAAACCGGGACAATACCTGAACCCGGGAGTTACGGTCATGTCGCTGGTTGCCAGTACTTCTCCCTGGATTGAAGCCAACTTTACAGAAACCGATCTGACACATGTCAGACCCGGTCAGCAAGTCACCATCCATGTAGATACCTACCCGGACACCCGCTGGACCGGTACCGTCGACAGCCTCAGCCCGGCCACTGGCGCAGAGTTCTCGGTGATCCCGGCACAGAATGCGACGGGGAACTGGGTTAAGATCGCTCAGCGCGTTCCGGTGCGTATTTCCATCACACCTGATGCAGACACCCCTGCACTGCGTGCCGGTCTGAGCACAGTGGTTGAAATTGATACCGAGTACCACCGTAAATTCCTCGGACTGTCTCTATGAGTCAGCACATCCAGACAGCATCTGCTGAGCCCGCCAACCGGGGGTTCATCACCCTTGCAGTGATGCTGGCAACCATTATGCAGGCGCTGGATACCACAATTGCCAACGTTGCCCTACCGCACATGCAGGGGGCAATGGGGGCAACGCAGGATCAAATCTCCTGGGTCCTGACCTCCTACATTGTGGCTGCCGCCATCTGTATGCCATTAACCGGTTTTCTGAGCGCCCAGCTGGGTCAGAAGCGTATTTTTCTGTGGTCGGTCGTCGGTTTTACCATCAGCTCAATGCTCTGCGGTGCCGCACAGTCGCTGGAGCAACTGGTGCTGTTCCGTCTGCTCCAGGGCGTGTTCGGGGCCAGCCTGGTCCCATTGTCGCAAGCTGTGTTGCTGGATACGTATCCGACCGAACAGCATGGTTCAGCAATGGCCATGTGGGGCGTTGGCGTCATGGTGGGGCCGATCCTCGGTCCGTCGCTGGGAGGCTGGCTGACCGAATACTACAACTGGCGCTGGGTGTTTTACATCAATCTGCCCTTTGGTCTGCTGGCCTGGTTCGGGATTGCCGCTTACGTGAAAGAAACGGCTATCGACAAATCCCGGAAATTTGACCTGTTCGGCTTCGCCATTCTCAGTCTGGCGATTGGTGCCTTACAGATGATGCTCGACCGCGGTGAATCACAGGGCTGGTTCGACAGTCCGGAAGTGATCATCGAAGCCATTCTGACCGGAAGCTGTTTCTACCTGTTCATCGCGCATATGTTCACCCATAAAGCGCCCTTTATCGAACCGGGATTATTCAGCGACAGTAACTTCCGGATTGGACTGCTGTTTATCTTTATCATCGGCATCATTCTGCTTGCGACCATGGCCCTGCTGCCGCCCTTCATGCAGAGTTTACTGGGTTATCCGGTCCTGGATGTCGGCTATCTGCTGGCCCCGCGCGGTGTCGGCACCATGATTGCGATGATCACGGTCGGCAAGCTTGCCGGCAGGGTTGATCCCAGGTACAAAATTTTCCTTGGCCTGATGCTGACCACCCTGTCGCTGTGGGAAACCACGCTGTTTGATCTCAATATCAGTGGCTGGGACATTGTCCGCACAGGTGTGATTCAGGGGCTGGGGCTGGGCTTTATTTTCGTGCCTCTCTCGACCATTACTTTTGCAACATTGGCGCCCAAATACCGTAGTGAGGGGACCGCCCTCTTCAGCCTGATGCGAAATATCGGCAGTAGTATTGGCATCTCGGTGGTGATCACTTACCTGTCCCAGCAGACACAAGCCAATCATGCCGCCTTCGCCGATTACATCACACCATTCAACTTTGCCCTGAATCAGGCCGTTGATGCCGGGATATACAATCTGTCGACACCACAGGGACTGATGTCCATCAATGGTGAAGTGACGAAGCAGGCAGCGTTACTGGCTTACTTGCAGGATTTCCGGCTGATGATGTGGGTCACTCTGGCTGCCGTGCCGCTGGTGTTTCTGCTCCGCACCCCGAAAAAACAACCGCAGACCGAGAAAGCGGGAACGGAAACCGTAATGGAATAAAGGCCCACCCAACAGCAAACACGCCCCGCAAGTCATTCATCTTGTGAGGCGTGTTTTTTAAGATGTCTGTTTTTAATTTAAGATGCCTGTTCTAAGCGAATTGGGTCTGCGATCAGATATCGTAACGCCAGCGCGGTGGAAAAGCCTGATTCATCACCAGTGAATCCCCCACCAGTTCAAACTGAAGTTTCGCTTCGTTTTCAGTCAGATGCTCGGTGAGCAAACAAGCCTGAAAAACAGACCAGCGAAAGTCCACGGTCACAGTGACCTTTACACCCTCGATCGCAATGTCTTTGATCATCATCGAGTCAGGCACTATCGTCATGTGGGGATCATCTGTCCAGGCCAGTTCATAAAACAACGGCTGGAACTGCTTCTCCGCCGCCTTCACCGCCGCGTTAATCTGTGCATCACGATCCGGCAACTCAATATTCAATGCCAGTACCAGCGATAAAGCGTGCTCACTCATGATATATCCCCGTTTCTTTACTGACAGAGAGCTTACCAAATAAAAGCGACTCAGCGTCTGTCATTATCTCAACGTCCATCTGCCACCGGCCATTTCTTCGTCCGGCATGCACTTTCTCAAAAACAGTGACTACACTCATCTCATCTGTTCTGTCGATTTACAGGTACTTCTATGGATAACAATGAGAAAGAGGCCGGGATTATACAGGCACTGGCTGAACGTATGGAATCCCAGCGTTTACCCAGAGCATTAGCCATGAAAAAGCGGGTCGATGATGGCGAAACCCTCAATGAGCTTGATATTCAGTTTCTCAAAGAAGTCCTGGATGATGCTCAGCGCATCAGGCCTCTTGTGGAACGCCACCCCGAATGGCAAACCCTGGCCGCGGGCATGATCCACCTGTACCAGGAGATCACCAGGAAAGCGCTTGAAAATGAAAACAATCAGAAAGGCAAGGCTTAGCCTAACGTGAACCAGTGCATCGCCGTTCTCTGAATCATGCCGGAAAGAAAAAGCCCTCATCCAAGTGAGGGCTTACTGAAGCCATCACCAAATGATACGTCCTCCGCTTTTGCTCATTGAGCAGCACAGCCAAAGATACGCTGGATGGTTTCATTATTGCCTAGTGGCAATATCAGCTGTGATGTACCGGGATTGGCTATCTTCATGATAGCGGCGCGCAAGTAAAATCATCTTTGTTCAGCGCATAAAAAATTTGAGCACACAACACAATTAATTTTTGTGGTGGCGATAGCATTTCATTGTGGTGAATTGTTTTAGTGGAAATTGCATCAGGTTGAAGTGGGCGATATCTAGGTGAGTGGTGATAAGGTCAAGAAGATCTAGCCCAGATGAAAGAACGGTATTCTGGTTACCACATTCTACTTCTGCAGATTTACCTTACTCCAAATCACACAGATGAGCAGTTGTTCAATTGATGCGGACATTACCTGACAATAGCTGAAAAACTGTAAAGTGATCAGCCCGCATGTATGTTCGCTGAAGAACCAAGTAGTTTTAATCATTGAAAATTAACTATTAAATCAGTTGATTTGACTATTTTTTTAGTGAAAATGCAATAAAATAGTATGTTAAACTTCCCGCTTTATCAGGGGTATTATATGGCTAGATTAGGTATGTGTGATATCAATAACTTCAAAATTGGCCCGAAAAGTAAGCGGGCTATTTCTGACATTCGTGAAGTTATTGATCAAGGAAATCTATTAGCAGGAGTTCTTGCTGCAACGCCGTTTTATTATATTTTTGGTACACCAAGCGTTACAACCAGCCCATTTGAAAAGCTAGTTACTGTAAGAGAGCATGATTGGCATACATTAGCTAAGGCTATGTCAGGAGCAGGAAAAACAACTCGAAACCGAGTTTTTATGATTGCTTATGAACAGGAAATCTTTACCACAGGTGATGAACAGAGGTTTTGGAATTGTGTTTCAGAAGCAGCTAAGTAACTTATTTACCATTACTATTGTGCTTACCAGTTTTACTGGCTGTGCACAGTCTTCTATCAAGAGTACAGAGGCAGCTAAAAGATGGGATGCTCAATATGAGCATTGCACTGATATCGCACGCGCCAATACTGCCGATTTTCCTGAAAATGCATGGTTTGATTCACTAACCCTGGAAGACAAGAAATCGGTCATTGGTTATTTGTACAATTATAACCAAAGAATTTGCACAGCTGAAGAAACCGAACTCCTTCGCTCTGCTATTGCACACGATAAAAATACTGAGTTGAAAAGTGACTACGAAGAGATTTTAACCCCGCTGGATGTGACATTTGCCGAGCGGCTAGAGGGAATAGAAAAGTCTGAAATCTTAAAAATTCAGGCCCAGTATTCGGAACCATTTAGTATTAGACATGTACTTACTCAGCTAGACCTTTATCCAAAGCGCTAGAAAGAATTTACAAGCTGAACTATTCTCTTTCCCCCCCTGTGCTCTCAACTGATAGCACAGGGGAATATGCATATCCCAGTAACTTCGCGCTTCATCGCATCAAACCATGAGAAAGGAAACTCCGGACTCATGCGCGACATATTTGCTGTATCCCTGAAAGCTCCTGCTCACAACAACAACTGAACCCCAGTAACTCGCTGCCCCAATTACTTTGCCAATGACAAAAGCAACCACAATTCATGCCCGATTCACGGGGAACACTCTAAGCTTATCTCACTGTTCTGAAAGGATTTTTTCAGCTCCCAAAATTCTACCAGATTTTTCGGGTGCTAAAACCCTTCATGGTTTGTTTCTGAGGCATTGAACAACCACCGCATTTCACCTCTTTCCCAGAGCTGTATTCACATCCATCTTTTGCGGTTCAATCGCAGGTAAAAGCTATCGTTTTTCCTTCATAATCAGTACATTCAATAGATTCAATCCAATCATGACGTTATACAAGGAAAGAAGATGCTGCCGGATTTCAGCGATACATTTGCATTTGTCAAAGTGGTACAACAAGGCAGTTTTACTGCGGCGGCAAAGGCGCTGAATGTCCCTAAAGCCCGGGTCAGCCGGAAGGTGAAAGAATTAGAAGAACGTCTCGGTACACAACTGCTGAAACGCACAACGCGTAAGCTCGGCTTAACAGAAGCCGGAAAGCTGTACTTCGAACACTGCGCACACCTCGCCAAAGGACTGGTGGCTGCTGAAGAAGCGGTGACACTGATGCAATCGGCTCCCAAGGGATGGCTTCGGGTGACAGCGACTTACTGGCTCAGCCATCATGTGCTGTCGCCGATTATCAGTGAATTTCAGCAGCACTACCCGGACATTCAGGTGGAAGTGGTGATGAGCCACGACATCAAAGATCTGGTGGCCGATGATCTGGATATCGCCTTTCGCATCTGGCGCGGTGCACTTCCGGATTCTCAACTCATTGCCCGGAAATGCTGCCCTTTACCCATGCATCTTTATGCGAGTCCCGGTTATCTCGAACAGGCTGGTGAACCTGCACATCCGGAAGATCTGATACGGCATCGCGCGCTGGCAACCAGCCTGATGAAATCCGCTGATGGCTTTGCATGGCCACTGACCCATGGTGACACCACGTATGCGGCGCCTATTCAGCCGCACCTTGTTGCGTCTGATCCGGAGTTACTCGTCCATCATTTGACGTCCGGTCAGGGAATCGGTCTGTTTTCTGCGATGCGCATGCAACCATTCATCCAAAGCGGGCAGATTCAGCGTGTATTACCCGACTGGACCGGCCCGGACTTTTCTCTGTATGCTTTGCTGCCCCATACCCGCATGCTGCCGCCCAAAGTCAGACTATTTTTGGATTTCCTGATCACCCGGCTTCCGAATGCGATGAGCAAGGATACCCAAGTATCACTTGCTCACAGTTAGATCGGTTTAGTCCCGGTTTTTATAAGCGGCGGGTACCCACTCATATCCTTCAGATGCAGTTCTTAAGTAGCCTACCCCCGGGAAATTTAAGTGCGAGGCAGCGATCAGCTGACGTGTTTTCGCCAGTTGCGCAAAGTGCTTTTGTCGTTGTGCTCTGGCCTGATTTTGATCCACATCGAATTGAATCGTGACTGCCGGTTTGGGAAGCTGTACAGCCCCGACGTGAATCATATCGCCAATAAACACGATGCTTTCACCGCCGCTGGTAAATCGATACAAGCTGTGACCAGGTGTATGACCGGCCGTCGACACCGCTTCCATGCCATTAAACAATACGGTGTCTCCCAGGAAAGGCCGGACTTTGCCCTGCGAATCATACAGCCCGACGGTCTTCTGGCTTCGCTCAAGATCAATTTTTTCCAGACCTTTGCTGAGATTGGCCGGGTTCAGAAACCGATCCATATCCGACTGACTGACATGCACTGTAGCATTCTGAAATACTCTGTGCCCCTTGGCAGATAAGCCGCCCGCATGATCAAGATGAAGATGCGTAATCAAAATATCCGTCACCTGATCCGGGGTATATCCGGCAAGGGCAAGGCTGTCGGTTAACCGGCCACCAAACGCTCCCATCAGCTCACCGGCCCCGGTATCAATCAGCACAACCCGGTCACCTGTCAGGACCAAATAGGCATTGATTGAAGTTTCATGCGGGTTTGTGCGAAATGCATATGCCAGCCGGGAGTTGATTTCCGCTTCAGAAGCACCATTCAGCAATTGGTGCACATCCAATGGCAGACTGCCATCGCTGAGCGCAATCACTTGTGCGTCACCAACCTGATAACGAGCAATGCTGCCTTTGGTTGCCTGAATCCGTACTGAAGTCTCAGCTGCGACCGCTTGGGGTGCAATTACGGCTCCGCCACCGAAAAGAGCCAGTGTGGTGAATAATGTAAGGCCCTTGATGTTTTTCATTTGCTTCTCCGTGTTTATCAATCAAAACCTGTGAGAAGTAAGGTATGACAGAACAAACCGCATGATTAGTCCTGAAAAATCAAAAGGATTGTTACCGCGAATGAGACAATCAAAACAATCCCCCGTAACTTCCGTAGCTCAGGGGGACAGGATAAATATATATCATCGTTCTGAATGCAGTGTCTCCGGCTCTGCATTTCACCGGGTTATTCAGCATTGAAAAACAATTTCAATGACTTGCAGTCAGCAGTTTTCAGGCATCCACCAGAACCACCTCGATTCCGGCCTTACGTAACCCGTCGAGGTAACGCTCTGGAATCGCTTTGTCGGTGATGACTTTGTGTACTTTTCCGGGTTCAAGAATTTTGTGCAGGCTGATACAACCAAATTTACTGGCATCCGTCACAACAATAATTTCATCGGCAACTTCGCACATCCGGCGATTCAGCCGGGCTTCGTTTTCATTGTGAGTTGTAATGCCTTTATTCAGGTCAAACCCATCCACCGCGAGAAACAACTTGTTGAAATGGTAGTTATCCAGCGCATGCTCAGCCTGGCTGCCATAAAAAGACATAGATTTACGGCGTAAATGCCCGCCCAGCACAATCACTTCCACGCCCTCTGCATCCACCAACGTATTCGCAACATTCAGGCCATTAGTCAGGGCGATAACATTGTCATGATGTATCAGATGGGCAGCGATACAGTTCGTTGTAGTTCCGGAATCGAGAATAATCGTATCCCCATCATTCACCATCGCAGCGGCTGCCTGACCAATCAGATCTTTGACACTGCGATAGAGCTGCCTTTTGTCTTCAATTGAATGTTCTGGTAACGGAGCTTCACTTTCATTCAGGAAAGCGCCGCCGTAAGAGCGGGTTGCCATTCCCTGTTTTTCCAGAAAGGCAAGATCATTGCGAATCGTAACGGTTGACACATTGAACTGTTCAGCAAGCTCAGCAACCTGGACACTTCCTTGCTTCCTGAGCATACCCAAAGTCTGTTCACGCCTTTCGCTCGTGCTTTTCATGGTGATGGTCTTCTCGACTAGTTCAAGTATTGCGCTTGAGTATACGGCTTCAGTGGTTAAAAAGAAAGCATTGCACCTTTTGTTTTCTTTCGTTTCCTTTTCATTAAGTCTATCAGGTATGCAGCATGCAAAGTTAAAACGCACGAACAATCGAAACAAAAGTAAAGAAAAGCTATTTCCATTCCTTTCTCATTCTGTTTCATGTTGAATTTGCGTGAGATCATAATTTCATTTTCTTTTTATTTCCTTTCGTTTTGTTTGGGGGTAGGTTATTGCGAAACGAATCGAAAGGTTCATTGATACATCAATTTCAATCAATCTCGTGATGGAGCGGGCTCATGGATATTTTGCTGGATCTGATTAAAAAGCATAAGCGTGGTGAAGCCGTCGGTATCTATTCCGTTTGTTCGGCGCACCCGTTTGTCATCGAAGCGGCTATTCGTCAGGCCCTGAAAAACAACTCCGTATTGCTGATTGAAGCAACGTCCAACCAGGTCGATCAAACGGGCGGCTATACCGGCATGACACCTGAAGACTTTCAAGAGTTTGTTTTTTCGATCGCCCAAAGGCTCAATTTCCCCAGGCACCAACTGATCTTAGGGGGGGATCATCTCGGACCAAACCGCTGGCAGAAAGAAGATAGCAGCTGCGCCATGATCAAAGCAGAAGCGCAGATAGCAGCATACGTCGCAGCAGGATTTAAAAAAATCCACCTTGATTGCAGTATGTCCTGCGCAGATGATCCGGTGCCACTCACTGATGAGACGGTTGCTGCCAGAGCCGCCCGGCTGGCAGTCATCGCAGAACAAACCTGTATCGCTACCTTCGGCCACAGCGACCTCGTTTACGTCATTGGCACCGAAGTTCCTGTGCCCGGCGGAGCTCATGAAACACTGGATGAGCTGGCAGTTACAACCCCCGAAGCTGCCCGGCGGACCATTCAGGCACATTGGGAAGCTTTTGCCAACGTCGGATTATCTCATGTTCAGTCCAGGGTGATTGGTCTGGTCGTTCAGCCCGGCGTCGAATTCGACCACGTAGGCGTGATCGACTATCAGCCAGAGAAAGCAGCGCCCCTCAGTCACATGGTTGAACAATACGACCATTTAATTTTTGAAGCACATTCAACGGATTACCAGACTGAACACGCTTACCGCCAGTTAGTGCGTGATCACTTCGCCATTCTCAAAGTCGGTCCGGCACTGACCTTCGCTCTGCGTGAAGCCTTGTTTGCTCTGGCCTGTGTTGAAGAAGAGCTGGTTGCGGCACGCCATTGCTCTGGCTTGCGTCAGGTTCTGGAACAGGCAATGCATGCTCAACCGGAATACTGGCAGGGTTACTACCAGGGTGATGCCGCCATTCAGCGCCTGGCGCGTAGCTACAGCTATTCCGATCGGATCCGTTATTACTGGCCGGATGAAAAAGTCGGCGAAGGTTTGGACAAATTACTCAGCAATCTCAACGAAATGCCGATACCGCTGCCCCTGCTGAGTCAGTATTTCCCGGTCCAGTATCAACGCATTCGTGAAGGACATCTGACAAATCAGGCGCGCGAGCTGATCCTCGACAAAATTATGCAGGTCACTGAGGTCTACGCCGCAGCCTGTTCTCCCCAACAGTATGCTGCTTAAAGAGAAGAGAACGATGTATCTAGGTCATTCAATACAAGCACTACAAGCCGCTGGTGGTGAAGCAACCGCGTGCGAAATCAGCCAACAGCCTCAAAGCTGGCAAAAAACGCTGGCCAGTGTCAGCGAGCAGCGGGAGCAGATCAATGTGTTTCTGACCCCTTTGCTGAGTCAGCCCGATCTGCGTATCGTCATGACAGGAGCCGGTACCTCAGCTTTTGCCGGTCGCGCTCTGGCCCCTTATCTGTCAGGTCAGACCCGCCGCCGTTTTGAAGCCATTGCAACCACCGACATCGTAACGGATCCCAATGAGTATTTTGCAGAACCCTGTCCGACTCTGCTGGTATCTTTTGCTCGCTCGGGTTGCAGCCCGGAGAGCGTGGCTGCAGTCGAGCTGGCCAGTCAGTTACTCCCCCACTGCTTTCACTTGGTGATTACCTGTAATCAGGAAGGCGCTCTGTATCAGCGCAGCCTGACCGATGACCACACGCTGGCGCTGCTGATGCCAGAGGAA
Organism: Photobacterium sp. R1; assembly: GCF_054600795.1. Lineage (NCBI taxonomy): Bacteria > Pseudomonadati > Pseudomonadota > Gammaproteobacteria > Vibrionales > Vibrionaceae > Photobacterium > Photobacterium sp. R1. Next base: position 542,165 of record NZ_BAAHZP010000002.1, read on the forward strand.
ACCAATGACCGCAGTTTTGCGATGACCAGCAGCCTGACCAACATGATGCTGGCTTCACTGGCGGTGTTTCATCCGGATCAGTTCACTCCCGAATCCTTTGCGCCTGTGGCTGATGTTTGCGATCGCATGCTGACGGAGCAATTGGACTTTATCTGCGGGCTGGCCGATGACCCTTGCCAGCGTGTGATTTATCTGGGCAGCGGGAGTTTACAGGGTATCGCTCAGGAATCTGCATTGAAATTGCTGGAACTGACGGCAGGAAAGCTTCTGGTCAGTTTCGATTCCCCCGTCGGTTTTCGCCACGGGCCAAAATCGGTCATCGACGATTCCAGTCTGGTGATGGTGTTCATCTCCAATGACCCGTACACCCGCCGCTACGATTTAGATTTGCTCACAGAATTGCGTAACGACGGACAGGCGCGTCGGGTCATCGCCATCGCCGACCAGCCCGATCCCGTGATCAGCCAGGGTGAACACCTGTTTCTCCCCGCCACACTCCATGCGAATGATGCAACCCTGTGCTTTCCCTATCTGCTGGTGGCTCAAATCTATGCATTCAGCCGCGCGGTCAACATGACGATCAGCCCGGACAACCCGTGTCCGAGCGGTGAAGTGAACCGTGTGGTTCAGGGAGTCACTATCTATCCATATCAAAACTCATTTAGAAGGAACTAAAGATGCCAAATATTGTGTTGAGCCGAATTGATGAGCGCCTGGTACACGGTCAAGTCGGTGTGCAATGGGCCGGATTTACCGACGCCAACCTGATCATTGTTGCGAATGATGATGTTGCCGGGAATGAACTCCAGCAAAGTCTCATGGAGATGGTCATTGCAGACGGAATCGGCATCCGCTTTTGGACGCTGCAAAAAGTGATCGACACCATTCACAACGCAGCTGACCGGCAAAAGATTCTGATTGTGGCGAAAAATCCAACCGACTTTCTCACATTGGTCGAAGGCGGCGTACCTATCAGCCAATTGAATGTTGGCAATATGCACTTCATCGAGGGAAAGAATCAGATCCACAAAACGGTCTCCGTCGATGACAAAGACATTCAAAGCTTTTACGCACTGAAAAACCTCGGGGTGACCTGCACAGTGCAGGGGGTTCCGACAGAGCCAGCCACTGACATTTTCACCCTGCTTTAGCAAGACCCTGCAGAAATAAAAAGGAACTGAAAGATGGAAATAGGATTGATACAAGCGTTGATGCTGGGGATCCTGGCATTTTTCGCCGGACTGGATCTCTTCAATGGGTTAACCCATTTTCACCGACCTGTGGTCCTGGGGCCGCTGGTAGGTCTGATTCTCGGAGATCTGCAAACCGGTATTCTGGTGGGCGGTACCCTTGAACTGGTCTGGATGGGACTGGCTCCGCTGGCTGGTGCCCAGCCACCAAACGTCATCATCGGCACCATTGTTGGTGCGGCATTTGCCATCTCCTCTGGTGTGGAGGCCGAAGTGGCTGTCGGAGTCGCAGTGCCATTTGCGGTTGCGGTGCAAATGGGAATCACCTTCCTGTTCTCAGCCATGTCACCAGTGATGTCCAAATGCGACCAAATGGCCGAGAACGCAGATACACAGGGCATCGAAAGGGTGAACTACTTTGCACTGGCCGTGCTGGGTACCTTTTACTTCCTGTGGGCATTTTTGCCTATCTATTTAGGCGCAGAACACGCCAAAGTTGCTGTTGAAGCCCTGCCGAAAACTCTGATTGATGGCTTAGGGGTTGCAGGGGGCATCATGCCAGCTATCGGTTTTGCGGTTCTGATGAAAATCATGATGAAAAATGCCTACATTCCTTACTTCATTCTTGGATTTGTCGGCGCAGCCTGGCTTGAACTGCCGGTTCTGGCGATTGCCGCTGCGGCACTGGCGATGGCACTGATTGATTTTATGCGTAAAAGCGAGCCTGCACAGGGACAACAAGAGGAACTGGAAGATGGGATCTAACAAAAATATTGACCTGAACCAAATACAGGAAGCCGTGGCAGATGAATATCAGGACAAAACCATCGGTGCTGAACTGACGAAATCTGACATTAACAAAATGGCATGGCGTTCACTGCTCTTGCAGGCATCTTTTAACTTTGAACGCATGCAAGCCTCCGGCTGGCTCTACGGTTTGCTTCCGGGACTGAAAAAGATCCACACCAATAAAGCCGATCTGGCCAAATCGATGAAAGGCCACATGGGATTTTTCAATACTCACCCATTTCTGGTGACTTTTGTCATGGGAATTGTGCTGGCGATGGAGCGTTCCAAGCAGAACGTCAGCAGTATCCAGAACACCAAAATTGCCGTTGGTGCACCGCTGGGCGGGATCGGAGATGCCATGTTCTGGCTCACTCTGCTGCCTATCTGCGGTGGGATTGGTGCCGACCTCGCCCTGCAAGGATCAATATTGGGCGCAGTGGTCTTCTTCCTGCTGTTTAACATCGTCCACTTCGGCCTGAGATTCGGCTTGGCGCATTATGCCTATCGCATGGGGGTTGCTGCAATTCCGCTGATTAAAGCCAACACCAAAAAAGTCAGCCACGCCGCATCCATCGTGGGGATGACCGTAATTGGTGCGCTGGTCGCAACTTATGTCCGTCTGGGCACCACGCTTGAAATTACTGCCGGTGATGCGGTGGTTAAGGTTCAGGAAGGCGTGATTGACAAGCTGATGCCAGCATTCCTGCCACTGATGTACACCCTGGCAATGTACGCACTGGTGAAACGCGGCTGGAGTCCGATCCGTCTGATCATCATCACTGTCGTCCTGGGTATTACCGGAAAATTTGCCGGATTTCTGTAAACCCGAGTAAAAACAGGGCCGCCTGAGCGGCCCATCCCTTTGCAACGGAGAGAAGTCGTTATGTTAGGTGTGATTATGAGTGGCCACGGGGCATTTGCCAGCGGTATGGAAGCCGCCATGCTGCAGGTTTTAGGCGAACAAGAGCAAGTGATCGCTATCGATTTTCCGCCAGAGTCCACCACCCAATTACTGGAACAACAATTTAAAGCGGCACTGGAGCAGGTGGATACCGGTGACGGCATTGTGTTTATCACTGATCTGCTGGGTGGCAGTCCTTTTCGGGTCGCATCCACACTGGTCATGGCGCGAAACGATGCTGAAGTCGTTACAGGCGCGAACCTACAGATGATCCTCGAAATGATGTTGGAACGGGATGAACTTACTCCTGCAGAATTCAGAGTTCAGGCACTGGAATGCGGCCATCGCGGCATGACCAGTCTGGCAGATGAGCTGGCGAACAGGTCTCGCGCCGAATGTGCCAATGAGGGCATTTAAGATGATAACCGCACAGCCAATCCGCGCACGCCGCCTGCTGACTGAGTCAGGCTGGCTGGGACATACCGCGGTTTATGTTGCACAAGGCCGAATTACAGCGATCGAGCCAATCGCTTCAGCGGAAGATTCTATTGAATGGGATGCGGAAATCCTGATCCCCGCCCTGATCGACACTCACGTTCATGGCGGTTCCGGCGTGGATGTGATGGATGCCAGCCACAAAGCACTGGACACGCTTTCACAGTATCTGGCCAGTCAGGGGGTCGGCGCTTTTCTGGCAACGACAATCACAGCCCCCATGACAGACATTGAAGCAGCACTTCGTCAGGTTGTACGGTCTCAGGCACAAGGTGTTGGTGGTGCCGAATTACTGGGCAGTTATCTGGAAGGGCCATATTTCACCCCCGAAAACAAAGGGGCACATCAGGAATCACTGTTCCGTGATCCAACACCGGATGAATTAAATCACCTGATTACCCTGAGCAAAGGCAGTTTAAGAGTGGTTGCACTGGCTCCGGAAAATCCTGGTGCACTGTCAGCGATTCGTTACCTGAAAGCCAGAGGTATCAACGTGATGCTTGGCCATACAAATGCAGATTACGACACCACCCGCGCGGCACTCGATGCCGGTGCCGATGGTCTGGTGCACTGCTTCAACGGTATGAAAGGAGTGCATCACCGCGAGCCCGGAACTGCCGGAGCCGGGCTGAGCCATGACACAGCAGCCATCGAACTGATCGCCGACGGCCACCATGTACACCCGGCCGTGATGAACATTTGCTGCCGATGCGCCCCGGATCGCCTGGTGTTAATCAGTGACGCCATGCGCGCTGCAGGTATGCCGGACGGAAAATATCAACTGGGCGAGATGCAAGTCACCATGGAGAACGGGGTGGTCCGGACTGCCGCTGGTGGTCTGGCCGGCAGTACCTTATCACTTATCGGAGCCATCAAAACCATGGTGAATGAAGTGGGGCAACCTCTGGAAAAAGCCATCGAAATGGCTTCCCTGATTCCGGCCCGTCTGCTGGGCATCGACAAACGTCTCGGCAGTATCGCAACCGGCAAATCTGCCAGTTTTGTCGCCCTGAGCAGTGACTATCAGGTGATGTCAACCTGGGTCAATGGCCGTCAGGTCTGGACGGCATCGCCGCAATCAACGCGCACTCAATAAATGTATTTCAACTGGTCTTTCTTTTTCAAATCACGCGGTAGTCAGCCCTGCCGCAAGGAGCTTGCTTTATGTACCTGATTTCTTCTCATGAAATGCTGCAAGATGCCCAACGCCATGGCTACGCTGTGCCCGCATTTAATATCCATAACCTGGAAACCGTTCAGGTGGTCGTCGAAACCGCAGCCCAATTTCGCTCGCCTGTCATTCTGGCAGGAACCCCCGGTACATATAAACATGCCGGAGTGGAGTACCTGATCTCTATCTGCAAGTCTGCTGCGAAAAAGCATCGGCTGCCCTTGGTGATGCATCTGGATCATCACGAAGATAACGCAGATATCCGCACCAAAGTTGAGGCAGGAATCCGCTCTGCCATGATTGATGCCTCACACTACCCGTTCGAAGAAAATATTGCACGAGTGAAATCCGTGGTGGATTTCTGCCACAAACTTGGCGTGAGTGTAGAAGCAGAACTGGGACTCTTGGGCGGCCAGGAAGACGACTTGATTATTGATGAAGCCGACGCTCAACTCACCGATCCTACCTCTGCAAGAGAATTTGCAATACGCACAGGGATCGACTCTCTGGCCGTCGCGATTGGTACGGCCCACGGCTTATACAAATCTGAGCCAAAACTGGATTTTGCTCGTCTGGCTGCCATCCGGGAATGTGTCGATATTCCGCTGGTGTTGCATGGCGCATCCGGCATCCCCGATGCCGATGTCCGGAAATGTATCGAATTAGGGGTTAGTAAAGTTAATGTGGCGACAGAACTAAAAATTGCCTTCTCCGACGCGATGAAGCAATACCTGAACCAGCATCCGGATGCTAACGATCCGCGACAGTATCTCGTCCCGGGTATGGATGCAATGCGGGCCATCGTAGAAGACAAAATTCGAGTCTGCGGCAGCGCAAACAGAATTTAAACTTTAGTGTTGATGAGGTTTTGCCGAGTCGTCATCGCATTAGGATGCGGCTGTTGTCCGATTCCAGGCTTTGCCGGGATAACCTAGCCCCCAGCTGTCCACTCTGCTGGAGACCCCGACATCGCAATTGTTGTCAGCACGTTCTTTGCCGTCCTGAGAAGGACGGCTTTTTTGTATAGAAATATTGAATGCTGCCGCAAGGTGGGCCCTGTCGTCCAATGTCTGTTGAATTCTCAGACATTCAACGCGAATGCGTCTCTCAGGTTGGAGGCAACCACAAGGGAAAGTTGTATGCCCACACCGTGTTTGGCGTCTCGGATACACCAGTGAAGAACAGGCATTCATTGGTAAGTAAACAGTCGATACAAACATTCCTGTCGGGCTCAACTTTTTCATCCCTGACAGACGCAGTCGCGAATCTGAGTACAAGTCATCTCTGGGACAAGCCAAACCGGCACACATCTTAATTTGTTATCTTCAGCCAACTTTTCATTATTTTTAAATAAAAAATAATCTATCCCCGAGTAATAAAACATTTGGAGCATATCAAGTGAAATGAAGAAATGATAAAAATATTAAATCATTCATTGGCAACACGGCATGTTTTACTTATTTGTAACAATCAACTGATCTTTTAAAACAATTCCAGATAATTAAAATATAAAAAATGATAAATACTATCATCAGATTTACTCATACAGGACAAAGCAGACGCATCATCTAAACAGGAAAATGTTTTACTTCGCCGGGCTGGGAAGGATGAGGGTATAACAACCAGCTCAAAAGGTATGCTTATTCATTGAACATTCAATACTGATGATTGCAGCGGCCCCATAAATATTAAAAAGAGAAAGTTATGTTTATCAACACATTAACATTAAGAACCAAATTAATTCTGTCGGTATTACTCCCCTGCATCATTTTATTGCTTGTAGGTATTTTAAGTCACCTGAGTATGTCTCAGATTGGTGAACGTTCAGAACGCCTATATTTGAACACTGCCACGCCTATGCGAGCCATGGCAGAAGCCGCCTCACGAATCCCTCGCATGCGGGTAGGCATCGACATGATGCTGTTCCAGGAAATTGACGGTTTAAAGGATCAGAAAGGTGTTCTCAAGCGCATTAAAGAAACCCGTGATGAAGATATCCCGGAGATGCGTGCCGCGATGGAACAGTCCGTTGCTGCACAGGTGAAGCCGGAACTGAAAAAAGCTGCCGAATCGCTGCAACGAAACTTCGAAACCATGATTCAGACGGAATTAAACCCGATGCTGAATGCGCTCGAAGTTGGAAATACATCAGAAGCTTATCGCTATTACCGTAAATATGCCGTTTCTTACGGCGTGATGCGCAAACAGGCACATGAAATTCTGGATACGCTGCTTGTTCAGGCTCAAAACTTAAATGAAGAAGCACAGCAAAGTTTTGAAGATGGACAACGCAATCTGGTTTTATTAATTATTATTGCGCTCACGATCTCATTTTTCATTTCTTTCGTCATCATTCAGAATCTGAGAACCCGAGTATCGACTTTGCAGAAGACGATTCAAACGGCAGAAAAGAATATGTCGCTCAATACTCGTATTGATCTCGGCGGCAAAGATGAATTAACGGCGATCAGCGATACACTGAATAACTTCTTTGCCAAGATTCATCATTCTGTTGAAGAAGTCGCGCAGAGCTCCCGAAACCTGGCACTGACAGCTCAGTCCGTTGCCACCACGGCACAAACCACTCAGAACAACTGCGTGACACAACGTGACAGAACCATTCAGGTTGCAACGGCCATCAACGAACTTGGCGCAACTGTGAATGAAATTGCAAATAACGCTGCGCAAGCTGCACATATTGCAAAAGAAGCCACTACACAGGCTCAGGATGGTACCAATGTTGTCGAGCATGCCAGAGAAAAAATGCATGAGCTCAGCAATGATTTGGGTGACACAACCGGTGTAATTGAAGCGCTGGCGAGACAGGTGACAGATATCAGTGTCATTCTGGATACCATCCGCAGCATCTCAGAACAGACCAACCTGCTGGCTCTGAATGCTGCCATTGAAGCGGCTCGTGCCGGTGAACAGGGTCGTGGTTTTGCTGTTGTTGCCGATGAGGTCAGAAATCTGGCATCTCGTTCAGCAAACTCGACAGAAGAAATTCAGGATGTTATCAACCGCCTGCAAAGCGAATCAACCAAAGCGGTTGACGCTATCTCTCAGGGACGTGAACAGGGTGCGACCGTCGCTGACAAAGCCAACCTTGCAACCGAGTCTCTGATTCAGATTGTGTCGTATATTGACCAGATCAGCTCTCAGAACATTCAGGTCGCTACTGCGACTGAAGAGCAGTCATCTGTCGTGCAGGAAATCAACCGCAATATTGAAGATATCAACCATTTAACTGCTGAAACGGCTGATATCGCGAACCAGCTCAATGTTTCCAGTGATCAGTTACAAGAACTCTCTGATCAGATGGATAAGCTGGTAAGACGATTCAAACTTTAATGCCTCTAGATACAGCTTGCAGCACGTGAGCAGATGATCACGTGCTCTCTGACAAAAAAGCCCCGGCCAGCAAGCCGGGGCTTTTTTATTTGTCTACAGAACACAGCCGCGAATTTTCCAGCCGGAGGGCAGATATCATTCTCTGTCTCAGCAAAAAGCTCCAGAAATTCGGCTGAAGCATCCTATGTTCGCCGGGCGGGCAAAACTCGATAGTCCGGCAATCCGGCCCGCGACCAAAGTGCGCAGCACTTTTCATCAAACGCCAGATACAAAAAACCCGACGCTTTCGCATCGGGTTTCGTGTGTTGGCGGAGCGGACGCGATTCGATGGTCCGGCAATTCGGCCCGCGACCAAAGTGCGCAGCGCTTATCAGCAAATGTCAGATACAAAAAACCCGACGCTTTTGCATCAAGTTTCGTGTATTGGCGGAGCAGGCGGGACTCGATGGTCCGGCAATCCGGCCCGCGACCAAAGTGCGCAGCGCTTTTCAGCAAACGCCAGATACAAAAAACCCGACGCTTTCGCATCGGGTTTCGTGTATTGGCGGAGCGGACGGGACTCGATGGTCCGGCAATCCGGCACGCGACCAAAGTGCGCAGCACTTTTCATCAAACGCCAGATTCAAAAAACCTGACGCTTTCGCATCGGGTTTCGTGTATTGGCGGAGCGGACGGGACTCGATGGTCCGGCAATCCGGCCCGCGACTAAAGTGCGCAGCACTTTTCATCAAACGCCAGATACAAAAAACCCGACGCTTTCGCATCGGGTTTCGTGTATTGGCGGAGCGGACGGGACTCGAACCCGCGACCCCCGGCGTGACAGGCCGGTATTCTAACCAACTGAACTACCGCTCCAATTTTTTATCATGCTGGCGATGCCAACCTGATGAAATTGGCGGAGAGATAGGGATTTGAACCCTAGATACGCTATTAACGTATGCCGGTTTTCAAGACCGGTGCTTTCAACCACTCAGCCATCTCTCCGTAAGTGCGGTGAATAATACCAGCTCTTTTTTTACTGTAAAGCACCAAGATGTTCAAATGTCTATTTTTTGAACCAAAAAGAATGTTTTTTATGGTTTTGTGCTATTTTTAATCACTAACGGCCTGATTTTTGTAGTCAGCATTCCTAAAACACCGCAAAAACAAGGTAACATAGCTTCCGTTCACAGCTCAGTACCAGACTGATATCCCCTTAGCCAGCATTACTGGAACAAGGTTGCAACTTGGTACTAGCCTAAGGACTGGGGCTGCTGATAAAATCAGTCCACCTATCGAAAGTATCAATTACAGAGAGTGATTCCCCATGGGACGCAGTTTCGAAGTTCGTAAAGCCTCAATGGCTAAAACTCAAGGCGCAAAAATTAAGGTCTACTCCAAATACGGTAAAGAGATCTACATGAGCGCCAAAAACGGCGGTACAGATCCGGACAGCAACCTGTCTCTGCGCCGTCTGATGGAAAAAGCAAAGAAAGATCAGGTGCCGAGTCACGTGATCGAAAAAGCTATTGATAAAGCAAGCGGTGGCGGCGGTGAAGACTTCTCAACCGCACGTTACGAAGGTTTCGGCCCGGGTGGCTGTTCTGTAATTGTTGACTGCCTGACAGACAACAACAACCGCACCTATATGGACGTTCGCCAGTGCTTTGTGAAAAACAACGCGAAAATTGGTGCACCGGGTGCAGTAGCACACATGTTCGATCATCAGGCTGTTTTCCAGTTCCAGGGTGACGATGAAGAAGCCGTCATGGAAGCGCTGATCATGGCCGACGTTGATGTTTCAGACATTGAAGCAGAAGACGGCGTGATCACAGTGTTTGCACCGCACACCGAGTTCTTCAAAGTGAAAAACGCGCTGTCTGACGCAATGCCTGACGTGACCATGGAAGTTGAAGAAATCACTTTCGTACCTCAAGCCATGCATCCGGTTACGGGTGACGATGTCGCAGCATTCGATAAGTTCCTCGACATGCTGAACGACTGTGACGACGTCCAGAACGTTTATCACAACGCAGAAATTGAAGGTTAATGCAGTCGCGTTGATCTGAAAAAAGCCGGGGTTGCAGAACGACCCCGGCTTTTTTCTATGTCATTTCCAGCAAAATTAATGCTGTTCTGAATGTCTTAACGCTTAGATTCTGTTCTTCGGACAATTGGCACAGTACTTCCCATCATCCCGACGGTAATGCATACAGCAGCTGACTCTCATTTGCTGCCACTGGCCTTCTTCTGAACAATATAAAGTATTGATATGTTTCCCTGGTAGACCCAGACTTTCCAGCCACCAAGCCGCATGTTGCAGTACAACGTCTGCAGGCAAGCGTTCGGGCAAGGTATTGTGGTAACGCAGCAGGACTGCAATCACGGTATCAGCCAGTAACTGACGGGTAAAACCGGGACGAATCCGCGTATGCTGTTCCATCTGCTCACGCAGTTCTTCATAAAGATCCACCAGCTCCCGCCCGGCGCACTGAATCAGCTTTTGCGTGTTTCCCTCACACCACTTACTGTTCTGACTGAAGCTGTAACCAGCCACCCAGCCTTCATTGTTATACTGCTGCACAATCTGGCTCAGCGGCGGCACCGCCTGCACACTATAGACACAGACAAAAGCCAGATACAGTGGCTGCCAGGTCAGCATCGACCAGCTTCGGGTTGTCCAGTAAGGTTGCCCGGCTTCCGGATAATTTTGCTGCCAGTACTGATAGAGGCTGGCTAACAACTGATCATTTTGCCCGTCCCGGGTGATAGAGAACAGGGTGTCGGGTGACTCAACGCCTTTCATGATAGGAATCAGACGCTCCCCGTCATGGAACAACCGGATCAGATGCTGCGGCTGAACCGCCCGGGCAATGATGCCAGGAAAACTCTGATGTTCCGTTCTCTGATCCATTTCCAACGCTGTCGACATGTCCACCAAACTCTCATGAATTCTCATTTCACCCGGCTTCGGGCAAAACTCATCTCGTGTGAATCACACTAGAATAAATAATAACTATTATCATTCAAGTAAAAATTATCATTTTAGTTAAATTCATGGTCAGCCTTTCGGTGTGATCACAGCTCAAGCACAGCAAAGTATCCATCAGAAGTAAGAGACTGCCAGCGATAGCTCCAACCGATCGACCGTAAGGATGAAAACGGCAAAAAAAAACCAGCCGCTCGGGCTGGTTGTGATCATTTATGCTTCCGGTGCAATGTCTTGCGGGGAATAGTCCTTTTCCAAAACCTCTGGTGAGACGATGACACCTGAATCAGTGACCCTGTCACCTAATGATAATGTTATCACCTGAGTGTGACTGCCCGAATCGGCCCCGGCTCCCGGAAAATCACTGGAATTGAGTTGTACCGATTGACCATTCTGGCTCCCGAGAGCAGCCAGTAGGGCCTCATCGACAGTGAGGACACGAAGTGTTTGGACTGACTGATAACTGTGGAATGTCAGGGTATCCGCCATTAAGCCGTATACCTCGAACCATGCCTCTCTGGACATCAGATATTCACGGTAGACGGCACCAACAATCGGCCTCATTTCCCGAACGATCACACTGTTTTCCTGAATTTCAGCTTCAGAGGCGGCAGCAGGTTTCCCTTCCCCATCTAATGTGAAGGTCGTCACTGCCTTGCCAATTTCACTTCGGACAGGCAAACGGGCGTAAGCCATCGCGTTACGCTTCCACACCCTGCCAGACTGCTCGAAAGCATCCGCCAGAATCGGGCCAACTGTCTGGGACTGAGCAACGATCGGTGTTTCGGTCTCACTTTCAGCTGCGGCACCGAATGGAAACGCCAGAGCCACCAGCAAAGGCAGGTGGCTCAGAACAGAAATAGGTCTGCTGCGAGATTTCATTGTCATGCTAATTCTTAATTATTCGCTTTCAGTTTGTCTCCAGCATACCTGAACTCAGAGGTTTATGCTGCTCGATTCCCGCGCAACCGTTGCCAAAGCGAAACCGCGCCCAGAACCAGCAAACCCGCGACGACACCCACAAACAAGTTCGTCAGCATCGGAACCAGCCAGCTCACGCCAGGAAAATTATGCAGGCGTTCCATCAGCATTTCCAGCCAATGGTGAGAATCAGGCGCGCTGTGAACCACAATACCGCCACCAACAAGGAACATGGCCACAGTACCGACAACGGCCAGAACTTTCATCAGTTTAGGGGCCGCTGTGATGAGCATTTTTCCGAACGCATTGACCAGACCCGTTTTATAGCGTTTCACCAGATAAAAACCGCCATCATCGAGTTTCACAATACCGGCCACCAGCCCGTAAACACCAATGGTCATCAGTACTGCAATAAAACTGACCACCGTCAGCTGTGTCAGCAGAGAAGCGCCCTGAACGGTACCCAATGCAATCACGATGATTTCAGCAGACAGAATAAAGTCGGTCCGGATCGCGCCCTTTATTTTGCTGGCCTCGTATTCCTCCAGGTTCTGACCTTCCGGTAATTCATCATGATCTCTCAGCTCTTCTTCAGCGCCACCGTGCATGATTTGATGAACAACTTTCTCTGCGCCTTCAAAACACAGATACAAACCGCCAATTAAGAGTAATGGCATAATGAGCCAAGGTGCGATGGCACTAATCAGCAATGCCGCCGGCACCAGAATCAACTTATTTTTAAACGAGCCTTTCGCGACCCCCCAAACCACAGGGATCTCCCGCTCCGCACGTACACCGGCAACCTGCTGGGCATTTAAAGCCAAATCATCACCCAGCACACCTGCGGTTTTTCTTGCCGCAACTTTACTCATCACCGCAACATCATCCAGTACGGTTGCAATATCATCCAACAACGTTAGTAAACTTGCGCCTGCCACATCCCCTCCTCATTTTTGGGAAATTAACTGATTGAGAAACAGGTTATTCGTCCTGAGTCATCACATTCATCATAAAACATTTTTCGGTTCAGCCCGGGGTTCTCATTTCCGAACTGAAATGAAAGATTCCCCACCCATGACTCGCAGAGCGAGATGAAGTCCACTAAGATTTTAATCAATATAATGATCTGTCACGGCAATCTTCATGAATGCCACACCGTGAACAGCACTTGAACTGCGCGAAATAAATAACTTCCAGGGTTCGGTTTACCGATTTGTGTTCTTCTCAAGGATGCGACCAGTTTCGGTTGAAGGTGTTGCATGGCTATCGCCATTACCTTGATTTTTATTGTTATTGCTTCCGTTCTGTTTCATTTTCTCAGTCCCTGGTGGCTGACGCCGGCGGCGTCAAACTGGGGCGAAATCGACAATGCCCTGAATTTAACACTCATCATCACCGGGGCTTTTTTCGTCATTCTGAATCTGATCCTTGCCTGGCTGATCTTCCGTTTTCGCCATAAACCGGGCAGAACGTCCCGTTTTCAGCCGGACAGTAAAAAGCTGGAGGCCTGGCTGATCGGCATCACTTCCGTCGGGATTATAGCTTTGCTGGCACCGGGGCTTCTGGTCTACGGGCAATTCGTAAATGTACCGGATGATGCACGCATTGTTGAGGTCGTCGGTGAGCAATGGCGCTGGCGGTTTCGCTTTCCCGGCGACGACCAGCAGCTGGGAAAAAGTGATGCGCGTTTTGTGTCCGCGACCAATCCGCTGGGCCTCGATCCGGATGATCCGGCGGGTGCCGACGATCGCATCATCCTGACCCCCGAGCTGCATCTGCCACTCTACGCGCCGCATAAGATGCTGCTGCGTTCAAAAGACGTCCTGCACGATTTCAATGTGCCTCAGTTCCGAGCAAAGATGGATCTGGTCCCGGGGACAGTGTCCCATTTCTGGCTCAGACCGACTGAGCAGGGCCAGTTCGATATTCTCTGCGCTGAGCTTTGCGGTGTCGGCCATTTCAATATGCGTGGCCGTGTCATTGTTGAAGATGAAGCAGAATTCGGCCGCTGGCTGGCAGCGCAGCCTACCTTTGCCCAGACACAGCAGCCCGCTGAGTCTGCAACCGCAACCGGCACACTTTCCGCAGAAGACCTCATTGCAATGGGCAAAAAGCTTTCTGAAGTGAACGGCTGCATCGCCTGCCACAGTCACGACGGCAAACCCGGTATCGGGCCAACCTGGCTGAACCTGTACGGAAAAACCGAAACCATGTCAGACGATACCCGTCAACAGGTGGATGAAACATATCTGCGACGTGCCATTCTTGAGGCCAGTGCTGAGCTGGTCAAAGGTTACCCGGCGGTAATGCCCGTCTACACTTTCAATGATCAGGAAATTGAGGCCCTGACCGCTTATATCCGGTCACTGGCGCAGTAGTGCACGCGGCGGAGGGGATATGACTGAACAAACAACAACACACGGTTACGGACACCCGCAATCATTCTGGACCAAATATGTCTGGAGCCAGGATCATAAAGTCATTGCCATTCAGTATTCACTGACGGCCATTTTCATGGGCCTGATTGCTCTGGTCATGTCCTGGCTGATGCGGCTGCAGCTCGGGTTTCCCGGGACGTTTGATTTCATCGACGCCAATGCCTATTACCAGGCTTTGACCATGCACGGCATGATCATGGTGGTCTACCTGCTGACCGCTTTGTTTCTCGGAGGATTCGGGAATTATCTGATCCCGCTGATGGTGGGTGCCCGGGACATGGTGTTCCCGTTCCTGAATATGCTCAGCTACTGGTTTTACCTGCTCGCCTCGCTGATTCTGATCGCCAGCTTTTTTGTCACCGGCGGGCCAAGCGGGGCTGGCTGGACGCTCTACCCACCGCAAGCCATCCTGCCGGGAACACCCGGCACAGACTGGGGGATCGTCCTGATGCTGGTCTCGCTGGCTGTATTCATCATTGCAGCCACGATGGGCGGCCTGAATTATGTCACTACTGTCCTGCAAGCTCGGACCCGGGGCATGACCCTGCTGCGGATGCCGTTAACTGTCTGGGGGATATTTACAGCGTCAGCCATGGCATTACTGGCCTTCCCGGCTCTGTTCGTCAGCGCTGTCATGATGCTGTTCGATAAGTTGCTGGGCACCAGTTTTTTCATGCCTGCGGTCATTTCAATGGGACAGCTCAGCGACCACGGCGGCGGCAGCCCGATTCTGTTCCAGCATCTATTCTGGTTTTTCGGCCACCCGGAAGTTTACATCGTGGCCCTGCCCGCATTCGGAATTGTCTCGGATCTCATCAGTATTCATGCCCGCAAAAATATCTTTGGCTACAAAATGATGGTGTGGGCCATTCTGGCCATTGGCGCCCTGAGTTTCATTGTCTGGGCACACCATATGTATGTGAGTGGCATGAACCCTTATTTTGGTTTCTTCTTTGCCATCACTACCTTAGTCATTGCCGTTCCCACCGCCATCAAGGTCTACAACTGGCTCTTTACGCTCTGGCGGGGTGATATTCATCTGACGCTGCCGATGCTGTTTGCCCTCGCCTTCATCAGTACCTTTGTGATCGGCGGATTAACGGGCCTGTTTCTGGGCAATGTGATCGTCGATATACCGCTGTCGGACACTTACTTTGTAGTGGCACATTTCCATATGGTGATGGGGGTTTCACCGATTCTGGCAATCTTTGGCGGCCTGTATCACTGGTATCCTAAAGTCACCGGCCGCATGCTGAACAGTACCATGGGCCATATCCATTTCTGGATCACCTTTCTGGGTACTTACGCTATTTATTTCCCCATGCACTATCTGGGCATCATGGGCATGCCGAGACGCTACTATGCCTACGGGGATTACAGCTTTATTCCCGAATCCGCACAGTATCTGAATACTTTCATCACCGTGGCGGCGCTGATTGTTGGTGCCGCCCAGTTACTCTTTATTTTCAATATGTACTGGAGCTATCGCCATGAGCAGGCTGTCGGCAGTAACCCATGGCGGGCAACGTCGCTGGAATGGCAGACGCCGGACACACCGCCGAAGCACGGTAACTGGGGCGAAGCGTTACCCGTAGTATACCGCTGGGCTTATGACTTTAACGTGCCCGGTGCCAAAGAAGACTTTCTGCCGCAGAATCAGCCGCCGGATACGGAAGAAATGCCGGATGTACAGCCGCAGCCCGGGGAGTCTGAAACATGAGCCGCAACAAACCTGTTTTTTCAACCCTGGCTTCCGGGCATCTGAGTCCGGAGCCGGATGCACGTTACCAGCCAGCAAGCAAGTTAACCGTTGCCTCCACCGGTTTGTGGATTCTGATGGGTGTGATCAGTGCACTCTTCGCCCTCTTTACCCTGGCCTATTACATCCGGCATGAAGTCAGTGACTGGCAACCGCTCAATGAACCCTGGCAGTTGCTCCTGAGTACCACTTTGCTCGTGCTGAGCTGTATCACCCTGCATTTTGCCACCCGTAAAGCCCGGTTATTGCCTTCACTTGCTGCCTGTAAGACAGAGCTCCTGCTGGCGGTCGGCTTCACTGTCGGATTCATTCTGGCGCAGCTCTGGGCCTGGCAGGCATTGATCAGTATTCACCAGGGCGTTCAGACGAACCCGGCCAACAGCTTTTTCTTTCTGCTGACCGGATTACATGCCATCCATGTGGCTGGCGGTGTCATTGCGCTGGCCATTGTGGTGTATCAGGTATGGCAGGGACATCGGGATAACCTGCATATCTGGTTACATTTCTGCGCCCGGTACTGGCACTTTCTGTTGTTCATCTGGTTATTTCTGCTGGGACTGTTACGTTTCACCTGAAGCGTATTGCCCCCGCAACCGAATGAGGATTGAGTCATGAGTCAAACCCGACAACCTCAGGCCCCCACACTCGCGGCCTCAAGCGGCTGGACCGGTGTGGTGAAAGACTATGCCGCCGACAAAGCGGCATTTCAGGTCTCTGCCAACAAAACCATGATGTGGATTTTCCTGCTCAGCGATACCTTTATCTTTGGCTGTTTTCTGGTGGGCTACATGTCAGTGCGTATGACCACCACCGAAAACTGGCCCCTGCCGAGTGAAGTGTTCGCCCTGACGATTGGCGGCCATTCAATTCCGTTAATTCTGATCGCCATCATGACCTTTGTGCTGATCACCAGCAGCGGCACCATGGCTATGGCCGTGAACTGCGGCTATCAGCGCAAGCGCTTTTCCGCCGCACTCCTGATGCTGGTCACCGCCTTGCTGGGAGTCACTTTTGTCAGCATGCAGGCATTTGAATGGAGCAAACTGATCGCAGAAGGAATCCGGCCCTGGGGAAATGCGGAGGGCGCTTCCCAGTTCGGCGCGGCTTTCTTCATGATCACCGGATTTCATGGTCTGCATGTCAGTGTCGGGGTGATATACCTGACCACTGTCGCCATCCGGGTTGCGCTGGGTAAATATGAGAAGAAACAGGTCGATCCCCAGGCTGCCGGTGTTCAGGGAGGACGCTATGAAATCATCGAAATCGCCGGACTGTACTGGCATTTCGTCGATTTGGTCTGGGTCTTTATCTTTGCATTTTTCTATCTGTGGTAGGCCAAACTGAGAATCCGGGAGGTTATGATGTCAGACGCAGAACTCACCCAAACACCGGCCAAACAACAGCACCCCATCAGCCTTTATCTCAAAGTCTGGGCCTTGTTGTTTCTCCTCAGTACCCTGTCTTACCTGGTCGATTATTTTCACCTGCAGGGTTTACTGCGCTGGAGCCTGATCGTCCTCTTCATGTTGCTCAAAGCCGGACTGATCGCTTCCGTCTTTATGCATATGCGCTGGGAACGCCTGGCACTGGTATACACCATTTTCATCCCCCCATTAGTGCTGCTGGTCCTGGTGGGACTGATGGTGAGTGAGGCCAGTTATATTTATGCATTAAGAGAATGGTTTTTCAGTCTGCCGGGCGGCTGATGGCCCGGCAGACTGCATTGCCAGCAAGTTTCTGAAGCAAGAAGTCTGAGGCAATGTTTTAAAGTTAATCTTCTTAAGGCAATGTTTTCATCATCCGTTGCCATTTCTCCTGCATCACGACGAGCCAGTGCGGCGGGGATTTACCTGTGCCCGCAGGTTTCAGCTTATCGTGTGCCAGTGTAATGCTGGCCAGCTGCAATTCCTGCTCGGGTTCCACATCAACCATGAGTACATGCTGGCCGGATTTCAGAACATTTTTGAAGCGACGGAACTGATAATGCAGTTCCTGGAAGCCAAAGAGGCCCCCTTCCCAGGTAATGAATCCCAGCATCGCTACTGCCAGTAAAATAAATGGCGCCCAACCGACCGCATCCGTCACACCAGACGCAAAAGCCGCAATTAAAATACCTGCAGCTGCGATCACACCAATCACTGCACCAATTTCGGTGGAGTGAACCACGTCATTCCGCATCACTGATTGCACCGGATGCAAATGTTTATGGCTGGAGACTTCAGCATCTTTGTTACTGAGCACATGAATCTGCGGCGCTGTAAAGCCACTTAACTCAAGCTCATGTTCAACCAGCTCAAGTTCATCCAGGTCATCACTGATATAAAAAACCCGTTTCATAATTTGCCTCCTGAAGGCAGTGAATGAAGAAGGTTACTATCAGTTTACAAGGACTTTTCGGAATTTTGCTTCAAGAAGAAAACTAAAGTTTGAAAGAAGTGTCATATTATCCTGCCAAAAGCACTCAGTCCGCACTTTACCAATAATTGACAATCGGCTAACACATTTCCGGAATGAATCCATTAGAGTGCCCGTTTTTCCAGTACGATGGCGACAATAATGAAAAAGCTGACTCTGCTTGGCCTGCTGGCTGCGAGCCTGTCTCTGACTGGCTGCCAACTGACGCGTGTGGAAGGCAATGTGGATGGTGTGAATATCAAAGCCTCTACCAATGGCGATTATCATGACGATCACAGCCACAGCACCGGTGGATTCTGCCCACCCGGACAGGCAAAAAAAGGCCGCTGTTAAACCAGCGGCCTCATCATAAGATAAGCGATACCCGTGTCCGTCAGTCGCTGACGCCAACAGCGAACGACTTAAGATGACTTGCGTTGAAATACTTTTCTGATCAGCGCACCGCCCGCAGCCAGGATCACGATCCAGAACTTCTTAAACAGAAGCAAAGCGGCAGCAATCAGGCCGGTTTTCGCCGCAACTTTACCCGCAATCAAAGCACCCAGACCGTAAGCGGCAACTTTATCGATGCTGGCGTCAAAATCACCATACTTCGCCCCGTTATCAAATTCTGCCAGTGCCAGAACATCATCCAGTTTTGACTCAATCACTAGTTTCTGATCCATCGCCGCAATGAAGTTCATCACCAGAACGCCCTGACGACCCAGCACCCGAATGTTGTAGTTCAGGGTATTCACGTCCTCATTGCCAAACTTGATTTCCTTTGCCCAATGCAATTTATGCGCACTGGCATCGTAAAAAGGCGAAGCTGCCCAGCCAACCAGCTCAATGGCTTCATATCCCTGCTTCACACGCTCTTTGCTTGCTGCTGCAGTGTCTGACTTCATCTGATCCAGCATGTCGTCATAATCAATCTTGTGAGCATCTTCGTCCGACACATAGCCGTCTTCTTCATAGCTGATTGTGACAGCCCAGGCATTCGGGTCGAAAGGTGTCATGTCCCCAGGAAAAATCATGCCCAGCGTATTTTGCCCTGGCGGGTTCCCCCAGACATCCACCAGCACGGTTTCACTGTCGCCCGGAGAAAGGTAATAAAAACCCTCTGGGATATGCAGTGTCGCCTTTGCGGCGGATAACGGAATGTCACCCTTTTGTGGTTTCAGCGAATCCCAGGTTTCCTGAGCCCACTGAACATATTCTTCTTCAGTGAGTTCAGCGGTGTCCTTTGCAAAAGAAGTCATCGAAAAAAGTAGGAACAAAGGGACAACAAAGTGTTTGATATTCATTTTTACTCCATCATGAATCTCACCTTCATTGAAATAACAGGCTGCAACTGAATAGCTCAGGCCAGATGGCTGAATACTCATGTCAGACACTGAATCAATCAAAGCGGATTTCTGCGAAATTAATAGCCGCTGAACTTTACGACCTTCTTCACACAGAAACAAGTTGTTACATTTATTTTTTGGGTGTTTTAGGTGTGCTATTTTCTTTTCTGTGAAGAAAAAACTTCTTCTTGTATTCCTGCTGCCGAACAGATGCCGATGGGTTTCAAATCAGAATATTCTAAAAAATGAAAAAGCGATTTAACGTCAGAAATACAATTCAAGCGCAGGCAATAGCATTGTCTTCAGCAAAGTTCAGATTCAGCAAAATTCAGAAATATTTCAGAAGGCTGGGAACACCATCGTATCCCCAGCAAGTTACAGATGATTGTCAGCAATGATGAACAGATAAATCGTATGCTGCAACAGCCTGTTTTAATTGTGTCAGATCAGATGAACATAAATATCTTTTCAGCGATTCAAATTTCTTCGGCGGCCAGTCATAGATCCGGAACGCCATCAGTTCATCAATGACGGACGGTTCAAAACGATATTTTACGATTTTTGCCGGAGCCCCAGAAACGATACTGTAAGGTTCGACATCTTGAGTCACGACACTGTTGGCCGCGACAATCGCCCCTTCTCCAATCGTCACACCCGGCATGATCATTGACCGCATCCCCAGCCAGACACCATCGTGAATCACAGTATCTCCTTTGCCGACATAAGCTTCTTCGATAAAGTCCATGAACGGATACAAGCAGAACCAGTCGGCTCTGTGGGTATGATTCCCACCCATCAGGATGATGACTTCAGATGCAATGCAGACATAATCGCCGATATACAGTTTATCAATCGGCCATTTCGGCTCCCACTGACGACTGATTTCATCTCCGTGGAGGTAACGGACAACAGATTCTTCAAAGCCGTGATCCCAACAGTCGCTGTAATAACTGTGGGTGCCTTTGATGGTGATATTCGGATTCGTGACAACTTCATGCAATAACTGCACTTTCGACCAATGTTTTTCTCTCATGAACGACCTCATAAGCTCAAATAGTGACAGCCACAGGGGAAACCTCCACTGCGGCGGTATGTTTATTTCAGAGACTCATGCGTCAGTGAATACGAGGTTGTTTTAACAGTGGGATCAGTTTCATCAGTATGCTTCGAATAAATCACGCAGCAGGATTCTAATGCCCAACTGTCGTACAATCAAACCCACCACGTTCAAAAATCAGCGCGCCGTTGGTGCCTGAGAGACCTGATTTGGCAAGGCCAACCGAAAGTCGAAACAAATCAATTCGCCAGCCGATCGGTCTTTCAGAACAGGAGCCTGTATATCTGACTGGCGTTGCGGATACACCAGCAAAGCCACATGAGGTTCCTGACGCAATGTACGATACATGAAGCGCTTGCCCGTCTCCGTTCTCTGCCACGGATTCGGACCATTCAGCACCTTGCCAACAGCATGGTAAATCACACGAATGCTCGGTTCATTTTCATCCGCTCCAAAGGCATATACATCGGTCGGATGTGTCAAATCAACTCCAGCCCGGTTTAGCTGCGCCTGTAAATTTTCGGGCAGTACCTGTCGCCAGCAAGCTTTCCATCTCGCGCACCATGCACACAAACACCTATCTGCCGGCACTCCCGGCTGATTTTGAAGATTCAGAGTCGCTTGTAAATGAATTGCCAGTTTCCATTCCGCAACAGGAATGGTCGGGCGTAATTTTTTCGTCACAGATGAACCAGACTATGTTGGATTAAAATTCAGGCGATTCAAAAAAGCCAATCGCCTGTTAAGGAAGAAATCAAACTCAGTGATGATATTGCTGAATCACCTCTTGCACTTCATCACTGTCCCATCGCAGCCCCTGTGCATATAAGGCTTCCACTTGCGCATTTGCTGCCTGAAGCTCTGGAGACATTGGACGCCATTCAGCTTCAGGGATCGGCTGTGACCAGGTAATAAAATCTTCCCGCGCCATCGCTTTTTCCTGCAATGTATCGATAAGATACTCCAGATACCAGTGAGCAAAGTAACGCAAGGTGATCACATTCAAAATCCACCAGAAAGGAAAAATAAACGGTGTCTCTCGCATGCGCTTTCGAATCAGCTGGCGATAGCCCTCGCGGCTATATTCCCCCCGATGATCCGAGATGTGACCCGCTGCGGTATGCTCAATCCCCGACGCACCTTTTTCCATATATTCTCTGAACAGCTCATACAAACTGAGGGCTTCTTCTTTGGAGTACACCGGAATACTGAAAAGCACTCTTTCCTGCTCAGGATGATCGGGAATTGGCGCACTAAAGGTTAGGTTTTGCAGGCTCATCATGCCCCACGGATTCACTCCATCACCTCGTTGATATTCAACAGACACCTGCTCCCAAGGCACAGCGAATAATTCCACGGATGTTTTCAAGCCTCTTTTGGCTTTGAAGTATTGAATCCAAGGTTTGATTGTAATATATGTAGGGATTATCCCTATAATCAACGTTGCAACCCCAATATAAAATATCCAACTAAATTCACCACGCTTAACATCCGTCAATGCAAAAAGCGACCCGCCCATCAGACAAATTATCGTCATCATCGGATAAAATTCTATAATGCTTCCACCATTCAAATCTGGTCGTTCTGGTATATTATGACTAGTCTTTACCCAAAAAAATAACACTTCATTCCTCTGTGCATGAAAACGAATTGGGAGCCTTTCTGAAATTTTCCCTATCTGTATTTTAATAACATCAATAATTCCAAATGAAATGACGCCAGTAACAATAAGAAAGGTTGGCGCTATCACATATAACATATCAAATGAAACAGCGCTCCAGAGCCATGTTAGCATCACTAAATAACTAATTATCATCACAAAAAACAATTGGATCATGTGGACATCAGCATTCACTAAACGGACATCTAAAGTGCCTTCCTTGTTTTTTGCTACAAACTGATTGATTGAGACTGGTTTTCGACCGGTCGTTACAGGAAGCGGCGACAAGCCAACTCGGAGTATGTCATCTTGATGCTCCGTCTCACCATGGGCGAGTGTTTTTGATGGCACATTTTCCATTGAATTAAAACCCCAAGGTACTTTGTTATAAAAAATCACACCAACAACCAATTTTTATTTTTTGCTGACCTCATGTGACCAACTCTGGCTCATTCAATACAACAGAGTCATTGACACTTAGTGATTCATAAGAATCAAATAATAAACGCTGAAACTTAGCGAGTATATGGCTTAATTTCAGTTAATTTTGAAGCGATGTGATTTTCAGCTCAAACTTAACTATTTTAGTATAAATAATTTCAATTTGGCCGTGCTATGCCACCTTTATACATTCTTCCAACAAAATTAACTGCATAGCTTGGAAACTAGTTAATGAAACAACATGAAGTTAAAAAAATTTATCATGAACCATCATTCATTACTTTTTAAGAACTATCATTTTTTAAGTCACTAACCATAACCTATAAATATTTCTCATGAAAACAGCCAGGTTTTCATTTGTTTTAATTGAGACTGAATAACCGCGTTCAAACTAAAAAATACCTTGAACACGGATTTATCAATCACAAACACCCATCAATATTTCAATCTTCACTGGGCATATTCATGATCTTGATTGAAACTGCGCTTCAAAATCTTTGAACCCAGCCCAGCCAGACTTTGTCATTGAGCTTGCGAGCGTAATCGGCTGCTCACCGGTTTCATCAACTGCAGTCAGTAGCGCCTTTAATTCAAAACGTCTCAGGGTTACCAGATAGTAGAGAGCACCAATGCCGATCAGGCTCAACGGCAAGATAAGCCCCCAGCCCTCAGGAAACATCAGCCAGTACTGAATTGCCCAGCCAACGGCAGAATACTGAAACATGATGGCCAACATACGGGTGATCTGACATTTCCAGGTCAGCTTTCGGACCCAAACCGATTGAATTCGCTTCAACGTAAAAGCACGCTGACCAACAAGAAGGTGTTTCCGGGTCAATTTAATTTCTGTCATTTGTTTTTATACATCCTGTCATGATATTTGCCTGAATGGTACCGAGACACTTTCGTTGTTCACAGGCAAAAAACACTAATCTGATATCTCAATCCAATTCCAGAGACAGCATAAAGAGAGAAAGCAAACTTACCCGATAGGCTTTTCCCCGATAAGTGACCCACACAGGTTTTATCTTTAACATCGCTCCCTGAAACAGAAAAGCGACTGAGATATTCACGACAATGATTCTGCAAAAGGTCAGCTCTGTTTATCCAATGACTTTTTGAAATACTGCTTATATTTCGTGTTCTCCAGATAACCAAGAGCCTCATAAAGGTGCTGTGCCGCGACATTCTCGCAAGCAGTTTCCAGTGCGATCCCCTTTGAGTGCGTCGCCAGTGCATAGGCGTCTACTGCAGCCAGTAAGGCGGAACCAGCACCTAAGCCTCTTGCTTTCTCCACAACATAGAGATCATTCAGCGTCCAATATGTCTGCAGAGAAACTGAGCTGAAACTTTGATATAAAGTGGCAAAGCCAATCATTTCTCCCGCATCTTCAGCGATAAAGAACGTTGCATCTTGATGCCGGATTCGTGCTTCGATCCAGTCTTTCGAAGCCGCTTCAGGTTGGTCGTTATCTAAACTGACAGAAAGCTGTCGGTAGGCATGAAACAGAACCGATAACTGTGCTGTATCAGACAGCGTTGCAATTTTGACTTCCATGTATCTCTCTGACTGAAATGAATACGGGTATCGTGATGAAAAATATCATCAATCCACATTGGCTCGCCTTGTTGTTTCGCCCGGATATTTATTTTCTGGCAACAACCTGCGCCAGCACTATCCGACCCTCTTTCAGGTTACGCCCCTGATTTTGAGCCATTTGCTGAAACTCAGGTCCCATCAGTAAATGAAATCCCAGCGGCGGCAGTCCCTCTTGCTGTATTTTGGTGATCAAGGCAGTAAACCATTCACAGGCGGCTTCGGTTGTGTCTGACCAGCCTGAGATTTCAAATCCCGCTTGCTCCAGCAGATCACGTAACTCAGATGGCTGTACGAGGAAACTGGTCTCCGGTGTGCGCGCCCAGGGCACAGGAAACAGAACGGGGCCGGACGTACCGGCAAGAATGTCGTAGATCGCCACTGTCCCGCCCGGCTTGAGTACCCGGTACATCTCGCCGTACAAACGGGGCTTATCGGAAATATTCATCGCCACGTGTTCTGTCCAGACCACGTCAAAGGTGTCATCTTGAAAGGGCAGCTGAGTCGCATCCCCCTGGCGATAATCAATCCGTTCAGTGAACCCGACCTTCGCAGAAAGCATCCTCGCTGCACGGCAGTACTCTTCGGTTAAATCAATCCCCGTGACCCGGCAGCCAAACTCTTTCGCAAGACAACGAGAAGTCCCACCAATGCCGCTACCGACATCAAGAACGTGGCAATTCGTACTCAGACCAACTGCCTGTGCAAGTTCAAGCGTTGCCGCACGCCCCCGAATGTGGAACTCATCAACCGGGGCTAAATCATCCAATGACAGCCGGCTGATATCTTTTCCCGCTTTTTCCAGTGCCGACAAAATCACATCCTCGATGTTCGAATGAGCATAATGCGTCTGAATCGCTTCGTTGATATCTTTCGACATAACTGACTCCTGAAATTCGAAAGTAAGCAGTTACTCAAATATGGCGTCATCAGGCCAGGGAACAGTTGTCACAGGGATGCGACTGCAACGAAAATTGCCTTCGCATTGCGCTGAATACGGCATCATTCATTAAGGACCGGGAAACTGTTTCGAGCCCGGTTCAGCAAACCGTCTGCATCACACCCGGCGAGTTTCACCTTCAAAACAAAACGGAACAGAAACCATATGTGTGGTCCCTGTTCCGTCAGCAAAACTCAGTGTGCAGACTCAATCAACCGATCAGAACATATCAGCAATGTTCTTAATATTCTGAATCGTGTTTTCTGTTGTCGACAAGGTGTCATAGAATTTACGTTTATCGTTTAGTTTCACCAGCCGTTGATTCAGCATTGATTTTTGTGCATCGGAGATATTATCAACTGTCAGCTGTTGATGAATCTGACCGATCTCACGGTCAATTTTATGAATCGCCAGTTCATATTCAAAGCGGTTGACTTCAAACTCTGCACGTTCCTGAGACGATTTCGCAGACTTCAGGGATGCTTTGAACATTTTTTTATCGTCTTTCGAAAGCTGTGTGTCACCCAGTTTTTCTTTGTAGCTGTTCACAGTACTTTCAATCGAACTCAGTCTCGATCTGGCTTCGGCCAGATTGTGGTATGGGGTATACCCAGACAGAAACTCCTTCGCTGAATCAGCCGGGCAAACATTCTCGTAGCTCTGATTTGCCTGACCGACAAGCGTGCCATTTTCATAAGTGCAGTAAGTCTTCAGCCCTTCTTTTCGGCCATCCAGATACGTTTTTAAGTCAACCGTGACGCCATATTCTGCGCATTCTTCACTGTAAGTCGCAGCATAGCTTTTCTTACCGCTCTGACCATCCACCAGACCAATCTGATACCAGTCTCCCAACCGGCACTCTTCTTCACTGATCGCAGAGCACCCAGAAAGGGTTAATAGTAATGCCACACCGGCAGGCATAACGTAACGTTTATTCATGGACTTTTCTTTCCTGATTTTCTTTTGGCTTCTCAATGTGCCGAACCTTTCAATGCGAACCCTTTGTCCTTCGATACAGCACGCATTGGTAATCTTTCAACACACCACTCCTGTTCTTCCTGAAATAGTGCGGCGGGTAACCTTGCTTTATTTACCCTGTGAAACCCACATGTGATTCGGCAAAAGACTATGGTTGGCGGTAAACATATACTACAACCCGTCTCATATCTACGATTTATATTCAATACGATGTGATTGATTCGCTGAAGTTTGTGAGAGCAGTCTTTCACTGCAGAACGGCTGCTTGGCAGCAAATGCGGGGAAATGGCCACCCGCTGTCAGAATCAGGAAGAAAACTGGCAGGATCATCCGGCCAGCAATTCGCTGACCGGAACCAGAAAAGAAGGTTTAACGTGTGTTGTGCAGATAACGGTGAATCGACAGCCCATCAGTATCGATATCTGTATCGTTCCCACTGACAATATCAGCCAGCAAACGACCGGAGCCACAAGCCATTGTCCATCCCAATGTGCCATGCCCCGTATTGGTATACAGATTCTCAAAGGGGGTTTTTCCGATCACGGGCGTACCGTCCGGCGTCATCGGACGTAATCCGGTCCAGTATTCCGCTTTGTTCAGATCGCCGCCTTCCGGGAAAAGATCATCAACAACCATCGCGATCGTTTCTTTTCGCTGTTCGGTCAGGTGCAGGTTGAAACCCGCCAGTTCCGCAGTACCCGCCACCCGGATCCGATCGTCAAAACGGGTCATCGCGACTTTATAAGTTTCATCGATCACCGTAGAAACCGGCGCGCCGTCACTGTCTTTCAGCGGCATGGTCAGTGAGTAACCTTTGACCGGATACACCGGTAACTGTAAGCCCAGGGTCGACAGCATAGCCGTTGAATAGCTGCCCATCGCCACCACGTAAGCGTCCGCTTTGAACTCACCTTTATCGGTGTCGACGGCAACAATCAGGCCATGTTCGTGGCGCAGCCCATGAATTTGAGTGTTAAAGGCAAATTTCACGCCCGCCTGTTCTGCCAGTGCAGTCAATTGCTGACAAAACTTATAGCAATCTCCGGTTTCATCATTCGGCAGACGCAAGCCACCCGCAACTTTCTCCCGCACTTTTGCCAGTGCAGGCTCGGCCCGGATACATCCTTCAACATCCAGCAGCTCGTACTGAATCCCGCTTTCTTCCAGAACCTGAATGTCTTTGCCGACCGCATCAAGCTGTGCCTGAGTCCGCAGCAATTGCAAGGTGCCCTGCTGACGGCCTTCATAACTCAAAGCATGATGTTTGCGCAATTCGATCAGACATTCACGGCTGTAGTTCGCCACCCGCAGCATCCGGGATTTATTCCGCTGATAGCTGACGTAATTACAGTTCGCCAGCATTTTTCCCATCCATCTGTACAGATCCGCCGACAGCGAAGGTTTGATCTTCAGCGGGGCATGCTTCTGAACCAGCCATTTCATCGCTTTGGCGGGGATCCCGGGGGCAGCCCAGGGAGAAGAGTAGCCGTAGGAGATCTGACCGGCATTGGCAAAACTGGTTTCTTCGGCGCTGCGGGACTGACGATCAATCACCGTCACCTGATGGCCGTTCTGAGCCAGATACCAGGCTGATGTCAGCCCGACGACACCACTTCCCAATACAATCACTTCCATCATTTACTCTCTTTTCTGAACAATTACGGGTCACAGGAAATAAAGCGCAGATTGCGGTATTTACACCGGGTTAACAATCGATAATTATTAACAACAGCCTTTAGCCAAACTAAACACTCATCGTTCAAGGCTGGCTGAAAATATCTGAGTGCAACCCGGAGAAAAAACCATGTCTGCTGTAAAAGGTAGTGTACTGGCTGCCCTGGCAACCTTTAATATCGCCGCCAGAACACAAAGCTTCACCCGTGCAGCCACGGAATTACATGTCACGACAGGCGCGGTCAGCCAGCAGATCCGGCAACTGGAGCAACAGCTCGGCTTTGCGGTGTTTTTGCGTCACGCACGGGGAATTACCCTGACAGAGCAGGGTCAGCAGCTCTACCAGGTTGTTCATCGCAGCTTGCAAGAGATAGAAGCCGTCATTCATGCGCTGCAACCAGGGCTGCAGGCTGAAGGGGAAATCCGGCTGAAACTCACCCCCTCATTCGCTTTCAAATGGCTGGTCCCCAGACTGCATGATTTCTATCAGCAATTTCCGGAAATCAACGTCCAGACCTTTGCCGACGGCGCACTGGTCGACAGCCAGAATACCGACTGCGATCTGGTGATTGATTATCGGCGGGATGATGACATTCAGATGGACAGCCAGACCAGCCTGCTGCTGGCTGAATTCCTGTTACCGGTCATGAGTCCGGACTATCAGGCGAAATTCAACTGGCAGCAACCGCAGGCCTGGAAAGCCGCCACCCTGTTGCATGATGCCATGCCCTGGCGAAATGCCGAACGGGACACCGAATGGCGTTACTGGTTCGATGCGATGCAGATTTCGGCGGACAGCCGACGCGGACATTTCTTCAACCGCACCGACATGGCCATGGCGGCCGCAGAAGCCGGACTGGGTGTGGCGATGGCCCGGCAGGCCCTGATCGGAGACGACGTCAGTAAAGGCAAACTGGTTTCCCCGTTTTCGCCGCTGCCCGCCAATGCCGGTTATTACCTGATCCGCCACCGGCAGTCCGCAGCGATTGACTGTTTTATCCGCTGGCTTGAGGACCAGCTGGCACCTTAAAGCTTTAGCTGGCCATAGCGATCAAAGGCGAACCGGCGAATCACACTCAGGGTGGTAGCCACACTGGCCGCCACCGCCACCAGAATGGCAATCATGATCGCGATCTGATATTTCACCGCCAGAATCGGTTCGGTGCCGCCAAGGATCTGGCCCGTCATCATTCCGGGTAAGGCGACAATCCCGAGCGTACTCATGCTGGCCAGCTGCGGCGTCAGGGCCGCTTTAACGGCTTCGCGCTGAAAAGGCAGCATCGGGTGCGGAGCTCCCATCGCCAGATAAAACTGGTACTCATTATTTTTCTCTTTCAGGCTGCTATACCAGCGTTCCAGCGCCAGTACATTGGCTGTCAGTGCATTTCCCAGAAGCATTCCGGACACCGGGATCAGATACTGCGCCTGCCACCAGGGATCCGCATGAATCAAGCCAATCAGCATCGGGGGCAACACCACCAGCAAACTGACCAGCAAGCCAACGATCACGGCAACTGTTGCTTTTCCCAGCGGCACCCCCGAACGGCGGCAGATACTGAAACCAGCCACCAGCACCATCACACTCAGCCATAACAGATTCAGTCCCAGATGCTGAAAACTGAACAGGGTTTGCAGGTATATCCCGACAACGGCAAGCTGTAATGTCATCCGCAATACTGAGATGACAGCCACTTTGCTCAGACCCAGCCGCCAACGGTAAAACACCCCCAACGGCAGCAGCAACAGCAGATAAAAAGCCGCCAGCGATAAATTAGAAAGACTGACCGCACTATCCATGGCGCTCCCCCATGTCGACAACCTGATCCGCGCGTTCCAGCCAGTGCGGGTCATGTGAAACCGACACACAGGTCAGCGACTTTGCCGCCAGCAAGGCCATCACCATATCCCGGCTGGTATGATCCAGCG
Source organism: Photobacterium sp. R1 (assembly GCF_054600795.1). Taxonomy (NCBI): domain Bacteria; kingdom Pseudomonadati; phylum Pseudomonadota; class Gammaproteobacteria; order Vibrionales; family Vibrionaceae; genus Photobacterium; species Photobacterium sp. R1. The sequence goes on from NZ_BAAHZP010000002.1 coordinate 572,164, forward strand.
CCGATGTAGGTTCATCCATCAGCCAGACCGGCCGCTCCATCAACAACGCACGTACGATGGCGACCCGCTGCTGTTCTCCGCCGGACAGTTCAGCCACTGCTTTGTCCAAATCATGCCGGATGTCCAGTGACCGCAGACTTTCACAGCAGGCATTGTCATCAGGCATCCCGCCATTGACCGCTTTCAGCCGCCACGGCAAACGAATCGCCTCAGCCAGTGTTTCAGCGCCCATCACAGGGGACTGAGGCAGATAACAAAATTGCTGGCGCCACCAGCGTAAATTACCGGGTTGAATCACTTCACTCTGCCAGGAAAAGTAGCCCGATTGCGCAGGCAACAGACCCGCGAGCACTTTCAGCAGACTGGACTTTCCACTGCCTGAACGACCGGACAACGCCAGATGCTGCCCGCCACGCAGACTGATATCCAGCACGCTGTCACTGCGATGTTCCATCCCGGACCGCAATGAAACGATCTGTAATGACTGATTATCCATTATTTTCAGTTCCATTCACTTTGCATTCATTGAACTCGTGCATCATTATCTAAATACTGATTTTTTAAGTCTCGCTGACAACAGTTAACAAATACAGACTAGGGCGAACAGCCCAAAACTTTCAATACTTTCCGCTCACTTGCGGATATTCCTATCAGCGACATCTGAATTACTTACACATTTGGAATCAATCATTTATGTTCAAGTTTTTTGAGAGACTCACGGCTCCCTTCCCGGACGAAATGCCCCGGCAACCCCCGGGAAGCCTGTTTGCGTTTTGCCGCTTTTATACCCGGGGGTTCGGCTGGCCATTAATTATCATGTCTGTGCTGAGCGCCTGCATTGCCATTGTTGAAGTGTCGCTGCTGGGTTTTATGGGTCAGTTGGTTGATCTTCTGGCTCAGCATTCTCCCGACACTTTTTTGACGGAAGAAAGCGGCAAGCTGTGGACGATGGGCCTGCTGGTGGTTGTGGTGATCCCTTCACTTGCACTCGCGCATTCCTTAATTATGCACCAAAGCCTGCTGGGCAATTACCCGATGTCCATCCGCTGGCTGGCACACCGTTATCTGCTGCGTCAGAGTGTTTCTTTCTATCAGGATGATTTTGCAGGGCGACTGGCAACCAAAGTGATGCAGACGTCCCTGGCCGTCAGGGAAACCGTGATGAAACTGGTGGATGTGCTGGTTTACATCAGTGTGTATTTCACGGCCATGATTGTGATGATGGCCAGTGCGGACCTTGTGATGATGGTGCCGATTGTGGTCTGGCTGCTGGCCTATATTGGGATTCAGTTTTATTTTGTACCGAAAATGAAAGCCATCGCCACCGAGCAGGCCGACGCCCGTTCCTCCATGACCGGACGGATTGTCGACAGTTATACAAACATCACCACGGTCAAACTCTTTTCCCATACCAACCGCGAAACAGAATACGCTGAAGAGAGCATGAAAGGCTTTCTGGATACCGTGTACCGCCAGATGCGTCTAGCGACCAAGCTCATTCTGAGTGTGGATGCAATCAACTACCTGCTGCTGTTTGTCATTGCAACGGTGTCCATCACGTTATGGATGAACAGTGCGGTGACCGTCGGTGTCATCGCGGTGGGGATCAGTATCGCGCTGCGGGTTCAGGGCATGTCGAAATGGATTATGTGGGAAATCGGCGCGCTGTTTGAAAACCTGGGGACGGTTGTCGACGGCATGAAAACGCTGTCTAAACCCGTAAGCATCGAAGATAAAGACAATGCCAGTCCGCTGGCAGTCACACGAGGCGGCATTGAGTTCGATAACATCAGTTTCCACTACGGCGATAAAGCCAAAGGCGTTATTGAACAGTTATCCCTGCACATCAAACCCGGCGAGAAAGTTGGCGTGGTGGGCCGCTCCGGTGCCGGTAAATCGACGCTGGTGAACCTGTTGCTGCGCTTCCACGATCTGGAATCCGGCACCATTCGCATTGACGGGCAGGATATCGCCCACGTCACCCAGGATTCCCTGCGCAGCAATATCGGTATGATCACGCAGGACACATCCCTGCTGCACCGCTCGATTCGTGAAAATATTCTGTACGGTAAACCGGAAGCCAGCGAAGCTGAATTGCTGGCCGCAACCCGTCAGGCGCACGCCCATGAGTTCATTGAAACGCTGTCTGACCCGCACGGCAACGTCGGCTACGATGCACAGGTCGGTGAGCGGGGCGTGAAGCTCTCCGGCGGGCAGCGTCAGCGGATTGCAATTTCCCGGGTCCTGCTGAAAGATGCACCGATTCTGGTGATGGACGAAGCCACTTCCGCGCTGGATTCTGAAGTCGAAGCGGCCATTCAGGAAAGCTTATATCAGCTGATGGAAGGCAAAACCGTCATCGCGATTGCACACCGTCTGTCGACCATTGCCGCCATGGACCGCCTGATTGTGATCGACAACGGCCAGATCATCGAACAGGGCAGCCATCAGGAACTGCTGAGCCAGAACGGCATATACGCCCATCTTTGGGCCCATCAGACCGGCGGCTTCATTGGCTGCGATCTGGAAGAATCGGCGCCGGAAGCAGTCTTGGTGAAATAAGCCAATACTCGAACTGGCCTTCACTGACTTTCAAACATTCAACCAGCCTCAGGGCTGGTTTTTTTGCGTCTGTTATCCCCCGGCACGGCAGGCAGCTCACGATTAACCTGCAAGGAAACGCTTTCATAACCACATGAGAAAAAAGAAAAAATGACGTTTTTTTTACGCCCAATCTGATGCATTTTTCGTTACAGTGAACACAAGATTTCCTCATCAGCTGTTTATCCTATGAGTTTTTGGCACCAGATTCTGCAACCTGAAAAAATCAGACAATTATTCCTGCCATCGTCTGTGATGACGCTCGCGGTCGGTGCTGCCTACGGACTGAATACCCTCCTGGCAACTCAGATCGGTATTTTGCTGATCCTACAGTTAGGGGTGGTAGTTGTAGCCCTGTTCTCGACCCGCTTTGATTCATTATTTGCTGGTCTGGCAGGCGCATTGTGCTTCAATTATTTTTTCACTGAGCCCAGATTTTCACTGCAGATGTCCAATGCATCAGACATTTTCAATCTGATGGTTTTCCTGCTGATCGCCATTTTAACCAGCCATCTGGCGATCAAATACAGACAGCAACGCCAGGCGCTTGAACAGGCAGAGTTACGAAGCAGTATCCTGCTTTCTGTGTCCCATGACCTGCGAACACCGCTTGCAGGCATTCTCGGTAATCTCAGCACGCTGAAGGATTACCAGTCACGTCTGGCACAGGAAGAACAGGACGAGCTGTTACAGGCCGCCATTGAAGAAAGCCATCGCCTGCACCGGTATATCGAAAATCTGCTTCAGGCGACACGGATTCAGCACGGAAAACTTGCCATGCAAACGGACATTCAGCCTGTCCTTCCAGTGCTCCGGGCACTGATAGACCGGGTTGACCCGGCCCGCATTCAACTGAGTGCAGCAACACCGTTACCTGAAGTTGCCATTCGGGCTTCCCTGTTCGAGCAGGCCATCCACAATATTCTGGATAATGCCCTGAAATACGGACTTCCCGGCTCGCCGGTCAATGTCAAAGTCCGGTCTGCCAATCAGAGCCTGCAAATCGATATCGAGAATCAGGGCAGCCCCCTGACCGATACACATCGCCGCCGGGTCTTTGAATTATTTTACTCTTCCCGCAAAGGCGACCGCGGGGAAGGCGGCGCAGGTTTGGGCTTAACCGTCAGTCAGGGGATCATCCATGCACACAGCGGTGACGTTGAAATGCTACCGACGAAGACTGGCTGTACCGTCCGGATTACTCTGCCCGTGGCTGAAGGAAACTGATCATGCTTGCACAGATTCTGGTGATTGATGATGAACCTGAAATCCAACGTTTCATCCGGATCTCCCTCAAAGCCGAAGGATTCAGCTACGCGGGTGCCGGAACCGGTGCTGAAGGACTAAACCTGTTCCGCCAGTCTCAACCGGAGCTGATCATTCTCGACCTCGGACTGCCGGACGTCGATGGGTATGAGCTGCTGAAGACGATCAGAGAAACCAGCCTGGTCCCGATACTGGTGCTGACCGCCCGGGATGAAGAAGATGAAATGATTAAACTTCTGGACGCCGGGGCTAATGATTATTTGTGTAAGCCGTTCAGCATCAGAACCCTGATTGCCCGTATCAATGTTCTGCTTCGCGATTTCAGCCAGCTGCGCCAGGCGGCGACTGAGGCTCATGTGATGAACTTTCAGGGATTGCAGATTGACAGTCAAAACCATCAGGTCTACCTGCACGGGAATCAGCTCTCATTATCGAAAAAAGAGTTCAGGCTGCTGCACATGCTGGCCGAACGGCGGGGATGTTTAGTCACACAGAAAGAATTGCTGGTCACAATCTGGGGGAATACCCACGCAGAAGATACCCATTACTTACGTAATTTTGTCAGCCATCTGAGAAAAAAACTTCAGGATGATGCAGACAATCCGACATATATTCAAACAGAACCCGGGGTTGGTTATCGCTTATTAGGAAATAACTGAAACTTCCATGTAATTCATTTCGTTTCATCCAAACATAAAGAGAAACAATATGGCACATTTTACCGTCATTGGACTCGGTCGCTTTGGTGTGGCTGCAAGTCTGGAACTGATTCATTTGGGTCATACCGTGACTGGTATTGATCTCAATGAAAAAATTGCAGAAAAATATATTTCAGAACTCACCCAGACCGTGATTTGCGACGCGACGGATGAGAACGCATTAAGAGAATTAAATTTAGGAAACAGTGAAGCGGTTCTGGTTGCGATCGGTAAAGATATGGAAGCCAGTCTGCTCTGCACTTTATGTCTGAAAAAACTGGGAGTCAAAGCTTTATGGGTGAAAGCCAATACCGTGGCACACCATGCGATCGTCTCAAAACTGGGTGTCACCCGTATTATTCATCCGGAGGAAGAGATGGGAGTCCGGGTCGCGCAGGCCTTACATTACCCGATGATTAATAATTATATTTCTCTGGGTCATGACCAATATATTGTTGAAGTTCATCTTCAGGAAAAACACCGGACATTTACAATTGGAAATTTAATCAAAGGATTGGGCGACAGTATTCGACCGTTATTAATTAAACGCGGAAAAGAAAATATTACGGTCATTGATCATGATATGGCTTTATTTGAAAAAGATATTCTTTTATTAAGCGGGCACCGTCAGGCTTTAGCAGCGCTGGCACCCAGACTGGTATAACACAATGATCCAATGGCACCCTGCTGTCTCTCCGCTGGAGAGAAAACCCAAAGCGGCCGTCAAAATACAAGCCGCGCCACCCGTGATTTTATCGGGCTGTTTTTTGCTGCTGATTCTGTCCGGCGCAATACTGCTAAAATTGCCCTTCGCAACCACAGCGCCTATCAGCTGGCTGCAGAGCCTGTTTACGGCCACCTCAGCAGTAACGGTGACAGGTTTGGTCGTTGTCGATACCGGCAGTACCTTCACGTTGTTCGGCCAAATCATCATTGCATTACTGATTCAGCTGGGTGGCCTTGGCATCATGACATTTGCCGTCGTCACGCTGATTGCACTAGGCGGAAAAATCGGCTTTCTTCAGCAACACATCGCCAAAGAAGCATTTAATCAGACCGACACGTCCATGCTGGTGACAACAGCGAAATCTGTGCTGATCTTTGCTTTTACGGCAGAAACGATCGGTATGCTGATTCTCGCCCTGCACTGGCAACCTGAACTGGGCTGGACAACGGCCCTGTTCCATGGCTTTTTCTACACCATTTCTGCATTCAATAACGCCGGGTTTGCGCTTCACCCGGACAGTCTGATGCCCTACGTTGATGACCCCGTCGTGAACCTGACGATTACCGGACTCTTCATTACAGGCGGTCTGGGTTTTACCGTCTGGATGGACTTGTGGCGACAACGGCGCTGGCAACGTCTCAGTCTCTACAGCCGGATTATGATCGGGGGGACGGTATTCATCAATCTCTTTGCTCTGCTGGCCATCTACGGGATCGAACTGGATAACAGTGCGACACTGGCCCCGCTGTCTGAGTCCGGTAAATGGCTGGCCGCCTGGTTTCAGGCCGTCACGCCCAGAACCGCAGGATTCAATACCCTCCCCATCGATCAACTGGAAGATGCCACCACAGTCCTGATGCTACTGCTGATGTTCATCGGTGGCGGCTCCCTCAGCACCGCCAGCGGCATTAAAGTTGTCACTTTTGTCGTACTGCTGGTTGCAACGGTGCAGTTTCTCAGGCGGCAGGATGCCATCAACCTGTGCCAGCGTCAGATTCAGCCCAGAACCGTCCAGAAAGCACTGGCACTCACCCTGATCTCCTGTGCTGCCGTGTGGCTTTCAATTTTTCTGCTGACGCTGACTGAAGACGCTCCTTTTCTGGATGTCGTGTTTGAGGCGGTGTCCGCATTAGGAACCGTGGGTTTATCCAGGGGACTCACCGGAGCACTGTCACCGGAAGGCGAGTGCATCATCATTTTCATGATGTTCGCCGGACGGCTGGGGCCGCTGACACTGGCCTACCTGCTGGCCAGTCCGAAGACAACTCATCTTCGATATCCGGCAACACCTTTAACGATTGGCTGACGGATACCGGCCCAATCCCGGGCGCAGCCCGTCTCTTCTGCGGGACGGGCTGCTTCAACCATGCTGATCATGCTGGTTAAGGCGTGGTTGACGCATCCGGCGTTTCTTCAGGGGGCGGGAACGGGTCACTGAAGATCGGATTCGACAGGAAACCTTCGTCGGTCAGAGTCTCCAGGAAAGCCACCAGCGCTGCTTTATCGGCCTGGGACAGATTCATCCGGACTGGCCGGCCAAAACGATCCCGCAGATCCGGGCTCAGATTCGTGTGATTGTTAATGCCACTGTTATAAAACTCCACGACCGACATCAGATCCGGCAGATGACCGTCATGAAAATAAGGTGCGCCTACCGCAATATTGCGTAACGAACCGGTTTTAAAGAAACCCGCCAGATTTCCCCCAACGCCCTGATCCGGGTCATTATTGCTGACAGAGCCGTTGTTATGATTCCGGTCGAGCACAAAAGCTGTGGTTGTATGGCAGCTGGTACAGTTCAAGGTATCGAATAACTCCAGCCCCCTGAGCTCCTGATCACTCAATACCGGTGTCGGATCGTTATTCAGCTCAGCCTGTACCGCCAGGTCAAATTTCGATTCATAACTCACCATGGCACGCATGAACTGCGATAATGCCCGGGAGATTCTGTCGCTGGTAATCGCCTCATCACCAAAAGCATCTGTAAACAACGGGCCGTAAAAACTGGTCTGGCCTAATTTAGTCTCCAGATCGAGCAGATTCATCCCCATTTCCACGGAATCCTGAATTGGCATCAGGGTCTGATCTTCCATGGTTGCAGCCCGTTCATCCCAGAAGAACCGGCCGGAATCGTAAAACCTCGCATTGCTCAGCCCCATTGAATTCCGGCGTGTATGACCGCCCTCAAAGCCCGTGCTCAGTTGAGCCGGGTCCGTAAAGCCATGTTCCTGCTGGTGGCATGAGGCACATGAAACGGTATTATTGGCAGACAAACGAACATCATAAAACAGTACCCGCCCCAGTTTGGCCACAGGATTACTCAGCTCGTTATCCCGCGGGGTATTGTCCTGTGTGGCGACACTCGTGAAGCGAATGTTATGGAACTCAGTACTGGACAGACTGGTGTAGTATTCCGGCTGTCCGGCAACGTAAGATTCATAGTCGGGATTGGTTGCCGTATCCGGCAGAGGCTGACCGTCAATATCCACTCGGGGCTCAGGTTCCGGTCCCGGATCCGGCGTCGGGTTATCATCACCGGGTGTCTGACCATCCCCCGGCACATTTCCCGGATTATCACCGATACCATCTCCGGGAATGGCAGTTGGCGGCGCATTGCTGTCCGATGGTGTGCTGTCATTGTGGTTACATCCCGCAAGCACAAATAATGAGATTGCCCATAAAAAGACATGTGCATTTTTCATGATGTCACCCCTGCCTAACCACTGCATTTTTGTTATTCGTCGAGGAACTGGCGGTGCATTCCGCTTAATGAAAACAGTAGCATTCGTGCAGATGGGGAGTTTTCTGATTTTTAAGACGAAAAATCCCGGTCATTCACCGGGATTAGACGTTTTTTGCCAATTTTCACAGCACTTTTTTAATCTCAGTCAAACAGCGCTAGAAACCCATATCCGGCAACGCCGGAAATGCATCCACACCATACTTTGCGCGGCTCTCATAAAACGTATTTTCCGGCATCAAATCCGCTTTATCCACCGGCGCCTGACCCACCACATCGTTTTGACGGACATCCTGCTGATAGCCACCGGCTGAAGGCAGGGCAAGCAACTGACTACCCGCCTGGCGGTCCAGCACAATGACGTTATTTTCCAGTGTCACACGGTTCGATTTTGTTGCGTCATAAGTAGACTCCAGACCGAAGCCAATTAACTGACGGTTTGAAGAGTTCGGCCCCTGCTCCAGCACACTGTTCCGGATCACCAGCTCGCCCCCGTTCGGAGTATCCACCAGCCGGCTGTCGTCGCCGTTAATCGATGCAATTTCACTGTATTCAATCAGCGTACGCTGCGCCCGGCTTTTAATTTCATGCCCTTCGTCTTTCGAGCTGTGAAAACGGCTGTACCGAATTGTCAGACTATCGTTATTACTGTAAACCGCATGAGCACGGCCCGCTTTGCCCAACCGTTCAAACCGGCTGTGCTCAATCGTCAGATTGCCCGTACCGGGGGCCGAAAGGATCCCTTGCTCACTGTCGTGAAAGAACACCCGGGACAACACCAGATCGCGACCTTGCTGACGCACACAAGCCCCGTTCTGATCCGGAACGGTAACCTGACTGCACTCGATGTTTTCGATCCGAACATCATCGCCATCCACAATAAAGGTGGCTTTGTCCTTCAGCTGTGCCCCCCGAAAATGCGTGTTTCCGCTGCCGGTGACCGTCACATTGTCCCGCAGAATCTCCAGACCCCGGGTATAGATACCATTCCCAATGACAACATTGCTGCCAGGTTGAATGGCCGCTTCGGCTTTTTCCAGCTCAGTGTAAGTTGTTCCATCAACTTCGATGGTCTGATCCGCCACGGTATTGGCTGGCGGTTGAACTGGGTCTGAACTCTTCGATTCATCCGGTTGTAATCCGCCGGTTTCACTGCTCTCAGTGACAGGTTCCCGGTCCTGGGCTGCTGTTTCTGATGTTGAGCTGCCACCGCCGCCACATCCGGCCAGCGTCAAAGCAAACAGTAACGGCCAGTGTTTTTTCCATCGTGTTCTTGAATTCTGCATTTTGGTGCTCTTCTTTGTCAGCAAAAAAACGCAGGTATTGTCAAAAACAGGCAGACAAGATTTGTCAAAACTAAGTTAAAAATCGTCACGATCACCAAAAATAGAAACAAAGTTTGTGATTTTTATGAACTTTTTCAGAATCGAGATTTGACTCAAAGTCGGGAAAGATTTGACTGCAAATCAAATTTTCATGTCACGGGAAAATTCATACGGTTTAAATCATTGTTATCAGCTAAAAAACAGTGGTTTACATTGATTACTCAAACAAAATAAACACACAACTAAACATTACAACCCTAAACAATTTTTGACTTTGATCAATCAATGTGACATTTTGTTTTTAATTAAACGTTCAATCAAAAAAGAATTAGGGACAGATCATGCCCAAAATCGGAATGCCGGAAATCCGCAAACCACAATTGGTCGACGCCACCATGGCAGCGATTGATGAAGTGGGTCTGGCAGGTGCGAGCGTGGCTCTAATCAGCAAAAAAGCCGGGGTTTCACCCGGCATTATCAACCACTATTTCGGTGGCAAACACGGCTTACTTGAGGAAACCATGCGCTCTGTCCTGCGCCAGCTCTCTCACACCGTGATGGAACACTTAGCGAGAGTCGATAAACACGACGTACCGGGCCGAATCAAAGCCATCGTCGCCGGAAATTTCGACAGCTATCAGGTGGATAACAAGGTCGTCAAAACCTGGCTGGCCTTCTGGGCGCAGGCAATGCATGACCCGCAATTGCACCGCTTACAACGCGTGAACGAAAAGCGTCTGCTGTCCCATCTGCGATATGAACTCAAGCAGGTGCTGCCCGCTGATAAGGCGATTTTTGTCGCTCAGGGCACCGCAGCGCTGATTGACGGGATCTGGCTGCGCGGCGCACTGACACCGGGCGGTATCAGTCCTTCCCAAGCACAGGCCATCATTACCGATTATCTGGAAAAACAGCTGGCACCGTCTCAGTAAGACCAGTATTCACAGCACGAACACAGGCTGAAACAGCCTGTCAGACATGACACAGGAGCACAGAAGCAGTATGACGATGACATCCCTGTACATTCACGGACAAGCCACGCAAGCCACTTCAGGCGAGTACTTCGAAACCCGCAATCCAGCGACCGGCGAAGTGATCGCTCAGATCGGTCAGGCATCAGAAGCTGACATGGCACGCGCGATTGCCTCAGCCAAAGAAGGCTTCGCAATCTGGTCTGCGATGAGCGGTGCGGAACGCGGCCGGATTCTGATGAAAGCTGTTGCTTTACTGCGTGAACGCAATGATGAACTGGCTGCACTTGAAGTGCAGGATACGGGCAAACCACTGCAGGAAGCACTGGAAGTCGACATCGTCACCGGTGCGGATGTAATTGAGTACTACGCCGGTCTGGCCGCCAGTGTCTCCGGTCAACAGCAGGATCTCGGCCACGGTCAGTTTTTCTATACCCGCCGTGAACCGCTGGGGATCTGTGCCGGGATCGGCGCATGGAACTACCCGATTCAAATCGCGATGTGGAAATCGGCCCCTGCACTGGCTGCCGGGAATGTCATGATTTTCAAACCTTCCGAAGAGACCCCGCTGACTGCCCTGAAACTGGCAGAAATCTTTACCGAAGCCGGAGTACCGGACGGCGTATTTAATGTGGTTCAGGGCGACTACCGCGTCGGCCAGATGCTGTCCCGTCACCCGGAAATCGCCAAAGTATCATTCACGGGTGAATGTGGCACCGGAAAAAAAGTGATGGCCGATGCGGCAGGCTCACTGAAAGACGTCACGATGGAACTGGGCGGTAAATCACCGCTGATTGTCTTTGATGATGCGCAACTGGATAACGCCGTTTCCGCTGCCATGATGGCGAATTTCTACACTCAGGGCGAAGTGTGTACTCACGGCACCCGCGTCTTCGTACACGATGCTGTTTACGACGAGTTTCTGAATCGTCTGGCAGCACGCACTGCCCGGCTGAAAGTCGGCGACCCGAGCGACATCAGCACCCAAATTGGTGCCCTGATCTCTACGGAGCATCTGGAAAAAGTACTGGGCTTTATTGAAGCCGGAAAACAATCCGGTGCCCGCCTGCTGGCCGGTGGTCATCGCGTCACGGAAAACGGTCTGGACAAAGGCAACTTCGTCGCACCGACTATTTTTGCCGACTGCACCGATGATATGCCGCAAGTGAAAGAAGAAATCTTTGGGCCGGTGATGTCTGTGCTGCGCTTCCGTGATGAGGACGAAGTGATCCGCCGTGCCAACGACACCGACTACGGACTAGCGGCCGGTATCTTCACGCAAAACCTGTCACGCGCACATCGTCTGATTGCCCGGATTGAGGCCGGTATCTGCTGGATCAATACCTGGGGCGGCTCACCGGCGGAAATGCCGGTTGGCGGCTACAAACATTCCGGAATCGGACGTGAAAACGGCCTGGAAACGCTGAACCACTATACCCAGACCAAAAGCGTGCTGATTGAGCTGGGTGATCTTGAATGCCCTTACCCGTAATCACGTATCTGGAAAAAACACTCCAAGCCAACGCGAAAAGACGTAAAGGGAACGCCATGAAGCAAGAATTTGATTACATCATTGTCGGTGCCGGTTCAGCAGGTTGTGTGCTGGCAGACCGCCTCACAGCAAGCGGAGAGCATCAGGTCCTGCTGCTGGAAGCCGGCGGCAGTGACAAGAGTATTTTCATTCAGATGCCAACGGCACTGTCGTACCCGATGAACAGCGACAAATACGCCTGGCAGTTTGAGACCCAGCCGGAGTTTGGTCTGGATGGCCGTCAGCTGCACTGTCCGCGCGGTAAGGTGCTGGGCGGCAGCTCATCCATCAACGGCATGGTTTATGTCCGTGGTCATGCCTGCGATTTTGACGAGTGGGTTGAACATGGCGCGGAAGGCTGGAGCTACCGTGAATGCCTGCCGTATTTCCGTCGTGCCGAAAACTGGAAAGATGGCGAGGATGCTTACCGTGGCGAAAATGGTCCGGTGGCGACCTGCAACGGCAACGATATGGCACTCAATCCGCTGTATCAGGCCTTTATTGACGCCGGTCAGCAGGCAGGATATCCGGCCACGGACGATTACAACGGCTATCAGCAGGAAGGCTTCGGTCCGATGCACATGACGGTCGACTCCGGCGTACGTGCCTCGACCTCGAATGCCTACCTGCGCCGTGCCATGAAACGCAGCAACCTGACGCTTCTGACTGGTGTCCTGAGCCGGAAAGTGCTGCTGGAAGGCAAGCAGGCAACCGGCATTGAGTTTGAGCGTGGCGGAACAGTGCAAACAGCCTCAGCACGCAAAGAGGTCATTCTGTCAGCGGGTTCTGTCGGTTCTCCGCAGCTGCTGCAACTGTCCGGAATCGGTCCGAAAGCCGTGCTGGAAGATGCCGGGATCCCGGTCAGACACGATCTGCCGGGGGTCGGGGAAAACCTGCAGGACCACCTGGAAGTATATTTCCAGTACGAGTGCAAAGAGCCAGTCACACTGAACAGCAAGCTGGGCCTGATCAGCAAAGGGCTGATCGGCACACGCTGGATCCTGTTCAAAGATGGTCTGGGTGCGACGAACCACTTTGAGTCCTGCGCTTTCATTCGCTCCCGTGCCGGACTGAAGTGGCCCAACATTCAGTATCACTTCCTGCCGGCCGCCATGCGCTACGACGGTCAGGCTGCTTTTGACGGTCATGGTTTTCAGGTCCATGTCGGCCCGAACAAGCCAGAAAGCCGTGGCCGCGTCTGGGTGAAATCTGCCGATCCGAAAGCCAAACCGGGGATTGAGTTTAACTACATCAGCACCGAACAGGACAAACAGGACTGGCGGGATACCATTCGTCTGACCCGCGAGATCCTGACTCAGCCAGCGATGTCTGCGTATCGTGGTCAGGAAATCCAGCCGGGGGAAACCGTTCAGAGCGACGAAGCGATTGATGCCTGGGTTCGTGAAAACGTCGAAAGTGCGTATCACCCGTCCTGCACCTGCAAAATGGGCAGCGATGATGACGCCATGGCAGTGCTGAACCGTGACTGTCAGGTCCGCGGTATCAACAACCTGCGCGTGGTTGATTCCTCAGTCTTCCCGACCATTCCGAACGGCAACCTGAATGCGCCGACCATCATGGTCGCGGAAAAAGCCGCTGACAAGATTCTGGGCAAACCCGCCCTGCCGGCTGCCCGAGTGCCGATCTGGATTGCAGACAACTGGCAAACCAGCCAGCGCAATACCATGCCGGAAACCGCTGTGGCAAGCACTGGTCCGGAATCAGAAACTCCGTCGATGGTGAAATGAACCACGACAGGGCCAGCGCAGGACTGTCTTCAGTCATCCGGCTGGCCCGACTCACTCATGCCTCATTCAGACACGAGGCGACATCAACGAACATGGATCAAGGACAAGTCATGACGACACTCAACAAAACCATCAAATTTACGGCACTTGCCACGGTACTCACCGCGGGTACACCGGCTATAGCCGCTCAGTGCGACACCGTCCGCTTCTCCGATGTTGGCTGGACCGACATCACCGCAACCACAGCCGTGACCAGCGAAGTCCTGAAAGGTCTGGGCTATCAAACCAAAACACAGCTGCTGTCTGTACCGGTGACCTACTCCTCGATGGCAAACGGCGACATTGATGTCTTCCTGGGGAACTGGATGCCAACCATGGAAGGCGATATCGCCAAATACCGTGACAACGGCACTGTCGAAACGATCCGGGCCAATCTGGAAGGCGCCAAATACACGCTGGCCGTCCCCAAATATGTCTACGATGCCGGTGTGCACAGCTTTGCCGATCTGGCGAAGTTCGAGGACAAATTCCGGGGCCGCATCTACGGGATCGAGCCGGGCAACGACGGCAACCGCCTGATTCAGGACATGATCGACAAAAATGCTTTCGAACTGAAAGACTTCCGTCTGGTGGAATCCAGTGAAGCGGGCATGGTGTCTCAGGTAAAACGCGCCGTGAACCGCAAACAATGGGTCGTTTTCCTGGGCTGGGCACCGCACCCGATGAACAACAATTTCGACCTGAAATATCTGGATGGCGGCGACGATTTCTTCGGTCCGAACTACGGCGGCGCCAGTGTTTACACCAATGTTCGCAAAGACTACATGCAAACCTGCCCGAACGTGGGCCAATTGCTGAAAAACCTTCAGTTCAGCCTGGACATGGAAAACGAACTGATGGGTGACATCCTCGATGACCAGATGAAACCGGCTGCGGCGGCAAAAGCCTGGCTGCAAGAACATCCGGAAGTTCTGGATCAATGGCTGAAAAACGTGAAGTCCGTTGACGGCAGCAACGGGACTGATGCCGTGAAGAAGTATCTGAATATCTGATTTTCCCGCAGGCGCCTGAATGCCGGTGCCTGCGACTGCTTTTGTTGTACCCCTTTTAAGGAGTTATTGTGAATTTTATTACCGATCATAAGATCCCACTGGGTGAATGGATGGCAAACCTGGTCGACTGGCTGACTTTCAATGCGGCCGGTTTCTTCGACGCCATTTCCTACAGCCTGGAATCTCTGATCATGATGCTGGTCGATGTCTTCAAGTGGATGCCGCCTGCGGTCCCCATCCTGATGACCGCAGCCCTGGCCTGGGCCCTGCATCGCAGTTTTTCGCTAGTTGCCTTTGTTGTCGCAGCGCTGCTGCTGATCCTGAATCTGGGTTACTGGCAGGAAATGCTGGAGACCTTCGTTCTGGTTCTGACCGCAACCTCGATCTCCGTGCTGGTCGGCGTGCCGATTGGCATCATGGCGGCACATCGCCCGTGGCTGTATACCCTGATGCGTCCGATTCTGGACTTAATGCAGACCATTCCGACCTTTGTGTACCTGATTCCGACTCTGGTGCTGTTCGGTCTGGGGGTTGTACCGGGACTCATTTCCACCATTATTTTTGCCATTGCTGCTCCGATTCGACTGACCTATCTGGGGATCAGCCGTGTACCGGAAGAACTGCTGGAAGCAGGTCAGGCCTTCGGTGCAACACGTTCCAAGCTGCTGTTCAAAGTAGAACTGCCGGCGGCAATGCCAAACATCATGGCGGGGATTACTCAGTGCATCATGCTGTCACTGTCCATGGTGGTGATTGCGGCTCTGGTTGGTGCCGACGGTCTGGGTAAACCGGTCATCCGCGCCCTGAACACGGTCAACATTTCTCAGGGCTTTGAAGCGGGACTGGCGATTGTTCTGGTTGCCATCATCCTTGACCGCTTGTGTAAAACCCCGGCCAGCAAAAATCAGGAGGGCTGAACATGACTGCCATTCGAATTGAAAACTTAGACGTCATCTTCGGTAAAAATACCGGTCAGTCACTGGCACTGCTGGATCAGGGTAAGAGCCGTCAGGAAATTATCGATGAAACAGGCGATGTGGTCGGAGTCGATAACGTCAGCCTGAATATTGAAGAAGGCGAAATCTGTGTGCTGATGGGCTTGTCCGGCTCCGGGAAGTCCAGCCTGCTGCGTGCCATTAACGGCCTGAATACCGTTTCACGCGGCACACTGGAAGTGCAGGACGGCGACAACATGGTCGACCTGGCCAGTTGCGATGCGAACACGCTGCGTCACATGCGAACCGAGCGAATTTCCATGGTTTTCCAGAAATTCGCCCTCATGCCCTGGCTGACCGTACTGGATAATGCAGCTTTTGGTCTGGAAATGCAGAACATCAGCAAGACTGAACGTCGTCGCCGTGCGATGGAAAAACTGGACATGGTCGGTCTGGCTGAATGGAAAGACAAGTTCCCGCACGAACTGTCCGGCGGGATGCAGCAGCGTGTCGGTCTGGCCCGTGCCTTTACCATGGACAGCGACATCTTGCTGATGGATGAACCGTTTTCAGCACTGGATCCGCTGATCCGCAGCCAGCTTCAGGATGAGTTACTGGTACTTCAGCGTAAACTGAACAAGACCATTGTCTTCGTCAGCCACGATCTGGATGAAGCCCTGAAGATTGGTAACAACATTGCCATTATGGAGTCCGGCAAACTGATTCAGCATGGCAAGCCGGAAGAGATTGTCCTGAAGCCAAACACTCAATATGTGAAAGACTTCGTAGCCCACACCAATCCGCTGAATGTGCTGCGCGGCCGGTCACTGATGACGCCAACCAGCGAACTGGAAAGCCTGGAAGACATGCTGATCCTGAACCGCCATGAAGGCACTCGTCTGAATACCAATGAAGCCGGTGAAATTCTGGCAGCTAGCCGCCAGGAGCAGGATTTAGCACTGCAGAGCTGGCGACAGGGGGATGATCTGGAGAGGCTGACGCAGGAACAGATTGTGACCGCCAGTCCGGACATTTCCATGCGTGACGCCTTGGAAATCCGCTATCGGACCGGTCAGCCCGTGTTACTCACCGAAGACAAAAAGGGCGGCAAAAACAAACTGGTTGGGATCCTGTCCGATCAGGACTTCTATCACGCTCTGCTCGGGAAGCATTTTGAGGCAAAAGTAGCGTAAGCGACTGAACGTTCAAAAAATACGCATCAAAAAAAGAACCCAGCCTGAGCTGGGTTCTTGCAATTATTTGGTCACTATGTCGGCCTTTGTTGAAGCGACAATCTCCAGCAGTTCTTTCTGTTCCTGTGCCGGGACTTCATATTTAACCATCAGTTCTTTGAAAATCGTTTCCATACGATTCCATTCTTTTTCCGTCACATTCAGGTGAGCGTGGGCCTCTTTCATCCCGCGACCGGTATAAGTACACGGGCCGCCTGTCACCTGGCAAACCATCGATGTCACCTGATATTTCAGATAAGGCGGCGGGACCCGTTTCCGGGATGCATCGATTGCCGGATTCGCATTCAATGTTTCATCAATCACTAACTGATCGATCAGATCATTGACCACGACCGAAATTGCAGTCAGCCCTCCCAGACGTTCATAGAGTGATGGCTTTGCCGGTTGCGCTTCTTCTTGCGCCCAAAGCAATGGCGTTGCAAACATTAAAATCAGGGCAAAAAATAACGCTGACGAGTTTCGAATATTCTTACTTTGCATGTCAGACCTCCTGATGCTGTGAGATCGCATCATCTGCCCTACTTTATATAATCAACATTTGCCCGCTTTGCCACTTGCCATCTGATTCACATTTTTTCACAGCTTGAATCTGAGCCGTCAGAGCCCGCCAGAGGGGTCAATAAAACTGCCCGTCACAAATGAAGCCTTCTCTGATGCCAGCCAGTAAATGGCTTCAGCAACCTCGACTGCCTGACCACCGCGGCGCAAAGGAATCACTGATTTCAGACGCTCAACCCGCTCGGCCTCGCCACCAGACTCGTGAATGTCGGTATAAATCAGACCAGGTCTGACAGCATTCACCCGGATGCCTTCCTGCGCGACTTCCAAGGCCAGTCCCCGGGTAAAGCTATCCATCGCCCCTTTCGATGCTGCATAGTCAACATATTCATTCGGTGAGCCGCTTTTCGATGCACCTGAAGACACATTCACAATACTGCCGCCGGAGCCGCCATGCTTCGTCGACATCCGTTTCATTGCTTCTTTTGAACACAGGAAACAACTCATCACATTGGTCTGTAATACATTCAAAAAGCGTTCTTCTGAAATATCCTCAACGCGCGACTGAGTCTGTAAAATACCCACATTGTTCACCAGAACCGTCAGACGCCCCAGTTCCCGGTCAACCGTTTCAAATAACCGGTTGACCTCATCAGCTTTTGAAACATCAGCCTGTACCATGATACATATGCCGCCTTCTTCAAGAATGGCTTGTCTGACTTTTTCTGCTGCTTCTGCATTGGCAATATAATTAATACAAACAGCATATCCTTGCCGGGCAAATAATTTCGCTGATTCT
This sequence comes from Photobacterium sp. R1, assembly GCF_054600795.1. Classification (NCBI taxonomy): domain Bacteria; kingdom Pseudomonadati; phylum Pseudomonadota; class Gammaproteobacteria; order Vibrionales; family Vibrionaceae; genus Photobacterium; species Photobacterium sp. R1. The sequence continues at coordinate 590,308 of NZ_BAAHZP010000002.1, forward strand.
GCGCCAATCCCCCGACTGGCCCCCGTAATCAGCACGACTTTCTCTGAACCCATGCTTTCCCTTTACCGACTCAAATAAAAAGCTGGTGGGATCGCTGAGATCTCACCAGCAGAGAATATGCTCAAAACATTATCATCAGAACGCATCAGATTCAAAGCGGGCGATAATTGTTGTATGCCGCACAGACTTCGAAAAAAATTGCTCTTTTACCTTCACATAGTCCTGATCGGTAAAGAATTCGTTTTTACGGGACTCATTGGGAAAACGAATCGTAAACACGCGGTTAATAGGTTCAGTCACCTCAGACAACAACACTTCAGACACTTGAAAATCGTAACCAAAACTCCCGCCATAAGCAGACAGAATAGGTTTCATGGCATGACGATAGTTTGAATAAACTTCATCATCGGTTACATCCAGCCCAACGATCATTTCATACATCGCTTTCACTCCTTGCTTTCGGTTGATACCCAATCATCAGTACTGCAATTCATCTTCACTATCCTATATGGCTTTCTCCGGAAAAGGGAAAACTCAGATTCATTTACGATGGATTGCGCGCAAACTCAGGAATTTCTGAGCATCACAGAAAGAAATGGAATCACCGGGAGCTTTGGTTTTTGTGCTTATATTTACCATGGTTTGTGAATTTTACACAGACAGTATTGATTCCGATGACAGCACAAGAGCAAACCAACGATTCAAAGCATTACTGACGCTGGCTGACTCTCAGGTACAGGTAAAACGGTAAACCACAGGACACGCCAATCGTCAGTGTTCCAATCACCGCCAGCCAGCGATGACGGATCTGATGCTGCTGGCCATCGACCACAATCCACAGCAGTAAAGCCACCGCTGAAATCAGGACATCCAGCCATGCAAATATGGTGACAGGATTCGCGATCGCTTGATTGAAAAACAGGGGAAGATCCGGGCCATGTTCCAGCAGCCAAGGTAAAAAAGCACCGTAAGGCAGCACAATGCCAAGCAGTGTCAGGAAAAGCAGAGCACGTTTCATCATCCGTCCCGGAATGAATTAATAGCGGTCTAACTCTGGATTTGCCATCACTCTGCCCCAGAATTCTGACAGGCCCATACCGGTTCTGACCCGTTCCGCCCAGACAGCCCCAACCACGAAACCAATCACGGTGAAGCTGGCAACGATCGGTAAATTTAAATCACCTAATATCAGACACACAGGTCCGGCGAGTAATAATCCAAGTAAAGCAGGAGCAACAGCGATCAGTAACCACAAAGTCGCGGCTACGAATCTGGAAATAACTTTCAGCACAGTGACATCCTTTTTCACATCGTGATCTACGAAGAGACAAAGTGATCCTAATGCCCAATGCATGATGTTGCACTGATGATTTTGAATAACTGTCCAGAAATGTGATCCGGTGCATACGCAAGCGATTACGCATAAAATCATGATTTTGCACTGGTTCTTTGTCATGAGGCTGAAATAAATATCAATTCGTCTCTGAAGATAATCATTTGGCGCCTGTGGCATATCTCTGCTTGTTAAATTTTTGATAATTTCTCAAACGATACTCGCAAGGAGGCACAATGAATTCTCATTACGATTATGTTGTGATTGGCGCAGGTTCAGCAGGATGTGTACTGGCCAATCGTTTATCCGAAAGCGGACAATACTCAGTTCTGGTGCTGGAAGCCGGCCCTTCTGAAAAGACCCCTTTGGTCAGCACGCCCGGCGCTTTTGCCTGTTTTATGTTTTCTAAAAAGTATAACTGGGCTTACAACGCCAAATCAGACCCGGCCCTGCGAAAGGGACAACCTGTTTTTGTCCCCAGAGGGAAAGTTCTGGGCGGCAGTTCCTCAGTGAACGCGATGTTGTATGTCCGCGGTCAGAAGGAGGACTATGATCACTGGGCGTCACTCGGCAATCAGGGCTGGGGTTTCAATGACTTACTCCATTATTTTAAAAAAGCAGAATGCAACGAACGGGGCAGCGACGCACTTCATGGTGACCAGGGACCGCTCTATGTCAGTGACCTTCCGGCGCAGTTCCCACTAAATCATGCGTTTGTGAAAGCGGGTCAGCAAGCTGGTTTTCCATATAATCCGGACTTCAATGGCCCGGAGCAGGAAGGGATTGGGTTTTATCAGTACACGATCAAAGACGGTCAGCGCTGCGGGGCCGCACGCAGCTATCTGCGACCAGCAATGGCGCGCCCCAACCTGACTGTGATCACCGAAGCCAGGGTACAAAGCATAGCCATCGAGAATAAACAGGCGGTCGCGGTTACCTTTCTGAATAAAGGTCAGACGCATTCAGTTCACGTCAGGCAAGAAATTATTCTGAGCGGCGGCGCGATTAACTCGCCTCAGTTACTGATGTTGTCAGGTATTGGCGATCAGGCACATCTGGCTGAGCACGGCATCGACTGCAAACTTCATTTGCCGGGTGTGGGTCACAACTTGCAGGAACACGTCGACGCCTGTGTGCTGGTGAAAAGCAGGAAAAAAGACGGCATCACCGCCTCTGTCGGCGGTGTGTTACGCATGGTGCCTGATACTCTGAAATATATGCTGAAAAAAGAAGGAAAGCTGGCGAGCCCGATTTCTGAAGCCGGTGGTTTTATCAAATCCCGTGATGAACTGGATCGCCCGGATATTCAGCTGCACATGTTGCCGCTGCTGTTTGATGACTGCGGCCGCAATCTGTCACTCATGTCTCAGCATGGTTATTCCTGCCATGTCTGTGTTTTGCGCCCCAAAAGCACAGGGACAGTGAGGCTGGCATCTGCCGACCCGATGGCTGAACCGGAAATCGACTTCAATTTCTTTGCCCATCAAGAAGATAAGCAGGTGCTCGTCAATGGGATCCGTCAGCTCCGTAAAATTCTGGCTGCGCCTGCTTTTGATACGTACCGGGCAGATGAGCTGGCGCCAGGGATTGAGGCAGAATCCGACGAAGCCATTTTTGAGAAAATCAGACAGCATATTGGCCTCGTGTACCACCCGGTCGGGACTTGCAAAATGGGGCACGACCCAATGGCCGTCGTCGATGACCAGCTCCGGGTCCACGGCATTGAAAAACTGCGTGTGGTGGATGCCTCCATCATGCCAACGCTGATCAGCGGGAATACCAACGCACCGACGATTGCGATTGCCGAGAAAGCCGCAGACATGATTTTGAACCATATCGCAACCACAGTCCGCACCGAGACCGTGCTGGAAAACGCCTGAGAAACAATAAGAAAAGCCGCTGTTTCAGCGGCTTCTTTTCCGGTCAGTCGGCCAGTGCTTCTGCCTTCGCGGAAGGCGTGATCGTTCGGATCACCCGGCAGGGATTACCGGCCGCAACGCAGTTATCCGGAATGTCTTTGGTCACGACACTCCCCGCGCCAATCACACAGTTATGGCCGATACGAATCCCCGGCAGAACAGAAACATTCCCGCCCAGCCAGACATTATCACCAATCCACACCGGTGCGCCGTCTTCGGTTTTCAGTCGCTCCAACGGATCAATCGGATGCGTCGCCGCAGAGATCATGACATTCGGCCCGATGAATGCATTTTCACCAATCGTCACCTTACACACATCCAGAATCGTCAGGTTATGGTTTGAGTAGAAATTCGGCCCGAGCTCAATGTTATAGCCGTAATCACAATAGAAAGACGGCTCCATATGGGCATCACCACGAAACTGAACCCGCTCAGCCAGAATCGCCATCCGGGCCGCCATATCGCTCGGGTCAGCCAGATTAAAGCGGTGACACATGATTTTGGCTTGCTTGCGATCATTGACCAATGCTTCGTCCCGGGCATTGTATTCCAGCCCGGCCATCATCTTTTCTTTCTCTGTCATCTGTTCAGACACCGCGTCCTCCTTCTCTCACAGTGCAATACCGTATAAAGCCAGATACCCGCCATTGGGCAAGGATTCCTGATTTTTCTCAAAACTGAATCCCAGCCGGGTCAGCAGGCTGATGCAACGGACATTCGCTGAATCCGTGATTGCCACCAACCGCCTTAAAGCCATTTCCTTACGAGCAAGGGTCATCATCGCCTCTGCCGCTTCGAAGGCGTATCCTTGCCCTTCAAAAGCAGGTAAATAGCCGTAACCCAAATCGATATCATCCAGACTGTCTCGCTTGATGAGGCCGCAGATACCAATCGGTATATCATCGCCTTGCAACGCAATCCGAAACAGCCCCATCCCGGGCGTTTCGTACATCGACATCAGATTTTTTGTCAGATAGTGGCGTGCATCCTGTGCCGAATGCAGCTGTTTATCTCCGACAAAACGTTTAAAGCCAGTGGTGTTATACAGCTCAAAAATAAAATCTGTATCTGATTCCGTGAGCGGACAGATGGTCAGGCGTTTTGTGTGAATCGATACCATGTCATTCATCCACAAGCGATTTCATCATGAAATGTTTATTCGAATGACGCGGAAAATCCTCCAGCGTCATCACGCAGTGATAGCCCTGTTTCTCGTAAAACGGGCGCGCCTGGAAGCTGAAAGTATCCAGCAAAACAGAGTGGCAGCCCTGTGCTCTGGCATACGGCTCAACCTGCGTCAGTAATTTGCCGCCAATCCCCAGATGTTGCAAGCTTGGGTCCACCCAAAGAAAATCAATCTGCAACCAGTTCCCCCAAACCGCGCCGCTGATCCCGCCCAATTTCTGGCCTTGTTCGTCCTGATAAAAACATGCCACTGGCTGATGCTCAATCTGACTAAGATGTGGCAGATTATGCGCGCGCAATCCCTCACGAATCGCAAGCAGATCGTCATCCGCCGGTTCGGTGGTGAATGAAAAAGACATGATCATCGTACTCCCTGATGCTGTGCTCAATTCTGAGCACAATGCTGACTTTAAGGATAAATTTCAAGACGATCCGTTTTTCGACGGTATAAAAAAAGCAGCCGGATAGAACGATGGGCTGCCTGGTCAATTATTTTGTAGCCATGTCGAAGCAATTGTTCAGATGCTTTGTTCTTCCGCTCTGAGCGTCAGCACTTCATAGCCGGTGTCTGTCACCAGGATCGTGTGCTCCCATTGCGCCGACAATTTTTTGTCTTTCGTAACCACCGTCCAGCCATCTTTCTTCGTTTTGGTTTTGAACGTGCCTTCATTGATCATCGGTTCAATGGTGAACGTCATTCCCGGCTGTAAGCGCAGCCCGCGTCCTTGATGGCCTACGTGAAGTACCTGCGGGTCTTCATGCATTTCTCGACCAATCCCGTGACCACAATACTCACGAACAACAGAATAACCATGGCTTTCTGCATGCTTTTGAATCGCATAACCAATGTCGCCAAGTGTCGCGCCGGGCTGCACCTGTTTAATTCCCTGCCACATGGCCTCATAGGTACATTTCACCAGGCGCATGGCACGGGGTTCAACTTCGCCAATGCAATACATTTTACTGGAGTCAGCAATGAATCCGTTTTTCTCCAGCGTGATATCCACATTGATGATGTCGCCAGACTTCAGCACACGATTTTCATCCGGCATGCCATGGCACACAACTTCGTTAATCGAGGTGTTCAACACATATGGGTAATCATACTGACCTTTACTGGCAGGTCTGGCAGCCAGCTCGCCCGTAATAAAAGTCTCGACCTTATCGTTAATCGCCATCGTCGAGACGCCCGCTGCAATATAGTCATCCAGCATCTTGAAGACCGAAGCCAGCAGCCGGCCGGATTCCCGCATCAGTTCAATTTCTTCGGCCGTTTTCAGATTAATTTTGTTCATGCATTAATTCCCGGACTGATTCCGCGTCGCTGAGGAGCAACTTCCGAATCAGCTCGTTATAGGTCAGGTCAGGATTCATTTCCGCCAGCAGACCCATTTTGATCCAAAACTCAGCCTGGGCATTGATTGAGCGTGACATCATCTGACTGGCTTTCCGGATTTCCTCGTGCAGTTCATCCGAGATTTTCACGATTCCCATGATTTGACTCGATATTATATGATTGATATACGGATTGTATATGTAATGTATAAAGCGTTCAATGGAATGCGATCAGGATCTAAGTCAGTCTTGACAGACACGAGCAGACTTTGCTTTCTGCGAAGAGCCGCACAATAATGTCGCTCTGTTTTTCATATTCGAGCAGTAGCATGATTCAGGTACCCATTACTCCCCGCCCCAACTGGAAAAACCTCGCCGACGAATTTGGATTTCGCTTTCATACGCTGGACGGTGAGCCGTACTGGATGGAAGACCGTTACTACCAGTTCAGTCTCAAACAGATTGAAGAAGAACTGGAAGCACCAACTGCTGAACTGCATGAAATGAGCCTGGAGGCTGTCGACCAGGTCCTGAAAGACGAAGCGCTGCTGAGAAAATTCCAGATCCCGGAAAACATGTGGGATCTCATCGTCAGTTCCTGGAAACAAAAAGCGCCCAGCTTGTACGGGCGACTGGATTTTTCCTACGATGGCAAACAACCGGCAAAATTACTTGAATTTAACAGTGATACGCCGACGTCCCTGTATGAAGCCAGCTTCTGGCAATGGCTGTGGCTGGAAGATCAGGTTAATGCCGGCAAACTACCAAGACGTGCCGATCAGTTTAACCTGATTCAGGAACTGATGATTCAGCGGATGGCTACCTTAGGCACCTATCAGCCGGGACAAACACTGCATTTTGCCTGTTGCCGCGACAGCATTGAAGACAGAGATACCGTTCAGTATCTGGAAGACTGTGCCAAAGAAGCCGGTTTGAAGATTTCGTTTGTTTACGTGGAAGATATCGGCGTGAATGAAGACGGCGAATTTACCGATCTGGACGATACGCCCATTCGCTGGATGTTTAAACTGTATCCTTGGGAGTTTATGTTCCGGGAAGAATATGCCGCATATCTGAAAACGGCCAATGTGAACTGGCTGGAGCCCATGTGGAAGAGCGTCAGTTCGAATAAAGCCATTCTGCCGCTGTTATGGGAAATGTTCCCGAATCATCCGAACCTGCTGGCATCCTACTTTTCCGATGATCCGAAGGCTGCCAGCCTGACTGATTTCGTGAAGAAACCGATTTTCAGCCGGGAAGGCTCAAATATCAGTGTGCATCGCGGTGGTGAACTGCTGCAACACGAGCCCGGCCCCTATGGGGAAGAAGGCTACATCGTTCAGCAATACACGCAACTCCCGCGTTTTGGGAATCACCATATGCTGATTGGCAGCTGGCTGATTAATGATGAACCGGCAGGCCTGACGATTCGTGAAGATGTAGGTTATATCACCAAAGATACATCGATGTTTATCCCGCATATTATTCTGGACTAACACAGAACAATCCCAGACGGCGGATTTATCCGCCGTCGAATCAATGAAAATCGAATCAACCACAAGACCAACACATGTCTGAAGCGTGTATGACATGTGTATTACTTCATGATTTCAGCGATCATGTGTCGCTCCTGTAGGAAAGACACAAAATATTGAACACACTGACTCTAAGCTGCACGATTCTTGAAGTTAATATTCTACAATTTTGACTAATTAGTTCAATACCATCCATTTTAACCAGCTGTGATTTTACGAGTGTTTCTGCTGAATTTAGGATGCCAACTTTACGCAAAAATCTCTGAGTTCTGCTATGATGTATGAAAATTACCTCTTAGTTTATTTGATTTCAGATTTAGTATCTTTAATCAAAATGAGTCACTCATTCTGAGTGAAGTGTCAGGTCTGGTTGAAGTAAAACAATTAACTCAACTCTAATTTCTTATGTGACATTTTTATTGATTCCTCTCGATGAGCTATCATGATGCGTGTCATATCAAGCTTAGATAGCTCAGCACACACAGATTTTTCACAATCTATGTCCAGAGCGCTTGTAGCTTCATCTAAAAAAAGTATTTTTGGTCTCCGATATAAAGCTCTCGCGAGTAGAATTCTTTGAGATTGACCGCCTGATAAGTTACTTCCAAGATCACCGACGACACTGTAATACCCCATAGGTAAGGAAGATATATGGTCGTGTATATTGGCTACCTTTGCACAATTTATAACATGTTCATAGTCTGGTTCTGAGTCAAAAAAGGTAATATTTTCAATGATTGTACCAGATAGAAGTGAGTCATTTTGCATTACCGCAGCTATATCATTCTGATAATTATCAAGACCAATTTTATTAATATCACGCCCATCAACTAAAATTCGACCTTCCGTTGGCTGTAAGATACCTGACATAATTTTAAGTAAAGTTGACTTCCCTCCCCCCGACTCTCCTGTTATTACCATAGATTCACCCGATTTTACACACAATGAAATACCTTCGAAAAGATAAGGCTCGTCTTTACCGTAACGAAAGGAAACATTTTCAAGAACAAGAGAACCACTACATGGCTCATATGGCAAAACACCATGTCTATATAATTCATGACCTTGATTAGTGATATCAGAAACTCTTTTAAGATGCACACTCATCATCCTAATTTCCAATATCGAGTCAAAAGCTTTAACCATAGAATTTGTAAACATCAACTTATAACTAATAAAAGCAAAAAACATACCTAAAGTTATTTCGGCATCTGAAATTAATCCAGCTCCTATGTACATAACCAATATAGTTTCAAAGCCAAGAATTAAATCTTGAGAGCTTTTCATGAAAATTTCAATTCTAGAACGATATATCTCAGAGTTTATAACGTCGGTGTAGAGGTTTTGCCATTTATTTTTAGTTTTAGAAATGGAGGATAAAAGCTTAATAGCTGAAATATTTCGTATGGTTTCGATAAAAAATGTTTGTTCAGAAGCCTCTGATTCAATAATATCATTAAGCCTTTGCTTTAAATAGGATATTGTTACTAATCTTGAGAATACAAAAATGGAAATGACTGAAACTTCTAGCAGTACTAAAAAAGGACTATATAAAAACATTAAAACAACAGTGCACAAAGCCATACATCCATCGACAATAACTTCTACAATTCGCTGTGATAGAATTTCTTTTATGGATGTTAAAGAGTTGAACCTTGATACCAAATCTCCAGTATGCCTTGTTTCAAAAAAATTAATCGGTAATTTTAACAAATGACTAAAAACGTTAATGGCTAATTGTAAGTTTAACAATGATGAAACCCTTACAATCAATAAGCTTCTAAATACGGATACTGAAACTTGAAACAAAAGTAGTATCCCGAATCCAAAAGCAACAGTTTTCAACATACCTTTATCATTTGATGTAATTACTTCATCTATCACGAATTGAGAATAATAAGGGAATGCAAGAATGCAGATTTGAATAATAAATGAAAGACTTATTAAATAAAAAAAACTTGTTCTTGCACCTTTAATACTTGCCCAAAGTTGACTTAGCTTAATTTTATCTCTATAATCATTTTTTTTGAAATTAATTGTCGGTATCAACTCTACAACTATACCAGTAAAACACCGACTAAACTCATCTCGAGAGATTGTTTTTATTCCTAAAGCTGGATCATGAATCTTAACTTTATTTACTCCAATTTTTTTTATAACAATGAAATGATTCATGTTCCAATGAGCTATACATGGTAGCTCAACCGCTTCAATTTGATCAGTTTCACATCGTATAGCTCTCGATGAAAAACCAATTTTCTCCGTTATATCAAGCAACTGCTGTACATTCATCCCATTAAATTTTGTTGCATAATGTGAACGAAGATAGGACAAATCCATTCGATTCCCATAATAAGATGAAATCATCGCAATACAAGCCAGACCGCATTCTGCAACCTCAGACTGCTGAATTATTGGAAGTTTCCTGTGTATTGATAAATTTATTCCCATATAGGTGTAAATCCCTTAAAATATTGATGATCAAGACCCACCATCTCAAAAAGTGGTTTTGCTTTCCCCTTGAAACGGGACAATGGTTTGCTCGCTAAAAAAACAAATTTACTCAAAGATAAACCCAAAGAAATTGAGTTCTTTCTTACTGGTTCTCAACCTGTTCCAGATATTTCACGTATGCCCAAATGATTTCCTAGCTAACTCCAGCTATATCAACACTATAGCCTTTACTAAAAATGATTACTCAGTAAGTCTTTTTCAAACATTTTTAAATTTCTTAAAACCCTCATACCCGCACGGCCTTTAACCGTTCCTAACAAATCAAATAGCAATTGAGTAGTATTTTTCAATAAATAAACAAAATTTATTCAGCTTGACTCTTTGACAGCTAAAACTACCAAAACATCTATAAATGCGATTACGTACTTCACTTGAAAATGTTCCAGTTAGTGCGTGAGAGCATTTTTTTGGAAACCCAAATATTATATTGGTAAAGCCAGAAAACGTATGATTATTTCTCATATCTGCTCTTGTTGCTGTTCATTCCTCTGTTGTAGAAATAACGAAAAAATCAAAGATGGTATATACTCCAGACCTGATCCAGGAACTGATCCAGGAACTGATTTCCCCACCCATCAGGACGATGGACTTTAGTTTTTATCAAATCTAATTGAGCTAAAGTTATCAATAATCCACTTAAAAACAGTCTTTTTCTCATGAATAATATCTGCCTTAACCTTCATACCTCTTTTCAGGTATACTTTTTGAGAATTTATTACTAAATATGGTTTATCGATCATAACTCTACTAATGTAATAAGGTTCAGATGAACTTTCCAGTTTCTTAAAATGAACGGCATCACTTACATAGTATATTTTACCATAGATAAAACCGAATGTTTGATATGGAAAAGCATCAATTTGAAGTTGAACTGTGTCTCCGTTTTCAATAAAAGCCGACGATTGGGTATTAATTTCTAACTCTGCAATCAGTTTAGAACCATAGGGTATAATCATTGCCAGAGAACTGGCTTCATCAATATAATCTCCAACATTGATATTGACCGAACTCACCAGCCCTTTTTTAGTTGCCTTTATGATTTTTTCACCACTATTTTTTAATTTTAATATTTCCTTTTTAACATCCGACAATTGATTGAGAATAATATTTTCATTTTTTCTATTTTTAATCTCATAATCAGATGATTCTATTTCAATATTGCTTATTTTTGACTGCCATGATCGCAATGCAAAATTGCTTTCCTCTATCCTCAGTTTCAACTCTATTAATTCATCAATTAATATATAATGATCAAGAGAGTTTTCTAAACCATCCTGCAGCAATTCATATGATGAATTTATAATTTCCTCTTTATTTATTAACTGTTCATTCAGTTGGGTAATCCGAGATTCAAAATATAATTTTTCCGTTCGTGCTGCTTCCAATTTCACTTTTATTAGCTTCTTAAAGTTCAAAAGAAGCTCTTGATTACGCTTAATTTCATTTTTTAAATTCCCCTCCTGAAGTTTCAGTTCGAATAATAATAAACTTAGGTAAGAGGTATCATCATAATAGTCTTCAGATACGATAGAGAAAAGGTTATCACCATTATTAACCAAGTCACCTTCTCTAATGTAGATCTTATTAACAACCCCATTATACCTTGGCTCAACTCTTATAATCCCCGAGCTACTTTCTATCATACCATGGACAACTGTTTTTCTAGAATAGTCAAACGATAGAACATAAAACAAAATCGAAATAAATAAAATTAAAACGACTACAAATATATATCTTGTTTTATGTGAATTTGCTAAATTAATAGTACCACATAGCCGATACTGTTCGTTCTCAAAAACTTCAGGCCTGAAAAGACTCTCTTGTTTATTATCTAATCCCATGATTTACTTGCTTTACATTATCAGTTTTAATTGACACGATGGCAAAACCATTAGAGCGAAACGCCGTAAAAATCTCGTTATTTTTTCATACATTCAATACTTCGAAAGATTTCTCTGTCATGTTTAATCCTGTTTAAATTTCTAATTTTCCACTCAAAAGTGAATAAGATAAAATTTACAATATTTTTCCAATTATTCGAAAAAATACCCCCTTGCCTAACTTACTCAGTAAAAACCATCAAAGTAGAAAAATAACCATCAATGTCTAATAATAACGTCTGAACGATTACAACATCATAATAAGACAATTGAAAATCAAAACCATGTTTGAGAAAAGATTTAATAATTTTTAATGCTTCCTATGTCAAAGAATGATTTTATCTCATCAAATCAATAGCGATCATTTATGATTTACTACATATGTATAACGATAATTACTGTCCCCAATGAAATTCATTCCATCTGGCATCGATAAAATTCAATCAAGATGATACCCTCTGTAGAAATAAGAACCAGAAAATTCTTATCCCACTATAATGATAACCTCAAATTATTTAAGAAATCTTCTGACTACGTATTACTCAAATTAAAAATCTATTTCCAAGTTTCTCTTTGATTTCATTTTCCGGGTATCCTGATGCTATTAGTTTCTCATTAGTTTTATCAAAAAGATACTTTATATCATTGCAATATATACTGGGATTATTAAAACCATTTTTTATTGAGTATCTGTGTTGTAGATCTCCCCCTCCACAAATTGTTTTGTAAAGGCAAGCATCACATTTTTCATGTTTATTTTTATATATTCTATCTATCTCCACAAATGTATTAGAGTTTAAATAGTCTAGAAAATAAATATTTCTAATATTGCTTTCATCACTAGCAGCTAGAAGTTTATCTGCTTCAGCCGGTAGGAATCTATCATAATGATAAAGCCCACCATCACTTCTTACAATAACCATTCTAAATGGTGTGAATTGACTTTTAGAAATCGAATTCAATTCAATTGTCATCGTTTTTTCATCTTCAATGTAATCATAGTTTCTTAAAGCATCAAGATAATCATTAATATTCTTGAACGCAATTTCAGGTTTTTCTGACCACTTTTCTACACAACCTAAAAGAGCTTCACCAAGATTATTTACATCAAAAAATGTATCAGATGTCCACTCATCATGTGTTGCATCTGGATATAAAAAGCTTATACGTTCGATATCCATCTCATCAACAAGATAGCTATAAGTACTGAGGAGATCTTCCTTATTTGAAACTACTGAAATTACACCAACAGCTGGAGCTTTATTCAGATCAATCCCCTCCTGAAGCATCTTTATTCCTCGGACAACATCGTCAAAGCTCCCACGACCCGATTTATAAACTCGAAATTTATCATGAATAAACTTGTTGCCATCGATAGAAACACCTACACCAATAGAATATTCATTAACAAGATCAATAAACGATTGATCAACAAGTGTTCCATTGGTTTGAACACCAAAAGTCAAGTTTGTCTTGTTTTCAAATTTAGAACGGAAGTTTTCCAAAATCTCTTTAAGATACTTTCTTTTTAAGAGAAGAGGCTCTCCTCCATGAAATACAATATCTAGATTATTTATTTTTACTCCAGACATCATCATATTTGATAGATCGGAGATTAATTTTTCTACGACATCTTTTTTGAAAATGGCAGGCCTTTGCCTATAGCTTTGGTCAGATCCATTGAAATAATAGCAATAACTACAATTTAGGTTACACCTTTCTGAAACCTTCACTATAATTTGAATCTTATCAAATATTTGAGTTGTAACTTCCGTATTCATGATCCATTCTACATTAAGATATAAAACATAAAATAGGCACTATGGTATAGTGCCTATGATTTTTATTTATTATAAACCTGGTTTATCTCTACCTGCACCGCGACTATGATCTTTGCGATTGTATCCACCAACAATCACTTCAATTTCCTTTTCATTTAGTACTTTAAAATCTTGTTTTTTCGATTTTTTTTGACGCAGAATTTTTACAACATTATCAAACATATTATTTCCTTTATATAGCATGATAAAAATCAATGATTATTCTAAAGTGAATACAAATATATAATTTCAACTAACAATATACCTGATTGAATTTACTTTATATTTATATGATATCTTCACTTTTAATAAATCATAATCACATTCAATGTCGCATATTGAACAAGCACATAGTTGCATAACATGCATGATGTCTCAATTATTTTTGCGGTTGAAATTCACAAAACATATGAAATACATTGAATTATTATATTTTTTGCGATCCATAGAACAAAATACCCACACTACTACAATAGCTTTAACATATGTAGTGGTTTAATGATCCCGGACACCAAATTAGGTGGTAAAGTCTCCACCGTAAATGAGGTGTTCAATGACAAAAC